>CAZWSG010000013.1:0-46560 GCA_964636595.1 uncultured Nitrosopumilaceae archaeon
TTTTAGATATATCTACCACTAGACTGATTCTTTCCCTTTCTCCAATCTAGTACGCTAAGTATTGCGCCAGATATTATCACGACAACTCCAATAATTAACAAGAAACCGGCTTCAGCCAATGGCAGTATGTTTTTGACAAATGGTGAATTAGGATCAGTCAATGCCTTTGACTGCTCAGGATTTTCTGTAAATAGCATCACTACTGTAATTGGTTCCTTGCCATTGTTTGCAATGTTAAAGTTATAGGTATCTGCTTTTGGCACATTAAATGATTTTATAAAAATTGGATCATTGTCTACAAACGAGCCAAACTTGTCTCCAAAGATATTCGTTATAGATATCCCCACAACATCATCTGGATTATAATCTGTAACATGAACTCCCCACATCAATGGCACCTGCGCAGCGTTCATAGTATGTGAAAAAGTGTATACATTTCCTGCATCAATCTCTATTTTATCAGATACGCTATCAAACAGGCTTTCTGGTGACGGAAAAAAATCTGCCCCGGTATCACCAGACGACATTTTAGGCATTACAGAATACGCAATAGACGCAGCCATTGCAATCATGACTGCTCCTGCAATTGCAATTATTGGTCCACGTTTTTTCATATCTAACTAATGTATCCTAGTTTTTTATTATGTTGTGGCATTGGAAGTGAATCCCCTCCAGATTTTTGTCTCATTTGCTCTTCGATTGTCTTTACTAGATGTTCTGTATCCTGGGCTTTTTTTATAATACCTGTCAAGTCAAGTTTAAGATTCAACATCTTGGATAATGTTTCAAGTACAATTTGAGATGCCTTGGCATCTATAACATATCCAGATGTTTCTCCAAGCAAACAAATTCCAGTTATTTCTTTTCTTTTTCCCACACCAATGATTAGGCCATTCATTCCAGTAATGCTTCCACTATTCATAGTTGATATGCCATAGGTTTGAAAGCCATCTACAATTTTTTGAATTGTACTTGTACCATAAACTCGTGGAGTTTTAGAAAAAGTCCCTGTAATGTATGCAGCAAGTGTATAGATTGTCTTTATTCCAAGTTTATCACAGATTTTTACAATTTCTTCAGCCATCTCATACTCATTTTCAGGAGTTACAGGCTGTGCATCCCCACTTAACAGAACAAGATCACTTGAACTTCCTTTGTAATAGTAAAAAATATTTTTCATAAGATCTGCTGTTCCATCAGGTTGAATCAACACTTGAGGAGGAAAAGATGATGAAAACATGCTTGCAAACGGAATTGCCTTTAGTTCTTCAATCATATGATCAACTGCAAGCTTGCCAACATATCCACTTCCAGGAAATCCGCAAATGAGAGTCGGATTTTTAAGAACTGGTATTTCAGTAATTTCTACAGTAATACGTTGAGGAAGAGACAACATCGTTACGAAAAAATTAATTCAATATTAATGAAGCGTGTAATTTCTACTTGCGTCGAGGTTTTTTCTTTGTTGCTTTTCGTTTAGAAGTTTTGGTTGTTTTTCTTTTAGGTTTTGTCACTTTTTTTCTTGATGCTTTTTTTGAGCGAGTCTTGTGTTTTGCAGTTTTAGCAGGTTTTTGTTTTGTCTTTTTTGCCTTTGCTTTTTTTGCTTTTGCCAAGGCTAGTTTTCGTGCATTGCTTTTTCTCCTCTGAGCTGCAAGTGCTGCCATTCTTTTTCGTTTCACAGCAGCAAGTGCTGCCATCTTCTTTCTTCTCTGGGCTGCAATTTCTGCCAGTTTCTTTTGTACTGTTACCAATGCGTTGCTTGCCTGTGCTTCAAGTTTTAGAAGAGATTCAAATTTCGGTCTTAAGACAGATTCTGCTTTGGTAGAAGATTTTAGTTGTTCAATCAAAGCAGGTTTTGTGTGACCTTGTTTTTTTAGTAAACCTTCAATCTTGGCCTTTTCTTTTTCACCGGACTCTATTGCTTTATCAAGTCTAGTATGACCAGATTCTCTTTCTTTTAATTCAGAATGTAATTCTGCTATTTTTTCATCAATATACTTGAGCCTTTCAACTACAGAATTTTTGTCTTCAGACCCATATTCACTTTGTTGGGTCACCTGGTCTTTTGCATCCTGCTCATGGCGTAGCCTCTCTTCTGCTGCAATCTTGAGCCTCTCAATGCTTGCTTTTTGAGAAAGGTGCTGATTTAGGAGTTGAGATGCATGGTCTCTAGCCCTAGTCAAGTCTTCTTTCTTCTTTTCCAAGGCAACAAGGCCAGATGATGATCTTCGTTTTGTAGAAACAGCCTCTTTTAGTTTATTTTCAACCTGTTTTCGTAATTTGGATACTGCCATTTTTTTCACACCGTAGGATTTTACAAGCGTCTCAAGTGATGCCATGCGATAATGAGCCTTTGTAATCGATTAAGTTTTTGTTATGATCAGTATTTGACATATGAGTTAAAATTTTTAACATATTTTTGATCTTTTTAGCGAAATTTTGAGATATCGCAAGTATCACCAAGTAGATTTTATTTAGCAAGTGTACATGGAAATCATGGATTTTCATCCATCACAACTGCCAATAGCTCATTCATTTCAGATCGAAGATGAACGAAAGGCTCCCGATCTTGCTGAACAAATGATAAGACTTGGTTTTTCAGTACAGAAAGGTGCATTTAGGATCATAATGACAAAGGAACAAAAATCTGCAAAAAAAATTGGTTTTACAATTATGAATGAGCTCAATTTTGGATTGAGAAAAGCAAAACAAGAACGCGATGTAAGATATTGGATATACAGTTTTGATACAGATCATTATGCAATGGTTCTGATAAGCTCCAAGGTCATGGAAGAATTAGGATTTTGACTTGTCAAAGATAAGTTCTATTTTTAATTTTTTGGAAATTATATTTGCAATCAATATTCCAAAGATTACACCAGCAATTATAGTTGATGGATACTCTTGCAACAGATACAATCTGCTTATGGATACCACTGCAGGATATACCCATAAAAGATAGCAACCACGTGGAAATCTTTTAGACAAGGCATATCCGATGATAAATGCAAATATCGTGGTTCTCACTGTATCCCCAGCAGGAAAAGTACCTTCTATAACACATGGTACACTTACATCTGCGCCAGATTTGATTGCCAAGTGAGCGCCGATAAAATCAAGTGCTGGCTTTTCATATCCAGTATAGCATCTCATGTACGATGCAACCATGGTACCTATCAACAAAGAAAGAAGTAGTATCAATCCAAGACGCCTTGTTCTTTTCATTATAAACAACACAATGCTGACAAATATCGGATACAAAACCCATCCAAGTTCTGTAAACACATCCATTGTTAGGTCTATGACGTGATTTCCCACAAGTTTTGAAAGCGTTGTTTCAAATCCTGCATCAGACACAAGTGCTATTTTTGCAACATCCAGATAGAGCAGAATCAAAAAAGCCAACAATAGCAAGAAAAATGCCCTGCTTCGTACATCAAAGATTACATTCTGCAATGAAACTGTCTCCCAGATGCAAACATCTAACCAATGCTTGATGTTACCATATTAAAATCAGATTGCTCATCTTTCATTTTTGTTTTATTATCGACAACCAGTATAGCATAGATTTGACATGTTTTGTTTATCGCAAAATGATAATCATATCTTGTTTTTTATCCAGTAAAGATACACATAGTCTAGAAACCGTGGATGTGTCTTGTACGATCACAACCAGTCTGACACCCTCCAAATATCCACGGTTTCTAAAAATTCAAACATGGTATATGATTGCTCAACCTAAAGTGATCCAATCCTTGACAAGACTTGGATCAAGACTAGTTTAACATACATTTAGGAACATAACATCAAATGAAAAAAGATCGATCAAAAAGTTACAGGTACAAGATAGTGACTAAAAGATTTTAACCACATCTAAAGATAGAAACGATATTGAGAATATTAACGATCAGTGATTTTGATACAAAGAGTAAGACAGTATTTCTTAGAGTAGACATGAACTGTCCCATTGATCCTGTCACAATGGACATAATTGAGACAAGCAGAATTCGAGAATCTACTGAATCTCTCAAAGATCTAGAGGGTGCCAAAGTAGTGATCGGCTCACATCAGGGAAGAGTTGGTAACAACGACTACACTGGAATGGAAAAACATGCAAAGGTATTAGAACAGATACTTGGCCGCAAAATAAAATACATTGAAGACGTGATTGGCTCAGAGGCACAAAGAGAAATTAAAAACATGAAAGATGGTGACATTATATTACTTGATAACCTTAGACTATGCGCAGAGGAAAATTATGAATTCTCTGCGTCTGATGCATCTAAAACAATAATGGTGCAAAGACTTTCAAAATTATTTGATATTTGTGTACTTGATTCGTTTCCAAGCTCACACAGATCACATCCATCAATAATCGGTTTTGCACATGTTCTTCCATCATGTGCAGGAAAGTTAGTAGAACGTGAAGTCAGAAAATTAGACGAAATAATGACGGTTGCCAAGGGACCACATGTGGTTGTACTTGGAGGCTCGAAGGTAGTTGACAGGCTGGAGGCAATAAAGGAGTTGATCCAAAACGGTAGAGCAGACCAAGTTCTTCTTACAGGAGTTATTGCTAATGTCTTTCTAAGAGCCCAAGGAAGAATAAAGTTCCCCTTGGGAATCAAAAGAGAAGAAGAGGTGGTCTCAAAGGCCCATGCCTTGATTGGTGAATATCCAGACGTATTTTCAGTTCCAGTAGACATTGCAGTTGAAAGAAATGGAAAAAGAGAAGAAATGGATGTCCGTGAACTTGCAAAAGGCGAGAGAATATTTGATTTGGGTCCAAAATCAGTTGATTATTACCTAAAATCAATCCAGAGTGCAGGAACTGTATTTATGAGTGGACCTGCAGGATTTTTTGAAAATGAGAATTTCAAATTTGGAACAGAATCACTTCTCAAAGGAGTAGCAAATTCATTTGCAACTACAATTGTAAGTGGTGGACATCTTACTGCAGCATTGAAAAGATATGGTCTTGCAGAAAAAATAAACCACATAAGCACTGCAGGTGGCGCACTAGTACTATACCTCACAGGTGTAAAGTTACCAATGATTCAGGCATTAGAAGAAGCAGCTACAAGATATCGTTCTAAATAGAGTACATGTGACTCGAGTTGGAGAACATACCTGTAAGAGACAAAATCAAGATAGGAATCACAGTATCAATAGTACAAAAACAAGATCAGCGTACTGGTAAACTAACTGATGGTATAGTAAAACGAATTCTTACTTCAAGCAGTTTTCATCCCCATGGAATCAAAGTAGAACTACAAAACGGCAAGATAGGCAGAGTACAGAAGATAGTATAATCCAGTCTTTGAATTTCAGTTTTGATATAACATCTAAAGAGTTGCCTTGCATTCAGAATTCGGACAGATTCGTGGTTCTAGTTTTCCCAAGTAAACTTCTTGGTTGCATGAATTGCATTTGATTTTTTCTACCACATCAAAGAGTTTGTAGTGGTTTGTGGTAAAGTTCTGGGCAATCTGTCGTATTAATCCAGCATCTCGTAATTGGTTAAAATATTGTTCAACATCATCAATTGTTACAGAACTATCAAGACCACTAGTTTTTAGCAGTTCAAGGATTTCATCATTTGTAAATCTAACATTTGTATCATTGAATTTTTCAAAGATAATTTTTCTAATCTGAAGAGGTAGTACTGCATTTGAGATAGACAATTTAGTAAAGACCCGAGGATTCTTCTTTTATCTTGTCTGCAGATGCTGTATCATGTAGTTTGTCAATAAGATAAGAATAGAGACCAGATTTTAGAACCTTCAATGATAACAAGGCACATTTTATTCTGGCAGGTCCAAGATCATGCAGACCGAGATTATCTAGAATATCTTCTTTTGTGAGTTTTTTGACATATTCAAAATCCTTGCCCAAGATGAGTTCTGTAAGCATTGATGCACTTGCTTGACTTATGGCACAGCCTTTTCCTGTAAATTTTACATCTGCAACCTTGTCATCTTTTATGTTAAGATGCATTTCTAGCTCATCGCCACATAGAGGATTACTATCCCTCTGTGCAATGTCAGGATCCTGTATCTTTCCATAGTTTCGTGGATTTCTATAGTAATCAAGAATAATTTCTCTGTAAATATCTGCACTACTCATAGCTTGAACAGCTCCTTTGCTCGATTAAGTGACTTGATAAAAACATCTACCTCTTCTTTTGTATTATAGATATAAAAGCTTGCGCGAGATGTTGCAGACACATCAAGTCGTTCCATCAATACTTGTGCACAGTGGTGACCAGAACGAATAGCAATTCCATCTTCATCAATTATAGTAGCAAGATCATGTGGATGAATATCTCCAAGATTGAAAGATATTACACCACCTCTTTTTGTTACATCCTTTGGACCATACAATACAATTCCTTTCATTTGCGAAAGTTTGTCAAGTGCATATTTTGTCAATTCCATTTCATGTTCTCTTACTTTGTCCATACCTATTTTATCAAGATAATCTAGTGCTGCACCAAAGCCTATAACATCTGCAATGTTTGGAGTACCAGCTTCAAACTTGTACGGAAGATCATTCCAAGTAGTTTCGTACTTGTGTACCTCTCTTATCATGTCTCCTCCACCATTGAAGGGAATCATTTCTTGAAGTAATTCTTTTTTCGCCCAGAGAACTCCAACTCCAGTTGGACCAAGCATCTTGTGTGCAGAAAAGGCAAAAAAGTCACAGTCAAGTTTTTGCAGGTCCACTTTAAGATGTGGAACTGATTGTGCTCCATCTATTAACACTCGTGCACCATGAGCTTTTGATCTCTTGACGATTTCTTCAGAGTTTGTTATTGTTCCAAGAACATTGGACATTTGACTAAATACTACAATCTTTACTTTACCGGTCTTAAGATATGCATCCAAATGATCAAGGATTAGTTCACCGTTGTCATCTACTCCAATATACTCTAGTTTTGCACCTCTTTCTTTTGCTAAAAGTTGCCATGGAACGATATTACTGTGATGCTCGTATTCTGTAGTTACTATGATGTCATCTTTGTTGATGTTTTGTCTTCCCCATGCATAAGCAACAAGATTGATTGCCTCAGTTGTTCCTCTTACAAAAACAATTTCTTCACGTTTTTGTACATTGATGAATTTAGCTACCTTATCTCTTGTTGCCTCATATGCAAGTGTTGCTTCTTCAGCAAGCTCATGAACAGCTCTGTGAATATTAGAATTATAATTTAAGTAATAGTTACTAATGGCCTCAATTACTTGAAGTGGCTTTTGTGTAGTTGCAGCATTATCAAGATAGACAAGCGGTTTGTCTTTGTGTACCATTCGTTTTAGAATGGGAAAGTCATTTCGAATGTTTTCTATATTTATGAAACTTGTTTGCAAACTAGTTTACCTCAATGTAGATTTCATTTTGTTCTATTTTAACATTGTAGATTTTTAGCGGTATTTCAGCTGGAAGGTTTTCTGGTACACCTGTTTTTAGATTAAATGTAGACAGATGTAGTGGACAGGTGACTCCATCTTCTGTTAATATTCCAGTAGAAAGGTCGGCATCTGCATGAGTACAAATTCTGTCAGATGCACATATTTTACCATCAAGGTTTGCAATTAGAATTTTTTTAGATTCATGATCAAAATCAAGCATTTCACCTTTTTTTAGTTGACTTGTTTTACAAACAGCAATCCATTTAGACAAAGATCTCACCTATACTTGTAATGGCTTTCAAATGTGTCAGTCTCGCGGTATCTTGTTTCCTCGACTTCAAGCATAGCCTTGAGTTGTTCATCAGTCTTAATAGTGAGATTACGTCCTGCCCATTTGGAATCTATCAAATAACTTATCCATGCACGAACTTGGTATGACATTTTTCTTGAAAGCGGTTCAAGAAATCCTTCTACAATTATTTTCTGAGCATCAGATTTACTCAAACATCGAGTAGCAAGATAAAAGATTTGTTCTTCATCCATTTGTGCTACTGATGCAGAGTGTGTTGCCTTGACATCATTTGTAAATATTTCAAGTCCAGGTATAGAATCAGATTTTGCTCCCTTGTCAAGCAGAATAGAATGTCCTGAAAGATATGATTCTGCATGGTGTGCATCTTTTTCTATTCGTATCATTCCTTTAAAGAGAGACTTTGCGGTATCCTTGAGAACAGATTTTTCCAAGACTCGGCCAACTGTAGAGGGTGCATTATGAATTAGATTTGATGCAAGATCATATGATTGGTTCTTGTTTCCAAAAACTACCTCAGTATCTTGTGCAGTTGCGCCCTGACCATTAAGGAAATTATCCACTTTATATCGTGAGAGATGAGAACCAAATAATCCAAGATACCAATTCATTCGTCCATCACGATCTATTCTTGCCATTCTGGAAGAAAAATTGACTGCTGTTTCATCCATTGCCTGTAATGTAACTAGATCAAATTGACTGTTAGGACTGATTGAAGCATCCAATAATTCAAGATATGCTTGTTGTTTTGCTGCAGTAGGTGCATAGATTTCCTGAACAATAGAGGCTTTGCTACTATCCTCTGCGATTAGAACATTACGTGATATTGTAGAAGTCTGATCTAGTGAAAGTGACGACACTAGATGTATTGTTTTTTCCAAAACAAGATTTCGTGGAACATAGATGAATATTCCAGAGTTGAAAAATGCATTATTTAGTGCAATATACTTGTCTCTCTTTGCATCTGTTTGTTCAAATGATTTTTTTATTTTATCACCATGGTTTTTGATTGCATCTTGAATAGAACACATTACAAGACCTTTCTCTTTTAATTCAGATGGAATGTGTATTTTGTTTATGTTGGTACCAATTTGAACAATACTTGGATTATCACCAATTTCTACTAGTCTATCTTTTACAAAATCTGGAATTGTACTATCAGAGCTCAGGGAGAATGTAATCTGTTCTGGATCCATTTTGTTTGCATCAGTATACTTGTTGTAAAGAGGAGAGACTTCAGGAGGAAGTTGTTGAAATATTGTAAAAGCATTCTTGCGATATTCACGTAACCATGTAGGATCATTATTTGCTTCAGAAATTTCTTCTATATGACTAGAGCCAAGTTTAGAGAGAACAAAAGACGACATTTTACATCACAAATTGACACAATCGGCACACTAGCCGACTGAGCCATCCATTTCCATCTTAATCAGTCTGTTAAGCTCTACAGCATATTCCATTGGGAGCTCTTTGGTAAATGGTTCTATGAATCCATTCACAATAAGTGTGAGTGCTTCTTCTTCAGTGAATCCTCTTGTCATTAGGTAAAAGATTTGTTCATCACCTATTTTTCCAACAGTAGCTTCATGAGTTACTGTTGCATCTTCTTGATTAATTTCCATGTATGGATAAGTATCAGTCTTTGAAATATCATCTAACAATAATGCATCACATCTGACCGATGCCTTGACATCAGTAGCACCTTTTGCTACATGTAAGAGACCTCTGTATGTTGTTCTACCATCACTTTTGCTAACGGACTTTGATGTTGTTCTAGATGTAGTATGTGGAGCAAGATGAACCATTTTTGCACCAGTATCCTGATGTTGATTCTTACCAGCAAATGCAATAGAAAGTGTTTCACCGTGAGCGCGTTGTCCCATGAGATAGATTCCAGGATATTTCATTGTCAGTTTGCTTCCAATGTTTCCATCAATCCATTCTACACGTGCACCCTCGTATGCATATGCTCTCTTTGTAACTAAATTATAGACATCATTACTCCAATTTTGAATTGTAGTGTACCTCAGTTTTGCACCTTTCATTGCAATTAATTCTACAACTGCAGAATGTAGTGATTCTGAAGAATATACTGGTGCGGTGCATCCTTCTATGTAATGTACTTCCGCACCTTCATCTGCAATGATGAGTGTTCTTTCAAACTGACCGATGTTTTCCTTGTTAATTCTAAAGTATGCTTGTAATGGAAGATCTACCTTAACTCCTTTTGGAACATAGATGAACGATCCTCCACTCCACACGGCACTGTTAAGTGCTGCAAATTTGTTGTCCTCCGGTGGAATTACTTTGCCGAAATATTTTTTGAATACTTCAGGATGTTCTTTTAGAGCAGTATCAGTATCTAAAAATAATACGCCTTGTTTTGCAAGATCTTCCCTCAAACTATGATAGACAACTTCGGATTCATATTGTGCACCTACACCTGCGAGGAATTTCTTTTCTGCTTCAGGAATCCCTAATTTATCAAATGTTGCTTTTACTTCAGATGGAACATTATCCCAATCTTTTTCTGTTTTTTCAGAAGCTTTTGCATAATAATAGATATTGTTAAAATCAATTTGGCTCAGCGAACCTCCCCAATTTGGCATTGGTTTTTTCATAAAGATGTCATATGAACGAAGTCTAAAGTCCAACATCCATTGTGGCTCACCCTTCATTCGGCTAATTTCTTCGACGACTTCCTTTGATAGACCCTTTTTACTTGTATAAATATACATTTCAGTAGAGTCTTTGAAATCATATTTACTATAATCCATATTGAGGTTTTCAGAAGTCATATACCACATAACCCCGTTATGTTATAAAAAAGTTACACCCCTCTTCATACTTGTATAGCGGAGTAGGCCAAGCTAAATGAGATCAAAATAAAAAAATTAAATAAAAAACTATTAGGTTCAGCTAAGAAAAGATATTCTAAAAATTTAGAACGAGATTTAGCTCCAAACTTTTTCTTGAAAAGTCCACTTTTTGTTTAGAAGGAAATTTCCTACTGATGCAATAGCAACTGCCAAGAATAGTGCAATGGAATAATTCAAGTGTCGAAGTTCAACAAGACCATACACCATCAACAATTGAAAGACTGCACCAATTCCACTGAATCCCATGAACAATCCATATTGCATTAGAGTTCGTTTTGGCTCAAATGTTCTATCTTCAAATGTCCAGATCTTATTTAGTACAAAGTTTGAGCTCATGGAGAAGAAAATTCCTATCATTGTAGCGTAGATGTACCAAAGATTTGAAAGCACCGCTCCAAACATGAAAGATACAAAATAATTTACCAGTAATCCAGATGCACCGACAGTATAGAATCTCCCAGCCTTTGAGAGAAAATGAACAGATGTACGTCGCTCATTTGATTTGACAGATTTACCATATCGATACAGTTTCCATATTGATTGTAAATAACCAACACCTACTGAGAAATCAAGCTTGCTTGAACCAGTTGTACGATTAATGAATGTGTAAGGTATTTCTTTGACTTTGGCCTCTTTTGCCTTGACAAGAATTTCAAGCAGTATCTTGTATCCAATAGCATCAAATTTGATATTATTTACAATATGACGTTTGAATGCAAAAAACCCAGACATGGGATCTTTTATTTTTATTCCAAGACCATGTTGTGCAATTTTGGTTGCACCTTTACTGATTAATTTTCTTTTAAACGGCCATCCAGAAACACCACCACCATCCACATATCGTGATGCCACAACTATATCACAATCAGGATTTTGTAGTTCTTCAACCATTTGTGGTATAGTCTGAGGTGGATGAGACAGGTCACTATCCATTACAACTACGGCATCGCCTTTTGCACTTTCTATACCGGTTACAATGGCAGAGCTTAGACCTCGTTTGTTCTCACGTCGTATTATTTGGATAGTATATCCAGCATTTTCAGAATTTTTTGCATATTCTTCAACAGCTTGACTTGTACCATCAGGAGAATTATCATCTACTACAATAATCTCAGCATTCATCTCTCGGGTTAATGCAGTACGTAATGAATCAAGCATCTTTACAATATTTTTTGATTCATTATATGTAGGAATGACAATAGAAAGAGAACGGGTTTTAGATAACATTTCCTTTGATATGTGATTCAAGTCGTTTTCTGTCATTTCTGATTATTTGGTCGTTATTAAAATTGCTCACCTAGCAAAACAACTCTTGATGGCATCCACTGCACCTTGTACTGTGTGTACATCTGCTATGAATGGTTTTACACTAAATTTTTTGAGCTCATCTGCCGTAAATGGACCAATAGCAATGATTGTAGTTTTTTCTAGATTATTTTTTAGAGTTTTTTCATCCACATCAGACAACATAATATCAAAAAACGCTCGTACCGAAGAGGCGCTTGTAAATATTATTCCATCCACTTTATTTTGTGAAAAAAGTTCTTTAAATTCAGTCCAATAAGATAATGCGCTAGATGACTTGACATCATATAGATAAACTTCTTTTACTTTGAGTCCTATTTTTTTTAAAAGCTGTGCAAGAAATGGAGTTGATGCACCACTTCGTGGGACAATTACTTTTTTTCCATCAGCATTAAGAAATGTGAAAACTTCTCCTACTCCAACTGATGAAAATCGTTCTGGAACATGTGACACCCTAATACCTTCAGATTCAAGTGCAGTTTTTGTTTTTGGACCCACTGCAATTACCGTAGTATTTGCAACAGCAAGTTGGAGTTTTTCATATTTAGAAATTTTTTTTGCAGTATCAAATAAAAGCTTGACTGCCTTTGAACTCATAAAAACAGAATAGTCTGGATCATCAACTTTTACGGCATCTAGAAACTCATCTACCATACCATCTCCTTTGCTTACAAGTTCTATTGTTGGTAACGAAATTGCTTTTGCTTTTGCATTAGATACTAATTTAGTAAATTCCTCCGAGTCTTCTTTTGATCTGGTAATAGCAATGACTTTTCCCTGCATCATTATCTCCACCCTATTTTATCAGAGAGATTTACTACCTTTCCAACTACTACTATTGTCGGAGGTTTGATTTTTGCATCATTGACCTTTTTAGATATGTTCAAAAGAGTACCTTTTATCATTCGGTGTTCATCAGTTGTTCCATTTTGAATTACCGCCACAGGAGTATTCTTGCTCAATCCACCACTGATCAATTTTTTGGATATAATATCAAGTCTTGACAGTCCCATCATGATTACTATGGTATCTACTGCTTTTGCAAGTTTTTTCCAGTCAACTACACCTTCAGTCTTCTTTGCATCTTCATGGCCTGTTACAAATACTACAGATGATGCATATTCTCTATGTGTGAGAGGAATTCCAGAATATGCTGCAGAGCCAATACCTGATGTTATACCAGGAATTATTTCATATTTGATTTTGTGTTTTTGGAGAAATTCTGCCTCTTCTCCACCCCTTCCAAAAATGAAAGGATCTCCACCCTTTAGTCGTACAACATTTTTATTTTTTTTCGCAAATTTTACCATTAGATCATTTGTAGTATTCTGATGTTTGTAATCATCACCAACATCTCTTCCAACATACATTTTTTCAGCTCTTTTTGGAATCATGGCAACAATTTTTTTGCTTACCAATCGGTCATAGAGAACAATATCTGCAGATTTTATAGATTCAACTGCCTTTAGTGTGATAAGTTTGGGATCTCCAGGACCTGCACCAACAATGAAAACTTTACCAGTCATTTGCTATTCCACTCCTCTACTTTTTCTCTCCAGTTCTTTGCAATATCTGAAATTCCTTTTTCTCTGAGCTCTGTTGCAACTTGTTTACCGAGATCATTTGCCTTGCTTGTCTCTGAATCTTTTTCCACCATTATAGATTTGCTTCCATCTATTGAATACACTATTACTTTTAATTTTAGACGGTCATTATCTTTGTGAGCAAATGCTCCAACTGGAAATCTACATCCAGAATCAACAAACATAGAAAGAGACCGTTCTGCCTCCACTGCATTACGAGTCTCTGAATCTTCGATTTTTTTGAGCAATTCAATCAAGGAGACATTGTCCTTTCGTGATACGATTCCAAGTGCTCCTTGGCCAGGAGATGGTGGAAATGTATCCATAGGCAACCTCTGGAACTTTACGTCAAGACCTAATCGTGAGATTCCTGCCTGAGCCAAAACTACGCCATCAAATTCTCCATCATAGACTTTTCGTATTCTTGTCTCAATGTTACCCCGAATTGGTTTTACTATGACATCTGGTCTAATTCTTGTAATTTGTACTGCTCTTCTCAAGCTACTTGTGCCAACGAGTGCCCCCTTTTTTATTGTGTCCAACGTACTGCCATCATTTGCTATAAAAACATCATTTGCCTCCTCTCTTTTTGGAACACATGCCAACATCAGATCTTCTGGCAGATCAGCAGGAACATCTTTTAGACTATGTACTGCAAAGTCCACTTTTTTTTCTGCCACTGCCCTATCAATCTCTTTTTCAAATATTCCTTTTTGATTGATTGTAAAAAGAGGTCTGGCATCAGTATCCCCTTGCGTCTTGATTGTGATTATTTCAAACTCTGTTTGAGGAGATTTTTTTTTAATTTCTGATACGACCCAATTTGTCTGAGTAAGTGAAAGTTGGCTACCCCTAGTTCCAATTATATATTTCATGATTTTATCGCCCGTAACGCTTTCTCGTAAGCAGAGATTGTTTTCTTCATATCATCTTTGGAATGTGCATATGATAGAAAAACTGTTTCAAATTGTGATGGTGCAATAAACACTTCATTTTGAAGCAACACTTCAAATAGCTTTTTGAATTTTGTCATATTTGCTTTTTTTGCAGAAGAATAATCTACAACTTGTTCATCTGTAAAAAATATCTGAAACATGGATGAAATAGAATTAATCTGATGAGGAATTTTCATATCTGATGCTAAATCACGTATTGCAGAAACCAATCTAGTGCAATTCTTTTCAAGTTTTGGATATAATTTTAACTGGAGTTTATTCATAGTTTTGATAGAAGATATTCCAGCAGAGACAGATACTGGGTTTCCTGCATACGTGCTTGCTTGGTACACCTTACCTTCAGGAGATAGCATATCCATTATCTCGCTTTTTCCGCCCACTGCAGCAATAGGAAAACCATTTCCAAGAGCCTTGCCAAGTGTAGTAATATCAGGTTGTATTGAGAAATATTTTTGAGCTCCGCCAGGAGACATTCTAAATCCTGTAACTACTTCATCAAAAATTAATATAATATTTTTCTCTGAGGTTATTTTTCGTAAATCATTTAAAAAATTCTTTTCAGGCAATACCAATCCCATATTTGCAAGAACAGGTTCTACAATTACTGCTGCCACATCATCCTCCTTTTCTAACAATGATTGTAATTCTTGCGAGTTGTTATACTGGACGACTAGAGTATTTTTTGAAACTTCATCTAAACTTCCTTCAGAAACAGACATGCCAATGTGTGCAGCTCCAGAACCAGCCTTGACTAAAACATAATCATGCGCACCATGATAGCATCCTTCAAATTTTATTATTTTTTTCTTTTTTGTAAATCCTCTAGCTAACCTAATAGCTGTCATAGTCGCTTCACTACCAGTATTAACTAGACGTACCTTTTGCATAGACGGAAAATTTTTAGATATTAATTCAGAGAGATCCACTTCAATTGCAGTTGGAGTACAGTAAAGAGTTCCCTTTGTAAGCTGTCTTTTTACATCGGAAATTATTTCTTTTCTTCCATGTCCAAGAAGTAAAGCACCATAGGCATTACAGTAATCAAGATAATGTTTCCCATCCACATCCCACAATATGCTACCTTTGGCTTTTTTTACAAAGAAGGGATACGGATCATAATACCTTACTGGACTGTTTATACCAGAAGGTATGATTTTTTTTGCACGCGAAAACAGGTTCTTGGAACTTGTCATTTACATAGAAAATGAACTAATTGTAATTATAACCTATATGAAAAATAGTGTTTTGTTAAAAATTTAGCGAAGTTTGACCAGACAGTTTGTAACTAGATCTTTTGCAGGATTGCCAAGACTACAAGTGTTCTGTCCGCTTCCACCCTGGATCATGTTGCTTCCAGTACCTGCAAACACCTGCATGTTTCCATTTCCTCCTTTGATGATGTTGTCACCATTGCCTGCGTAAATGGTATTGGTACCATTTCCAGCATATACAATATTGTTACCATCTCCAGCAATTACACAGTCACCAGCGGGACCCTCATGGATTATATCATTACCCCCTAGACCAATTATCAAGTTAGGCACCGTAGAACCAGTTAATGTGTCAGTGTTATTCGTTCCCATTACCAAGTTGTAGTCAGAAGATGGTTTTCCACATGCAAGTATGGTAACAGTTTGATCGAGTGTTTTTTCATTACCAAATTTGTCAGTTGCAGTCCATTGTACTGTTGTTTTACCAATATGGAATAATCCAGTAGAATTACTTGTTATTTTTGGTGAAGTATCAATTATTCCAGTACCATTAGCATTTCCTATCACAAGAGGTGTTTGGAAGGCTGTTGCATCAGTTACTACATCTGCTGGAATTGTTAGTTGTGGAGGTGATCTGTCAACAACTTGAACTACTTGGGTTGCATTCATGGTATTTCCTGCTTCATCTTTTGCAGTCCAAACTATTGTAGTATTTCCAAACTGGAATGATGTAGGAGCATTGTTTGAAATTGTAACTACTTGGACATTATCACTAGATGTCAAGTTTCCAATGTCAACATGAGTTCCTGTAGAACTTGTGGCATTTACGATAATATTATGCGGTGCGGTTATCTTTGGTGCCGTAGTATCAACTACATTTACTACTTGGGTACCATTTGCCTTGTTGCCAGATGCATCAGTTGCAATCCATAGAATGCTAGTCTTACCTAGTGGGAATGTACTTGATGCGTTGTTGGTTATTGTAACTTGTTGAATATCAGTTGCAGTAGCATTACCAATTGGAACTAGATTGTCTTTTAGTGATGTAGCTTCAAAGGTGACATTAGCTGGAACGGTTAGTTTTGGTGGAGTAATGTTTTGTACATCAACTATTTGTGTAGTATTTGCTTGATTACCAGATGTATCTGCTGCTACCCATAATACACTAGTCTTACCTAGTGGGAATGTTTTTGGGGCATTGTTTGTGATGGTTACCGGTTCTATGTCAATTACACTAGGCTGAGCTAGTGATACAGTATTGTTGTCAAGTGATGTAGCTTCAAAGGTGACATTAGCTGGAACGGTTAGTTTTGGTGGAGTTGTATGAACTACGTCAACTACTTGGGTGCCATTTGCCTTGTTGCCAGATGCATCAGTTGCAATCCATAGTACAGTAGTTTTTCCTAGCGGGAATATTTTTGGAGCATTGTTTGTGATGGTTACCGGTTCTATGTCAGTTGCAGTAGCATTGCCAATCGGTATAGTGTTATTGTTAAGTGAAGTTGCTTCAAAGGTAATACCTGCTGGAATTGTTAGTTGTGGAGGTGTTGTGTTTTCTACGTCAATTATTTGTGTAGCATTTGCCTTGTTACCTGCTTCATCAGTTGCTACCCATAATACAGTAGTTTTGCCAAGTGGGAATGTCTTTGATGCATTGTTGGTAAGTGAGATCAACTTGATGTCATCACTTGTAGTAGCATTTCCTATTGATACAGAATTATCAGAAATTGATTTTGCTACCACATTAACTTGAGCAGGTGCGGTTATCTTTGGTGCCGTAGTATCCACTACATTTACTACTTGGGTGCCATTTGCCTTGTTGCCAGATGCATCAGTTGCAATCCATAGAATGCTAGTCTTACCTAGTGGGAATGTACTTGATGCGTTGTTGGTTATTGTAACTTGTTGAATATCAGTTGCAGTAGCATTACCAATTGGAACTAGATTGTCTTTTAGTGATGTAGCTTCAAAGGTGACATTAGCTGGAACGGTTAGTTTTGGTGGAGTAATGTTTTGTACCAGAACAGTTTGAGTGCCATTTGATATATTACCAGATGCATCTTTAGCAGTCCACATTACAGTAGTTAGTCCAATCGGAAATTGTTTTGGTGCATTATTTGTGACCGTGACTTGTTCAATATCTACTACAGTTGGAGCTCCAAGTGGAATAGTATTATTGACAAGAGAGGTTGCTGCAAAAGTAATGCCTGCTGGAATTACCAGTTTAGGCGCTGTAGTATCCACTACATTTACTACTTGGGTGCCATTTGCCTTGTTGCCAGATGCATCAGTTGCAATCCATAGAATGCTAGTCTTACCTAGTGGGAATGTACTTGATGCGTTGTTGGTTATTGTAACTTGTTGAATATCAGTTGCAGTAGCATTACCAATTGGAACTAGATTGTCTTTTAGTGATGTAGCTTCAAAGGTGACATTAGCTGGAACGGTTAGTTTTGGTGGAGTTGTATGAACTACGTCAACTACTTGGGTGCCATTTGCCTTGTTGCCAGATGCATCAGTTGCAATCCATAGTACAGTAGTTTTTCCTAGCGGGAATATTTTTGGAGCATTGTTTGTGATGGTTACCGGTTCTATGTCAGTTGCAGTAGCATTGCCAATCGGTATAGTGTTATTGTTAAGTGAAGTTGCTTCAAAGGTAATACCTGCTGGAATTGTTAGTTGTGGAGGTGTTGTGTTTTCTACGTCAATTATTTGTGTAGCATTTGCCTTGTTACCTGCTTCATCAGTTGCTACCCATAATACAGTAGTTTTGCCAAGTGGGAATGTCTTTGATGCATTGTTGGTAAGTGAGACTACAGCAACGTTATCAGATGTTGTTGCATTAATCAAAGGAACGACATTATTTGCAAGAGATGTTGCTTTTATTTCGATATTTGCAGGTGCAGTAATTTTTGGAGATGTAGTATCTTTCACAGTAATAATTTGTGTAGCATTTGCTTTGTTGCCAGATGCATCTACCACATTCCATATTACAGTAGTAGATCCCAGTGAAAATTCTTTTGGAGCATTATTTGTAATTGTAATTGGTTGAAGATCAACTACATCAGGATTACTCAATGATATAGTGTTATTGTCCAATGATGTTGCTTCTACAACCATATTTGTTGGTGCAGTTATCTTTGGTGCTGTAGTATCAACTACATTTACTACTTGGGTACCATTTGCCTTGTTGCCAGATGCATCAGTTGCAATCCATAGAATGCTAGTCTTACCTAGTGGGAATGTACTTGATGCGTTGTTGGTTATTGTAACTTGTTGAATATCAGTTGCAGTAGCATTACCAATTGGAACTAGATTGTCTTTTAGTGATGTAGCTTCAAAGGTGACATTAGCTGGAACGGTTAGTTTTGGTGGAGTTGTATGAACTACGTCAACTACTTGGGTGCCATTTGCCTTGTTGCCAGATGCATCAGTTGCAATCCATAGTACAGTAGTTTTTCCTAGTGGGAATGTCTTTGATGCATTGTTGGTAAGTGAATTTAATATTCCATTATCAGTAACTGTAGCATTTCCAAGTGGAACAGTATTATTGTCAAGAGAAGTTGCCTCAAAAGTTACAGCTGGTGGTGGAGAAATTTTTGGAGATGTAGTATCTACAATAGTTACTACTTGTGTTGCGGTTGCGGAATTTCCAGATTGATCAGTAGCAGTCCAAGTTATGGTGGTCTTACCTAGTGGAAATGTTGAGGGAGCATTATTTGTGACAGATTGTATCAACCCGTTATCAGTAACGGTAGCATTTCCAAGGTTCACAGCATTAGCAGATGGACTAGTTGCTTCTTGTGTTATGCTAGAAGGAGCATGAATTACCGGAGGAGTAGTATCCTTGACTGTCACAACTTGTGTTGCCGTTACAGCATTTCCAGATGTATCTAGTGCCTTCCATGTTACAGTTGTTTTACCAATTGAAAAGTACGGAGGAGCATCATTTGTGACAGATTCCACGCCAACTGCATCATTTACTGCCGGTAGTCCAAGATCCACAGAATTGTGATCTGGAGTTGTTGCTTCAACTGTCACAGGCTGAGGTGCTGTCAACACTGGAGGTGTAGTATCTACTACAGTAATCTTTTGAACAACCTTTGCTACATTACCGCCATTATCAATTGCTGTCCATGTAATCATAGTAATACCCAATGGGAATTTTGATGGAGCATTACTTGTAATAGAAGCAATACCACTGTTGTCTGTTCCAGTAGCTTGTCCAATTGAGACAGGTGTCAAGATTCCAGTTGCTTCAATTGTTATGTCTGAAGGAGCAGTAATAGACGGAGGAGTATGATCATTTGGATCTAAGATTTTAGTTGTATTTACCTGAGTAGTATTTTGAGTAACTGTAACTTGTTGTGTTGTATTAGTTATCTGAGTTTGGTTAACAGTTTGTGTTGATGATGCAACAGTTGGAGTAGAATCTTGGACAAATTTCTGAATTCTATTATTGTTTGAATCTACAACAAAGACATTTCCATTTGAATCAACAGCAGTTGCTCTAGGATTATCAAAGTAATCAGCGCCAGTACCTTGACTTCCCCACGATGTAACAGTATGACCGTTACTATCCAATTCTACAATTCTATTATTTCCACTGTCTGCAACATAGATATTTCCAGATTTGTCTATTGATATGCCAAGAGGAGTTTGAAGATTAGCTCCAGTTGAAGCACTAAAAGATTGTAAAAAGACACCATCTTCGGTAAACTTTTCTATCTTGTTTCCTCCCGAGTCAGATACATAGATACCTCCTTGTGAATCTGCAGCAATCGCACGTGGAGAAAGAAATTGACCGTCTCCCAATCCACTCTGTCCTATACTTAATAGATATGTACCATTGCCATCAAATTTTTCAATTCTACTATTTCCTGTATCTACAACATACACATCTCCACTAGGATCTACTGCCACACCCTGTGGAAGTAGAAATTGACCTGTACTAGATCCTTGTCCTCCCCACTTTGTTACAAATTTACCTGTCATATCGAATTTTTGTATATCATTTCTTGCATTATCTATAACATAGATAGAACTACTGCTTACTGCAACACCTACTGGTGCATTGAATTGGCCATCGCCGCTACCTTTTGTTCCAAAAGTAGAGAGAAAGTTTCCATTATTATCAAATTTCTCTACTCTTCTATTTCCAAGATCAGTCACATACACATTTCCTGACGAGTCAATTGATACTCCTTGAGGAAATGCAAATTGACCAGTATTTTGAAGCCCATATGTACCCCATTGTACAGAAAATGAAGGAGTCGAGGCAGCCCAAGAATAATCAACGAACATACTAGATAGTACTAATACCAGAATCCCAATTAGAACGGGGGAAGTCTTCAACAGGCACAAGTTGCAAGATACTAAAAAGATCTCCTAAGTGAGTAAATGTTACAGTTTTTGTCAATTCTGGTAAATTAAATTACTTGTTGGCTTGATTTGAACAAGTTATTCGGCAGAAAATAAACTCTCTAAAAGCCTGTATACCATACCCACAATATTATAAAATAAAAAATATGAAAAAGAGATTTATGGATTTTTGTACTGGTCTTTTGTTTGTCTAAGTATTACCTTTTCACCAACACCCCAGATTTCTGAAGTGCGAAAGATCCTAGAACTACCAAGACCTGCAGATACTTCTATTGATTCCAACTCGTTGGTATCAGTAGCCATATGGAGTCTTTTGATCTTGCCGACCTTGTGTCCATCTATGTCAACTACCTGAGAGTCTACTCGGATTGGTGCAGAAGATAACAGAACTGATTCTTCAGTGAATCTATCTACATAGTCACGTGATAGAAAGTGGTCTTTGTGTAAGCCCTTGTGAACTGTTATGCCCACAACCTCCAGAGTGTCAGTATTGATGTGGATGTGTTTTACAGTACCATACTCTATTCCTTCTCTATCAATGACTTTTTTTCCTTTAAAGTCATCAGCCTTGATGTGTTTTCCATTATATTCAACTTGTGTTGCCATAGGGTCGACTTGTCAAGTCAGTTTATTGAAGGAGGTATCAGAGTTTTCAATCCAATCGGTTAAATTCTTTATAACCAAACTAATCTTGTGAAGATTCAAGAAGGAACATTTAGAGCAGTATTGATTACCATTGGAAGAAAATCAGGTAAAGAGCATGCAGTAGAGATTAGAGCAGTATTTCACAAAGACAAATTCTATTTTTCTAGAAGAAATCCAGATAGTGATTGGTTAAAAAATGCACTTTATAATCCAAACGTCAAAATTCAATATCAAGGAGATACCATCTTTGGAACTGCCTCCATAGTAAGTGATCAGGAATTGTGTAAAAAAATATCACAGATTAAGTATTCTGACAAGAGATCAGAGGAATCAAGAGTAGTTTTAGAAGTTAACCCATGTGAATAATCGTAGTCATACCACGTCGTTCATACTCTTGGCCATCTTTTGTTTCAATTACAACTACAGTAAACGAGATGACATCTCGTAGTTGAC
Source organism: uncultured Nitrosopumilaceae archaeon (assembly GCA_964636595.1). GTDB lineage: Archaea > Thermoproteota > Nitrososphaeria > Nitrososphaerales > Nitrosopumilaceae > Nitrosotalea. The sequence continues at coordinate 22,134 of CAZWSG010000013.1, forward strand.
ATTTTTGAGTATCCATTTTCAGATGAAGATCCAACAAATCAGAATCTGCATCAGGAATGTTTGATTCGTCAATTGTAACTGGACTTGAAGAACTAATCAAGAATCTTTTATCCTTTTGATGCCACCCAAGTTTTACTTTGAATCCATCTCTTCCAACTGCTTTTACATTGATGTCAACTATCCCAGGTTTTGCAAGTGTATAACCTGACATGTTGTTTACAAAGATGCCTATCTGGAATGGATATCCGGCAGTATTTTCTGCCATCTTTTGTATTCCATCGTTCATGACAACATCCACTCCTTTGATAGTAGTTGCAATCTTTGCTATCCAGTCATTTGTACGCTCTACAATTGCATGTATCTGGGTACGTCTTTTCTTATCTTCTTCTTCAGGTAGCTTGTAGTAATCAACCCATGCAAGATAATCACCACTGATATCTTTGATAAACTGGATACATGTAACCTTGTAATCATCAACACTTGATGCCCTTTCAGAACCTTCATCATATGGAATACTATCCTTGTCCATTGGAAGCATGACCGTATTTCAAAATATCTTGTAATTAAGTCAAACCTAATGCATATATGAGAAAATTTTCAAATCACACATGTGAGCTTTTCCCAGATATCTAAAAAACTTCAAGAAGAATTGAAATCAAACAATCCACAAATTAGATTTCTCCTAAAAAAGAGCCCAGGCCTTGCATTTACCACCATCAATGAAATTGCAACAAGTATCGGAAGAAAATACAATATCAAGATATCACTCAACTTTCCTGAGAGGGGGAAGATTGAAGATTATGAAGCATATGGAACTGAAAACATTGGATTTGTTTTTCAAAGAGACAACAAGTTTTTTTCCATATCAAGAGATGTGATAAAATCAGAGATTCTTGAAATTTTAAAAAATGTTCAGATACAAGACGCATACATGTACGAAGGAAAGGAGGGAGTTAGAGCGATTGGATCAAACTACAGATTAGATATATTGCCTGCCTCATTGCACATTTGGGGTAAAATCAATGATGAGATTAGAAATTTCTGTAATTGGTTGTTTGAGAATTGTTATGAGGTAAAACCAGGTGTAGATGGAGCTTTTAGTGAAACTAGCTCATAAGTATACAAAAGATTTCCATAAGGATCATAAATTTCAGATTTTACAGGAAGTGGCAAGTTGTCAACTATCCATACCTTGTTTATGTTAACTCCTATTCTATAGGATAAAAGAAATGCATTTGCAGAACCGAATTTGAATGGCATTTTTCCAGAATCAGTTACTTTGAGTTTTTCCTCATTTTCACCAATGTATAGATCACCCCATTCGGCATCCTTGGAAAGATACTTGCTTTCAGTTGCATAATCTCTCATAGAAAATATAGATTGATCAAGAAGATCAACATATGGCTTTGATTCAGCAGACGCATTCACAAAGTCGTAGACTAGACCAATGTTTACAGTCTGATCTATTTCCTTTGTACCATTATTTGGCATTATCTTGATCAATAGTTGTTGATTTCCACCTGAGACTGGAAGAAATTTCATGTCAGTCGAAAATTTTGTCTGGTTAAAAGAGACTTGATATACCATTTCAGGAGTGTATTCTGACCCTTTTCCCATGTGCCATTGACTAGCTTGTACTGGTTCTAACACATAACCAAGTTTCATGTTAGCAAGAAATGGCCATGCAATTCCACCTATTGCAGCAACAACAATGACAGCAAAAATAATTATTATTCTTATATTTGGCATTGTTTCAACTAGTTTTTTTATAATCTGGTATTTGATAGCCTAGGAGTTAGTCTTACAAACAAGACTCCAAGACCAATAACAATTGCCATCATCATAAGAGAGCCAAGTGGGAATTCCGGTACAGTAGCTTGAGTACTATTCATAGACATGGTTTGATTACCATTCATAGAAGTACTATTTTGAGAAGTTACTTGGTTCGTTTGTCCAGAATTATCAGGATTATAACCACTAAATGCATCCTGCGTTTTTACATCAAATTTCACTATACCTGACATGCTAACATCTGGAAGAGAACCCTCAGAGCCAGTACCCAACATTGCAATTACTACATGTGAAAGCGGAGTGGTTCCATGCAAAACAGTTGTGACATCATCATCTCCAACTGGTGCAAACAAGGATGTCCTACCAACACTTTGTGCTACTGATGACAATTGTTTTCCTTGATCATCTGTTGTGAATATATCATATTGAGTATTGCTAACTTTTTGTGATTGATCAAAGTTCTGTTCAAAAGATATTCTATATTCTATAGGACAACCATTATGAGGATTAGATGGACTGTATCTATAATCAACAACTAGAGAACTAGTATCAGTAGTGGTTGTAGCATGTACTGAATCTTGTTGTAAATTCGGTGTTTCACATTGTGAACTAATCCTGGCTGCATTAGTGGAAGATATGTCAAGTACACTAGGTTCTGTAGAACTATTTCCCATCGTTAATAATTCCAAAGTATAATCAGGAGGAGGTACTCCTGTTGTAACATCTACATATACAATCGCTTTTACTGGAAATGGAACACTGGAATCTATCCAAATTTTGTTATCAACACCTTTGTGCCATCCTATGACCCATGTATCAAATGTACCAGCACCTACCGTAACTTTTTCATGGTCTACAGGACCAACAGATTGTCCACCTACTGAACCAGTTCGGCCCCAAGCAGGGACATTGAAAGTTTTTGGAGTATCCTTGGTTGCAAAAGAATCAAGCCAAGAGACAGTACTTCGATAAACTCCAGTATAATCTGAAATATTAGAATCAAAAGATGTTGGATCTGGAGTTATTTTTCCTATAGTCATAACTCCTTTTTGTACAATTGAACCATCAACTGCTAAAAGTACAACATTCCAGCCGCTTCCATCACTTGTTTCATTCTTTACCCAGAAAGTCATTTGGAACGGAGTACAATTATGCCAGTCTGTCCAGCATACATTATAACTAAAATAATCACCTTGTTTGAGACCCTTTCCAGGATACCAAGAGTCAGAGGCTGAAGTAGCATTTACCGATTGTAAAGCAACAGGCGCGATCAACAAAAATGCAAAAATTGCGAATAAAGTATACTTTTGCATACATTTTCTAGAAAAAATGATCTAGTTAAATCTTTCAAATAAGCAAATATAGTGGATTCATTTTATTCCGAACATGTGTGAATGTGAAAAAGTCCACATGTATGAAGTTGATTTTAAGCTAGACGGAATGGTAGTCGTTCCAACACACAAGAATTGTGGCGATGCCCTTAATGAAAAACAAGTAGACAAGTTTCAGAAAGAACTAGTCAAAACATGGGGCATAAAAGACGAGAATGAAAAGTAAATACCTTAATTTTAAAAAATAAAGAAAAAAAGGTTCTAAAACCTAATCAGAATGAGCCTGCGTGTTCTTTACATACTGATGCTTTGCAACTGCAATTACCGTCACAAAGACATGAGCCTTGCATTTCACAATCGCATTCTGTTTTATTTTCTGCGGATGAATCGCATCCACATGCTGCATCGGTCATACTTGGGAGATCTCATGCAGGGTTTTAAAAGTTATCGAAAGATCTCAATTAGGGCCCTTTCTATGACTGAGTTTTCAGATCCTCAAGAATTTCGTTTGTAGTTTGAATCAACATTGTTGCCTGATTATCAACTACCATAGAATCGCTTTCTATATCAAGGCCTATTTTTAAAATGTGGATAAATTCAGGATTATGGTGAATTTTGTTGCGTACTTTGAGTACGTTATTACGATTTACATATCCAAGATAAAAGTAACAATCTGACAGAAGAGAGTTTTCTGTGAGATATTCATATTTTTTTTGTATAATCTCAGAATTCCCATTGTTTTCCACCATGTCAGAGAATCCAATGGTAGACTTGGCCATCCTTGAAAGTAACGATGTTGATGATCTTTCAATTCCTAGAATTTGATGAATTATAGAAAATTTTTGATTTATTTTATCTTTCTTCATGCTCCTCATAATTTCTAGCATGTGAGTTGGACTTGATCTCTTTAGATTGAGAGATAATATAGCATCTGCCAAGAAATATGCCGCACATTTTATCCACACTCCTCCAAAAGAATCTTTAATTTTTACACAATCTCTTGCTTTGTTGGCAAAAATTCCAGCATCTACAAGACAGCTTCTAGCATGAGATATTGCAATTTGTTCCTTTTTTTCTTTTACTTTGGACAACAACATCCTAAGTGTCCACTGATTGTCGTTTATGACAGTCACATCTTGTAGATGGCATAAGACATCTCCATCAAATTTATCAAGAGAGTAATGATGTATTCTAACAAGATCATCTCCTATGCGATGAACTGATTCTCCAGATTGACCATCTATTACTAGTATGTCATATTCACAACACTCAAAATTAGTTCTATCATTTCTACAACCTCCAAAACCAACAGGAAAATCAAAAAGTGAAAGTAAACTAGGAATTTGTTTTACGTCCATTAGAAATTCAAAATAGAGATTTTGCTATAAAGTATCAAAGCTGTTAAAATTTACAAATCCATTCAAAGGCAAAACGTTCCTTTAAATTGCTATTCTTTATGGTTTTAAGCTAAGCTCCTGTGGTGTAGTCCGGCTAAGCATACTGCCCTCTCAAGGCAGTGATCCCGGGTTCAAATCCCGGCGGGAGCACTTTTCATATACTTATGAATCCCTAATTTCCAAAATAGTCTGTCAGATATTTTTTCATTTGATACTGTAAAAGTACAGAACCATCAGAATTTTCTGTGACTGAAACCCCACGAATTGAAAATACAGAATCTGAAAAATCTTTTTTCAGATTTGGTGGAACATTCAGTATTCCCTTGTATACAGACCCATCATTAGTTGGACAAGTTACTGTTATAGATTCGCCACTCCCATAGGCAAGACAATCATCATATGATTTTCCAGATTCTACCGGAAAACTAGATGAAATGTTTGTCATTTCACTTGAATTAGTAGCTTGAGCCTCATTTGGTATCATACTTGGAGAAATACCATGATCAGATGTAGAAACTAGTCCTAAAATCAGAAATCCAACTACTGTAACTGCAAGAAATGAAAGGTGGAGATAGTTTCTAGACAAAGGAGTTTTCTTTGATACAACTTGGACAAGTAATGGTTTTTGTTGTAAAGGCGACTGCTTTATGCAGTATTGATGAGATTGTAGTATAGTGATATGATTACACATTTTACATTTTTTTTGAATAGACTTTCTACAACAAGAACACAATGTATGATTTGCTAATTCTCCACCACAGGTTCTGCACGATTCATCAGGCATAAACATTCAAAAATTTTTATCATAATTAAAGAATAAGAAGAATTCATCCTATGAATTTCTACCTAAGATTTAAATTCAAAAAACGTAGTCTTGTACAGATTTACTCTACAGTTATTGTAGTATGCAATACATCAGTCAATGGAACTGCAGAAGTTAAGCTACTCCAGACAAATACTTCAACAGTGTATTGTCCAGAAGTCTTTGGAATCCACACCTGGGATTCTGTAACAGTTTGGTTACTAGGAAGACCATTACCAAGAAGCGAAGACCCTTGTAGAAAATCAGTACCTCCGTTACTATCCATGACTTGTACTAAATAGGTGAGCTTTTCATCAGATGTTCCATGATTTGTAAGAGTAGACGAAACACCAATTTCTTGACCAACTTGAAAACTGGAAATGGGTTGGCCAGATACATCCACCAAAGCTGGAGGAGTTAGCGTAATACCACTAGTCATTGCCATAGCAGAGTGTCCAAATCCAAATATGAGGATAAATCCTAAAAGTATAGAACTTGATAGAAATAACGAAGTCTTCAACAGTTTGAGAAAACTAGAATAGCTATAAAATGATTACTTATGATTGATAAGTAAAACTCACTCATCTTTGACCAAATATCATGTGTAATAGATTAATCAACCGTGATTCTTTTCACTACAATTTCATGTCCTTCGTAAACATGTGAAGCATGATTTGTCTTTATTATTTCACCCATTTTTTGATCTGTAAAGTATTTTTCATTATACCTACCTAGACTTTTTTTACAATTAAAGCAGTAAATTTCCTTAAATTCCATAGTACAAAAAACGGTTTTATCATATTTAAGACTCTACCGGAAGATCCGGTTGATCTTTGTTTTGATAGAACTGGATTTTAGAGACTTTGTAATAAATCACTTCTCCTCGTCGTTCAATTACTGCAAGTACCGGCTCCTTTCCCATAGTAGTAATGTCCTCAATCTGTTTTTGCAGTAAACCTATTTTCTCTCTTCTACCTTCAGTCATGCCAAATACAACATATTTAGCGCCCTTTTCGCCAAATTGCCCCCTCTCATAGACTCTAAAGTCAGAACCAAATCCGAATCCATCTTTTGCCACATATCCCTTAGTCCTTAGATCACGGTATATGAGAAATTTGGTAAAAGAATCAGAATCATTTTTCATACATTCGGTCATCATAGAATCAAAATCCATCTCATATTTTCCTCGTAAAAGTTTGAGTTTATCAACATAAAGCAAGTATAAAGATTCAAACGGCTTGAGAAAGAATTTTTTTTTCATCATTTCTCCAAATCCTTTCTGCTCCAAGTTATGCTGCATTTCTTTGTTAGATACAAGGACATGATCTTTTACCAATAGTCCTTCTACTTTGGACTCTAATTCAGACATTAAGAGTCATAGAGCCGTTAGCAATATAATAGATCTTGCACATTTTGATATAATTTCAGTATTGACAAAAATCAGACAGTATAACCAGAAAGTGAATATGTATGACTAGACTTTAATCCGGATAGCATATGAAGCATTTTAGGATCTCACGGTTAAAATATAGGGCCTCAATAAACAGAAAAAAGTGTTATTATGCACGGAGCAAACTACCGCGTTGGAAATGGCCAACCATATACAAGAAAGAAGTACATCAAGGGTAAACCACAGATAAAAATTGCAAAATTTTACGGAGGAAAAAGAGATGGAGATTATGATTATTGTGTACAACTCTGTTCTAGTCAAAAGATGCAGATAAGACACATGGCAATAGAGGCAGCTAGATTATCTGCAAATAAAGCAATAGAAACAGTTACCGGAGAAACAGGTTACTATTCAACACTCAGAGTATATCCACACATTCTTCTAAGAGAAAATAAGATGATTTCTACTGCAGGAGCAGACAGATTATCAGAAGGAATGAGAGGCGCATTTGGTAAAGCTGTAAGTTTAGCAGCGCGTATTGAAATCGGACAAGTAATAATGGAAGCACATGTTAAGAAAGAACACCTAGATGCAGCAAGAAAAGCACTACATGGTGCATCTGTGAAATTACCATGCACTCCAACAATCAAAGTAATTCCATTAAAAACTGCCTAGTCTGATTTTAACAGATTAAGAATTTCTTTTTGTTTCTTATTTAAAATTTTAAGAAATTCCTCAAATTCTTCGTTTGTAGGATTACGTTTTAGGATTCTCCTACATTGATAATAAAATGAATTGTATAATCTCCCTATTACAATTCCATAACCAAATGAATTAGAATTGGCGTTTAATTCATCCAATGATTGTGCAACTTTTAAAATTTCATCAGACTTGTCTGCAACCTCACTTATTTTCTGATTTAGTTTTTCTTCTAGTTGCTTATTCACGACATATGTACACAACATCATGTTAAAAAATTGTATTCCAAACAGTATCCTTTAATAGACTAATAATTTCTAAATCGGTTAAGCGGTTGTAGTATAGCTTGGTTATTATGCGGGATTGCCAATTCTGCGACCCGGGTCCAAATCCCGGCAACCGCATTTACTTATGCAATCCCTTTCTGATTATATCTAATGCATTCTGAGCTCTTTCAGGTTTTGGTAATTGTATCATGAATACATTAGAGCTTCCATATTGCGAATTAGAAGACAATGCAAGCAAGGCAGTTTCAGCCAACGATTCAAAGAAATCTACTGCCTCATTTGCATATATGAGAAATTTTTCTTCAATGTTTCCATATGAAAACTGCAATGTAACTCTGACAAAAACATGCCCAAGCCCATCTTGCAATATGTTAAGATTGGTCTCAACTGAAACAGGTTTTCCTGCAATGACTTTCATGATATCTTCAAATTTTTTCCCATCTACAACAATACAAGGCACTTGTTTTCCTTCAAAATCAAATAATGTTACATCTTTGTGTCGCTGAGAGAGAAGTTCTTCAAGTTCGTTATTTGTCATAAAAGAAATGTGTATGTTACTTTTTAAAAAGATAACCGAAGATCAGATAATACTCAGAGTTTTTGCCAAGAGTTCAATTCGTTCATTGTCTTCTTCTGTGATTTTTTTGCCAGCATATTTGTTATTGAAATATATCAAATCGACCACTTTGGACTTGTCCATGGTCACAACTGTAGCATTGTACGGAGTCTGGATCTTTTTGTTTGTAAGTATGATTAACTTGTCCACTACGGCAGCTTTTGACATGTCCGAGATTTGTTCCAAATCAGGAATACCCAATTCATTAGCAATCACGGCCAATCCAATTTTTGATCCAAAGTTATCTTGGTAAACTGCATCAAGAAGTAGATTTTGTTTCTCTAGTTTTTTTATTGTACCCATTTCTTGAGCAAATACAGTCAGATTTTTTACTGCATTTTTAATCTCAGTTCCATTATTTTCTTCATTTCTTCGTATTGTTAGGAAATCAGATATTGGAATATTCATAATACTTCCTCTCACCCTAAGTCCTGGATAAGATTGTCTTATTGCCTCATCTATTACTGATTCATCAATTTTTTTAGAATCTGACTGGGTTGCCTTTTCCATTGCTTGGTACAAGATATTAATGACAGAGCGTACATTTCGAAATTCTGTAAATTCATCGTACAAGACATGGATTTTTTCATTCAATTCTTGTTGTTCTTCAGATCCAAATTTGCCATTCTTGTCGCTGTGTTTTATGTACTCGGTGACAATCTCAGCAAGTTCATCTTTAGAGTTTGATCCTGCCAGGTCTATTTTGTAATTTGCTTTTTCTAGTCTGTCAAACACAGATGGATTGGTGTTTTGAATTTCCAAATAACCAGACGGTGTTGTTATTAATAATAAGACAGACGCTGGAAGATGTGCATTTATGATACCTTTGACAAATTCAATAGAATCCTTGTTTCCATCAAGCTCATCTATTTCATAAATTAGAATTTTCCCCAAAAATCTATGAGTTAATTTAGACATGGAGGACAGCATTCCAATTAGTGTTTCCAAATTTTTAATTTCATCAAATGAATTAGATATGACATTTTTTATCAAGACTGATTCGTGATATTCAAATTTGTGCATTAAAAATGCAGTTAGATGTTCTAAAGACACAGACTGTTTTCCAGCGATTATATCCTCAGTCTTTTCTTTTATGGTCATGCCAGTAAGTTTATTTACAAACGTATAATCAAGTGCCTTTTTTGCAGAGTTATCTCCTTGTTCTGCATTTTCTCTTAGATAATTCAATAGCTTTGATCGTAACTGTACAAAGAATTCATTGTCAAATCCCTTCAATATTGCATCATAGATTCCAGATACAGTTTTCGGTGAAATTGTAGACAAGTCAACATAGGAGCATTCTGCATTGTGTCTACCTTTGATGCTTTTTACATGTAAAGCCAAGTGAGTTTTACCAGAACCTACATCTTGTACAACTGTAATTACGCGAAAATCTCCATTTTCTGCAGTCTTGCCTTCTACTTTTCTATTTAGTTCCTTTACGCATTCAACTATGGCAGCCTTTGCCTCCTTGTGTTTTTTACCTCCAAGTATCTTTGCATCTTTTTCTGTTGGGGTTGGACTACTTGGATATGGATTTAGATCTAAATTATATGGATACATTAGATTTTCCTCACATAACCGTGAACTAGACCACGCATCACAATTCCTTCTTGACCGCCTGATGAAATCTCGTATCTATCCTGGTGATTTTCTATCAAACTTGTTGTCATTTGATAAAATTTTTCTTTAGATAGATTTTGATTCTCACAGACTTTTTCTCTAATTTTATCAAACGGAATCCATCCAATAGATGTCGATGATTCATTTAATGAACTGTTAAAGACTCCTTCAAAATCATCATTTTTAGATACAATCTTTTGCGATGAAGATCGTTCTAATTCTTCTTGTAGTACGTCGGCATGTGCCTTGACTTTGGCAATGGACTGGTTTACACCTGCCAACATGTTAAGCATTAGTTTGAATTTTGGGTCATTTTGGGTAACATGTTGAACGTAATTCTCTCTTGTCCAAACAAAGTATGCCACGCCTTTTTTTTCAATAAATATTTGTTCATCGGCCTTTAATTCCTCAAGTATACTCTCACAGTCTTTTCCAAATGTTTTCTTCAGGTCAACCTTCTTTACTCCACTAATCCCAGAAGCGTTGATTTTCTCCAGTATTTCCCCTTTCACATACAAGGGTCTACAAAATTTTATTTAATATCCAAGGTGATACAGGATAACAATTTGGTGAAAATTTGTTATCTCCAACACAAGAACAGGCGCTACATACAAGAAATTGCCTCATAGAGGCAGATCAGTCATAATATAAGGCATCATAAGATAAGGTGTCATTGCAGAATGATGATTGGGTATTCTGATATCATTTGATGAATTATACCTGGGGTATCTGACTGCGTGAAAAATATGAGACGATGTTTAACTCAAGAATTAAATCCTAAATGACCCCAATAGGAGTAAGTTGGAGCCACAAAACGATCCATGGAAAGACAAACTTACATCAGACCAATATTTTGTGTGCAGAATGAAGGGTACAGAACCTGCCTTTACTGGAATATATCATGATTCAAAAGAGAAAGGGATTTACAAATGCCTATGCTGTGGAACGGAATTATTTAGCTCTGAGACAAAGTTTGATTCTGGAACTGGATGGCCAAGTTTCTGGGAGTCAATTGGAGATAACGTGAAAACAGAGAAAGACACTAGCCACGGCATGTTAAGAGTAGAGGTATTATGCAAGAAATGTAGTGCCCATTTGGGACATGTTTTTGAGGACGGTCCAAATCCCACAGGTTTACGATATTGTATAAATTCCATTTCACTGAAACTTGAAAAATAAATTAGATTGCAGGGTAATAGCAAAGTTACCTTGTTATTAATAGTACCGTATGATACCGTAATATATGTTAAATTGTGAATTTTGTCCAAAACAGTTCTTTGAGACTGCAAACGGTTTGGTAGCAAAGACATTTCATGAAAGTCTTCACGATCCAGAATTAGTGAATAACTAAATCTGGTTCTTTTTTTGTACCATACAAAATTAAACCCTAACTCTTTTATCGGTTGGTTTTATTCTAATTTAAAGTGACTAAAGCAAAACGTGTAGAATCAAAACCAAAAGATTCCACACATGATGTTGTAAAAAAAATGTCTTCAATTTCAGATGCTACCAAGACTTTGGCTTCTGAAGTAAAAACAATGTCAAAAATATTTGCAGAAAACCAAAAAATCTTAATTTCTCTCAAGGATATGATATCATCAGTAAACTCTGCATTAGATCAGATTCAGAAGAACTCTAGACAAATAAATATAATTGAAGAAGACACGCAACGTCTGTTTTCTGGAATGACTCAGGTCAAAGCACATTCTAACTTGATAGACAAAATAAATAGTCAAATAAACAAACTTCAGGACCACGTAGAGAAAATTCGAGACAAGCAAGAATCCATGCCAGATACCAATAAAATCATGCAAAGTATTGCCGACAATCTAGATTCTACTAGAAACAATACCAAAATGATAATGCACGTATCAGAAAAAACTGAGAAGGTACGTGAAGAGATTAAAAATGCTATGACTAGTTCAGAATCATTATCAAATATTACTAGTGAAATAGAAGAGTTACGAAAAAATACAAACGACATATCAACTAAAACACAATCGCTTTCTAACATACATCAAGAGATTGAAGAAGTAAAGCAGAGTACAAAAGAAATAGCCTCAAAAACTGGAAAAATGTCAGAATTAGAGGATAGTATATCCAATCTAAAAGGCGAGATTGGCACCATATCCACAAAGACAGATTCCATATCAAGTCTGAGTTCTCAGGTAAGAAATGTTGGTTCTGAGATTGATTCGCTAATAAAGAAAACAGAGTCCTTGTCTTCATTTGGAAACGACATTAGAAACATCAATTCAGAGTTTATCAATTTCAGAGAAAGCATGATAAATAAGAGTAAAAATCTTGACGAGAAAATATCAGATTTTACAGAACTTCTAAATAAAAACTCGGCATCAATATCAGAGTTTAACAAGAAAACATATGAAATTGCACAACAACTAGAAGATGTTCGTAGTGTAACGCACAAGACATCTCAGAATACATCACATGAAGTCATGGGTCTGCTTCGCTTGTCAGAATTCCAGTCAAACATCAGAATGCGCTCAGAGTCAAAGTATGGCACACTAGAAGACATAGAAAAGATGGCAGGTCAAACTAAAGACATGGTAAATCTGTTTGATAGAATTTCTATAGAAATAGAATCAAAGATGCCTCTACCTTCAGAGGTAAAACAATGGAGCATATCCAAAATTCTAGACTGTGCAGACAAGTGGGAGATAAGATTCACTGATGTATTCAGACTTTTGATTACAGAACTTGGCTCTGACATTGTAAAAGAGGCAATTAGAATGGAACAGGTTCGTGATCTTTTTGGAATACGAGCAGTAGATGAAATAAGACGCGAATTGAATATTACCTAGTCTTCATCGCCTTTGTCAAGTGCTTGCTTTTTCTTTTTCAAGAGTGCAAAGATTCCAATAATTACTGCAACCCACACAACACCAAACAACATGTTTGAGATACTGACGTACATGTACGGCGTTGCATCAAGCAAGTTGAATGTTATAGTAGTAGCTTGAGAGTGGATGTTTAGCATACCAGTATGAAATGCTGCAGTATCTGGAGAAGTAGTTGAAACTTTGTCAAGTGTAGACGACATTGTACCAAGGTCTCTTTGCATCATTCCAAAGTCGGTATCTTGTGTAGGAAATATCCAAACTGGGTTGCCAGATTTTGGAAGTAATTGTTGGACTGTTTTGATATCATCAGAAATAGTTTGAGGATCAGAAGTAGCTTGAATTCTGCTCAAAATTCCTCGGGATTGATCAAGTGGATAAATAGTACTTCCATATTCCTCAAAGGCCATGAACACACCAACTGCAATTAATCCAATTATGCCTGCCAATGCTAGTTTATAGTAATTATTTGCCATTTTTTCTGCCTTTGATTCGACTCTACCTCTTGATTTGCCTTTTTTAAATGTTGAATGAGATATGCTAAGATATGCGATGTAAAGAAATCCAGCTACCTGAATTCCTATAATCGGTACAAATACAGGATTATTAGAAAATATTGCAACAAACATACCAACTATTCCATATACACCAAAAAATATCTCAAGAAGTGTAGTTTTTGTAAATGGAAGAGCATATGCCTTGTCTCTCCAATCATCATCATTTTTTATTATTCCAAACTTTGGCGTACGCAAAAACTCGTTTCTTTTTCCAAAGAGTGCATCAAAAACTGCCACAGTGTTATTGACAGACATGCCAGCAGAATAGACTATCAGATATAGATATGAAAGCGTCTTTGACCGCCATTTTTTTGCATACATTTGTTGAATAACCAGTATGTACGCAACAGGTCCCATTGCCAAGTACGCAACTATTGTAAGTGCAGGTAATCCACTTATCACATAGAGATTAATTTTTGAAGCCAAAAGTATTGGTAAAATTAAAAATTGCGCAAGAACTAACGGATGCACAATATGTCGCGTAAGTTGAACAAATGCCTGAATTTTTGTGTCAACAGGTATTTTCTTTAATGCAACATCTCCAAGTAATTTTACTGCACATTGAATGGAACCTTTTGCCCATCGAAATTGTTGTCTTTTTGCAGAATTCATCTGAACTGGAAGTTCTGCATCCACTACAATATCAGGAATAAAAACACATTTCCAGCCTTTCATCTGTGCTCTATAACTTAGGTCCAGATCTTCAACCAAAGTAGCAGTATGCCACCCTCCAGAATCCTCAATGCATTTGGTTCTCCAGATACCAGCAGTGCCATTAAAACTCATAAAAAGATGAGAGTTGCTTTTTGCTTTTTGTTCAACCAAGAAATGAAAATCAAGACTGAGTGCTTGTGCCTTTGTTAGTGGAGAGTATTTTTCATTGACATGGCCCCATCTACATTGAACCAATCCAATATTTGGACTAGAAAAATATGAGAGAGCTTTTTTGAGAAACCATGTAGGAGGAATAAAATCGGCATCAAAAATTGCAACAAAGTCGCCCTTTGCAAATTTCATTGCATTTCGTAGTGCACCGGCCTTGTACCCTTTTCTGTTTGATCTTCGTATATGATGTATGTCAAATCCTTTGTTTTTGTAATCTGTAACTAGATTTTCAAGCAGATCATAGGTTTCATCAGTGGAATCATCAAGTACTTGAATACACAATTTGTCTTTTGGATAATCAAGTGCACAAACTGCATCTACTAATCTAGAAGCGACATATTTTTCGTTGTATATCGGAAGTTGAAGTGTAACAGTTGGAATTTCTTTTAGTTCGATAGAACTATTTTTTTTATGACGTCGAGCAACAACAACAAGATAGTAAAAGTTACACGTGTAGAGTGTGATTATCATTGCCATTCCAATGAAAAGATTCCAGAGAAATTGTGTTAGAGTATTAGGAAGAACATGTGTGAGCATTTGGAGTTTTTCAACTCTCGAGTCTTTATAGCCGTACCGCTAAAATTTTATCCTTTCTTGGATATTTTTATTGCTTGAACTGGGCATACATTTTCACAAGCTAGACAAAATATACAATCAGGTTCTCGTGCCATCAAGGGTTTTTTATCAGAAGCTGGATTTCCTGCAAACTCTGCCCACTCGTAAACTTTTACAGGACATGCATCAATACATGCACCATCACCTACACAGATATCATAATCAACTGAAACAAACTCTCCCCAAATTCCAAGTATTTCATTGCCCTTTCTTTGACCAAATACTTTGATCTTGTGACTAGATGGTGCAGTGAAGGTTTCAACAACTTTGAGTTTTGATTTAAAGTCAACATCAATTGGACCAGGCTTGGCTCCAGATGGTGTCTCAGGTTCTGCTTCTTGTACCACTTGTTGTCCTGGTTGAGGAGCAGCTGGTTTTGGTTTTGGTTTTGCGTTAGGAACTATCTGAGCTAATGGAGTCATCTCTTCTAATGCCTTCAGAGCTTGCTCTGGTGACATTTGTTTTATTTTTACATCATGCTCTAACATCTTGTCAGCAAGAACACTGTTTCGCAAAATTGTATCAATTATCATCTTTGCATTTGCATCAGCTTTCTTTCTGTAATCTTTAACCCAAAGACCATCACCGTATTTTTCAACTGGATATATTTGATAGATCATATCCACCACTTCACCAGTTACTATCTCAACTTGAACTTCAAGATCTATTGACTTGTATCCAGAATCATCAGGATCTGGCAAGTTCTCTTCTTTCCAGCGATATGTGGCATAAACCCTATCTGCAAACTTATCCATTTCAAAGACTTTTTTAAATCCAGAAACAATAGAGTCAATTTCATAAGTATCTTCAAGTTTTATTGGAAGGCGATAAAGACCAAGTTTGTAACTGTGTAAAGGATAGATTCCTCTTTTGGATGTAGCAGATTGAACGGTATACACTTTGTCCTTTAACAGGAGTGACATCTGCTTAGTCTAATGAAAAAGAGTTTAAAAATGCTTCTTAATAATCAGGGCAAGTTTCTTCTCGGATCTTTCTATACCTCTGTTCCATTTCAGTTGCATGCACTAGAATATTATCAAAACCATACTTGTCCTTTGGAAAATACCATCTGATTCCCACCTTGTGTCCTATTCCATCCATATCATAGATCATTCCTTTATCAGCAGAAACATCGTATTTCTCATCAATCGATCTTTGTTGTACAGTAAGACCGCGTTTAGTCTTGTCTTCCATGATATAGTAAACAGGGTCGTCAAGTATGGCATAGAATATACCTTTTTTTAGAATTGGTAGTTCTTGACCTGTTTCGTTATTTTTCGATTGGATTTCCAATCATATTACCCCATTCAGTCCATGATCCGTCATAGTTTCTAACTTGTGGATATCCAAGTAAATATTTTAGAACAAACCAAGTATGTGAAGATCTCTCTCCAATTCTACAGTAACATATGACATCTTTGTCTGGTGTGACACCTTTTGTTTCATAAATTTTCTGTAGTTCTTCTACGGATTTGAAAGTACCATCAGTATCATTTACTGCACTAGCCCATGGAATATTATTTGCGTTGGGAATATGTCCACCTCTTTGAGCATGTTCCATTGGATACTCTGCAGGAGCAGTTATTTCACCTGAGAATTCTTTTGGTGAACGAACATCAACTAGAACAGTATCTTTCTTATCGAGCGCTCTTCTTACATCAAAGAGATATGCACGCAATCCTTCATGTGGTGGTTGTGCAACATAGTTTGTTTTTTGTATTTGTGGTTCATCCTTTGTATATGATCTATTTTCAATTTCCCATTTTTTTCTTCCACCATTCATTATTTTGACATTCTCATGCCCATAATACTTGAATATCCAAAATACAAATGCGGCAAACCAATTATTAAAATCACCATACAAGATAACTTCAGATTGTGTTGTTATTCCGTTTCTTGACAATAAATCCTCAAACTGTGATTTACTGATAATGTCTCGGGTTATTGGATCATTAATGTCTCGCTTCCACCAGATAAGACTAGCACCTTGAAGATGTCCTGCCCTGTAAGCGTTTTCAGGATCATAGTCAACTTCTACAATTTTCAAAGAGTTGTTGCCCAGATTCTTTGAGACGGTTTCTGTATCAACTAAAACTTGTTGAGCATAATTCATTTTATCTCCACCATACTAAACTCAGAGGGTTCTTAATATTTTATACTTATCAGATGCTTTTTAAGTGAAATTAAAATTAATGATTTCTATTGGAACTTCATAATGTTGCACTCATAAGCAAAGTAGGTTCAAAGGACTCGGAGGATGCAGTAAAAAAAGTCGCAAAAAAACTACTTGCAAAAAAAATCAAGGTATACACTGTTTCACCGGTAAATGTAGACGGAGCGAAAAAAATCAACGATCTAGCAGATCTCAAGACCACGAAATTGGATTTGACAATTACTCTAGGGGGAGATGGAACAACTTTACGAACTTTTAGAGATTTAGAAAATGAAGTTCCAAATCTTGCAATAAATGTAGGAGGAAACAGAGGCATATTATCAGAAATAACACTTCCCCAAATTGATACGGCCATTGAACAAATTATTACAGGCAAGATTTTTTTTGATAAGCGAATCAGAGTAGTTGCATCTTGTGGAGGACAAGATTTTCCTCCAGCACTAAATGAAATCTACATAAACAGACAAAACTTGACAAAGACATCATTGTTTGAGATCAAGTTTCAAAGTGATACAGTAACACAAAAAATGGATGGTGTTATTGTTGCAACTCCAAGTGGCTCAACTGGTCATTCATATTCTTTAGGAGGTCCAATTCTTCACGAAAGTTTGGATGTCCTCATCATAACACCGGTTGCTCCAGTTAACAAATTACCATCAATTGTTGTTCCTGATGAAAAAATTGAGATCATAAGTAATCACGATTCAAACATAATCATGGATGCTCAGGTGATCAAAACTGCCAGATTTGATGAAGTGATAACCATTAGAAAATACAAGAAACATGCAGTATTTGTAAGACTGAAAAAACAAGGTCTGAGACAGATGAGTAAGCTTGGTTTCTAGAATCTTAGATGCCACATCATTTTATGCCGGAGTACCATTTTCTTCACAAGAACAAGGATTTACAACTCCTCTAGTTTTTGAAGAAATCAAACACATTAAAAAAAATCATGATGCTGTACAGACTCTAATTGATGTAGGTAGATTAAAAATTATAGAACCTGAAGAAAAATTCACAAACATTATTTTGGAAAAATCAAAACAGACAGGAGATTTTTCAGAATTGTCAAAAGAAGACATATCAGTACTTGCATTATGTGCACAGCTAAATGGAGAATTAGTGACTGATGATTATACAGTATCAAATGTTGCAAGACATTTGAATTTCAAAGTCATTCCAATAATGACCAAGGGGATATCCAAGGTGTTAGACAGTGTGTATTCATGTCCTGCTTGCAACAAGAACTTTGAAAAAATGTCAGATTGTCCAATATGCGGAAGTAAGTTAAGAAAAAAATCATCCAAGAGGAAGTCTTCTTCCAGTCCAGTCCGCAAAAGAGCCGTCATATAGCTTTACGTTTTCATATCCAGCCAGTCGTAACTGGGTAAAAACATTTGATGCCCTATGACCAAGTGCGCAGTAACATACCAATTCTTTGTCTTTAGGTATTTGTTGTTCATTGAAAATCCTCAATAGTTCATCTTTTTCTTTAAAGAGTAAACCTCCCTCCCCTACTCCATCAGTAAAAGGAAAAAGTATTGCATTTGGTATTTTTCCTGCCATAAATTCTTGAAAAGATCTAGTATCAATAATGATAGATGTGTCAAGTTTTTTGTAAAGTTCCTCTGCTTCAATTCTTATCAAAGAATTTATTTTTGGAGTAAATGTCACAGTTGTAGGTTTTGTAAGTTCCCGGGTAACTGGAAGACCGTTCTTTTGCCAGGTAGCCATTCCGACATCAAGAATTTTTGTCTTTTCGTGTCCAAAATATAAAAACGTCCAAGCTATTCGTGCAGCAGACGGATCCAAATATTCTCCGTATATTATGACAGTTTTTGATTCATCAATTCCAAGCGAACCAAACAGAGTTGCTGCTTGATCTTTCTCAATTACAAGATTTGCACCATGCTGATTAGTTTTTACAACTTTTTCAATTCCCAAAGGTTGAGAATTTGGAATGTGAGCATAAGAATATGGAACATTTCCACGAGAATCTAATATTATAACATCAGGATCATTGTAGTGTTCTGCTAACCACTGATACGAAGATATCAATTATTCGACTAGAATCAAGATGACATATTTGAATAATGTGTCATACATCATGTAATGTTTTTTGATCAGTCTTTTTTGCATCCTTGTTTTGTGTATCAAGTATTTTACGTATCTTTTGAGCACGAGCCTCTCCCATCCCATTTATTTTTGACAATTCTACAGACGATGCATTAAGTGAATTACTTGTCGAACCAAATTTTTCTAACATTCGTGTAGCAAGTTTTTCTCCAACACCTGGCAAACTACACAAAATAGATAGCTGTTGTTGTTTTAGGTCACCAGATTTTCTAATTTTTTTAAGGAATGGTCCCTTTACTGCGCCTTGTCTTGCACACATTGATATCAATAATTTAGCAGTATGCGATGCATTAGGAGTTGGGATTACAGGTATTTTAAAATCCAATACCACAGAAGACATTGCTCCATAGAATACCAAAGGATTTTCTGTAATTTTGTCTATTTCGTCAACATTTCCTTCTATTACAATAGAAGGATGCTCAAAGTGTTCTTTTAGTCTACTACATTGATCAAATAGTCGCCCGTCAAAAACTGACGATATAAAATCGTTAACGCTTTTTCTTTCCACAATGGTTTCAGGTGCAACAATATAGTCTCCAACAGGTAAATTCATTGTCTCCACTTTTACTCCAATTTGTTTTATGAGATCAGGAATTCCACTCTTTCGTTCTCTTTCATCAATTACCATTCGGAGATCTTCAATTTTCATTAAACCATTGTGTTTTTGTAAAATATTTTATTTAGGCGTATCTGTCTTTGGTTGTCCTGATGGTGAAGCGCCAGGCCCTCTCAACATTTCTCGTATCTTGGCTTCAGCTTCTTTGAGATTTTCTTTTATTCTAGTTTCTTGTTTTGACAAAACCGTAAGTCTAGTATTTGCAAGTTCTTTTTTTTCTTCCAGTTCTGAAACCAATACAGTTTTGGTAGATTTGACAAGAATTGATCCTGCTGTTCTGTAAACAGTGTCATCATCATTTGTCTTTTGCAGAACCTCAAGTGCTCGCTCAGTTTCCAGATGTTCAGATTCAAGATGTTGTTTCTGCATCATAATAGACTGGAGATTTTGTTGCAATTGTTGCATTCTACCGACTTGTTCTTGCAACCATGGAGGAATTTGTTGTTCTCCTGATGACATGAATCTCTGGTCTGTTGTTTTGCATATATCTTTAACGGTATTGTCAATTGTCTGGAGGCATATCATAATTACCTACATTAACCACTTGTACCACAAGTTTTGTCTAGATTCACAGTTTCATTCCGAGTTCATCTTTACCGATTCGATTGAATCATTACTTGTTTGCACAAGTCTCAACGTAGAATTCAAGTTGGCGCGTAGATGTGAAATTTCTTGTGCATCAATCGTAATTGTTATTTTTTTATCAAGTGAGAAATTTGTTTTTGTGGGATTTTCATCATAAAATTTGTTATCAGTTTCAATAGAATGAAAAATTGATTTTGTTTTTTTTCCTGCAGTGATTTCTATTTTAGCATTATAGTTTGACATCGTATGCCAAGCCAGCTACTTTAAAATTGCATTTTTTACAAGCCCATATTCCTACTGCTTCTCTTCCAAATCTCTCAGAACCACATTCTGGACATTTTCTTTGTGCCTTTAGTTGTCGATGTACTGAAGTGTATTTCTTTCTTGGTTTGAGACCATATTTCTGACCAAGTCCTTTGAGTGAAGCAGTTTTACCTTTTACCATTTCTACATCAACTTCTCAAATTGCTTCCTTATTTTTCTTCCTACAGCAAGTGCCATTTCAGAGCACTGTAGGAGTTGTTCAGCAGTAAATCCATCGCTTCCTCCCTTTTGCACAGCACAGATGTTGCCATCAGAATTGGTTGTAATTGTAATTCTTGCATCCATGCAAGATTCTTCATCTTTTGTAGGATCAACAATAATGTGGTCACCAATCCTTGCCATGGTAACAGATACAGGAAGTGTCTTTATCGGAGGCTTGGATGTTACACCTTCAACTAGAACAGGTGCCTCATTTTGTATTTCATATTTTGGAACAGTACAAGAAAGAATACCAGCTACAGATGCATAAGAACATGCATCAAAGAGATTTCCGCCAGAATCTATTACACTGCTGTCAATGAACATTCCAATAACAGATTTATCTTCAATTAGAACTAGTTGGTGTAAATCAATCATTTCAGTTTCTCGTATTCCTCTGTCAACAACTCTTGCAAGTTCTATGACCTCTTCATTTGGTGGTCCAGGTTCTGCATTTGGATCTGCCAACGGCAAAATCTCTGCAGTACAAATTAGAATTCCCTTGTCTCCAAGATCTGGAAATGGTTTATCAGGCTGAATTTTTACACCAGTTATAATTTCAGTATCTCCCAGCTTTACTCTAGCAGAACCATTTGCCTTTGGAATAACTCCTGTTTCAATAATTAATGGTCTTTGTTCATCAAGTGCTCTACCATCAATTCTTTTTCCAGTTTTAAGGAGATCGAGTATTTTATCTCGTTTTAGTTGATCTAGTATTAGAGAATTCAATTTTATTGCTCACCGTTTTGAAAGTATTTTTCCATTAATGCTTTTCGTTGAACTTCATAAACGCGTTTGCAACCTACTAGAGCAGTTTGCATACATGTTTTGAATTCTTCTGGTTTTAGCATACCATCAAGCTGCAAAAGTGTAATTTTTCCCATATTTGGCATCAATGCAACTGGCATATCTGCCTGTCCTTCCTGATCTTCTTCGTTATTTACATCCAAGACTATTCTATCTGCAACCTTACCTGCAGCACATGCAGATACCAAATCACGCATAGGTATGCCTGCATCTGCAAGAGCAACTGCTGCTGCATCAAGTGCAGCACATCTTGAGCCACCATCTGCTTGCAGAACCTCGATGAATACATCAATTACAGTACGTGGATAGTCTTTTAGTATTACAGCAGGTTGTAATGCTTCTTTGATAACTTTGGAAATTTCAATTTCTCTTCTTGATGGAGCAGGATTCTTTCTTTCAGTTACAGAGAAAGGAGACATGTGATATCTACATCTAAGAATTCCGGAATCTGGATTTGCCATATGTTTTGGATGAACATCTCTAGGGCCAAAGACACCAGCTAAAATTTTGTTCTTTCCAAATTCAATATATGCAGAACCATCTGCATTTTTTAGTACTCCAACTTTAATAGAGATATTTCTAAGCTCGTCTAATCTCCGTCCATCACATCTAATTCCATCTTCAGTCATTAATTGTGTCATTGTTTTCACCATCTGGTACCCCAAGCATAGATTTGACTCTTTCAGTCAAATTCGGCGTATGCGCAAGGGCATCAATCATCTTCACTGCTTCTACTGCCTTTAATAATCCCTCGGAATCTTCGCAGGATATTACTATCCATCCGTTTTGACCTATTGTTATAATTGCTTTAGTAGCCATTTCTATTGTTTGAATCATAGAACCTCGTTTACCGATCAATCTAGGTACTTTACTTGGAGATATAGTAACTAGTTCACCTGAATCAATTTTTCCAAGATCTCTGTCTTGTACGGTAAGAAGAGGATCTCTTGATCTATCAAAATTAGCAATTCTAGTTGCAACCAAATCACCGATATCGAGTCTTTGTTTTAGCTCATCTTTTGTAGGAGAATAATCCCTGCCAAAAACATCTTGAGCAGGCAAAAATCCAACAAAACATGAATTGATATCAAATTCCCAAGAAAGTGGTGAGGTTCCAATTACTTTGCCAATGACCAAGTCATTTGATTTTGGCATATATCCTCCAGTGAGAGGAATTACTTTAACAGAATTTTCAAAAATTTCAGATATGCCAACACATGTTGAAATCATCCTGTCGCCATCTTGATACACATTTTGTTCAGGTCGTAAAGGGCCAGTTGCTATTACATCGCCTGGAATAACGTATCTTCTTTTTACATCCATCATTTTGAAACCTCAATAGAAGCAGTACCTTTTGTTACAGAACCTAACCTATCCATTACATTTGCCCTTGCCGCCGCCGGTATATCTAGTATTACTTTGAGTGCGCCATTTGCTTGCCATTCTTCTTTTTTCAAAGTTCCAAATGACTTTAAAACAGAATAAGATTGGGCTGCAAATTGTGCTGGTACTAGAATTTCAAGAAGCATGTTTTCAGATTTTAATGGAATTATGGAACGAAGTTGTTCAATTATTTCTTTGATCTGCTCATCAGTATTTTTGAAGGGATCAACTGATACTCTTGCGTCATCCATAGCTTGTTCTATTCGAAGTGGCGGATGTGGTAGATGTGATCTTGGATCAACATAGGTTTTTGAGATAAAGTCCACTATTTGTTTACGTTTTTCAGAGACCATCTTTCTTCGTTGATCTGTAGTAAGATTCAGATCTCCCTTTTGAAGCATTATAGTTGCAACTGCAGTTGCATCTGCAGTTTTGAATGCCTTCATTAGTTTCTCAGTAGATGCCCTAGTGCCTTTACTGGAATCAGAATAAATCTCATCTGAGATCAATACACCTGAAATATCCTTGCGCTTGCCTAACTTGAACTCCAAGGCAGGATCTGGTTTTACCAATATCTCAAATTTTTCGCCTTCTACTGAAAATCTGACAATTGTTACTTTAGTATCCATAATTGAGGTAATCATGCTCACTATTTATCTATAAAGAAAAACTCGCTAGATTTTTATTTGGAATTTCAGTCCTTTTTCGTAAGATTTGACTTCTTTAGAGATTGTGCAAGAAAGTGGTAACACTATGGTTGTAAAGTTAAAGGGTATACCTGTTCAATATGCTAACGCACTCAGACGAATTTGCTTGGCAGGAATTCCTACATTTGCTGTTGATGATGTCATAATTATTGAAAATTCATCAGTTTTACCAGACGAGGGAGTAGCTCATAGACTTGCTATGATGCCACTTAGAACAGATCTTGAAAGATTTGTAGAACCATCTGCATGTGACTGCCACAGTGAACTTGGTTGTAGTCGATGTAGAGTATTACTCATGCTAGACTCTGGTAACTCAGATGCAACTCGCACTATCATATCATCTGAAATTAGTTCAGAGGACGAAGTTGTCAAACCAGTAAGTCCCAATATTCCAATTGTTGCACTAGCCCCAAGTCAGAAATTAAAAGTAGAGGCATATGCAAGACTAGGTAGAGGCAGCGATCATGCGAAATGGAATTCTGCTACAGTTTCAGCCCTTACATCCACAAACAATCCAGATGAACACATTTTGACTATAGAGACAACAGGTAGCTTGACTCCAAAAGAAGTCCTACGTGCATCCATTGATGAACTCGAAAAAAGACTAGGCGAATTCCAAAAGAACGTAGCCACACTTGACTGAGCAT
>CAZWSG010000014.1:0-37887 GCA_964636595.1 uncultured Nitrosopumilaceae archaeon
TTTATCAAATCTAAAAGCTACGTGGTCTGTTCAATTAAAAAACCTTCGTCAAATGAGTTCCGTTAATTTTGCGAGTGTTTTAATTATCATTTAGCATGCATTGACAAATAGTATTCTCTATCTGAAGATTAGATTCTATGGAATAATGATTTAGCTATGCCCTTCACTGAAGTTTTATCTTTCTTTTGTTCTTTCTTCAGTTTGCTATTCTCTTCCTGTAATATAGCTATTGTACTATTTTGAGCAGAAATAGTGTTTCGCAACATTGCTACTTCATTATGTAAATCCCTGTTCTGCACCTCTAATTGTTGGATCTTAGGTTTGGCTTGTCCATATCCTAACAATGCTCCAAAACCGCCACTAACTAGAGCGAGTCCTAAATCTTCTTCATCTCTTTTAGTCATATTACATTCTCAATAGTATTACTGACTTTAAAACACTGCGGCAAAAAATAATTTTCCATAACTCAATTTTGGATCAATTTTGTTGACATCGTATTTTCATAGAAAGATCGTTAAGATCGACTGATCTTTTACCTCTTGTCAATAAAATCAAGGCTAATTTTTAAAAAGATGTACGAGATCTGATTGATCGGGGAGTTAAGATATGTACATTATGTATGTTGATGATTCAGGAGTACCTGATCTAAATGATAATTCACCATTTTATGTGATTTCAGGTGTAATTATTCATGAATCAAATATGGATCAAATGAAGAATATGGTAGATCAATTTAAAGATCAAAATTTCAAAAGTAATTATATTAATGCAGAAATCCACACTCATGATATTTACAAAAGTAGAAAAGAATTCGATGGAATAACTCTCCAAGAAAAATATAATCTACTGAATGAACTATATGCGTTAATTAATGCTCTACCAATAACTGTAATTTCAGTAGGAATTGATAAAATACGATCAAAGACTGAAATGCCACATTGGGATGTTTTCAAAGCTGCTTGGACTTTTTTAATTGAGAGATTTGATAGTTTTATAGATGATAATAATTGTTCTATCAATAAAGGAATTGTCAGGATTGATAAAAGTTGTAAGATACAAGAAACAACAACAATGGAATTAGTAAATCATTTACGAAAAAATGGATCATATTATCAAAAAATCAAACACATCATAGAGGAACCACAATTTTTAGACTCGCATCGTCGTAGAGGACTACAACTTGCAGATGCAACAGCATATTGCACTATTAGAAATTTGACTCAATCTACAAAATTCCAACCGTATTGGAATATTGTGGAAAATAAATTACGTAGAAGTCGTAATGGTCAAGTTTCAGGATATGGATTAAAAATATTTCCTAGTTAATTATAAAAAAGATATACGATCGTATACCCACCATCGTATATCTTAAAGCAATGCGACCCGCATTACAGAGATACTATAGATTACCGTACCATATATTAACTTAGCAAGATCTAAATATCAGATTTTGAACTCGCTTTTAGATCTTTTGGTGTCTCATCTTTGTAGATTCCTCTCCAAAATAATTAAAACACCAGCTAGTTAACACAGATGACAAACACTCGCAAAATTAACGGACTATCAAATGGTTTTGGATGATAATAGATATTATTCGTTAACTCTGCAAAAAGGCATGGCACTTGTTGATGCATTAATCATGTGGGCACATCTTGTTGCAGCATCAATTTGGGTTGGTGGTTCTATATTCATTGGAATAGTTCTTGCTCCGCTTCTGAAGACATTTTCAGATTCTGTAGATGGAAGACTATCAATAATGATTCGTGTGGGACGCAGATTCAACACAATTGGAGTTCCATCTCTAATCATATTGATAATAACTGGAATCTACAATTCTATTGGATTTATTGAAAAACCATCATTCATACTTTCTACAAATTACGGAATAGTTCTTCTCATCAAGGTAATTCTTGTAATCATGTTGATAATCATATTTGCAATACACGTACGATTAATCCGTTCTGAGGTGGAAAGAAAAATAGAGTCAAAGACTCTATCTGGAGAACACTTACAAAAACTACGTTCAAAAATTATTATGCTTGGTAGGCTGACCGTAATAATTTCTATTCTTATACTCTTGATGGCAGCGCTACTTCATTCAGGTGTCTGAGGCTCCAGAAATTCTTACCTCAAAACCGTCATCTAGCTTTCCTATTCCATATTTACAGCCAGTCATCTTTGCTGCAACAAAAAGATTTGTCTCCAAATGTTTTGTAATCTGTTTTACTCTGTATGCCGAAGTTTCTTTTACAAGAGAGAGTGGAACTACTAACATGTCTGCAAGATGAAGATCAAGACCAAGATTTGATTCGATGAATTTTTTTACAACTGATTCACCAAGACCTTGTAAACCCTTTCGGTAAATACCATCTGAACCGGCGATTGAATTTGCATCATGTGAAAATATCAACATCGAGCATCCCATGTCTATCGCATTTTCTTCTTTCATTGTAATTTCACAATCAAATCCATTTCTAGTAAGAATATTTTTTGCAACATGTACTTCTTTTTCCATCTCCTCCTTTGGGATGTGTGAATAAGAACATACAATTTTGGCAGTTTTGGTATTTCTCTCTAAAAATGATATTGGTTTTGTATTCTTGTAAGGTTGTATTTGAATTTCAACAAGTCCTCCTCCTTTTGGATAATATCCACGTCTTTTGATATCTAACGTAAAATTGATTCCAATTCTAGATAATGCTTCAGAAAAAACATATTTTGTGTAATCATATGTGGGACTCCACGTAACATCTGTGCCACCAACAATTGACAATTTCAAATTGTTTCTCATTAGTGAGACAGCAGGAATCAACACTTGCAAAACAAGTGGAATGCTACCTGCAGTACCAATGTCTTCTTGGAGATCTAAATCTAATCCCTGTGAAGGAAAAAATTTTAATGAAGTTGAATTTACGTAAAGCCCTTCTACTCTGGCTTGACAAATCTTTGATAATATTTTTACCCCAAGCAAATGTTGTGGTCTAAGACCTGGAACCTTCCGATTCTTTCGAATATTTTCTATCTCAACTGGCTTACCTGTAATTGCAGACAAGGTAATTGCACTTCGAATTATCTGTCCTCCTCCTTCTCCAAAACCACCGTCTATCTTTATTGGTTCCATGACTAGCTCGTTTAATTCTAGAATCTAATTAATGATGGCATATGTGTTTGACGAATCCATAAATATCTAAATCACATTAGAAAGTAAATCTTGCACACCGATAGATCTACTATTCATACTGAATCAATAATCGATCAATTTACAAAACAAGCAGATCCCTTTGCAAAAAAACAAGGCCATTCAGATGAACGAGCATTCAAACTCATGTATGATCTAACCAAAACTGATAACAACGATACAGTACTTGACGTAGCTTGTGGTCCAGGTCTTGTATCTTGTGCATTTGCCAAAGTTGCAAAACATGTAACTGGAATAGACATAACACCTGCGATGATAGAACGCGCAAAACTTCTTCAAAAAGAAAAATTATTGAATAATCTTACATGGAATCTTGGAAATGCTTTGCCACTTGATTTTCCTGATGAATCATTTTCTCTAGTAATTACAAGGTATAGTTTTCATCACTTTCTTGAACCCAGTAAAGTTTTGTCAGAGATGATACGGGTATGCAAAAGTGGCGGAAGAGTTGCCATCATTGATGTAACTCCTTTGGCAGAAAAAGCATTAGCATATGACTATATCGAAAAACTACGTGATCCATCTCATGTGAGAGCAATACCATTTGAAGAATTACTAGATATGATAAAAAAATCAGGAATGACAAACATTGCCACTGTTTTTTACAGACTAGAAACAGAACTTGAGGAACAAATTAACGCATCATTTCCAAATCCAGGAGATGGTGATAAAATCCGTAAATTAATTGAAAATGATATTGAGGCAGATACAATGGATCTCAAGATCTACAAAAAAGATGATAAAACATATTTCTCATATCCTACATCTATTATAGTTGCATACAAACCTAAAAAATAATCGTGATGCATACTTTTCTTGTGTTCAATTAAATAATTTGTGTGACTAGTAATGGTTTTTTAAACAAGTACAACAAGATCTTTGCAATGGATGGTCTTCTAATTGGCAGATTTCAACCGTTTCATAAGGGACATCTAGAAGCAGTAAAAATTGGATTGTCAAAGGTTGACAATCTCTGGATCGGAATTGGAAGCTCAAACAAAAATAATGAAAAAAGAAATCCATTCACTGCAGATGAACGAAAAGAAATGATTCTCTCATCACTTGATTCTAAAATGCTGGAACGTGTCAGGATATTTTTTGTGCCAGATACTGGCGATCATGAAAAGTGGACTTTTCATGTTGATTCTATCGTACCTCCTTATGACATGGTCTTTTCAAATGACGAATTTACTATTACACTATACAAAAAAAGAGGAAAAAGCGTATTTGAAGTTCCACTGTTCAAAAGAGATACAATATCTGGAACAAATATTCGTGAGTTGATCGCAAGTGGCAAAGACTGGTCAGATCTTGTTCCTGAAGGAACTAAACAAGTGCTTTTAAAAATAGATGCAAAAAGCAGACTGCTCAAAATTCTGTAATTATAAATAGCGGTTAACTTGCTTGCAAATTGGAGAATTTATTTGGAATATCTAGTCATGTTACCAGGACCAACAAATGTTCCGGAAAGAGTAACACGTTCAATGTTTACTCACATGATAAATCACAGAAGTAAAGATTTTGTAAAATTGTATGTAGATACTATTGAAAAGAGTCAGAAAATTTTTGATACAACAAGTGATGTAGTGGCTCTTAGTGCATCTGGAACAGGTGCAGTAGAAGCTTCTGTTGTAAACATGATAAAGAAAGGTGACAAGGTAATAATTCCAGTTAACGGCGAATTTAGCAACAGACTCTCAACAATGTTAGAGTGGGCTGGTGCAAATGTTGTACGTCTTACAACACCATTTGGAGAAAATGCAACTTTTGATCAAGTAAAAGAAGCATTTGACAACAACAAGGATGTAAAAGCATTCTATGTTGTTTGGAATGAAACTTCTACTGGTACAATGGTCAAATATCTTGACAAGATAAAAAATCTTACAGCAAGAAATGATTCCTACTATGTAGTAGATGGAGTCTCAATACTTGGTGGAGAAGAATTCCATATGGACAAATGGGGCGTAGATGTATGTGTAACCGGTGCACAAAAAGCACTTGCTGCACCTCCAGGAATTTCACCAATTGCAGTTAGCCAAAAAGCAAAAAAATACATGATTGCAAATCCTCCTCCGACATTCTACTTTAACATGGCAAGATACTTCAAGTATTATGATGACTCTAAAGAAACACCATTTACTCCTGCTATTCCATTGCTTTATGCATACAGAGAGGCACTTGACATCATTCTAGAAGAGGGAATTGATAACAGAATTAAAAGACACAGAATTTGTTCTGATGCTCTTTACAGTGGATTGAGTACAATGGGATTGTCTCCATTTGCTAAAGAGGATGCACGTTCTACAGTTGTGATTGCACTAAACTATCTTCAAGGTCTAGATGACAAGACATTCAGAGGAACACTCTCTGAAAAATTCCGAGTTTTAGTTGCAGGTGGATTTGGAGATCTAAAAGGCAAAGTATTCAGAGTTGGGTGCATGGGAGAAGTAAACAAGTATCACGTAATGAGAACAATCTCTGCAATTGCATCTACACTTGATATGATGGGTCACAAGACAAATCCGGAAGCACTAAAAGTTGCAGAAGACAAACTCAAGTCATTGTAATCCGTGTTAACTTAATATAAGGAATTCAAAGGATCGATCACGTTGACTTTTCAAAAAGGAACTTTAATTCTGGTAGATTATACTGCTAAGGTTAAAGATTCAAACGAGGTATTTGAGACAACACGAGAAGCTGACGCTAAATCAAGTTCAATTCATGATGCAAATGTCAAGTATCAACCAAGACTCATTTCAGTAGGGGAATCTTGGGTTCTAAAGGGTCTTGATGATGCATTAGCAAATACAAAGGCCGGAGACAAGCTCTCAATCGAAGTTCCTCCAGAGAAAGGATTTGGAATGAGAGATACTGGCAAGGTTCGCATGATTCCACTTCGAAAACTTGGAGATGATGCAGAAAAGGTTACAGTTGGAGATACCATAGAGATTGATGAAAGAACAGGAATTGTAAGATTCATTGGTTCAGGTAGAGTCCAAGTTGATTTCAATCATCGATTTGCAGGAAAAACAATTGTTTATGATCTTAATGTTTTAAAATCACTTGACACAGATCAAGACAAAGTCTTGGGATTGCTCAAGCGAAGATTCCCAATTGATGAATCAAAAATTGTCTTTGAGATCAAGGGAACAGCAGCTGATGTTACTATTCCAGAGGAAGCAATGATGATGGAAGGTCTCCAGATAGTAAAACGTGCAATTGCAAACGAGATCTTCAAGTTTGTTCCAAAACTAGACAAGGTAAACTTTGTTGATACTTACAACAAACCAAAACAGGACAAGCCAGCAGAACAAAAGCCAGCTGAAACAAAACCTGTTCCACCAAAAGCGGCCTAAAATTATAGTACACCAGTACTTTTTGCAAGATCTATAGATTTTTCTTCATTCATTCGTATCTTACTGAGAATTGTATATCTTTCAGGTCTTAGTGATTGTGCAATTGTCAGTGCCTTTGCAAGAATCTCTGGCTCTAGTCCAATCTCTTTTGCCTTGGTTGGTGCCCCGACATTTTTTAGCATCTTGATTATCTTCTTCCAGTCTTGGCCTTGGATCTTTGCAACAAGTATTGCACCAATACCGCATTTTTCTCCATGCAAACCAATTCCTGGCTTGAGATGATCAACTGCATGAGAAAACAAGTGTTCTGCACCAGAACATGGCCTACTGCTTCCAGCAATACAGGCAGCTACACCTGAGCTTATCAATGCCTCTACAATCATTCTAACATCTGGATTTTTCCTAAAATCTTTTGAATTATCAATAACTATCTTTGCACTCATTGATGCAAGATTTGCAGCATAGGTTCCAAAATATTCCCCAACATTGTCTCTTGCAAGTTCCCAGTCTCGTACTGCAGTGACTTTGGCCATAAGATCACCACAACCACTTGCTAAAAGTCTCCTTGGAGCCTTTTTCAAAATTGCAATATCTACAAAGACTCCCAAAGGTGCTGTAGCAATTATGGAATATGGCTTGTCTCCACGTAATGAAACAAAGGGGCTTGCAATGCCGTCATGTGAAGCAGAGGTTGGTATGCTTACAAATGATTTCTTTAATGTAAACGCAATCATCTTTGCAATGTCAACAGACCTGCCTCCTCCGATACCAATTATCAAATCACTCTTGTCTTTTTTTATTTCACCAAGTGTCTTTTTTGCAGCTTCTACGTCATTACTCGTACTTCTATGCCACACATACTTGATCTTTGAATCCAAAAGCGAAGCAGAAATCTTTTTGTCAGTTATCTTTCGTACCTGATCTCCTGAAACTAGAGAAACCTTCTTTGGGTTTGACAGGCCTACCAGAAAATCTCCTATGTCGGAAATATTGTTCTCACCTATGAGTATCTTCCTTGGTAGCTCCATTATGTGAGAAGCCATGGTTTTCACTTGGAACTTGGTTATTTATCGATATCCTGAATAATCCAAAGTTATTTAAGCGGGTGATATGCAAAACGAGGTAATCTCAAGTTAGGAGAAAGTTATTTGTCAGACTATATTGAACAACACACATACCATGGAACAACTACAGTAGGAATAAGCTGTACTGACGGTGTCGTTTTATGCGCAGATATGAGAGCAAGCGCAGGATATTTCATAGCAAATAACAATACAATGAAGATCCAAAAGATCGATCATCATGCAGGAATGACAATTGCAGGAGGCGTTGCAGATGCACAAAATGTAACAGACATGTTGCGATATCATTCAAACATACACAGAATTGACAAACAAGAGTATCTACCAATCAAGTCAATTGCAAGACTTGCATCGTTGATATTCTTCCAGAATAGATACTATCCATTCATTGCAGACATCCTCGTTGGAGGATATGACAAGCAAGGTCCAGCACTTTACAACATCGATATGTTTGGATCACTTGATAAAAAAACATACGTAACAACAGGAAGCGGTTCTCCAGTAGCATACGGTCTCTTAGAAAGTGAGTACCGTGATGGCCTAACAGTAGAAGAGGGAAAAACAATTGCCCTAAGAGCGGTAAAAGCTGCAATCACCAGAAACATTGGAACTGGTGATGGAATCAATGTCGCAATAATCGACAAGGACGGATACCGACTCTTGACAAAAGAACAGAAAAAGGCCATAATTACGCTTTAGTGATTTAATGCAAAGAAAACAAGCACAACGTGAACTATCTCCAGCCCAAAACATAATGGCAACAATACTGCAAAGTATTCCAAAAGAAGCTGATGTAACCAAGATAGATTATGAAGGTCCAAGAATTGCAATCTATACAAAGAATCCAAAATACCTGATGGAACACAATGAAGTAATCTCCAACATGGTAAATGTAATCAAAAAAAGAATTGTAGTAAGAACTGAAGAATCAATTAGAAAGAACGAAGAAGATTCACGACAAATTCTAACTCAAATGCTTCCAAAAGAGGCAGAACTTGGAGGAACATTCTTTGATACTGCAACAGGTGAGATGACAGTGGATGTAAAGCGTCCATGGCTTCTTAACAATCCTGATGCCTTTAACATGCCAGAACTTGTCTCAAAGACAGGCTGGAGAATACGAATTAGAAAAGCAACTGCAAGTCAGTCTTCTACTATTCAAACTATAAACTATAATCTTAAAATTTCTTCAACTGAGCGAAGCAAGCACCTAAGACAAGTAGGTGAGCAAATATTCCGTCCAAAACTCTCTGAAGACGCAGAGGTCTCACTAATGACACTTGGAGGCTTTAGCCAGGTAGGAAGATCTTGTATGCTGCTTACCACTCATGAAAGTAAAATCCTAATTGACTGTGGCATAAATCCTGGTGCAAAGAACCCAATAGAGGCATTTCCACGTCTTGACTGGCCAAACATAACACTAGATGAGCTTGATGCCGTAGTAATCAGTCATGCCCACTTGGACCACACTGGATTCTTGCCTGTCTTGTTCAAGTATGGCTACAAAGGTCCAGTTTATTGTACAGAGCCAACTTTACCAATGATGAACCTAATCCAGCTTGATGCTATCAAGGTTGCAGCAGCACAGGGCCGAGTCCCCATGTATTCTGAGCGTGATGTCAAGCAGGTCATGAAACAAACCATTCCATTATCTTATGGAACAGTTACCGACATCTCACCTGATATCAAACTAGTATTTTCAAATGCAGGTCATATTCTGGGCTCTGCAAGTTGTCATTTTCACATTGGAAACGGCAATCACAACTTTGTCTATACAGGCGATCTAAAGTATGGAAAATCCATGCTATTTGAAAGCGCATCTTGGAACTTTCCGAGAGTTGAGACATTGTTGATTGAGAGTACATATGGTGCAAAAGAAGACATCCAGTCATCAAGAGAAGAAGTTGAAGGCACTTTCATTAGATCGGTAAACGAGACATTGCGAAACGGCGGAAAAGTATTGATCCCAATTCCTGCAGTAGGTCGTGCACAGGAATTGATGATGGTCATCGATCAATACATGAAGCAAGGACAACTAATGGAAGCACCAGTATTTACAGAGGGAATGATCTCAGAGGCAACTGCAATACATGAATCATATCCAGAATATCTTGCACGAGAACTACGACAAAAGATCCTTGAGACAGATGATAATCCATTTGATTCTGAATATTTCACAAACATTGAACATTCTGATGCAAGAGAAGAACCATTGCGAGAAGGTCCATCAATTATCATGGCAACATCTGGTATGCTAGAGGGCGGACCAGTTCTTGAATATTTTAAAAATATTGCACCAGTCCAGAAAAACAAGATCTTGTTTGTATCATATCAGGTAAACGGCACACTTGGTAGAAGAGTTCTTGATGGTTCAAGACAAGTCTCTGTTGTTGGCAAGGATGGAAAGATCGAGGTTATCAACATCAACTGTTCAACTGAAAAACTTGACGGGTTCAGTGGTCACAGTGATTACAATCAATTAATGTCATATATTCATAGACTACGACCAAAACTAAGAAGAGTAATTGTAAATCACGGTGAGCGACGCAAGTGTGAAAACTTGGCAAGCTCAGTACACAGAATGTTTAGAATTGCAACAACCTGTCCTCAAGTACAAGAAGGAATTAGATTACTTTAGATCGTACTCGGCTCTCCAAATCTTTACGCCAGATGGAGTTACAATGATTCTTTCTTCACCAAGTCTTGCAATATCTGCATCTGCATTTTTTGCAATACTGTAAATTTCTTCAACTGCCTTTCTTAGCTCATCCACATTTTTTTGTGCAAGTGGGGTTACCCTGAGAACTAGAATCATTCCCTTTTTGATATCCTCCTTTACACTATGTACATCGCTATAATCCCTCAAAGTTATTGCCTTGAGGTAGGTGGGAGCCTTTTGCTGCTGCATACCTTTGATAGCGATCAACTCCCTCAAAAAGTCTTTCTAGTCAATTGCAATTCACAGATTAGCTTGCGTGACTAAATTCTATACTGTAGGTATTCTGATTCTAAAATTGAACCAGTAGAAATCTCTGATTTTGCACCGTTCTTTTCTGTCAGTATGATACTCTGTTGGTCCTTTGGTGCATCCGAATATCGTACTGCAATAGATGCAGCTAGTCTCAAATTTTTCTCAGAATCTTCTCCACGCAAAAGTGAGATTGGACCGACATGATCTTTTGCATCAAACAAAACATCACCAGGTAATGCAAGAGCCTTTAGCATTTCATTTTCATCCTTGTGTCTTCCTACAATGAATTTTGTTTTTTCGTCAAATCTAAAATGTCTTCCAATCTTTAGAAGATCAATATCGTTTGTGCTTGGTGTCTCAGTGTGATGGAAAAGATCTTTTGCTCTAATTGAAAATGCAGGATCAGTAAGCAAACAACCGCCTCCAGCATTTGGTGGATTGTCAAAACCAAACTCTTGGGCCATCTTTAGTTGTTCTTTTCTTGATCGACCACGGATCATTCCAAGATTTTCTCTTTTTATCAATCCCTCAATCTCTGGTTTTGTTGGTGGTAGCAGTGCTGCAGAGAGTGGCCTAACAATAATTCCCTCAAGTCCTGACTCTTTTTCTATTGTTTTTAGTGCAGGTGCAAATTGGCTCATTGGTCTTTGTCCCAAAACTTCACCTGATATGATAAATTCTGCACCAATGTCATCCATCACTTTTTTGCCTGCTTTGAACATCATTGATCTACAATCAATACATGGATTCATTCCAGAACCAAAACCATGTTTTGGATGTTTTAACATTTCAATGTAATCATCTCCCAAGTAAACAGTTTTCAATTCAACACCTAACGAGTCTGCAGTCTCTCTTATTTCAAATCCACAACCTCTACCGCAATCAAAATCACAAAATGGAGTCTTGATTGCAACAGCAGTAACATCAAATCCCTGTTTCTGCATCATTTTTACAGCTAGTCTACTATCAAGACCGCCTGACAATAATGCTACAACTTTTTTCTTCTCTTCCATAAAACCAGAGGGTCTTTTTCCAATATCTAAACCTTCCAGCAAATATAAAATAGCAAAGAGTTGGAATTGTTGTATTGAATCAACGCAGAAAAAACCTTTTGAAATATTGCAATGATTTAGGCTGTGATGCTTTGGTTGCATTTGAGCCTGAAAATCTATTTTACATGACTGGGTTTTGGGGCGAGGCAATTGGCATACTGGATAAAAATGGCTGTACAATTGTATCTCCAGAACTTGAAATGGGCAGGGCAAAGGAAGAATCAACTGACTGTAATGTAGTCAAATCTGAACGTGGAAAGGGCTCTCTTGCTACCCTAGTCAAGATATTACAAAAAAACAAGGTGTGCATAGACAGTGATAGCTACAATATCGTAGAGAGTCTCAAGAGGTCTCTTCCCGAAGTAAAGTCTTCAACTGATCCGTTTTATCGCGCAAGACAAGTAAAAGATTCACAAGAGATTCTAGTATTAAAAAAAGCATCATCAATACTTGATAAAATGTATGAAGTGTGTGTAGACAAGATGATAATTGGCCAGTCAGAGTCCCAGCTTCAGACTTTATTGATGCAATTTGCAATGGAGCAAGAAATGTTTGCAACTGGATACAAATCAACACTAAACCCATTGATAATTGCAGGTGGTCCAAACAGTGCTCTACCACACGCACAAGTAACTAATAGAAAATTCAAAAATGGTGACATGGTTGTAGTTGATCTTACCTTGCGATACAAAGGATATGTCTCTGACGCAACCAGAACATTTGGTCTTGGTTCTGTATCTGCAGAGGCAAAAAAAGTCTATGAAATTGTACGACAATCACAAGAGGCAGGGCTCGAAGCTGTAAAACCAAATGTATCATGCAAGTCAGTCGATGATGTTTGCCGTAAAGTGATAGAAAAGAAAAAGTATGGAAGATATTTCATCCACTCGACAGGTCATGGAATTGGATTGGAGGTTCATGAATTACCAAACCTTGGTCCATCAAGCAAAGCAATACTAACAAAAAACATGGCAGTTACAGTAGAACCTGGGATATACATTCCAAGAAAATTTGGTGTAAGAATTGAAGACTCGGTAATTGTTGGCAACAAAGTAGAAGTTATGCACAAGTTTACAAAAGAATTGATCATACTATAGATGAAACAAAAATTTGGTATAGAAAATTTCTTATACAAATGTAATTCATTACATTCATGATTCACCAGATCTTGTTTTCCAAATATTTTGTCATTATGCATAACAAGGAAGTTTTCTAGATGGCAGACGCTTGGTCATTTATTCTTGTATCAATACCAGTCATGCTAGTATTTGGCATGCGTCATGCTCTTGATGTTGATCACATCACAGCAATTGATAATCTAGTTAGAATGCACAATGCTACAAAAAAATCTAGACTAGTGGGAGCCGGATTCAGCTCTGGCCACATGATCTCAGTTCTTGCCGAGATGATTTTTATCATATATGTAGTTGGAAGCCTTACCACTGCAGGAAACTTGCAATTTTGGGGTGGTATTGTAGGCGCAATAGCACTAGGTGCAATTGGTATAATCAACATCTATGCAATGAAAAAATGGGGAAAAAGTGGTTCTGCAATACTTGCAAGCAAGGTTCTCAACAGAGTTGGAATATTGGGCCCAGTTGGATCTTCTTTTGTAACTGGCCTAGTCTTTGGTCTAGGTTTTGATACTGCAACACAAATTTCTGCAATAACAATATCTGCCGTGGCATCTGCTACTGCAGGAATTCAAACAGCATTGATTCTCTCAGGATTCTTTGCCCTTGGAATGATTCCAATTGATACACTAGATAGTGTTGTACTTCGTTCTGCATTTTCTAGAATATTTGCTACCAAGGGTTTCCGATCCATGGCATATGCATTAAGTGGCGTAGCCATAATTGTAGCTTCATTTGAATCGTATTCAACAATAACTAATGTTGATGTACTTCCAGAATGGGCAGGACCAGCTTTGGCAGTATCAATAATTGCAATCTGTTTTGGATATGGTTTTGCAACAAGAAAAAAACAAAAATTACATCGCGATACAAAAACTAGTTCTGAAGAAAATAAACTCTAGTCTATTCGTCTTTCAATTTCATTTCTGATAAATTTTACAACCTTTACCTTGGTCTTCCATCCAGATTCCTTGAAAGTTTTTGAATCAACAGATATTACATTGTTGTAATTTGGATTTTCTTTGTATCTCTTGGTACCAATGTCATTTGCAATGACAAGATCGCAACTTGACTGTGTTATTTTCTCTCTTGCCTTTACTATCAAATCTTTTTTGGATACACCAGTCTCGGCCTTGAATCCTACAAGAAAAACATCATTTTGTATCCTTTTAACGTCATTTATCATCTTGGGGACTCGCCTTAGTTTCAAAGAAATTCTAGGAAGATTACTATTGAGTTTAGTTTTGTGTGGTTTTTCTAGAGTATAGTCTGAAGCTGCTGCTGCAAGTATCACAATGTCTAATTTCTGTTTCATCTCTTTTCGTAGTGCATTGTTCATCTCACCACTGGTCTTGACACGTATCACCTTGGCGCCCTTTGGTGGAACCTCTGTACCAGGACCATAAATCAAGGTGACTTGGCACCCTGCTGAGACAAATTCTGATGCAAGCAAGACGCCTGTCTTGCCTGTGCTCTGATTTGTGATTACTCTTACAGGGTCGATATACTCTATTGTAGGGCCCGCAGTAATGAGCACTTTTTTCCCCTTGAGAGTATCTGACAAGCCAAATTTGTGCAATATCATATCTAGTATCTCTTCAGGTTCAGCAGCTTTTGCCTTGCCTTCAATAAATTTTGGAGAGATAAAATCAACCTTATTTTTCAAAAACTCGATATTTTTCACTACAGCAGGATTTTCATACATTGCCTGGTGCATTGCAAGTGCTATGACAATTGGAATTTTAGAGCCAAGACCAACACTTAGTACTGTAGATATTGGAGTGTCATCAATTCCATTTGCAAGTTTGCCAAGTGTATTTGCAGTGCATGGATAAACCACTATGACATCTGACTGTTTGTAATCTGCAACTTTGATGTGTTCTAGGTCGCCTGTTAGTTTTGTAATTACCTGATTTCCAGTTGCCCACTTGAAGTAGCTTGGTTGTATCAAGTCAGTTGCAGCCTTGCTTGCAACACATATGACATCTGCACCATGTCGCATAAGTAATCTTGCAAGCTCAATTGACTTGTATGCAGCAACACTTCCTGATATACATAAAATAATTTTCTTTCCTGCAAGCCCAGTGCCATCAGAGCCAACAATGTCTAAAGAAGGATGTTTTTCAACCAATTTCTTTTTCCAACTTTTCAAGTTCTGTTTTGTCAATTGAAAAAGAATGTTCTATATCAGGAAACTTGCCTGATGTTACATCATTTTTGTATGATTCTATGGCTTTAACAATTTCAGATGATAATTCAAGATACCTTTTTGCAAACTTGGGTTTTATTTTTTCATATAATCCCAAAACATCATGGACTACAAGCACCTGTCCATCACAGTCAGGTCCAGAACCAATTCCAATTGTAGGAATATTAATTGTACCAGAAATAATTTTTGATACCTCCCTTGTTACCATTTCTAATGCAATGCTGAACACACCAGCTTTTTCAAGTGCTTTTGCAGAATCAAGTAATCTCACAGCGGCATCCTTTGTCTTTGCCTGGACCTTGTAGCCTTCCTGAAGTGTAGTAGTTTGAGGTTGGAACCCAATGTGCCCCATCACTGGTATGCCAATTTCTACAATTGCATGTATGGTATCTTTGATCTCAACTCCACCTTCCAGTTTTACTGCATCTGCACCTGATTTTATTAATCTCCCAGCATTCTCTATTGCCTGTGATCTGCTGGATTGGTATGACATGAACGGCATGTCTGCAATAACTAGTGCATTCTGTCTTCCTCTTGCAACTGCCTCTGTAAAAAGACACATCTGGTCCATTGTAACAGGGATTGTATTGTCATATCCCAACATCACCATTCCTGCACTGTCTCCAACAAGTAACATGTCTACTCCTGCCTTGTCGCAAAGCTGTGATGTGGTATAATCATATGCAGTAATTACCGTAATTTTCTTGGAATTTTTCATTGATAAAATGTCTCTGACAGACTTAGGCATTTGCCATCTTCCTCAGATTTTTTCTTATTGTTCCAATAGATTTTTTCAAGTTCTTCTTGTTATCAAATTTTGATTTCTTTTCTAGATCTTTTTTTGCTAATTTTTTACAAACATCAACTAGTGTATCCATTCCACGAATTACATTATCAACAATGGTAATGTCTGCAGTTTGTGCAGTGCGTGACATGGGATTCAAGTCAAACGTAATCACATCCTTTCCAAATTTTTTTAGTGCAATTGTCCTGTCTCCATCTTCTAGTGGTACCAGTACAACATCTGCAGAAAATATTCCTCGCTTGTCCACAACTCTTCTTGCACTGTCTAGTTTTGGAATCCTCTTTGCAAATTTAGAGTCAACTCCAAGTACTTCTTTTGCACCATTTTTCTTTAGAATTTTAGAAATGGCTCTTTTTCTCTTCTCGCTTGCATAAAACAAGTTTACCTCAATTTTTGCGCCAGTTACTTTAGACAATTCCACAATCTCTTTTGCACAAAGGGCAGCAAAGTTTCCATTTACTGATATTACAGGTAATTTAGCAGCAAGAAGCGCCCTTGCAGCAGCCTTTATTGCCTTGTGAGAGGTTTTCGTAGTTTTTTCGCCTATGAGATAGTCAAACATCTCACCCCTACCATGAGCCAAGAGGCCTTCTTCTACAACAAGACCTTCTCTGAACCCATGTACAAGTTTTTCCCGGATGTAAAGAGATGCGGCTCTTGGATGTGTCTTTGGAATCAACACTAGGAGACTCTAGCTCCGCTCTTGTCTATCTCTGTCTTGATTATCATTCCATCATATTTTTTCAAAATTTGTATCACTTCAGATTCTTTTGTTTTTGGTACAAGTGTAAATACAGTCTCTCCAAACATTGCAACACCTGACTTGAATCCATTTTGGGCCAAGTCATCAATCACTTGCTGCATTTGTGATGTAATTACATGGACATATTTTGCAAACTCTAGTGACATGTCCAAAAATTCCATCTGGTCTCTTGACTTTAATAATTTTGTAACCATTTTTCCGCCAAGACCATTAATCTTTGAGAGTTCAGTCTTGATGAATTGTTTTGTTGATATTGGAGAAAAACAAATTACAATCGCAGTATGGTCTGTGTGGATCTTTTGTAGGCTTCCAATTCCTGGTGCACCATGTTTTGTTCTTATCTCAAAACCGCCATGGTACGATGATAGTACAGTTCCAAGACCAGTCTTGCAGTAGATCTCTGCATTGTGTGCAATCTGTCCTATTTTAGTTCTGGATAGATTTGTTCCAAGTGCCTTGTTTAATGCAAAGGCCAAGCTCAGTGCAACAGCACCGCTTGAACCAAGACCATATCCAACAGGAATTGTGGTACTGTGTTCAATCTCTAAAAAATAATTTTCTTTTACAATTTTAAAAAATTCCTTGACTACAAATTCTGAAACTTGTGTGTTATCTGACTGGAATCCTGTAACTGTTATCTTAAATCCAGGCTTGTCAGAGCTTGTCACCTTGACCTTTGTTGTAACTCCTTCCTTGATGCAAAATCCTGCACCAATTGACCCCTTGTATTCTGGCTCTTTTGGCTCTACTTCTGCCTTGAAAAATCCAGTAATATGGCCTGGCGCAAAGGCTACTGCCTGCATATTTAGCTTAAATTTGTCAGAAAATATAAAAATGATCATTAAATTATATAAATTAGTATAAATTGACTAAATTCATTCGACGCCTACAGAGGATAGGGAGCAGCATCTTGGTCTCACTGCCAATAGAGTGGGTCCAAGCAAACAAACTTGAAAAAAGTGATGAGGTCGAGATTGAGACAGGCTCTAACAGCATTTCCATTACTCCCACTGGAGGAAGTAGGCCACCAAATCAAGTTGTAATATCGTATCCAATATCAAAACAAGAAAACATCAGTGCCTATGTTACTGGTGCATATCTTCTTGGGTATGACATCATCAAGATAAGTGGAAGATCAACCATATCAGTAGATGATAGAGAAAAGATTCGTGGGCTGATGCGAAGACTGGTAGGAATGGAGATAGTTGAAGAGGATGCATCAAATGTAAATGTCCAATTTCTTCTTGATGCAACAACACTAAGTCCTGATAAGATACTAAAAAGAATGAGTTCAATTGTCCTTGGAATGTTTCGTGATACCATATCATGTCTTACATCAGATGACCGTTCTGTATTGCAAACAATGACAAGCAGAGATGATGAAATAGATAGACAATATTTCTTGCTGGTACGATTAATTCGAAGCGCAATGGTTGACAAGAAACTTGCAACTGCACTAAACTTGGGAAATATAGACATACTTGATTACAGGGTTGCAGCAAATTTACTAGAAACTGCAGGTGATATCATAACAGATCTAGCACATTCAATATCTGAGTTGCCCAAGTCTGATATGAAAAAACTATACGACGCAGCAAAAGAGATAGAAAATGTACATGAAAAAGCAATCACATCATTTATTGAAAACAACCGCAAGTTGGCAATAGAGGCAATCACACTGCATAGAATCTATCAAAAAAAGATCTCAACCGTAGGCTCGTCAATTGATCCAAAAAAACAAGGATCAATACAATTGTTAAACTTGGTATTTACATTTGAAAAATTATCAAGGTGTTGGGCAGATGTTGCTGACCTGGTAAAGCCAGTCTATACCTGATACTTTTTGTTTATTGCATAAGTCAAGACAGCACAGATTGTTTTAGAGTCTGTAATTTTTCCTAATGTTATCATCTTGAGAACTTTATTGAAATCCATTTTTACAACAGACATTATTTCATCCTGGTCAAGTTGCAGGTCTCCTGCTTTTTTTATTCCAGATGCAACGTAACAATGAATGATTTCAGTATTGTATCCAATTGAAGGATAATACTTTATCAGAGGTGTCATCTTTTTTGCCGTATACCCAGTCTCTTCTCGTAGTTCTCTGTGGGCACATTTGAGAGGCTTTTCCCCCTTTTCAAGCGTGCCTGCAGGAATTTCAAGCACATATCCATGAGGAAATCTATGTTGTCTTACAAGCAATATCTTGCCATTTTCTATTGCAAGTATTGCAGCAGCACCTGGGTGCTCTATTACTTCACGTGTAACCTTTCTCTTGTTGATAGATAAAGTGTAAAGACTAAGTGAGAGAACTCTGCCCTTGAAGACATTTTTTCTCATTTGAAAAATTATGCCTCAATTATGTTATGAATGTATCTCAGACATTAAATGCAATTTCTTTGATTTTTTGGCCACCATGATTGCATTTTGGACCCACTTGTTCTGGAATGTAATTTTTTTTGGAATGAACAAATCAACAGAAATTATCTCTTCTATATGAGGAACCTTGGTAGAAAGGTCATCCATCTTGTATATGTTATCAGTATACATGAAAAGAACAATCTGGTTCATGTGCACAAATGGCTTTTGCAAAAATGATCCAGAAAATATCTTGTCAAGTTTTGCAAGTGTCTTTTTGATATCCCCCTTCGCACCAACCAAAATAGCAAATGGAATAAACTCTCCCATGTTTTTTGGATTGTAAATTGCAGTAAACTGGATTGCTTCATCATTTTGTAATTTTTCTAGTGAGCGAGCTACAGTCTTTGTAGAAAAACCAGATCTTTCTGCAATCTCTTCTATCTTCAAACGTGGATCTAATAATAAAATGTCAATGATTCCAATGTCTGTCTTTGTAAGGTCTGAGCGTATCTCAGGATTTTTTGCCTCAAATATGCTGAGTACCCTAATGTCTCGCAACAAGTTTTTTGCAAGCTCCATTTTTTCTGCAGGATTCTCCTTTACTACAATACTGCATACAGTAATTCCTCCAACGCATGGCACAACAAAAAATAGATCTCCTACCAATCTCACTTTTTGTATGATATCATCAATCTCTTTTCCAGTAACTACAAAATACAAGACACTAAATCCTA
This sequence comes from uncultured Nitrosopumilaceae archaeon, assembly GCA_964636595.1. GTDB lineage: Archaea > Thermoproteota > Nitrososphaeria > Nitrososphaerales > Nitrosopumilaceae > Nitrosotalea. The sequence continues at coordinate 19,666 of CAZWSG010000014.1, forward strand.
ATACGGGTGGTTCAATTTTTAGAGCAAATTTTTCAATTATTTTATTTTCAATCATTTTCTGAATTCTTGATTTAACCGCAACACCTGAGATGTCAATCTCACTTCCTATCTGCCTGTCAGGTTTTCTACAATTATTGAGCAAGTGTGAGAGAATTTGTATGTCTAATTTGTCCATTTGTTATAGTATTACTCCATTAATTATAGCAAATCGAACATGTATTATATATTATTGTCTAATATGCCAAGTATATACCTGTAAAACATTAAATATCAGACGAATTCTTGATCGACTGTGGATTATAGGGCACAAATAGGTATTAGATTCATCACGCGACGCAGGGGCAGCCTCATCGCAGCAAGTCTTGCAGTTGCAATTGCAATACTTGTGGTCCAGGTAAACTCTGTCATATTCCAAGGGTTGTATGATGCAATTGTACGTGATCAAATCAATTACAGATTTGGCCATGTATACATTACAAGACAAGAAGATTTTATCACAAAATCAGATTTTGTGTTGATTAATTGGCTTGAAAGAATTCCATATGTCCAAGCTGCAGCTCCTAGGATTGATTCTGAAGCGTCAATTAATGCAACAATTAATGGACAGCTAATTCATGATTATTCAGTTCCCGTAATTGGAGTTGATCCAGTTTTGGATAGAGAGGCATCTACAATGTATCAAACTGTAGGGGCTGGCGGTCAGTATGTAACTTATAGAAATTCAGTTGTACTTGGAGCAATTGTAGATAGAGATCTTGGTTTTCCTCAAGTGGGTGACACTATAAAATTAAAATTCAAAGACCAATTCGGTAATGATGTATTACAAAGATTAACCATAGTAGGAATAACTGCAACTGCAGGTTCTGTAGGTCTTGACAATAGTGTTATAATGAATATAGATACATTGCGTGAAATTTTAGATAGACCACACCAGACACAATCAATTCTTGTTAGACTAAACGATCCAACAAAAGATAATGATGTCAAGGCCCTATTTCTTGCAGCGTTTCCATCAAATGCTGACAAATTCAAGGCACAAACAATTGAAGAATCAGCAGAACAAACACTAAGTGGATTTAGGTCAGGTATTGCACTGATTAATCTAGTTGGTTATTTTGGCATGATGTCATCTGCATTTGCAGTTGTTACCATACAAATGATGCAAGTAACAAGTAAGACAAGAGACATTGGTGTAATGAGGGCAATTGGTGCAAAAAGAAAAGATGTGTTGCTAGTTTTCATATTTCAAGGAATGGTAATTGGTGCAATAGGTGCAGGGCTTGGTACTGTAATGGGTGTAGCCTATACTGCATATGCAAAGGAGACACACATGACATTTCAAGGAAGCTTGCCACTTGAGGTAAAGTACAACTGGACAAGCATAATGCAGACTGATATCATGGCATTTGTGCTTGCAGTAATTGCATCAATCTATCCCGCGTACAAGGCTACCAAGCTAGAACCTGTGGAGGCAATGAGAGTTGGCTGATTACGTACTAGAGGTAAAAAATGTCGATAAAGTGTACGGCCAAGGAGAGACCGAGGTCTATGCCCTCAAAAATCTATCATTTAGCGTCAAGCGAGGAGAATTCATGTTGATTGTAGGAAGCTCAGGCTCTGGCAAATCTACTTTACTTAACATGATTGGATTGCTTGACAGGCCGACAAGGGGCAAGGTGATAATTGATGGAACAGATACATCAGAGCTAAGTGACAACCAACTCTCGACATTTAGAAATTCCAAGCTTGGTTTCATATTCCAATTCTCAAATCTTTTATCAGATCTTACTGTTCTTGAAAATGTTACACTTCCAAGAAAGATCCAAGGGACCGTACACAATTCTGCAGACGAGGCAAGAACATTGCTTAAAACAGTAGGACTAGAAACACAGACTCACAAGTTTGCAAACCAAATTTCTGGTGGACAGGCCCAAAGAGTTGCAATCACAAGAGCACTGATAAACAAACCAGCTGTGGTACTTGCAGACGAGCCCACAGGAAACTTGGACTCGGTATCTGCTGAAACTACGGTACAATTGTTAAAATCACTTAACCGAAAACTGTACCAGACATTTATCATTGTAACACATGACAGACACCAATTTGGCGAAGTGGATAAAGTAGTAACAATAAAAGATGGCAGAATTCTAAAAGAAGAGATGGAGGCAAATCTAACTTGATCTACAAGAGTATAATGTTGTTAACAATCTTGCTTGCAGGTCAAGTCATAATTCCAAGCTATGCCCAAGCTCCTGAACAGCTAACGCCATCCGAGTCTCCATTTGAGCATGGATTCAACGACATTAAACTTCTTGATGCATACTTTGGACCTGCCGGACAAAAAATTGAGGTAGAGCCAGGAGACAAGAATGTTCCACTTACTATCGTACTATCAGATGTTGGCACAGAAGACATTTCAGGAATTAGCGGATTACTTAGCTTGCCAACTGGATTCTCAGGGGCTCTTGCAAACAATGGACTAATCGAGGCTGACAACACCCAGACAGCTACTGCAGGCCAGTCATTTACACTTACATTCTTTGTAAACGTAGACAATACCGTAAACGTTCATGATTATTCAGGAACAGTCAAGATCACATATTCTAGAGTACGAGAAAATGGCGATCGTACAGTATTTTTAGATTTTAATTTCAAGGTCACAGGAAAGAGTGTAGTAAACCTCAAGGCAACAGATCCATTTCTTGACCCTGCATCAAACAACAACATGACAATTGAGATCTCAGATGCAGGTACTGCACCACTAAATGACGTTGATGTTGTAATACAAAGAGATCAGACTACAGATACAACAACTGATACAAGTAATCTGCAAGGTATAGTGCTTGACCAGAACCACTGGAAAGTAGGTACAGTCCAAGCAGGCTCATCTAATACATTTTCAATTCAAGCTTTCATTCCACAAAGTGTTGCAGGACAGACTATACATGCACCATTTACAGTATCATACTTTGATGGACAAGGAAACCAAGTTAGCACAACAAGAACAGTAGACTTTATTGTAGGACCTACAAGTTCTGTATCGATAATCAGACTGTCATCCCCACAGTATCTATTGACTGGGGTGATGCAAAACCTAACACTAGGAATTGAAAACTTGTCACCGTCCAAGATATCTGATATTTCAATTTCAATCACACCAAACTCTGACAGCCTAAAGATATTGCAGGACAACAAGTGGTCTATACCAGAAATAAACCCACTTGAAAAGACTAACTTGGTCATTCCAGTATATGCAGATCAAAGCATCGAGGGTCAGGCAGTAAACTATGAAGTTGACACCCAGTATACAAGAGATGGCGCTACAGTAATTGAAAAACAAAACTTTGCAACTTACATCAGGGGAGTAATTGACATCTCACTTCATGATGTTGGTGTAACAGATATTGCAGGAAAGAAGATGATAATTGGTAATGTACTAAACCAAGGAAACGTAAAGGCTGTCTTTGGTCAGGTGACCGTATCATCTGTAGATAATAATATCATAAAACCATCTAATCAATACATTGGCGATATTGATATTGATGCACCAGTACCATTCAATATTCCAATAAATTCTGATACAGTACCAACAGGTGATCAAAAAATCCAAGTGACACTTACTTGGAAGGATACATTGTTACAGCCTCATACAATAACAGAAGTTGATACTGTATCATTTGGAAATCCTCCAGTCCAATCAAGTAATGATATCGGTATTAACCAGTTACAGATAATCATACTTGTTGCAATTGCAGCAGGAATAGGCGGTATAGTGTTCAAGGTACGAAAGAAAAAGATTGTACTTGAAAAGAAAATCGAAGAATCAAGCTAAGGGTATATTTACTCGAAAGGCATTTTTTTAGACATGATATGGGATGAAATTGAGATCCCAAAAGAAGTTCGCCATTTTATGCTTGAAGGAGCAGAAGAGACAGTACTGGGTCAAAAAAATGGTGCAAAAAAACAGTATCGTTATGGTAATCTACACATTAGGGAATATGATGACAAGTATCTAGTCCACATGGACAAGGTAGATCCAAGACAAGATCCACTTGGTCATCTTGTACATGATGCCCCCGAATTTCTTGTTGGCATTACAAATGGCTTGGTTGCAGCAAAAAAAGTTTCATCAAGTGTTTACAAATTACAAAAGGACATGCCATTTGCAAAGGGCACATCTATCTTTGCAGGACTAGTGGCATCACTAGTTGCAGGCTATGCAGGATATGTCATAACAAAAAAACTAAAAGAGTTCTAAGGGAGAGGAATACAAATTACACGAACAAGAACAATTCAAACCTTCATCAAACTCATACCACTTGTACTTGCATTACGAAAGGACAGAAGAGAGTGGGTAAAAAAACAAGGAAAAAATGTTGATCTCAAAAGATATCAAAAAAACGCACGCAGGGCACTCAAGACATTTCTGTCTCTTGGTCCTGTATACATCAAGTTGGGTCAATGGCTCTCATCAAGGGCAGACATTTTGCCGCAACCATATCTTGAGGAACTGGCAAAACTCCAAGATGAGGTACCTGCAGAATCATTTGACAAGGTAAAACCAATCATAGAAAATGATCTTGGACCAATTGACAAGAATTTTGATTTTGTTGACACTAGTGCTATATCTGGTGCATCACTTGGTCAGGTCTACAAGGCAAAACTTAGGGGACAAGATGTAATTATCAAAGTCAAGAGACCGGGAATTGAAAAAGTTGTTGAAGAAGACATACACGTTCTCAAAAAAATAATTCCATTTGCAATGAAGTTTGTTGACCCAAATCTACGGTATTCTGCAGAGGCAATGCTTTCACAGTTTATTGAAACAATCAATGAGGAAATGGATTATCGAATCGAGTCCCAGAATCTAAAGACAATAAAAAAGAACATGCAGAACTATCCAAAACTGATAATTCCTACCATAATAGACGACCGTTCAAGCAAAAATATACTCACTATGGAATATCTACCTGGAATAAAAATAACAAATGTCAAGGCACTTGATGAGGCAGGAATTGACCGAGAACAACTTGTGGTGCGTGCCCATCGAGTCTTTTTCACAATGTTACTAAGACACGATCTGTTCCATGCAGACCCACATCCTGGAAACATTTCTGTGACAAATGATGGTTCTCTGATATTGTATGATTTTGGAATGGTCGGGAGACTAGATACCAAAACAAGACTAAAACTAATCAGACTCTATCTCTCACTTATCGAACGAGATCCAACAAGGACAGTATCTGCAATGGATGATCTTGGAATGCTCATGCCGGGATATGATAGAACAATAATAGAAAAAGGTCTTGCGCTCTCGATTCAGGCATTTCATGGAACCAAAGTGGACAGGATGGAAGTCAAAGCACTCATGGAGCTTGCAAACAAGACAATGAGTAAATTTCCATTCAAGCTACCAAAACATCTTGCACTTTACATGAGGATGACATCAATACTTGAGGGAGTGTATCTTACACACAAGGTAAATTTCAGATTCATCAATGTACTACAAAATATTTTGGAAGAAGAAAATATTATACGAGATGCATACGTGGAAGAACTCAAGATATCTTTTGGAAGATTTGTAAAATCAATAGATGCTGCAATTGCAGTGGTTCCAGAGATAAGACAATTCATTGAACAAAATAAAAACATGCAGACAAACAAACCAAAATCAAGAACTGTTCTGCTTTCAGGTACTATACTTGCAGCTGCAGTATTTGTAGGTTCCACCATATTATATTCCACAAATAATACCATTGGAGAAATTGGAATGATAGGCTCTGCTGTTATAATGGCTCTTTCTATTGCATTAAAAGAACACTAGTTATTCTATTGCAATATTTTTTCCAGTCTTTGTAGGTATTGTAAGGGTTAGTACACCATCACGATATTTTGCAGATGCTGCTGGATTTTCGTCATCTTTTACCTCAATTGGCAATCTTATCTTCTTGTCAATTGAGCGTGGTCTCTGTCTCCAGATTACTGTGCCCTCTACTTCATCCTCTCTTGTTGCTACAATTGAGAGAATGTTACCATTGAGTCTTAGTTTGATCTCTTTTTTGTCAAATCCTGGCATGTCTATTGCTACCACCAAACTGTCATTTTGCAGTATCATGTCTACTGGAGGAAGAATAAACTCGTAGAATTCGCGTGACTTGTTGCCTATTTCTTTCATGACTTCTTTTACCATGTAATGACCAATGCCCATGTAGTATCATTTAGCACTTTTTTGATTATTAAACCTTAGTCAGATTTGCTTTGGGATATCATGTATGTTCCATCAGAGCCTGTTAGATTCACAATTTATCTACTGCCCTATTTAATAGGACTCTGATGATTATTGTTATAGAAGGTTTTGACCAGGCAGGCAAAAAAACCCAGTCAAAATTATTGTCTGATTTCTTAAAAACTCGGCACAAAAAATCCATCGTATTTAGTTTCCCAGATTATACTACTCCTATTGGAAAAGAGATCAAAAACTTTCTTGGTGGCAAGCGCAAATTTCCACCACAAGTAATACACTGCCTTCTTGCAGCAAACAGATGGGAACGATCAAAAGACATCAAAGATGCACTTGGAAAAAATTATGTTGTTATAATGAATCGATATTACCAATCTAATTTGGTATATGGAACAGTAAATGGACTTGATTTGAAGTGGCTTGAAAATCTTGACCGAGGTCTTCCAAAGGAAAATATTGTAATATTACTTGATGTCAAGGTGTCAGATTCATTTTCTAGAAAAACACAGAAACGTGACAGATTTGAAAAAGATAAAACATTTGCGCTCAAGATTGCAAACACATACAGAAAACTTGCAAAAAGATATCACTGGAATATAGTAAATGCATCACAAGAAAAAACACTAGTTCATCAACAAATAAGGGATATTGTATCAAAACATATTAGATGAAAAAGATATGACGAAAAAATATCTCCAGATAGTCGATCCGATTCATGATTTTATCACTGTATATCCTCACGAATTAAAATTGATAGATTCTCCAGTATTTCAAAGGCTTCGAAGGATACGACAACTTGCTGGTGCACATTTGGTTTATCCTGGGGCACAACATTCAAGGTTTGAGCATTCTCTTGGGACGATGCATATTGCAGGCCAAGCAGCAAACGTGCTCAAAGACAAGGGATATCTTGATGCAAACGATTCTGAAAATATACGAATGGCAGCATTATTGCATGATGTTGGTCACGGACCATTTTCGCATCTATTCGAAGAGGTTTTACAAAAAAAGAAAAAAAATTCTCACGAAGACATTGGACAGAGAATCATATTAGAATCAGAGATTGGCGATATAATAAAAAAATCAGGATTTGACAAGGCATTTCTTGCCAAGTTGGCATTTGGAAATTCCAAATATCAATTCATGAATGAAATAATCTCTGGCGGACTGAGTGCAGACATGATGGATTATCTTCTACGTGATGGTTATTTCACAGGTGCAGAACATGCTAAAGTGGATTTTATGAGAATAATCCATTCACTTGATGTTTATGACAAGAAACTTTCACTTGACAAGTCTGCCCTCCACTCTTTTGAATCCATGATGATATCTAGGTACCAAATGTTCAAGGCGGTATATTTTCACAAGACTGTACGTTCTGCAGAAGTCATGCTTATACAATCAATGATACTTGCAGACAGCGAACTTGGACTTACTACCGATGATGTGGAAAACTATGTCCAAATGACAGACGAGCTTGTCATATCAAAACTTGTATCACTTGAGTCAAAAAATACCGATCTGAGAAGGGCAAGACAACTTGCAGTAGAATATCAAGAAAGAAAATTGCTCAAGTGCGTTTATGAAAAGATCTTCACTCGTCCAAGGATGGGAAAAGTAAACATAGCAGATCTACAAAATGAAATTGCCAAAAGATCCAAGGTAGATGAATCTGAGGTCTTTATTGATATATCAAAGACACCCTCAATTCCACTTGCTCCATCAAAAAAAGAATCCCAGTCCATAATTCTTACAACGAAAAAGGGAGAAGGACCAAAGGAATCCTACGAATTACCAATATCTGAAATTCCATTGGTTTCTGCAATTTCAGGTTTTATGGATATACTACGAGTTTACACACGGCAGCAATTTAGAAAAAAGGTTGAAATTGCAGCAAACTTCACTCTTGGTGAAAACAGTCAATGAAAAAAAGAATTGTAGTAAAATTGTCAGGAAGCTTGTTTGGTCTAGAAGACATGAAGACACTAAAACAATATGCCGAGTTTTTTGTGAAGATAAGTAAGGTCTGCCAACCAATAATAATTGCAGGCGGAGGAAAAATTGCACGACATTACATATCTCATGCAAGATCATCTGGTGCAGACGAATCAACACTAGATGAGCTTGGAATTGAAGTGTCAAGGCTTAATGCAAAACTTTTGATCTATGCGTTACAAGAAAAAGCATATCCACATCCACCAGTCAACCTAAAAGAGGTTGCAAATGCTGCTGATACTGGGCTGATTGTTGTAACAGGAGGACTTCATCCAGGGCAGAGTACAAATGCAACTGCTGCACTTATTGCAGAAAAGGTGAGGGCTAACACATTTTTCAATGCTACAGATGTTGATGGAGTATATGATTCTGATCCAAACAAAAACAAGAATGCAAGCAAATTCAAAAAGATACCAATAAAGAAACTACGTTCAATGCTTGTGCATCAAGACTCTGTAGCAGGGGGCTATGACCTGATGGATATTGTTGCACTAAAGGTGATAGAACGTTCTAAACTAAAGACAAGAATACTAAAAGCAGACACAAAGATATTAGAAAAAGCAATCAAAGGAAGTCCAGAGGGCACTGAAATTACACTAGTCTGATTTGTCCTGTATATTCTGGAATGTTGGCACTAGTAGCTTTATTCAAAATTTCTCTTGCGTCATTTTCTGAAAGAACCTTAGACTGGGATTTTGCATATCCTTCTTCATCAACTATCACAACAAGCCAGCCTTCGCCAGGTTTTTCAACAACTGCTACAAATTCTTCCTCTCCAACTGGCACAAATGCACCTTGAGATTTTTTTACAGTAAGTGTGAGCATGGCAAAGCCTGCATGTGAGAATAATGTCATCTGAGACTTTCTTGATCTCTCCTGACCTATTCTAATTGCCTGATGGTACTGCATGAATTATATCTTCAAACTTTTACTATAAGCGTTTTCAACTCAACATTTAAGAATTGAACAAATGATAAAGACATCCTTGGAAAAGAAAATTTTTGTCTTTGTTGCGGTAATAGTTATTGTTGCAATAATTGGTGTGATTGCAATTCTACCAAGCTCAGGAATTCTCAAAAATATGTTCTCTCCAAATGCAAATACACCATCTGCACTTACATCTGTAATGACTGAGGTAAAGCCAATTGATATTCAATACAATGGATCTACAATGACATCAATTGGAAACACAAATGCAGTGTTGGAAACAAAATTTAATTTAACAAATCCAAATGACAATACTCTGATAGTTGAGATGGTAAGCTATGACATTTATGCAAATGGTATTGTCATTGGTCATGGTCAATACGGAGAACGATATGAAGGAACTTGGGAGAGTTCATCTTATCTGCCATTGACACAACACAATTCTGAAATTATCTCTGTTGACACGCAATTAACCAATGATGGAAATAACCCCCAAGTATGGTCTGCATTACAAAACAATGCTGTAAAGTTTAGGTTTAACGGAACTGCGTATTATTCTACGCATTCTGCTTTCTCAGGTCAGACCTTTACAAAAGACTTTGATTTCTCACAATAACTTAATGCTTTGTAGGATTGTATCTTGATCGAATAAATTTTACAAGATAAACAAAACCCAATATTATCCACGTAAGTATCATTGCACCCCATACAAGAACCACAATCTTTGGTATGCTGAGATTTAATTGGTATACATAATTGAGATATTCTGACGGAATTACCTTGTCCAATTGATATATTGGCAAAATGTATGGATTGAAATCCTTTGTGTCGATTATAGATTTTCTAGCAAGCATTGTGATTACAGCATGCCATCCAAAGAAAAGAGTCACAAAGAAAAAACTGGCCTTTCTACCTACTGGTTTTTTATATCCACGTTTTTCAAATTTTTCTAGTCTCTTATTGACTCTGGCAAGTTCTGTCTCTAATTCTTCAACAGATTTTTGTTCTCCTGATTTTTTCTTTGAGGATCCAATGTATGTTGCTATAAGCGAGTCGAGATATTTTTTATCAGAATTGTAAATTGTCTTGCCATCTTGTAGAGCACCTAGAATATAGCTTAGTCTTCCAGTATCTCCCTTTTTAGCATCTATCAAATGTGTAACATAATCAATTAGTTCATCTACCATGTATCATCATGTTCCAATATGACATGACTTGCCAAAAGTGGCTTTAGATGACATTATCAATATTATCAAGCTCTTTTGGAAAGGGATTTTAATTATTATTGAGAATCTCAGCCTATTTTCTTAAAAAAACTCATGATTGGCTCTCTGTCGGAATTTGAAAGCGATGAAAACCCTTCTAATAGTTCCCTTTGAACGTGTATTGCATCATTGACTGCTTTTTTTATATAATCTGAATTGAAGGGAACAAGTCTATCAATTATTCCTTCACTGTATGATTCAATATATTTTCTCAACAACAGCAAAACAAAATTTGGTGAAACATCAAGCAATGTCATAATTGCCTTTTTCAGGTCTTTCTCTTTTGTATTGACCTCTTTCTCAAAAAAGTCATTCATGATTCGCATTCTTTCTTTTCCAGTATCAGATACAGAAGCTGCAACAAGTAAACCACTGTCAGTTAATTGATAATATGGAACCCCTTGTTCTTGAAGTGCCTTTGGACCGCGTTTTATCGGTAATCTTCCAGCTTCCTTTACCAATTCTAATGGAAGAAGAATCTCATCCAGATCTCTGAAAATTCCAGAGTAAATGTTCTGCCAAGTAGTGCCATTTTGTTCTGCAAGTTTGTGTGCAATAGCAGTACGAGTTTTTCTTGTGGGTAAAGTCTCTGATGCAAGATGAATGATAATTCCTCGTTGACGCATTGCTTCACCTGTAAACTCCTTATCTTTTGTCTTGAATGTTTGAAAAACTGATAGTTTTGGGATCTGTTTTTTTATTCTAGTCATCTTTGGTCACAAAATGATTCTTGTATGGTGAAATGATTCTCTTTTATAGTTTGATAATCTAAAATATCCATTTTGTGATATTATCATATTTTCCTACGATATAAGAATTTGTGACTTGCAATTGTAACAAATTATTTTTACTCAAACGTAGTGTGAACAGATTTGAAAACTATTTGATATCTCTTCTGTATTGTGCTCTTGAATTTCTATAAAATGGATTTACATTACCCCGGAATCTGTAATACCAATATGCTAATTTCGTCTACTGAACTAATGGAACAACTTGAAAAACCAAATCTTGTTCTTGTTGATTGTAGATCATACAAAGATTATCTGGAGGGACACATTCCAGGTGCGATAAATCTAGATTTTTTCTACTATCATTGGTCTGATACTTCAAAAGATGGAATGGAGGCATTTGAAAAACAAATGCAAAATCTTTTGTCTTTTTTGGGTATTACAGAAGACAAGATAGTTATTTTTTACGATGACGTATCAGGAATGAGTGCAGCAAGAGGTGTTTGGTTATTGATGTATTTCTCACATAAGAATACATTCATGTTAAATGGCGGATTTAAAAAATGGAAGAGTCTGGGTCTTGTTACTGAAACCACTACAAATGGATCCAAGCCTGAAAAATTTTCAGGTAAGATAAACAAGGAAATAATTGCCGATTATGAATATATCAACAAAAAGATTGGTAAAACAAAACTTCTTGATGCAAGAAGCAAGGATGAGTACAATGGAAATACAATACGTGCAGCAAGAAGGGGACACATTCCAACTGCGGTTAACATAGACTGGGTACTAAATATCAATGAAGATGGCACAATGAAATCTCTTGAAGATCTTACAAAGCTGTATGATTTTTCAAGAGATGATGAAATTGTGGTATACTGTCAGGGAGGATATCGTGCAGCAAACTCTTTTCTTGCACTAAAAATGCTTGGCTTCAAAAATGTCAAGGTCTATCTTGGTTCATGGGATGAATGGGGTAATAGATTAGATCTACCAGTAGAAATAAACTAAAACTAATTCCTAGATGTAACAAAATAATGTACGATGATCGCATGTTGGTCAATTCTAAAAAATTTGAAAGTACATTTGTAAAAATTAAGTTAATATAACCTCCTCAAATGAGTCTTCGGTGATGGTGCTGAACAAGCGTTCAAAATTATCGCTTTTAGTTATAGCTGCGGGATTGACAATTGCACTATCAACATTTGTGTCAACAACTCCAGCATTTGCTGCAGACAGTTCTACTACTAGTAGCGGATTAACCAAACCACTCTTGGCAATTGCAGCAGCAATTGCAATTGCAGGTGGTCTTATTGGTACTGGTAATGCACAACAAGGTATAGGTGCTGCCGGTATGGGTATTATTGCCGAAAAGCCAGAGAAGTTTGGTCAAGTACTATTCTTCTTTGTGATTCCTGAAACTCTATGGATCATCGGATTCGTATTGGGAATCATATTGTTACTGGGCATACTATAGTGGTTTTCAGTAATGAGCATTGAAACGTTCATTCGCGAGATAGAGACTAGAAAACGAAAAGAGATTGAGGATCTTGAAAAAGATCTTCAAGAAAATAAATCTAGACTCCAATTCGAAATGAATCATACTTTAAAAGAGATTCAAGAACGTTTTTCAACTGAAGCTAAAGTCAAATCTGAAAGGGAACAGGCAAGAATAATTGAAGCTTCAAAACTTCAGGCAAAGAAGATTGTGTTTGATGCCATTAATGCTAACATGCAATCTGCTTTTGCCGTAATTCAAAAAGAAATAGAAAATTACACATCTAGTCCACAGTACAAGAAATCTCTTGAAATTATGGTGAGTAATTCAAAAAAGAAACTTGGTCAAAATATTATAGTTCATTGCCGAGAAGAAGACAAATCAATTCTCAAAGAACTTGGAGTAGCCACAAGCAAGTCAATTAAGACCCTTGGCGGAATCATTGCAGAAAACAAAGAAGGAACAAGAGAATTGGACCTTACTTTTGAAGAATTACTTAGAACCAATGAAGACCAAGTCAAGAGCTTCCTCTCGGAGAAAATGTAATGCCAACATCTCAGTACGCATCATCATTTGGCAGGCTGCAAGCAATCTCACTTAATCTTTTATCAAAAGAAGGAATGCAAAATCTGATGAAGGCAAAAGATGAGGCTGAGATGGTAAAGACATTAGGATCTACTTGGTATAAACCAGAAATCGAAAAGGCGGCATCGATTTTTAAGGAATCTGAGCTGTTAGAAGTTGCACTCAATAGACATCTTGTGTATATCAACAAAACTGCACTGGAGGCAACTCCATTTAATGGAAAATCTGCAATTCGAGCATATCTCTCAAAATGGGATATTTACAATATTGAACTAATTCTTTCTGCAAAAAGCATGGGAAGGCCAATTTCAGAGACAGAGTCATTTCTTGTTTCCAGTAGAAATGTTCCTGCAGGTATCTCTGCTGGAAATATCACACATGATGAGATGAAGATAATCTTGTCCCAGACAGGAGTTGATGGCGTTGTCAATCAACTGGTAAAATATAACTATGGAACAGTACTAATGCATCACCTTGAAACATATCAGAAGACTGGCGATCTTGGTCCTATGATGTCTGCACTTCAGACTTTCTATTATCAGAACTTACTAGAGTCACTCAAATTCTTCCAAGGTGATGAAGGATTGATTCGAGATTTCATAAAAGCAGAGATAGACAAGAAAAATGTACTCAACCTTCTCAAGGCTAAGGAGGCTAATCTTGACAAAGATATAGTAAGTAAACACTTGATCGAGGGTGGCAAGATGACTGCAAATGAATTGTTGGACGTTTACAATGCAAAAGATGTTTCAGAAATTGTTGGTAGGATAGAAAATAGATTCATGTTGGTCAATGCATTGGCCCAGTACAAAAAATCAAACAGTTTGATTGACTTTGAGGTTGCTTTGGATAAATTCATAAATTCAGAATATGTGAAAAAATTGAAAAATATTGCACTCTCAATTGGTACTATATTCTACTTTATCATTAACACAGAACATGAACGTGAAAACATCAAAAGAATCGCGTATGGTAAACGCTATAACCTATCTACAGATTACATTAATTCATTATTACTGGTAGAATAAACATGTCACAACAAAAATCCAATACAACCACTGGAAAAATAGCAGTAGTAGGAGAGCGTGAACTTGCTATAGGATATAACCTTCTAGGAATAGAAGACACCTTCATTACAAGTGGTGATGAAGCAAGCAAGACCATTCAAGATCTCTTTTCTTCAGGTAACTATAGTCTCATAATCATAAGCGATGCAGTTAGAGCCAGTCTTCCTGCTATATTTAGAAAGAAGATCGAGGCCTCAATCGAACCTCTAGTTATATTTATGCCTGCTTTAGAAGGTAACATTCAAGAAGAATCTATTTCTGTTCTAGCAAAGAGAGTGTTAGGAATAAGTATCCCCTCGAGTTGATGATGATAAATGGTTGAAGGAATAATCTCAAGAGTTTCAGGTCCAGTAGTGATCGCAAGTGGCCTAGAAGGCGCACAAATGTTCGATGTAGTTCGTATTGGTGATATGGGACTAGTAGGAGAAATAATCCGTATTGAGGGAAATAAGGCTACAGTCCAAGTTTACGAAGATACTACAGGTCTTCGCCCTGGAGAAAAAGTAGTCAACACAAAGAGACCTCTTTCAATGCAACTTGGACCTGGTTTACTAAAATCAATTTATGATGGCATTCAAAGACCACTAGATGTTCTAAGAGAACAAAGTGGCGACTTTATCAGCAGAGGAAAAGTCATCCCTGCACTTGATCAAACCACAAAGTGGGAATTTGTACCAATAAAGAAGAAAGGAGATCATGTTTCTCCAGGAGAAATAATTGGTGAAGTTCAAGAGACTCCACTTATAATGCACAAAATAATGGTTCCACATAATGTCAAGGGTACGCTGACTGATATTTCTGAAGGCAAATATACTGTTAATGATATTGTAGCTTCAGTACAAAACGGGACAAAAGCAGACATTGGTTTGTCAAGTTGGTGGACTGTCAGAACTCCAAGACCTGTTCTTCGTAAATTAGCACCAGAAGAACCATTGCTTACTGGACAAAGAGTACTTGATACTTTCTTCCCAGTTGCAAAAGGTGGTACAGCTGCAATTCCAGGTCCATTTGGAAGTGGAAAGACTGTAACTCAACAACAACTTGCAAAATGGGCAGACAGCAATGTGATTGTCTATGTAGGTTGTGGAGAAAGAGGAAATGAAATGACCGAAGTTCTCTCAACATTCCCAAAACTCGAAGATCCGAAATCAAAGAGACCATTGATGGAACGTACAATTCTTGTTGCTAATACTTCTAACATGCCAGTAGCTGCACGTGAAGCAAGTATCTACACTGGTATTACAATGGGTGAATACTATCGTGATATGGGATATGGAGTTGCATTAATGGCAGACAGTACTTCAAGATGGGCAGAAGCACTAAGAGAAATTTCTGGTAGACTTGAGGAGATGCCTGGTGAAGAAGGATATCCAGCTTATCTTGGTAGAAGATTGGCAGAATTTTATGAAAGAGGTGGAAAGGCAGTTGTTATTTCACCTGAAGAACGTGTTGGCTCTCTTACACTTGTCGGTGCAGTATCACCACCAGGTGGTGATTTTTCAGAACCAGTATCGCAAAATACACTCAGAGTAACCAGAGTATTCTGGGCACTTGACGCAAGCTTGGCATCAAGAAGACACTTCCCATCAATTAACTGGCTTACAAGTTATTCTCTATATGCAGACGGCATGGGAGACTGGTACAAAAACAATGTATCTGCAACATGGATTGCTGCAAGAAAAGAAGCACTTGAAATTCTACAAAAAGAATCTGAGTTGCAAGAGATTGTCCAGCTTGTAGGCTATGACGCACTTCCAGAACCAGAAAAAGGTGTACTGGATACTGCAAGATCAATTAGAGAAGACTATTTACAACAAAGTGCATATGATGATGTAGATACATACACATCAATCAGAAAGCAATTCTTAATGCTATCAACAATTCTTGAATTTGGTAAGATGGAAGCAGATGCAATCAAGAAAGGAATTACATCTGTAAAGGTAGGACAATTAGAATCAAGAAAGATGATATCAAAAATTAAATGGACAAAGGAAGATCAAGTTGAACAACTAGTAAAGGATACAAAGAGCAAAATGCAACAAGAATTTTCAACACTATCAATGGAGGCTTTAAGATAATGTCTGGAATATCATTTAAGACTCTCTCAAAGATTGCTGGTCCTCTAATGTTTGTAGAGGGAGTAGAAAATGCCGCATACGGTGAAATGGTAGAAATAAAATTACAAAACGGTGAAAGAAGACAAGGTCAAGTTCTTGATACAAGACAAGGTCTTGCAGTTGTTCAAGTCTTTGGTGCAACACTAGGCCTAAACATTGGCGATACATCAGTAAAATTCCTTGGGGAGACTGCACAGCTTGCAGTATCTGATGAAATGTTAGGACGTGTCTTTGATGGTCTTGGAAATCCAAGAGACAATGGTCCAAAAATTGTTTCAAAAACCAAAGTTGACTTGGTTGGTTCTGGTATTAACCCATATTCAAGAGAAGAACCATCTGAATTCATTCAGACTGGTATGTCTAACATAGATGGAATGAATACACTAGTCAGAGGCCAAAAGCTTCCAATATTTTCAGGTGCAGGTCTTCCACACAACTTGCTTGCAGCACAAATTGCAAGACAGGCAAAAGTTCTTGGCGGTTCAGAAAACTTTTCAGTAGTATTTGCAGCAATGGGAATTACAAGTGAAGAGGCAAACTTTTTTGTAAAACAATTCGAAGAAAGTGGCGCACTTGGAAGAACAGCTTTGTTCTTGAACCTTTCATCTGATCCATCAATGGAACGTTTACTCACACCAAGACTTGCATTGACTACAGCAGAATATCTTGCATATGAAAGAGACATGCATGTGCTTGTAATCATGACTGATATGACTAACTATTGTGAAGCATTAAGAGAAATTTCTGCTGCAAGAGAAGAGGTTCCAGGAAGAAGAGGTTATCCCGGTTACATGTATACTGACTTGTCATCATTATATGAAAGAGCAGGAAAGATCAAAGGTAGAAATGGTTCTGTAACACAAATTCCAATTCTTACCATGCCAGCAGATGATATCACTCACCCAATTCCAGATCTTACTGGTTATATCACAGAAGGACAAATTGTCATGAGCAGAGACTTGCACAGAGGAGATATACATCCACCTGTGGATGTCTTAACAAGTCTTTCACGTTTGATGAACCAAGGTATTGGAAAGGGAAGCACAAGAGAAGATCACAGAAGCCTTGCAGACCAACTTTACTCATCTTATGCACAAGGCAAAGATGCAAGATCACTGGCTGCAATTGTAGGTGAAGAAGCACTCAGTGACCTTGACAGAAAATTCATGAAGGTAGCTAATGATTTTGAAAGAAAGTTTGTAAATCAAGGAATGGATGAGAATCGCTCAATTGAACAAACTTTGGATATTGGTTGGGAATTACTAAGCGAACTATCAGATTCTGAACTTAATCGTATCAAACCAGAATTCATTGAAAAGTACAGAAAGAGATCTGGCGCAGGTGCATAAAATTGCCATCAGTAATTAACATTAGACCAACACGTCTCGAATACATCCGTACAAAGCGAAGAATTATTGTTGCAAAAAAAGGTCTAAAATTACTAAAACTAAAAAGACAAGCACTCATCCTTGAATTCTTTAATGCAAGCAAAACTGTAGCAGCACTAAGGAGTGGTCTTCAGGCAGAATTGGTAAAAGGATATCACGCAATTCGAATGGCAGAGATGCTTGCAGGTGCAATGAGATTAGAAAATGAAGCAATGAAGATTCCACAGTTAAACAAATTACAAATTACTCCAAAAAATGTCATGGGTGTTAGAATTCCAAAAATTGAGGGTGGAAAAAATAACCAAGCCCTTACAGAACACCTACTAGAACTTCCTCCATCTATCAATGAAGCAATCAAAGCATTTCATAATGTACACAAGATGGTTCTTGATGTTGCAGAAAAAGAAACTA
>CAZWSG010000014.1:37987-45228 GCA_964636595.1 uncultured Nitrosopumilaceae archaeon
AAAGCATTTCATAATGTACACAAGATGGTTCTTGATGTTGCAGAAAAAGAAACTACACTTCGTAAACTATTGCTTGAGATTGAAAAAACAAAAAGAAAATCTAATGCAATTGAAAATGTATTCATACCAAGATTACAAGCAGCAATAAAATTCATTATATTCAGACTAGACGAGATGGAACGAGATACTTTCATGATGCTAAAGACAGTAAAAAGAAAGATGGGCGAAAGAGAACAAGAAGCTTCACAAAAAAAGGAGAGAGAAATAATTGCCTAATTTTGTAAATCAACAACAACGAAAATTCTTTCTGATAATTCGAGCATTTAAGCTAGGTAACATTCTTGGTACCGTAGCCTTGGCACTATACGCAGGCAAGCACTTTTTTGGAGTTTAAAATGTCCACATCAGAAAACTACGTCCACTCACTCAAGCAAATAAAAGAATCAGAAGATAGATCACAAAAAGAAATTGATGAACAAAAGAAAAAAGTAGCAGAAGAACTACGAAATTTCGAAACTCATGCTATACAATCAATTACTGCAGCAAAAACTGATGGTGAAAAACTAGTTGAATCAACAATAGACCAAGCAAGAAAGAAAGCAAATTCAGAAACAGAAAAAATCATAGAGGAGGCAAAAACCAAGGCCAAGTCTATTTCTTCAAAAATTGATTCAAAGACAGTCAAAGAAATAATCGATATTTTACTAAAAGAGGTATAGATTTTGGTTCTAAAACCAATACCAATGGGAAGAATTGCAGTTCTTGGGTTACGAAACGAAAGACAAACTGTAATTTCTATTCTACACGATCTTAATGTTGTACAACTAGAATCATTATCAAAAGATGTTGCTGCACTTGTGCGAAATGAACGTGACAATGAAATGTTCAGACAAGTTTCAGACCAACTTTTGAGAATGAAGGCACTAAAGACAGTTCTTCCTTCAATTGAAGCCACTCAATGTCAACGATTTACTTCTATGGATCAAATAATGCAGGCTACTAAATCCATTGACATTGACGACAAGGTAGCAACTCTGGAAAAAGAAAAAGAACATCTCTTAACACAGCTCAAAGAGACTGAAAATAACATAAAACTAATTGAGGAGTTTTCATTTTTCCCAGAAGATTTTAGTGTTCTTCAATTAAAGATGGCGCATTCGTACTTTGGAAGAGTAGATTCCAAAAACTATGCTGCCTTCAAAAAAGCACTTGATGTCAATAGCCAAGATGTCTTTGTCTATCCGAAAGAAGGAAAAGACACCACAAATCTAGTCCTTGTTACATTTCCAAACTTTCCACCACATGCACTTGCTACAGTAGTTCAAGAGTATGATGTAAAAATGGAAGCAGTTCCAAAACTAGAGGGAAAGGCAGATCAATTACTGCAAAACCTAAAATCAAAACAGACTGATATTTCTAACAAACTAAAAGAGGTAGAAAAACAACTAGGCGAAATCTCAAAGGCTCATTATGTCAATATTGTATGTATTGAAGAACAACTTGAGATTGAAAACAAAAAACTTGAGGTCATTGATAACCTGGGAGTAACATCTGATTCTTTTGCTCTTGAAGGTTGGATCCCAAAATCAAAGATTGGTCAACTACGAAGCATTTTTGAGAAAAATACCAAAGGTACCATGTTATTTGAGCTTGAAACAGATGAGCACCCTCCTACACAATTTGACAATCCAAAAAGATTCAGACTGTTTGAGGCCTTTATCAGATTCTATTCTTTACCAGAAGGCAAAGAATTCGATCCCACGCTAATCTTTGGTATATTCTTCCCAATATTCTACGGTATGATGGTTGGGGATGCAGGATATGGACTGTTTATACTTCTAGTATGTCGATGGGTTATTCGAAGAATTGAGGGCGGGAAGAGAGACATTAACATCATGCCTAGTATGTTGAGCAAATTTGCATTGAATATACTAAAGAGACGACAGATGGTAAAACTTGCAAAAGCAATGACGCCAGGTGCTATCATTGCAATAGGATTGGGATTTGTGTTTAACCTCTACTTTGGGTTCCATCTTAACGGCTATCTGTTTGGTTTTCTCAATACTAATCTAGGTTTACATCTACCTGCAGATGGAACAATATTCAGTCCAATTACTAGTCTAAGGAAATTATTGCTAATCGCTGGATACATTGGTCTTGGAATGGTAACATTTGGTCTAATTCTTGGTATCTTGAACAGTATGCGTGAAGGTCTCAAAAAACATGCTATTGGCAAAATGGGTTGGTTGCTTTTTGGTTGGGGTGTAGTACTCTTTGGACTTGCACTAATGCATCATCAACACGTCAACCCAGTTCATAGCACAACAGGTGCTGCTTACATAGGCTTGATGATTGGTGGAATTGGTATGATGTTTGTAGGAGAAGGACCAAGGGCAATCATGGAGTTGCCCTCCATTGTTAGCCATATATTATCATACACTAGACTTATTGGAATTCTTTTGGCATCTGTTATTTTGGCTGATGTAATTGACTTTATCTTTTTCAAAACATTACATCATGGAATTCCCTTCATTATTCTTGGAACAATGATACTCTTCATAGGTCACATATTCAATATTATAATTGGTGTCTTTGAGCCAGGTATTCAAGGAGCAAGATTGGTTTATGTTGAATTCTTTTCAAAATTCTATCATGGTAATGGAAGAGCATTCAGGCCATTTGGAACTGCAAGGAAATTTACATATGACCAATATGAAATGCAAGCAGAAAAGAAATAGAAATTTTAATAATATTTTAATTCATTAACATCCAAAGTTCTCGTACAATATCTACATCTTAGAACAAGTCCTGTTTTATCAACTACATCCATGATTGGCTGTATGTCCTCATCACTATTTGTTATACAGTCTGGATTTGAACATCGAAAAATTCTCTCTATTTGATTTGGCAATGTGACCCGTCTCTTCTCAACTAACTTGTAATCTTGAATTATGTTTACTGTTGCCTTTGGGGCAATTAATGCAAGTTTGTTGGTGTCTTTATCTTGTAAAAATTTATTTTCTACTTTGATAATGTCTTTTTTTGCAACCTTGGAACTTGGAACATTGAGTGCAATTGTAATCACATTCCCATCTCCACCATCTATTCCTAATGCGTTTAGTACCTTCAAACCTTTTCCAGATTCTATGTGATCAATCACAGTTCCATTTTTGATTCTTCTTACGATAAGATCTGATTCTGACATTGGAATAGTTTGTATACTACTCATATATAATAGTGAATTACTAATGAGCAATTCTTTTTTCCAAAAAGATATTGTCTCAGTGAGAGATTTTGATAAACAAAAGTTTGAAACTGTTTTCCAAGCAACAGACAAAATAATTGAAATGAATCAAAATGAAAGAAGGGAAATAGTACGTGGAAAAACCCTTGGATACTTGTTTTTTGAACCTAGTACTAGAACTAGATTAAGTTTTGAGGCAGCCATGGCATCAATAGGTGGAACTTCTCTTGGAATAGCTGATGCTTCTTCTTCATCTGCAAAAAAGGGTGAAAGTCTTGCTGATACCGTAAAAATCATGTCCTTGTATTCTGATGTTCTAGTTCTTCGGCATCAACTTGATGGTTCTAGCAGATTTGCAGCAGAAATATCAGAAAAACCTCTAATTAATGCAGGAAGTGGTACCGAAGAACATCCCACACAGGCAATACTTGATCTCTATACCATTAGAAAAGAAAAAAAGAAAATTGATGGCCTCAAAATAGGAATTGTCGGTGATCTAAAATATGGTAGAACTGTTTATTCACTTTTGTATGCATTAAGCAATTACAACGTTGATGTAAAACTAATATCTCCACAGTCACTTAAAATCCGTGCTGACTCGACGTATGAAATAAGAAAAAAACTTCAATACACTGAAACTAGCGATCTAGAAGAGAATCTTGATGATCTAGATGTGATATATGTAACAAGAATACAAAAAGAAAGATTTGCTGACATCGAGGAATATGTAAAAGTTAAGGGAAGTTATAAAATTGATCAGGAATTAGTAAAGAAACTAAAAGATGATGCCATTATAATGCATCCTCTACCACGTCTTGATGAAATATCACACGAAATTGATTCTACAAAACAAGCCAAATATTTTAAACAAGCACAATATGGAAAAGATACACGTGCAGCACTCCTTGCATTAATTCTCAATGAAAATGGAGTAGTTTAGAAAAATAAGGTTTTACATGGTAACTAGTTTAACATTATCCATTTTCTTGTTTGTTTGAAAATCTCGTGTCATGATGCTAATCTTTTCAGCATCTCCATGCAACAAGAAGAGTTCCATGCATTTGTTACCATCTACTTTACTATGAAGATGAGTACCAATCAAATCTTCATGATTGTGTTTGATTCCTGTGACGATTTGTTCTGATTCTTCATCATGAACAATCATGAGAATAGCATGAATTAGTCCAGATAGCGTACCATGCTGTTTTTCTTCGGCCACTAGATTTCTTATGCCAGCTCGAATAATTTCAGACCTGCCAGAAAATCCCATTGTTTTCTGTATTCTGTCTAGCTCAGATAGGATCTCATCGTTTAGAGATATAGATACTATAGGCATGGTCTAGTTATTATTAAGTATCTTATAAGTTTAGCAACAATAGTTATTAAGATTTTATAAATTTATTAATAACTTACGAACAAAATCGATGTTGAATAAACTCAAGACAATAATAATTGGGGGAATAATTATAGCAACAATTTTTGTTGTATTTGCAAATGCAAATCTTTTCCAGTCACAGCAAAACTCTACACAAAAGCTATCCGATAATAAGCTCAAAGTGGCAGCATCTTTTTTTCCGCTCTATGAATTTGCAAGAAACGTAGGCGGTAACAAAACCGATGTGTATAGTTTTCTACCAATTGGAGTAGAACCACATGAATGGGAGCCAAGTATTCAACAGATTGAAGATCTAAAGGGAACAAAACTTTTCATTTACAATGGGGCTGGTATGGAATCGTACATTTCCAAATACATGGAATCAGGAGAATTTCAGAATATGACATTTGTAAAGGCTACCGATGGCATTCCATTACTAAAAGCAGATTCTGCAGAAGATGACAAGGAAATTCTAGCACAGGGGGGAATGGATCCACATGTGTGGAATGATCCAATATTTGCAGAACAAGAAGTGACAAATATCAAGAATGCAATGCAAAAAGCAGATCCTGCAAATGCTGCATATTATGAAAATAATGCAAATACATACATTGCAAAATTATCTGCACTAGATAACGACATAAAAACTGGATTGTCACACTGTAAAAAAGATACTTTTGTATCATTTCATAATGCCTTTAATTATTTTTCAAACAGATATGGTATACATGATGTATGGATAAGTGGAATGGCACCAGAAGTAGATGTACCACCACAAGATATTCAAAAAATAATCCAGATTGCAAGGGATAAAGATGTTAAAGTGATATTTTCAGAGGATTTGGTAGACCCAAGACTTGCTAATACGCTAGCAGATGAAGTAGGTGCACAAGTTTTGATACTAAGTCCTCTTGAGGGAATTAATCAAACTGAACAACAAGAGGGAAAGACATACCTAGATAAATGGTATCAAAACTTACACAATTTGAGAACGGCTTTAGAATGTCAGTAAATGCATTAGACGTAGAAAATGTTTCAGTGAGTCATAATGGAGCTTTGGCGATAAATAAAATTAGTTTTAACGTTCAGGAAGGAGACCTTTTAGGAATTGTTGGACCCAATGGGGCTGGTAAAACTACATTGTTTCGAGCAATTCTTGGATTGCAAACATATCATGGAAAGATCAAGCTATTTGGATATGAAGGAAGCCAATACACCACATTACTCTCAATGATTGGTTATGTACCACAAAAAGTAAATTTTGAACCAAATTTTCCTGCAACCGTTTATGATGTAGTTGCAATGGGAATTTTGTCAAAAAAGAGGTTGATGAAAGGTGCTGCTTTGATACAGAGCTGTGGGTGTTCTTGGAACAGAATCTTCTCAACATCTAGCAAAAACCATGAAAAAATTGAAGAAGCACTAAAAATTGTTGGATTGGAATCATTCAAGGACAGAAGAATTAGTGAATTATCTGGAGGGGAACAACAGCGAGCTTTTATTGCAAAATCTCTTGTCAAAGAACCATTATTGATGATATTAGATGAACCGGTAACCGGAGTTGACATGGACGTACAAAATAAATTCTATTCCGTACTTAGAAAAATAAACAAAGAAAATAAAATAACCATAGTGTGGTCTTCACATGATCTTACTGCAATTTCGGATCTCGCAACTAGAGTAGCATGTATGAATAGAGAATTATTTTTCCATGGTGAAAAAGAAGAATTTTTTGCAAACAAAGACATGCTCAAAACATATTCCGAGTCAGCTATGCAATTACATATGCATAAACATGATATGTGATTTTCATGAATCTTGATATCTTATCCTATGGTTTTATGCAAAGAGCTCTACTTACTGGCATAGTAGTTTCCATCACTTGTTCTATGATAGGTTTGTTCTTAGTTTTGAAAAGATATTCTCTTTTTGGAGATGCACTATCGCATGTAGCATTTGGTGGTATAGCTCTTGGATTCTTTCTCAATGTATATCCAATTTGGACTGCGTTTGCTGTTTCTGTTTCAACTGCTCTAGGTATTACAAAACTAAGAAAAAGTACAAAAATATCTGGAGATGCTGCCATCGCAGTATTGTTATCATCAGGTTTTGCAATGGGAGTATTACTCATTAGTGCATCTCATGGTTTTACTATTGATCTCTTTAGTTTTCTCTTTGGAAGTATCCTGTTGACAAGTATGCAAGATGCATTACTCATTGTAGCAGTAAGTTGTGGAGTAATTGTAACATTAATTGCAATTAGAAAACCATTGATACATTTTACATTTGATGAGGAACAGGCAAAGGTACATGGAATACCTGTTGAAAAATTAAATTATCTCTTTGTGGCCTTGGCAGCAGTAACTGTAATTGCAACAATGAGGTTAGTTGGAATTTTGCTCATATCTGCATTAATAGTACTGCCAAACATAACCAGCATAATGATGGGTAAAGGATTCAAAAAAACAATGATTATTTCTATTTCCTTGTCAGTTTCAGCAGTAATTGCAGGTATCACCATGTCATATTATTTCAATCTGGCTCCTGCAGGGACTATAGTTATGCTAATGGTTGCAATGTTTGTAGGTACATTGATAGCAAAACATGTTGGTATGTTTTCTA
>CAZWSG010000015.1:0-4564 GCA_964636595.1 uncultured Nitrosopumilaceae archaeon
GCAGCACAAAAAAGAACACTTGGAAGAAATGCTATTTGTGCAGTTTTCATGCCAAAACACTTTGAGAATTTTACAGGTCCATCAGTTTCCAACAATATTTTGTCCTGACGAGTTTGTGAAAGAAGTACTTGTTTATCATCAGCGTATACCATTGCAGGTCCATAAGATACAAAACAGTCTAATTCCATTGCTTTTTGCAATTGTTTTTTATTGCCAGAAAACCAATGAAGTAAAACGCCTTTTATAGAATACGATGGCAATATAGAAAATATTTCATCCAGAGTTTTTCTAGAATGAACAGATATTGGTTTACCTAGTTTTTCTGCAAGCGAGAGCATCTTTTGAAACACTAATACTTGTCTTGAGAATCCAGCTTCGTCTGAGACGTATGTCTTGTCAAGGCCAATCTCACCTATGCCAGATATCTTATCAGAGTTTTGAGTAACTAGATCAACCATTGCATCGAGATCATCATTTGCTTTTTCAGGATGAATTCCAATAAAGGGTAGAACAAGTGAGCTGCGCCTACTCAAATCAAGAGTATATTTTGAACTTTGGTTATCCATGGACACACAACAAGCTCTTATTTTCATTTTATCCATTGTAGCAAGTATGTATTCCATGTCATCAGAATATTCATTGTCTGATAGATGAATATGAACATCAGTCAGCCAAGCCATTTGTTACATATTTGAGCACAAAATAGTGTGTATAAATCGATCCTTGCATAGTTTTTTTCCACTCAAAGTCTTTTATCAAGGGTTTTTGGATTTAGGGCATGGTAACATCTGAATTTGGGCTTTCTGTAATGTACAGAATTTTGAAAAAAGCAGGTGCAGAAAGAGTAAGCGATGAATCAGCCAATGAGCTTCGAAGAATACTAGAAGAAATTGGCATTTCAATTGCGAAAAATGCAGTGGAGATGTCAACACACGCAGGTAGAAAAACGATAAAATCAGAAGACATCAGACTGGCTGCAAAGCAATTTTCAAAATTTTAATCTAAAAGATTTAATTGTTCAAGTAAAGACATTTTGATCGCGGTGAGGTGGCAGAGTGGCTATGCGTTCGCCTGCAAAGCGAATCTATAGGGGTTCAAATCCCTTCCTCACCTTTGATTTTATCCACGATTATTTGATATAGCATCACGAATGATTTTTGCTGCAAATTCTTTATCTTGCACTTCAAAGATGATTTTTTTGTATTTTTCATTATTCAGTGATACTGTTATACATTTTTTCGAGTCATGCATTTCAAAAAACAAGAGACCATCTTTTGAGAGAAATATTCCGTCTTTTATTACACCTGGAAGAGACGCTCCTGCAATTTTTAGTTGCTGAAAGGGTTCCCAAGATACCTCATCAGTAGATACAGACGATACATGATCTAGTGGAATGGTTATGCTTTTTTTTATTGCCAATATGATATCAATTCCATGGATTTCAAAGACCAGGTTTTTGTCATCTATCCTGATGGTTCCAGTCATAATATACAATAAATTAGAATCAATATATCATAATAACCTGCTTTTCTAAATAGGGTAATTTGTAGACAGAGTGAATTTGGCTGAAAGAAGTAATGGTTTACTAGAATACATCCCAGGTGCCAAGCCTGTTTCATATC
The DNA here is from genome assembly GCA_964636595.1 of uncultured Nitrosopumilaceae archaeon. GTDB lineage: Archaea > Thermoproteota > Nitrososphaeria > Nitrososphaerales > Nitrosopumilaceae > Nitrosotalea. Next base: position 1,623 of record CAZWSG010000015.1, read on the forward strand.
AGTACACTAATGGTCAACCGCTAGATGGGTTTTCACAAAATGTCAAAGATAGCATAAAAGAATATGCAGAAAGCGCACAGAATGAAGTTGAAAAAGGTCACAATTTCTTACAGTGGGTTTTAACCAGAGTCTTTGAAGCAACTGAAGACGATGCAACTGATGCGATAATAGATGGAGCGAATGATCTTGGAATAGATGCATATCTACCAGTAGACTTTTCAGAAGACAAGATCTATCTATTCCAATCAAAATATGGAACATCCCATTCAATTGAAGCAATTGCAAAGTTCAAGGAAGATATCAAAAGACTGCAAGGAAAAGACATCTCCAAAATGCGTCCAGAACTTGCTCAGCTGGTAACAAAAATTCAAGAAAAAAATCTCAAGATAGAGTGCATCTATGTAACAGACCAGAAAGTAGAGGATGAGAATTTTGATACAGTTGAGATATACGATGTAGATGTCATAATACAGAAACTTTGGGATAGGATAAAAAAACCAGCTGCAGGCAAAAAAGCATCCATCAAACTTGAAACCAAATTACGATATCAAAATACTCTTCTTGGAATTTTAAAGCTAAGAGAGCTTACCAATTTTGTTACAAAGAACAAGGACTATGTCTTTGAATCAAACATAAGACAATGGATGCAATTCAAGACTACAGTAAACAAGGGATTGAGAGAAACTTTGCAGGAAGTACCTCACAAATTCTTTTACTATAACAACGGGATAACAATAGTTGTAAGCGATTTTGAGGAATTAGAGGATAATTCCATAATATTACATTCGCCTCAGATAGTAAACGGAGCACAAACATCCAATTCAGTATTAGATCATGCCAGACGTACTCACAATTTGGATGGAAGTATAACAGTCACGATCATAAAGGCTGCAGATGAACTTGATCAGAATAATATTACAAAATATAGAAATTCCCAGAATGCGGTAAGAGGAAAAGATTTGGTATCCTTGATGGATTTTCACAAATCATTAAAATCACAAATGGAAAACATTCATTATTTTTATGAGATTCAGGGAGGTTCGTTTGATACCAAGACAAAGTCTCATCAAAGTGAATTTGTGGGAGATGTAATTTACAACAAGTATTTGCCAGACAATCATAAAAAAGTCATAGTGGCAAAAGACGCCATACAAGCGTTTGTTGCAGGAATAGAACAAAGACCTACAGAGGCATATAGTTCCCCGGCACAGTTTCTGCCAAGAGGTAGTAAATATGATGAAGTCTTCAATGAGAAATTAAAGGATGATTATAGACTTCTCCTCTATCCGTATTGTGTAAAGGAATATGCAAAGAAAAACCTCAACTATGGAAAGAAAGGTGGTCACAAGACAAAGAGATATGCAACTTTGTTCTTTGTAGCAGTATACTTTAAGATCCTTCACGAAAAGATCTTGCTTACAAAAGATGATTTTAAAGAAGACATATCAAAACTAGAACCCATATTCAAGAGCGTCAAGTTAAACCAACGCATACTCAAACTTACAGATACCATTGCTACCAAGTTTTTGGAAGATACTGTAGTTGATGACGAAATGACTGCAGCAAATACATATCACAATTTCTTCTCTCATCATGTATGGCAAGATTCTATGGTTCGTGTAATAGAGAAGAAAATAAAGCAAGAGGAAGAAGAAATAATCAGCATTCAAAAAGTAGTACAAGATCTTTTTTAGAAAATTAACTTAGATGCGGCAGAACGATGACTGATAGGTTCTCTTGCAGGAGGTCCACATTAGCCATCTATCCTACCGCTGTTTTATTCTACATTATGCTAGTATTTAATATGGTTTTTACGAACATGATTTTTATATTGAACTGAATCGAGTGTTAACTACATGGTAGAAACACAACAATGCGCTATGTGTAAAGGCCCTTTGGATCACGTTTATGTTCCAATGGATTCATGGAACATAAAAGGTCAGTTGTGTAGCAAGTGTTATTCGAAAAAAATTGGAGAACACTATCCCGGTACCCATGAAAGAGTAAACAAGTCAAACTAGAAACCAGCCAGTTTTAATCAGATCTTTATCTTGTGATTCTCCAATACCAGTAGCATAGCGCCAAATGTATGGTGCTTTAGTATCCATCTTTTTCTGTATCAGAACCAGAGATTCTAATTCAGAAGTTACATTTCCAGATGGGGTTCCACAGTTTTCACAAAATTTGCATTTTGGATCAAGACTAACTGGCGAAGACTGGATTACAGGATATGCCCTACATGCAAGCGGTCGGTTTTCATATATTTTACAGGCATATCCACCATGGGGCGATCTTTTACTTGATGCCACATCAAGAAACGGGCAAGTATTACCATTCAAGTCATTTCCCATCATTTGATATGCAAGTATTGTTTGTGGCCCTGATTTTGTTTCAGATACGCCTATTCTTGGTAGAATTGTTACTTTGATGTCATTTTTTTCTGCTAATGATGTCATTTTCTCTTTTTCTTCAGGCATGATAAGAACACCAATCTTACCAAATTGCATATTAGGATAATACTCTCGTTCAATACAACACTTGGAGCATTCATCTACACAGGAAAAATCCAATACCTCTCACATGTTAAAAAAGGATAAATCTTCTTTCATCAAAGACAAGATCTGATCCCTATAAGGTTTCCAAAGAGAATAAATAGTAATACCCTTATATCACCAAACCCTATAATTTCTAACAATGGTAGCATATAGAACAAGCATGCAGATAGTAAGAGATTTGCTTACTGTAACAGAGGAAAGCGGTATGAACGGCATTAACGTAACATCACTTCTAACCAAGGCAAACTTATCACATTCGAGACTTTCAAAATTCATAGACAACCTCACTGGTGCAGGCCTAATGAATAAAATAGAATACGACGGCAAGAACACATTTGTAATAACTTCAAAAGGTAAGCAATATTTGGAAACATACGAAAGATTCCA
>CAZWSG010000015.1:4664-42163 GCA_964636595.1 uncultured Nitrosopumilaceae archaeon
CATTTGTAATAACTTCAAAAGGTAAGCAATATTTGGAAACATACGAAAGATTCCAGAATCTCGCAGACTCTTTTGGTTTAGATCTCTAAACCAAATTTTTCATTATTTTATATTAAAAAACTAGATGTTTTATTTTATAGAATTTAAAAAATATATTTGCAATCTTTTATGAAAAGACCCCAAGTCTCAAATTTGATTGGATGATATTTTTCTGCAAACAAATCTTTCAGTAAGCTAAATAGCAAACAATAGATCGAGTGTTGGTTTTGAGTCATATCAAAGAACCGACAGATCTATAAAGGCGTAGTCTGGTCTATCAAAAGGGGAGTAATTGTGGGAGATACACTAGTATGGTGGAAAGGACTTGCAAAAGAATTAGAATTAGACATAGAGTCACTTGACGAAAGAAAAGACGAAAACATACTTTAGATAACATTAACATTTTTGTAACATAATAAAGCCTCGAACGGGATTCGATCCCGTGGCCTAACGCTTACGAGGCGTTCGCTCTACCAGGCTGAGCTATCGAGGCAGTGGTTCGCAATGTAATCAGAGTTTATAAAAAGCCTTTGTGCTTTTGATTCATTGAAGGTATCAATTTCCGGGGTTAGGGGAATTTTTGGAAACGACCTTAATCTTGAAGATATAATTTATTATTGTAGAAATTTTTCACGTCTTGTCAAGTCGAAAAAATGTGTGATAGGTAGAGATACAAGACCATCAGGCGAGATTGTAACCAATGTTGTAATCGCCTCACTTTTAGAAAGAGGAATATCAGTTTACAATCTAGGTACATCACCCACTCCTGTTGTTTTCAGAGAAGCAAGAAAATATGGTAGCGGCTTGATAATTACCTCCTCTCACAATCCATTGGAATGGAATGGTCTCAAGTTCATCCTAGACGGAAGAGGTATCAATGAATCAGAATTAGAGTATCTGGAAAAGAAAGATAAATTTCAAAGAGAGGAGATTGGAACGGAAACACAAGTTGATTCAAGCTATATCGATGAGGCAGCCAAAGTAATTGGAGATATAAAAAAATCATCAAAAATAGCAATAGATGTAGGCGGAGGTGCTGCATTTGATGTTGCCCCCAAGCTGCTAAAAAAATTAGGCTGTAAAGTGAATATCATCAATGGTACACCCGGTAAATCAACTCGAGGCCCAGACCCCACAAACGATCAACTATCAGGACTTGTCCAAGCATCAAAAAAGACAAACATAGGTTTTGCTTTTGATCTTGATGGAGACAGACTAGTTGTAGTAAAGAACGGTAAAAAACAATCTCCAGATGTAACATTAGGTCTTGGCGTAGCAGGAGCACTTGAGAAAGGATACAAAAAATTTGTTCTGAGCATAGACACAAGTATTGCAATTGAGAAATTTATCAAACAGGAAGGCGGTCAAGTAAACAGATCAAAAGTAGGAGAAGCAAATGTTGTAGACGTGATGTTGAAAACTAAATCACAAGCTGGTGGAGAAGGAAGTAGTGCAGGATTTATTTTGCCAGAGTTTAACATGTGCAGAGATGGTATTCTCACAAGCGGTCTTATTGCATCAATGGTTGGAACAAAACAATTTGATGACATAAACAAATTCATGGAGGGATATCATCAAGTGCGAACTAAAGTTAGTGTAGATTCTAAACTACACAAGAAAACGCTTGGAATTCTGTTGAAAAAGATGAGAAAACAATCAAGTCAAGTAATAACAATTGATGGAATAAAATCCATAATAGATGAAGACAGTTGGGTCTTGGTAAGACAGTCAAATACTGAACACATTATCAGAGTATCTGCAGAGTCAAATGACTTGAATAAAGCCAAAGAGATAGAAAAACAGATCACCAAGTTGGTTAAACAAAGCTATGAAGAGTCCAGATGAGACAAGAATAATCAATACATTTCAAAGTAGATTTGGGAAAAAATCAAGATTTCAAGCAGAAGATGTTGAAGTTCTGAAAATAAAAAATGCCAAATTAGTTGTAAAATCAGACATGTTGGTTCAAAGCACTGATGTTCCTACAGGGATGAAACTTGCAGATGTTGCCAGAAAAAGTTTGGTTTCATGTGTAAGTGATTTTGCATGCAAGGGAATCAAGCCCATATTTGCCACCATTGCATTGGCAATACCACAAGGTTTTACTCAAAAAATGATCAATGAATTGGCAAATGGTTTTCTGAAGGCTTCTAAAGAATTTGGATTTCACATAATAGGTGGAGATACCAACGAAGGAAAAGAGCTTGTCATTGAAGTATCCATGTTTGGCTCAGGCGACAAGAAAATTCCATCCAGAGGAGGCGCAAGAACAGGAGACATTATAATAACATCTGGGCCTTTTGGATATTCTTCAGCAGGCTTGAAGATTGTTCTAAACAGTAACAAGATAAAATTCCAGGCTGCAAATAGATTTAGAAAAGCAGTCTTTAGGCCAAATCCGAGATTAGATTTTGGGTTAAAGGCTGCCAGATATTTTTCATCATCAATGGATTCAAGCGATGGACTTGCAATAACATTAAATGATATGAGCAAACAGAGCAAAAAAAAATTTGTGATAACTAGTCTACCCACTGGAAATAATGTAATCAAATTTGCCCATCAAAATAAAATAAATCTTGAAGATCTGGTGTTTTGCGGCGGCGAGGAATATGAAATTGTATTTACAATACATCCAAGAGATTTGAACCAAGTTAGGAGCTTAGCAAAGAAGATGGACATTTCACTACATGAGATAGGTCAGGTATCCAATGGCAAAAACGTGGTTTTGATTAACAATGACAAATCCAGAATTATCAAGAGATGTGGCTGGACACACCTAAGATCCTAATGTTTTTTAAACCCGTTAAAGAGTCTTGAAATGTTGTCCACACAAGAAACTAAGGAAAAATGGGGTATAGCTCACATTTTCAGTAGTTTTAACAATACCATAGTGCACATTACAGATGTTTCCGGTGCAGAGACTGTGGCAATTAGTTCCGGTGGACGACATGTTAACGCAGACAGATACGAATCATCTCCTTATGCAGCAATGAAATCTACCGCAGCAGTAGTAGAAGCAGCACATGACAAGGGCTTTACAGGTCTACACATCAGAGTCAGAGCAGTAGGCGGAGTAGGTTCACGTGTTCCAGGCCCAGGTGCACAAGCAGCAATCAGAGCACTAGCAAGAGGCGGATTCAAAATTGGAAGAATTGATGATGTAACCCCAATTCCTCATGATACCACTAGAAAGAAGGGTGGTAAAAGAGGAAGAAGAGTCTAAGCATCTACAAGCTTTACTTTTACTTTGGCGTTTTTGTTTTCAAAGAATTTTGTCATAAAGGTAACAAATTTGTGTTCAAGTTTTTTTCCTTTAGTTTTTTCAATTTGATCTCCCAATTTCAATTCCATACCGGAAAAAAGTTCTATTTTTATCAACACTTTGAAAAAGGCCCAACCAAATCTTTCCATAGGCTTGCTTATCAGAAAACCTTCTGTAACTCCACAGAGAGTCTGTAATTCGTTCATTGCAGTAGTAACAATCTCTAGGTCAATGTCATATTGAGTTGTCGCAATCTCAAGAATAGTAGCCCTACCGTGCATAAACAATCATCCACCATGACGCACAAATAATAAACTTACTAGAGACATCATAGATGTTTGAAATTGTATACACCTAACAATTATCAGATATTCTCACTTGGAGGAACATCAGAAGGTACTGACTCTGACATAGATTCTGATGCAGATTCTGATATTGATTTGGCTTGACCTTTTAGCTTGTCTGACCAAGATACCATCTTTCCATCTTGTTCAACACTTATTGTAGTTTGTATCCGTACATTAATTCCAACGGATCTGAACAATGTCAACAATTTCCCTCCATCAATAATTTCAGTGACTTCTCCTCCTTGAATAAGCTCTGCAAGTTTTTCTATAATCATCTTGGTCTCAGTAGGAAATTGTGATTCAGCATTCTGAAGTACTTCTTCCCCTCTATATCCAAGTTGTTTGAGAACAAGGTCCCTAGGAGAAACCTTCTGTGTCTTTGATTCAGGCTTGACCTCGTCAATTCGTTGTCTTTGTGAAATATTTTTTTGCATCTCAAGCATTCTTTTTGCTTTGAGAAGTTCTAGTTCTCTATCTTCTTCAGTCAACCCTTGATTACCCCAATTGGAACAAGCTTTGCTACTTTTGTAGCTATTCCAAGTTCATGAGATACATTAGCTACAGCATCAACATCCTTGTATGCCTCAGGCGTCTCCTCTACTACACCTTCTCGTGTAAGAGCTTTTATGAAAATTCCTTTATCATTTAATGATTTTTGTACCTGACCTTCTGTGAAACTTCTTCTTGCAGCAGATCTTGACATCATTCTTCCTGCACCATGTGCAGTAGAACCAAAGCTCAAGTCCATAGAGCCAGGTTTTCCCAACAAAATCCAGCTACCAGTACCCATGGAACCAGGTATGAAAACAGGTTGACCAATATCTCGATATTTTCTCGGTATTTCATCCCTCCCTTGCGGAAATGCTCTTGTTGCGCCTTTCCTATGAACTACAACTGATCGTAGTTCACCATCAATTTTGTGTTTTTCAACTTTGGCAATATTATGAGCAACATCATAGATTAATTTCATGTCAAGATCAGATTCAGACTGTTTGAAAACTCTTTCAAATGCTTTTCTTGTCCAGTGTGTTATCATCTGTCTGTTACTCCAAGCATAATTTAGTGCGGCAAACATTGCTTTTCTATATGACTCTCCCTCCTCTGAAGAATTCGGAACACATGCAAGTTCTCTGTCTACTAGATTTATTTTATATTTAGAGAGTGCTTGTTCAGATACTCTTAGATAATCACTACATACTTGATGTCCAAAACCTCGTGAACCACAATGAATCAATATAGTAATTTGTCCTTCATTGAAAATTCCCATCTTTTTAGCAGCTTCTTTGTCATGAATTTGATCCACACGTTGCACCTCAAGAAAATGATTTCCAGAACCAAGACTTCCAAGTTGCGGTGCACCTCTCTTTCGTGCAGTAGGTGATATCTTTCCAGGATCAGCATTTTTTATCTGTCCATTTTCTTCGCAGACATCAGCATCATCCTTTGAACCATATCCATGATCAACTGCCCATTGTACTCCTTTTACAAGAACTTCGTCAAGATCAGAAGAGGTTAGTCTAACAGCACCTTTCGAGCCTACTCCAGACGGAATAGACGTAAATAATTCACTAACAAGATCCCGAAGTCGTGGCCTAACATCGTTTTCCATTAGATTTGTTTTGATTAGTCTTACACCACAGTTGATATCATATCCTACACCTCCTGGGCTTATCATGCCTTCTTCTGCATCCATAGCAGCTACTCCGCCAACAGGGAATCCATAACCTTCATGACCATCTGGAAGAACTACAACGTGTTTGAGAACTCCAGGTATTGTAGATACATTTACTGCTTGTTGGATTGTCCTGTCTGTAAGCATTTTTTGCAATAACTTTTCATCAGCGTAAATTGTTACTGGAACTTTCATACCTTTTGATGGATCAGCCTCAATACGATATTCCATTTCACGTATTTTCTTGGGAATTAGTGACGACATCGCTTTCTGCGAAAAAAGGCATTTGGACACAATTTAAATCATGAGTATACGATCAGACAATCATTTAATCAATTTAGTAGTATGTCTATACAAGTCGTGTAATGTCTTTCCGTCAAGTGAAACAGCATCATTCTGTTTATCGTCAGTGACTTTATTTTCCAGGTTATTTTTTTCTAGTTTTTTATTCGAATCCATAGATTTGATTTGTTCACAAGCATAGAAAAAAGTGTCGATTTTAATCCAAATTCATACAAGTAGATTTATTTTCCTTCATCAACTGATCCCAAACATGCCAATTCTTCCAATAGATAGTGGCCGTTATGGTACTGATGAGATGAAGGAGATTTTTGACGATCAGAAAAAGATAACATATCAACTGGATATTGAAGCAGCAGTTGCCCTGTCTCAGTCAGAGATAAGAATGATTCCAAAGGATGCAGCTTTGAACATATCAAAGATGGCAAGATCTGGCAAGATTTCAATAAAAAGAGTAAAACAGTTAGAGGCAAAAAGTGATCATGATACCGCAGCGTTAGTAGAAGCTCTCAGTGAAATTTGTAAACCTTCTGCAAAACCCTGGATACATTATGGTTTGACAAGTAATGATTTAGTGGATACTAGTAATTCATTGCAGATTCGTGATACTTTACGGATCATAGAACCAAAGGTTGCAAAACTAGCCATCATTTTAGCAAACCAGGCAATCAAGTACAAGGGATTACCAGCAGTAGGTAGAACCCACGGTCAACATGCAAGCATCATCTCATTTGGTTTGAAATTTGCAAACTGGTCACTTGAAATGTCAAAACATGTAGAAAGAATTGAAGAAATTAAGAAAAGAATCTTGATCTGTAAAACGCTTGGCGTTGTAGGAACTGGCTCTCTCATGGGTGCAAAAGCTTTGGAGATACAAAAAAGAGTAGCACGAAAACTTGAACTGTACCCTGCAGATGTTACAACCCAAGTAGTTGCACGTGAAAGATATGCAGAATTCATCTTTTACATGGCTTTGATTGGATCTACACTTGAAAAAATCGCTGTAGAAATCCGCAATCTCCAAAGAACTGAGATTGGCGAGGTTGCAGAATCTTTCAAGAAAGGTCAGATGGGAAGTAGTGCAGTTCCAGTAAAGAGAAATCCTGTAAAGAGCGAACGTGTTACATCACTTTCAAGATTATTACGCAGTCAGATACCGGTAGCTTTTGAAAACATATCACTATGGCATGAAAGAGACTTGTCAAACTCTGCAAATGAGAGATTTATCATTCCAACAAGCTCTATTTTGCTCGACGAGATGCTTGACACCATGACAAGAATCATCAGTTCATTATTTGTAAATGAGGATAGAATAAGACAAAATTTAGAAATAACAAGAGGTCAAATATTTGCAGAATTTGTTCTTGATGCATTAATACAGAAAGGAGTCCCAAGATTTGAGGCATATCGAGACATACAACGAGTAGCATTTGCATCATCAGAAAATGGAACAGACTTTAGAGAAGCAGTAAAAAATGATGAGGCATTTTCGTCTCATCTAACTGATGAAGAAATAGACAGAATTTTTATTCCTGAAAATCATCTTGGTGCATCATTTGATATAATCAAAAACGTATCAAGCAAGGTCAAAAATTCATGTTCCAAGTTTTCTTGACTTTTAATAGATTTTTGTGAATCAAAGAACCATATTGCATTGCTTTTTTAAGCTTTAATGCGGATTCTTCTGGAACTCCAATTGATACTGCAAGTTTTCTAACAAGATGTTTTCGGACCAAATCATCCTTGTCTTTTATTTTATATTCCAACGGAATAGATTTTGTAAATTCTATAAACTCTTTTGATAAAAATGGCTGGACAATATTGACATCAAATTCAGATGCAATTTTGTTTACAGCCTTCATCATTCTTGTTTCATTTAGTATCTTGTCTTCAATCATACCAAGCACCGCATCTTGTCCCTCCAAGATTGAATCTCGGTAGGCATTGTACCCACAGAAGAGTTCATCAATGCCATTAGCAGTCATTACCTTTGTAATTTTGTGTTTTTGTGCGAGTTTTGCTACATAATAAAATGCAATACAATTTTCATTCCAAGATAAATTATCTACATTGATTTCGTCCCAGATCTTTTTGGCCACATTAGAAAATGTTGTCTCAGATATTATTTCCACTTCATGATTCATGTCAAGCACTTTTGCCATTTTTTTTGAGAATTCTACATCATGTGAATCCTCAAAGCCCATCGTGAAAAGCAGTACATCATACCCCAAGTCTTGACAAATTTTTGCCAAAAGACAACTATCAACACCACCAGAAAACGATACACCCATTTTTCCAGAGTCTTTGACACCTTCAATTGCATGAACCATTTGTGTGTGTAATTTGCTTTCAAGTTCTGACAGTATAGGTACCATTTTCACAATAGACTCATTTTGAGAGTTAAATATAGGATTCTGTAAAAAATTGTAAGAAAATGTTCAAACTAACTGAAGAACAAATTAAATCAGAATTACAAGGATTACAGGGATGGAGTATAGCAAATGGAAAACTACACAAAGACTTTGTATTTGACGATTTTATCGAAGCGTTTGGTTTTATGTGCAAGGCAGCTATACACATTGAAAAGATGAATCACCATCCAGAATGGTTCAATGTATACAACAAGATTTCAGTAGACCTAGTGACTCATGATGCTGGTGGGATAACACAAAATGATGTATCCCTTGCAAGAACTCTGAATTCATTAAAGTAAGTACTGCCATAACGCCTGTACAGAATTTATATACGGATTGAGCAGAATTTTTCAAATGCCAACAGGCTCTACAATTTTGGATTCAGATTTCAAGTACATTGACAGTAAAGGAAATCTTTTGAAAAGTAGAACCGAACTTTCGATAGCACAAATGTTGGAATTTTTGCAAATTGAATATCAGTATAATTATTCCATAACCCTAAAAAATGGAAAGAAGATAAGCATCGATTTCAAGACAGACAAGGGTCTAATCGAAGTAATAGATACAGAAATAGATATTGTAAAATACAAAGAACTCAAGGCAGAATTGTCTGATGTCAAAATAATTGCATTAGGCCATCCAAAATTTGCAGCAAGATTATCAGAGTTGCAAGATATCATTCTATACAAAACTCAGGAAGTACAGACAGGTTCCATATTCATGGAAGATCCTTCATTTGCGTTTGATTATGCACACATATTGCCTCTAGTTGAAAAATGTTCAATATTACACGGTCATACGTCATCAGTTACAGTAGAACTAGTAGGAGAAATGAAGAATAACTTGTTGATGGATTTTGGAGAAGCAAAGAAGATAATCAAAGAAGTCATCTCAATTTTAGATCACAAATTTTTCATTAATGAAAGATATCTAATGAAAGAAGATGACCAACACTATAACATTGGATTTGACGGACCAAAAGGAAGATTCAATCTCCAAGTTCCAAAGAATACAACATACCTCTTGAAGGGTGAGGCAACTGTTGAAAACTTGTCCACTGAATTAATCAAACTGCTTGTTCCAAAGATGCCAAAAAATATTGAAGCTGTGGGGGTCTACATTTACGAGGGGTATAACAAGGGAGCCCACATCATATCACAAATTTCAAAGATCTAGACATGGAACCAACTATCAAGGAAACTGCATGGAATCCTGAGATTGAAAAACAAATTCTAAAACAATGGGAAGAATCTCACATTTATGATTTCAAACCAGAAGGAGATGTATTTGTAATTGATACGCCTCCACCTTATCCATCTGGAAGACCATGGCACATTGGTGCAGCATCACACTATGCTCAGATAGACATGATTGCAAGAACTGCAAGAATGTTTGGAAAAAAAGTTCTATTCCCAATAGGAATTGATAGAAACGGTCTACCTGTTGAGATGTACACTGAGAAAAAACACGGAATTAGGATGCATGAGACAGATAGAGGAGAATTTCTCAAACTTTGCGCAACAGCACTAGATGATTTGGAAGCAGAGATGATACAAATCATGAAGAGTCTCGGTCTTAGCGGCAATTTTGCAGAATATTACAGAACAGATTCTGAGAAATATCGTACCCTGACCCAATCTACATTCATTGACATGTGGAAAAGAGAACAAATCTATCTTGCAAACAGACCCAATAACTATGATTGGGTTACAGGTACCACCATAGCAGATGCCGAAATTATCTACGAAGATATTCCTACCAAACTAGTCCACATGAAGTTCAAGGTAAAGGATCTAGAGAAAACCATAATCATTGCAAGTACTAGACCAGAGCTTCTATGTGCATGTCAAACAGTGATTGTAAATCCAGAAGATGAACGATATACAGATGTTATTGGAAAAAAAGTTATCATTCCTTTGATAAACAGGGAAGTTGAGATCAAGCCACATCCTTCTGCTGAAAAAGAATTTGGTTCTGGAGCAGTAATGGTTTGTAGTTATGGTGATCAAAACGATGTTGCATTATTTAGAGATCTCAAGCTAGAAGAGATTGCAGCAGTAGGAATGAATGGTAGAATGAAAGATGTTGCAGGACCATATGCAGGCCTCAAGGTAAAACAAGCAAGAGAAAAAATAATTGAAGATCTGCAAAACCAAGGTCTAGTAGAAAAAATAGATAACATCAACCATAGAACTCCCATATCTGAGAGAAGTAAAACTGCAATTGAAATTATTTCCATGGAAGAATATTATCTGAAACAAAAAGATTCAGTTGACAAGATAAGAGAATTGGGTTCAAAGATTGATTTCCATCCTGCAATGCACAAACAGATCTTGATGAACTGGCTAGAATCAATATCAATCGACTGGCCAATTTCAAGAAGAAGATTCTATGGTACAGAGATACCCATATGGTATTGTAAAAAGTGCAACGAGCCACACGTGCCAGAACCTGGAAAATACTATAGACCGTGGAAAGACCCCAGTCCAATATCAAATTGTATCAAATGTGGTTTTACAGAATTTGTAGGCGAGCAACGTACGTTTGATACTTGGATGGACTCTAGTGTATCACCACTATATATCACCAAATACAAGCAAGATGAAGAATTTTTCAAAAAAACATATCCTACTACCATAAGACCACAGTCAAAAGACATTGTTCGTACATGGCTGTACTATACCATATTACGATGTGAACAACTCACCGGCAAGACTCCATGGAGTGACGCATGGATAATGGGATATGGTGTAGATGAACACGGTACAAAGATGAGTAAAAGTAAGGGCAATGTAATTGATCCACTTCCAATAATACAAAAATTTGGTGCAGATACATTTCGATTCTGGAGTGCAAGTGAAATTAACCTAGGATATGATTTTAGATGTTCTGAACAAAAAATAGAAACTACTAGAAAATTCCTAAGCAAACTTTGGAATGTTTCAAGATTTCTGTCTGGATTTCCAGTTATAAAGTCTGGAAAACCAAGCCCTTCTGACAAATGGATACTCTCTGAACTTGACAAGGTAATTGCAGAATGCAAGAAAGGATATCAAGAATACAATTTCTTCATACCTGCTACTGCATTAAGAGAATTCATCTGGAATATTTTTGCTGCACATTATATTGAAATGGTAAAGGGAAGAGCATACAGTTCTGGATTTACAGAAGAAGAACGAGATGGAGCAATATTTACACTTCACAAGGTGTTATCTTCAGTTTTGACACTGCTTGCACCAATTACACCATTTATCACAGATTATCTATGGCAGAATCTTTATTCTAAAGATACTATACATCATGAAAAATTTGTAGAACCTGAAGATCATGAAGATTGGACAAAGCACACAAAAGAAATAACTGAATTTAATTCCGAAGTGTGGAACAAGAAAAAAAGTATGAACCTATCACTAAAAGATACTGTAGAGATCACAATTCCAGCAGGTTTGGAACTCTTTGCAAAAGATCTCAAAGCTATGCATAACATTGTCTAGACAAGAAGGTTTGAATTAGAACTTAAATAACATACAGTTCAACTTTTGCACATGCCACGAATCACACACTTTGATATTCCTTCCGACAACCCAGAGAGAGCTCAAAAATTCTACCAAGAGGTATTTGAATGGAAATTTGACAAGTGGGATGGTCCAATGGAATACTGGATGATAAAAACAGGAGATGATAGCAAACCAGGAATCAATGGAGGCATGGCAAGAAGGATGCCAGGACAAATAGGCATGACAAATACAATTGAGGTTCCTTCTCTTGACAAATACACAAGTAAGATCCAATCAAGTGGTGGTCAAGTGTTAATACCAAAAATGCCAATTCCAAGCGTAGGATATTTTGCAACATGCATGGATACAGAGGGAAACATTTTTGGAATCATCCAAATGGATCAGAGTGCAAAATAACAAGCAATCTTTTTTTGTAAATAAATATAGATTTTATGAAAATTTCGATTTCGTCAGGCCAATTTTATTAACAATTTGGCAACAGTAGCACCAATTTTTTTCACTTGTTCTTCTTGTTTCTTCTCTTTTAGAGTACCATCTGCATTGAATACTTCGTGGGCTTTTGCTACTGCAATCTGATCCGGAATTACAATGACGCGAATATTTTCAAGAATTGCACGCACATGAACCAATCCACGAAGACCTCCAAGAGCTCCGGGAGACGCACTCATAATTCCTGCTACCCTATCCTTGAAACAAGCCAAAGGTTCTTCGCCTTCAACTGGTCTAGAGACCCAATCAATTGTATTTTTTAAAACACCTGAAATTGTACTGTTGTATTCGGGTGATGAAATCAAAAAACCCTGGTGTGACAACATCACATCCTTGAGCTTGCGTGCATTAGGAGTAAGTCCTTGTTGTCGTTCCAAGTCTTCATCATAAAGAGGCATTGGATAATCTCGAAGATCAATTATAGTTACATCTGCACCATTTTCCATCGCACCAGCTGCTGCAATTTTGACCAATTTTTTATTAAACGAGTCAATACGAGTACTTCCAGCAAATGCAAGAATTTTTGGTTTTGTCAATCACAGTTTGACATGATTCATAGTTTAACAAGTTTTCTCTTGTACGGTTAGAGGCACATTTGAGGCGTTCTTTAAATAATAATTTTATCTTTCACAAAGAGTTGAAGGCTGTAATCATCAGAAAACATGGTGGACCAGAGGTCTTGTCGTATGAAGAAATCCCAAATCCGGTTCCTCAAAAAGGACATGTTCTAGTCAGAGTAAATTATTGTGCAGTAAATCATTTGGATATTTGGGTAAGAAACGGAATTTCTGGCAAGACAGTACCATTTCCACACATTCTTGGTTGTGACATCAGTGGAACTCTGGTAGAGAAGTTTGGAGGTTTCAAGAAAGGTGACAAGGTCATAGTATATCCTGCAGTTGACAGTAATGTTGCACGCGCATCTTTTGGAATCATTGGTGGATTTGGAAAATACGATGGAGGTTATGCAGAAATTATTCAGATTCCAAAAAAGAATATAATAAAAAAACCGGATTGGCTATCAGATCAAGAAGCTGCCTCAATCAATGTATCGTACCTCACAGCTTGGAACATGTTAGAAAAATCAAGATGTAAAAAAGATGATACTGTTTTGATCTGGGGTGCAAACAGTGGGGTAGGTTCTGCTGCAATCTTACTTGCAAAAGCAAAAGGTTTGAAGGTCATCACCATTGTATCTGACAGGAACAAAGCTGTATTTGCAAAAAAACTTGGAGCAGATCACATCATAGATAGAAATGCCAAAGATGTAACAGTAGAGGTTCTAAAATTTACAAATCAAGTAGGAGTAGATGCAGTCATTGATCACGTTGGAGCAAAGACATGGCCCATCAGTCTTGAAGTACTCAAAATAAAGGGAAGAATGGTTGCATGTGGGACCACAACAGGAGCAGAAGCAATAGTAAACATCAGATCATTTTACAGCAAAGAGGCTAAAATAATTGGAGCATATCTAGGATCAAGATCACAGCTTGTTGCATTACACAAGTTTATGAAATTAAAAAAGATCAAACCCGTGATTGATAGCATCTTTGATCTAAAGGATGTCAAACTTGCACATCAAAAAATGGAAAAAAGTAACCAGTTTGGAAAGATATTGTTACGAGTATCTAACTGACAAATTTTCGGCATTCACAATCAAGAACAAGACACGTTTCATTGTGTCGTATGTGATCATCTAGTCCATGACCACAATTGACATTTTTACACGTATACCTACTTTTTTCCCTCTCTACTACCTTGCGGGCAATTTGATTTGCCTTGTCTTTTGAATAGCCCTTTTTGTCAATGTAATAGTGAACTACTCTATTGTAGAGTTCGTTAGGATCAAAAGTATGACTCATTGATAGAAAATAACGTCATCCAAACTATTAGTTCTTTAGTTGGTCTGGGCTTCTCTTTCACGCAATATATTCAAAGCAGAACCTGCTTGGAACCATTGTATCTGAAAGCTGTTATACGAATGCTTGAGTGCAATCTCATCTTTTGTCCCGTTTATATGACTTAGTACACACTTGATATTTTTTCCAGGTTGCATTTGAGATAGATCAAGTATGCTTATTTTATCAGTCTCCTGAACTTTATCATAATCAGATGAATTAACAAAGGTGAGTGCAAGTACTCCTTGTTTTTTTAGATTAGTCTCATGTATACGTGCAAAACTTCGTGCAATGACTGCAGCACATCCAAGATATCGTGGTGACATGGCAGCATGTTCTCGGCTACTTCCTTCTCCGTAATTATTATCACCTATTACAATCCACTGGAGACCTTTCTCTTTGTATTGTCTTGCTATAACTGGAAATGATTCGGTGTTTCCATTTAGTTCGTTCTTTCCTTTGCCAACATCATTTGTGAATGCATTTACTGCGCCAAGGAATATGTTGTCACTGATTTTGTCAATATGTCCACGCAATGATAACCATGCACCTGCTGGTGAGATGTGATCTGTTGTGCATTTGCCTTTTGCCTTTAGTAAGAGTGGCAAGTCTACAAAATCTTTACCATTCCATTTTGCAAATGGGGCCAATTTTTGTAATCTACCACTTGAAGGATTTATGACAACTTGAACATCATCCGGATTTGTAGCAGGTGGAACATAGATTTGACCGATATTTGAAAATCCTTTTGTTGGAACCTCTGGTGCTTTTTTCGGCGGTTCTAACTTGAACTCTTTTCCATCAGATCCTTTTAGAGTATCTTTTAGAGGGTTAAACGATAATCGTCCACCAAGAGCAAGGGCCACAATCAACTCAGGACTACCCATAAAGGCCATTGTCTCTCTTCTTCCATCGTTACGCCCAGGGAAATTTCGGTTAAATGAAGTAACAATAGTATTTGGCTCTCCAGATTTTATCTCAGGTCTATTCCATTGTCCAATGCACGGCCCACAGGCATTAGCTAGTACGGTAGCACCAATCTCATTTAGAATATGCATCTGTCCGTCTCGTTCAATTGTTGCTCTGATTTGTTCAGAACCTGGAGTTACAAGAAGAGGAATCTTTACGTTCATTCCATGAGATTTTGCTTGTTCTGCAATAGATGCAGCTCTTGTCATATCTTCATAAGATGAATTTGTACAACTACCAATAAGAGCTACAGAGATACTATCAAGATACTTGTTTTTCATTACATCCTCTGCAAGTGCAGATATTGGTCTTGCAAGATCTGGCGTATGAGGACCTGCAATGTATGGTTCTAGTGCAGATAGATCAATCTCTATTACTTTATCAAAATATTTTTCTGGATTTTGTTCAATCTCAGGATCTGCAACAAGAATGTCTTTGTGATCATTTGCAAGATCTGCAATCTGTCCACGATTAGTTGATTTTAGATAAACTTCCATCCTTTCATCATATGGAAATACCGAACATGTTGCACCAATTTCTGCACCCATGTTTGTTATGGTTGCTTTTCCAGTACAACTAATTGATTTAGTACCAGGACCAAAGTATTCCACTATGGCGTTTGTTCCACCAGATACTGTAAGCTTCCATGCCACATACAATATGATATCTTTTGGAGCAACCCATCCATTTAGCTCACCCTTTAGGTGTATACCAATTCTTTTAGGATACAAGAGTTCCCACGGAAACCCTGCCATCACTTCTGTTGCATCTAATCCTCCCACCCCAACAGCAAGCATACCTAGACCACCTGCATTTGGTGTATGAGAATCAGTTCCAATCATTAATCCACCAGGGAAAGCATAATTTTCCAATACAACTTGATGAATAATTCCCGCACCAGGCTTCCAGAATCCTATTCCATATTTTCTTGAAGATGATTCAAGAAATTTGTATACTTCGCTGTTTTCATCCAGTGCAACTTTAATGTCTACATCCCCACTAACTTTGGCCCTAATGAGATGATCACAGTGAACAGTCGTTGGAAGTGTACTTCGCTTGAGACCTGATTGCATGAATTGTAGTATTACCATTTGTCCTGTAACATCTTGTAATGCAACTCTATCAGGCCTTAGAAGCGAATAGCTTTTGCCAGGTTCAAGATCTTTTGCACTTTCCATATCATCAAGATGACCAACAAGAATTTTTTCAGTTAGAGTGAGTGGTCTGTTGACTAGTTTTCTATATTTTGAAATGTTATCTTCAATTTTTTTATAAACTTTGGAAACCAGTTCTGGAGTTGTATCTATTTCCATTACAGCATACAATTAACCTGAATTTAATATAAACGGTATTCTAGTTCTTCTTTTTAATCAGACTTACAAAGTATTTGTGAAGAGAAATATCCCCTGTAAGCTCAGGATGAAATGCAGTACCTATGATATTTCCTTGTTTTACAGCAATTATTTTTTCATTAAACTTTGACAAAATTTCTACATCTTTTCCCGCTTCCATAATAGATGGTGCACGAATAAACACACCTGGAAACTTGGAGATGCCAATTTTATCCATTGATATCTCAGATTCAAACGAATCTTTTTGTCTGCCAAAGGTATTTCGCTCTATTTTGACGTCAAGAAAATCCAATAGTGGTTGATCCATTTCGCCAACTACTCTATCTTTTGCTTTTTTTGAGAGCACTATCATTCCTGCACATATTCCAAATACAGGCATTCCACTTGCAATTTTTTCTTTAATTTTTTTCAATGATCCATTTACTAGGGAAAGTGTACCTATCACAGTGCTCTCCCCACCTGGTATTACCAATCCATCAAGATCTGATATTTGTTCAGGAGTTTTAACTTCAGTCACAATACCTTCCATACCTAGTTCTTCAATTGCCATCTTTGTGGCCAGAACATTCTCTGCAACATCTCCCTGAACTGCTAAAATTCCTATGTTAATGCCGCTCATGCTGTACTACCACGTTCTTGCATTCTAAGTTCAAGATTCTTTGTATCCAATCCCAACATGGATTGTCTCTCATCAATCATTTTTTGTGCTTCTTTTACTTTATCTGGATCTTCCCAGAAAGTTGTTGCCAAAACTATTGCTTGTGCTCGTTCTTTTGCGTCATCAGCTTTGAATATTCCAGATCCTACAAATACTCCATCACAACCCAAAGTCATTAGATATGCAGCATCTGCAGGAGTTGAAATTCCTCCAGCTGCAAAATTAACAACTGGTAATCTACCTAAACTTGCAGTCTCTTCCACAATAGAGTATGAAACTTTTAATTCTCTTGCAACACTTATCAAATCTTGTTCATCACCAGCATCATAAATTGATTTTATGCGTCTCAATTCGGTGTTTACATTTTTAATATGAATAACTGCTTCTGCAACATTACCAGTGCCAGGCTCTCCTTTTGTTCTAATCATTGCTGCACCTTCTTCTATTCTTCGAAGAGCTTCACCTAGATTTCGTGCACCATTTACAAATGGACTTGTGAAATCCCATTTCCATATGTGGCGATTTTCATCTGCAGGAGTTAGAACTTCGGATTCATCTATCATGTCCACATTTGTTTCTTGTAGAACCATTGCTTCATACACATGACCTATTCTACATTTTGCCATGACAGGAATTGTTACAGAATCCATAATCTCTTGAATAATTCTAATGCTTGCAGTTCTTGCAACACCACCAGCTTTTCTAACATCAGATGGAAGTTTATCCAAAACCATCACTGCAACTGCACCAGCATCTTCTGCAATCTGGGCCTGTTCAACAGTGGTAACATCCATTACAACTCCATTTTTTAGCATGTGAGCAAAACCACGTTTTAGGGTAGAAGTTCCTCGTGTAGTACCAAATGATCCTACCTTTTCCTTTACTACTCCTTTGGTATTACCCAAATCACCAGAAAGCGGAATCATAAGATTTGATCGCTTCTTAGGCTATTTATTTTGTTATTTCCGTAATCACGGCATCCATGTTATTTTGGACCTGAGTTATCAGCGGAGGGATGAATTCCTGAGTAGAATTCTGGTCAGGCCACTGGACAGTGATTGATTTACCATCTAGTGTGACTTGCATCTCATATTTTTCATACTCGTTTAGATCACTTTTTACGGCATACGATGTTGTTGGAATATCCATAAATCCAGTCTCTTTTATCAATGCAGTTAGTTTTTTGACCTCATCTTTTGACAGCTGATATTGTTTATCAGGTTCAGAATAACCATTTTTTGTGAGACTGTAAATAGTTTGACCGTCATTTGCGATTGTTACGACCTCTGCTGTGTCAGCGCCAATGCTTTGTGTAAGACCAAATGATATTTTTTTGAGGTGCTCTTTGGTGTATTGTATAGATATAACATCATCAGAATTTACTGCAACATTTGGAATTTCAGGTCGAAGAAGGGTTGGAACTACGATGAAAAGAGCAGCAAGAACTGGAATTGCTCCCAATATTATGATTATAGGACGAACCAAGTTTTACTCCTCAAGTTACTCAGATCTGAGTTTTGCACATAATTTATCAAAAGACAAAAATCATAATTGATAGTTTTCTTACAGTCCAACGCTCAAAAAGAGTTACAATGGCACCAATAAATCTTCAGAAGTCAAGTAAATTAAAATTCAAGTGCATTTATGTTCATTACGTGGGGTCGTAGCCTAGCCTGGTATGGCGACAGTTTAGATCACATGATCACCGCTAAGGGCTCCAGTGGTTTCACAAGCTTCACTGACGCAAGGATGATGTACAGTTTGGAGCTGTAGTGACCCGTGTGTCGCCGGTTCAATTCCGGTCGGCCCCACCATCTGATCTCTATTTGACCGAACAGTTATAAGGAAAAAGACACCTAGTAATGATGCTAGGGAGAGTGGGGTTTGAATTTTACAATATCAAAAATACATAGCGGTGGATTGAATTGAGTAGAGGTAATTTCCCAACATTTGGAGCCTCTAAAACTGGAACTTTTGTTTCCACCTTGAAAAACTATAATCTGCCTCCTTTCATTTTAGAAAAAATTGCTGCAGACTGTAAATCAGATCTAGTCAGAAAAGGCAGAATTGAAGAACGTTTGCAAAGCATGAATGATTCCGCCCTTGAACTTTTGCACAAAGTTTTCGTTGATTGTCACGAAGATTCTGCTGGCACTTATGCCAACTATCGATTTTTTGCATACATCTCAAGCATGTTCCACAAGTGTGAAATTTTATTAAACGAAAAAATTCCAGGTCAATCTGGTAAGGTCTACAAGGTACCCATTGCAGTCAAAAACAATGGTATGTACATTGCAGTTGGTTTCAACAAATCTTCAGGCGGCCCAACAACAAAAAGAGAAGCTGTAAAGTTTTATGAAATGGTTGATGATATCAAGAAAGGAGAGCACGGAAATCAACTCTCAGAAGGAGTTTTCGGATCCTCTGTCGGATTTGACGGAGAAGCACTTGTTACATTAGAAAAACTAAGTACAACAAGAAAGAAAGATCCACAAAATAAAATAGATTTCAAGACAGCTAGTTTTCAAGATAGAATATACTCTGTCACAAAGTGCTAGTTCTTCTTTTTAGCAGGACAGAATTTTAGATGTACTTGTTTTTCCACAGTTAGAGTAGTTTCATTTTCATGAAATAATTTCATACTACAATCCGGGCAAACGAATTCTGGCATAAAAAAAACTCCAAGATACTTACTTATAGTCTTTTAGGGTGAAACAGAAAACTAGGATAATATACTATAACCGTAAACTGGAAGTATCTATAGTTGCAAAGAGTGCATCTTTTTCTGTTTGATTGTAATCCATACCATAATGCTCAAAGGGTAACGATGCAAAGAGATGTTTGTCCCAAATATCATGAACTAGTTCTTTGTAGTTTTTGTATCCTTTTTTCCTTAGAAATTCATGTGCAAGTTCATGGGAAACCTTGGGACAATTAGTCTCCATTAGAAATGTCAAGTCATCTTTTTTTGGACTTTTGGTCCATAGAACCATGCCAAAATTTTCTGCAAAGTATCCCTCACAAGTACAATCAGTCCAAAGCGGTCTTGAATAGCTCAGATAAAAATGAAAAATATCTCGCCCTCTATCAGCATGGTCATCAAGCAATGTAGGAGTATCAATAATCCTCAGGCGCCCACCAGACCTTACAACCATCTCATCTACTTGAATGTCGACATTTTGAGAAAAAGTCTTTTCAATCCAAACCTTGTAAAAGTGCGCCATCTTTGTAATGTATTCAAACTCCCATTTTCTATTATCCATATCGTCTTCTTTTACCAAGAAAATAAAATGAAGAATCATGTAATGAAAAAATTACGACGCGATTAAAAGTTCTTTGCATAAAAAATTAATGTACCCTATAGTGTAGGGTTCAAAAATATGGGTAGAATTTCTCCACAGAGACTTAGCTTTGACCTTCTATTCCCATCAGGGTTAGAGTTGAACGAATCTTCTCTATTTTACGAATTTTCCAAGTGATGATTTCTCTTAATGCTTCTACTGTTGGAGATTCAATCTTGGCCAATATATCGTAGGCCCCGAAGGTACCGTGAACTTCTTTGACTCCGTTAATTGCTTTTAGCTGTGAGATGATAGATTCTTCAGAGCCAAGTTCACAATTTATTAGCACATATGCAGTTGCCATAGTATACCTATACAACGCAAATATATCAATAGATCTGTTTTCTAGTCATAAATCCAAAATCATATCATAGTTGAAAATAGGATCACTTTTCTGCATAAAATCTCAAGAATTCTTTTGATTGTAGATATTTTTAGAAGATTTAAGAAAAAAGAATGTTCCCCGGTTCTGACTCACATAGAGTCATTGGTACGATTAGCCTTAATCCTCATCTTGTTCTATTACCGGGGTGCCCTGTAGCACGGCTGGGTGGACCAAAAATCATATTTCATCATCCCAGTCCGTCTGCGTGCATTAGGGGCGATGTGGTTATTTTCTAGTCAAATATTAATCCAGTGAGTTTCATTTCAAATCCAGATACTAGAGTTCTTAGCTTGAAATTTTCAGCAATTGTATGATCAACTTCTCCCACAATTCCAAGTTTCTTGCCAGATACTACAATACTGCCAGTTCGTCCATCAACGAACATGGGATCCTTTTGTGGAATCGTTTCACAGGTGAGATTAAAACCAATTTTGAGAAGAGATTGAAGAATAGATTTTACTTCTGTAAAGTTTGCATCCTTGCGTGCATCAAGACAGGCAAGATGAACTACTTCTCTAATTGGAGAATCTTTTTCAAATACAGTTCCAATTTCAAAGATCTTTTGAGGATATGATTCATGAATATTTCTTGACAAGACCTCCATCATTCCAGGAAGGAGTACGTCACGAAGAATTATGTGTTCTTGACTTTTCGAGTCTGCAACAGATATCATTTTAGAGGAATTACGATTAGTTTTTTCATACAAGATTTCTTTTCCAGTCAACTCAAAGTTCATCACTTCAGTATATCCAAGGCCTACCATGAGTGAACGTATAGTTTCAAGCGATTTTGTGATATCATTTCTTTCTCCTGCAGATACTGATTCAGGCATTGTAGGTACAAGATTTTGAATTCCATATCCAAGTGCTATCTCTTCAACTAGATCCATTACTCCAAAAATATCTGTTCTATATCTTGGAATTGTACAAACAATTTTCTTTCCTTTCATTTTTGCATCCAGTCTACTTTTTTTCAGAGATTTTATCATAAGAGAATCAGATATGTCAATTCCAAGAGTCTTGTTTACAAGTTCTGATTCAAGTATCAAATCTCGCGGTTTTAATGATGTAGTAGAATTATTTGCTCCAGTTATTTTTACTGAAAAGAGTTGAAAACCTGCTATTTGTAAAGCATTTGCAAGAACTGCAAGTACTCCCTCTGCTGCATTTTTATCAGTTGCAGTAACTTCTACAAGTAGATTCCTAGTCTTGTTGTTAATTTCTGTTAGTTTTCCATTAATTATTGGTGGAAAAGATATCGTATTTCCAGCAGAATCAATTATGATTGGAACCTTGTCTTTTCCTGTCAAGATGTTACCATATTTTTTTCCAGTTTCTGTTTTTTCAAGTATTTCTTTAACTGTCATGGATACATCAGATTCAAGAGGAACAAAATTGTGGTTTTTTGCTACAGCAGTATAACGTAATGGAAATTTTATCTTGTCAAGATCATGAATTCCAATGGATACTTTCTTTCTTCTTCTACCTAGTCCATTGTGAAGATCTTCTTGCATTGTAATTATTTGTCTTATTGTTTCATCATTTAGAATACCATTTTTTGCTTCAATTGCTGTAACATATGGTCGCACTTTGGAAACAGATGCATCAGATTTTATCACATTTTTTCCAGTTTTGATTTTCAATAGAGGCATTCCAAGTTTTATTCCAAGTAGTCCTTGAAGACCTGTAATGATTCCATAATCAGTAGAATAATCAGGTCTGTTCGGACTGTACTCTACATTGATGTGATCGTTTGTCTCTTCTTCAATATCTAATCCAATAAATGGCAAAGTTTCTACAATCTTTGCTTTTGGAATTTTCTTTCCCAGAATCTTGTTGATTCTGTCAAAGTATAGAGTGACTACGGGCATTTTGGTACACTCCTTAACCAACCAAACTTGTTTTCATACAAATCACGTACATCCTCAAGACCAAACTTGAGCATTGCAATTCTCTCTATTCCTCCACCCCAAGCAAGTACAGGGTTTTTGATTCCCAATGGTTTTGTTACCTCTGGTCTGAACATACCCATTCCAAACAACTCAACCCATTTTCCAAGTTTCTCATTGTATATCATAGATTGTAATGATGGTTCTGTATACGGGAAAAAAGTAGGCCAGAATTTTATCTTCTTTATTCCCATCTTGTGATAGAATTCTGTCTGTAGTCCCATTAGGTTTCGTAGTGTAACATTTTTGCCCGTTACAACCCCTTCAACCTGATGGAATTCTGCAAGATGTTTGTAACTTAGTTTTTCATTTCGAAATACTTTGCCTATTGAAAATAATCTTGCCTCATCATATTTTTTGTCTGCAAGAGCACGAATTGTTACACATGTAGTATGTGTTCGAAGAACAAGTCTTTTTGCTTCTTGGTTTTGCCATTCATAATTCCAACCCTTTTTGTGTTCTTGTGAGATTTTTTTTATCTGATCAGGTTTTGCAACTGTACCTGCAGTAACATCTTTTAGATAAAATGTATCTTGCATTTCCCTTGCAGGATGATCCTGTGGTGTAAACAAGGCATCAAAGTTCCAAAAACTAGACTGGATGTTATTTCCAATTATTTCAGAAAATCCCAGTCCAACAAATATCTCACGTACTTCATCTATAACATCTCGTAATGGATGACTACGTGCAGCAAATACGGTTGGAGCAGAGGCTTGTACATCTATTGCCCTTGCAACTTTAGCTGTAGAATCAGACACAATAGTAACTTCAGAGATATTTGTAAGATCAACTTCATCAGGTACAGTTTTGGCGGCTTCTATTCCCTGTTCTGTAAGACCAACCAAGGCAGATTTTTTTGAGGCAAGAACAATAAACTCTGGTCTTTTCTTCAGTGACTCTAGAGCATCCTTGTCTCCAAGATCATCAGATGAGACTCCAATTGGAGTTTTGGAAATAGTTTTGATAATTTTTTCTTCAGAGGTGACATCATGATATCCCTTTAACATAACCCTGTTTTCATGAATCTCAACCCAGCCGTTCTTCTTTGCATTTGCAATAGCAGGGCCAAATTCATTTTTTAGATAATCCTTTGCAGAATTCATCTCACAAGAATAACCGTCCAATGATCGTAGGTAATTGACAAGCTGTCTTTCTGGAAATCCCTTCTCAAGTGCTTCAGTCCCTCGCTTTCCTAGCGTTACAACGGTTTTCTCTGATTCTGTAACATTTGATAGATTTTTGAACTTGAGCCATTCAATGCCTCTCCTTGTCTGATCTAGTGAAAGTTTTGTGATATTGGCAAGTTCTTCCGGTGTCAAGTTTTTCTTCTCAGATAATGTCTTGAGAATTTTTTGCTCAATTGGATGCAGAACTTGAGACATTATCACAAAAAGCCAAAAAGACTTTTTAAACCTTAACCTAACTAAACCATGAATGTCATCTGAAGAGTTTACAGTAACTCCTTGGAGCGTAGAAGGGGATATTGACTATGATAAACTCATGCAGAAGTTTGGCACCGAGAAAATTTCTCCAGAATTAGAAGCACGCATAGAAAAAATAACTGGCGAAGTGCATCCCATGTTAAAGTTGGGCTATTTTTTTAGCCACAGGGATTTGGACAAGATTTTGACAGAATATGAGAAAGGAAACAAGTTTTATCTTTACACCGGAAGAGGGCCATCTGGAAAAATTCACATGGGACATCTTTTACCGTGGATTTTTACAAAATATCTTCAAGAAAAATTTGATGTCAATTTAATATTTCAATTAACTGATGATGAAAAGTTTCTCTATAGCGACCAAAAATCAATGGAAGAAGTATCAAAATACACACAAGAAAACATTCTAGATATAATTGCAGTTGGATTTGATCCAAAAAAGACAAAGATCCTAATTGATACTAGAGACATCAAGCGGATTTATCCAATCTCACTTGAGATAGCAAAAAGAATTACCTATTCTACTGTCAAAGCAGTTTTTGGATTTGAAAATTCTACAAACATAGGTATGATTGGATTTCCACCAATACAAGCAGCCCCATGTTTTTTACCATCAATAATTGAGGGACGCCCTACTCCTGTTCTCATACCTGCAGCAATAGACCAAGATCCCTATTGGAGAGTAACAAGAGACATTGCTGAAAAGATGGGATATCCAAAACCTGCCCAGATCCATTCCAAGTTTTTGCCAGGACTTGGGATGCAAGGAAAAATGTCTTCTTCGATTCCAGAGACTGCAATATTTACTACAGATGATGATAAAACCATAGACAAAAAGATCTCAAGTACATTTACTGGTGGCCAGCCAACTGTAGAGCTTCAACGAAAGCTCGGTGCAAACTTTGCCATATGTCCAGTATTTTGGTATCTAAGATATTTTTTTGATACCGAAAAAGAATCTGATGAGAGGGCAAGAAAGTGCAAGAGTGGACAGTTGTTATGTGGAGAATGCAAGGGCAACCTAAAAGATGCTACAAAACCTTTCTTGACAGAGTTCAAAAAACAAAGAGAAAAAGCAAAAGATCAAGTAGACAAGTTCATGTTTGACTAAAATGAAGATAGATATTACATGTGCAGATAGTTATGAAGCACAAAAACTTGCCAGTCTAATATACATAAGAGAGGACAAGGAGGTTTTCATCAATGGAATTTTAGAGCTAATTGAAAATGAGATAGTGATATCTCTAAAAGACAAATCTGCACACAGTATACTTTTCAAAGATAGATACCAGGCAGAGTCCTTTGCAGATTTTATCCAGTCTGTAATTGATGATGTAAATAAAATTACAGAGATTAGAATTTGCGAAGATATTGTTGAGATAACAAAAGAATAATTTTAGACAAGAGACTTGTCCATTTCTTGACCTACTAGTTCCTGTACCTTGAGAAAATATAGTTGGGTTGTATACGGCATGTCATCGAGATTATTTGATATTGCCATCATGAGATAACGAACAGCCCGCTTTGATATGTCTAGATTGAATTTCAGATAAAGAATTGGATCTTGCTTGACACCAATTTTATCTACAAGCCAAGGTGGAGCCATCTCCTTTGCATCTCTAATTACTTTGTTGTACCAGAGAGCAATATTTTCAGGATCAAGACCTTCCTTTAGACCTGTGATGTCAGAAGACATTTTGCTAAGCATCCGGTCTGTTAATTCTTTCAATGTCTTACTAGACATTTTAGAGTTTTATGGAACCTACTCAAAGATTGAAAAGTTGTTTGTCAAAGTATGTTTCCATCAGCATCAATCTCAGAGTTTTTTATTCTTGTTGTAGATATACGAGTACCATCTTTTGCAAGAGCCATGGGGACAACAATCACTGTAACTGGAGGAGCATGTCTTTCTGTCCGTAGTTTGTTCAGATCTTTTCCTTTTGATGAAGTCTCCTCACTTACTACCAATGCTTCAACATCTTGCTCCAATACTGCAGGACCAAAGTCATTGTCAAGTTTGCTTATAGCATACTTGGAGTTTGGAAAATTTTCTTTTATTGCATCATCTAGTGCTTGATATCGTTTCGAGTAATCATGGATTGGAGTTTTTCCTTTTTTTCTTGCAAGTTCATCACTGGTTAGACCAATGATAACTTTGGATGAGATTGAAAATCCATTTCTTAAGAGTTCTAAATGTCCTTTATGAATAATATCAAATGTACCACCCAAAGCCACAAGTTTGAATCTAGTCATGATCTTTTGTATTTACGACCTTGTCATTTAACAAGTACTACATTGATCGATGGTACCGATGAAGATAGAGGAACAGAATCATAGTTCCACACATATGTTTCAACAAAATAGGATCCTGCCAAATTTGGTTTCCAATCTACTGATATATTTTGATCTCCTGCACCAAGAAATAGTCCTTCTGATTTTCCTATGAATGCCACTTTTCCATTGAATTGTTTAACCTGGACATAGTATACAAACGACTGGGTAGAATTGAGAAGATACTTTGCATCACTTGTTATTTTTACAGACGCATTTACCGGAATTGTAGAATAGGAAGCACCATTAGGATTAGTTACCGTAGTATTACTTAGAATCACAGGTAATGTCACTTGGACACCGCTTACAGGAATTGGTTTTGATTGATAGTTATCAGATTCTGCAATTATCATGTAAGATTGCGCCCTAGTGTTGAAATCAGAAGCAATGTTAAATTGCGAAGTTGTTCCAGGACCAATGGAAATTGGATCAGATACTCCTATTGCAACCACTCGTTGAAATGCATCATATGATATCAAGTAGAATTTTGTATTAGTAGATTGCTGCGCCCCGCTATTTGTTACATTACCAGAAATAAGTAACGTATCAGAGATTTGAAGAGAACCCGGAGAAATTTGTAAGACTTGTTGCTTGGCAGATGATGATTGGAATCCTGCAACTTTTACTTGAACTTGAACAATAGATGGATCCGCTTTTGTAGACGATATCATGAAAGGAGCTTTTCCACCAGGCTGGATTACCTGTAATAGAGTTGTACCGGTTTTGTATTCGACCTGGTTTGAGTTACTATCCATGAATGTAACTCCAATTGTAACTGTATTGACAGGAGAATTGAGGTCATTTTGGATCTCGCCGTATACCACAGTAGTACCATCACTTGCCTTGTTAGAATATTCTGTCTGGAGTACTTCAACACCAAGACTTGTTGAAGGTGGAAGATCTGCCCAAGCAAGATTTGTTGCAAGTAATACCATAATCAAGAAACTCGAAAATAAGGCGGTTTTCATGCTAATAGTCCCAAAAGGGGATTAATCACATACAGCATATCATAATCTATACAACATAGTTTAGAAGGTTCTACTAAACTTGCGTTAGGAGATAAAAATTATAAAAAGAAGATAAAGATTTGGTTAATCTACTTGTGTTTCTTTGCGGTAATTACACACCAGTAAATGAATCCTGGTATCAATCCTACCATCAATGGTATGTATACGCCCGCTTGACTCCAATCTTGCATATCTAAATTACCTAACCACCAAAAAACTTGCATAGTATTTAAATCCATCTTTCAGAGGTTCTGTCAAGTCTTTGTCGGATTGTTCTAGGCGTAAATTTTCGTCGGATGACGATGATCGCTTCTTAAGCCTAAGTGGATACCACTTTAAGCCGTCATTTACCCATAAAATAGATCGTTTAATTTGGTATTTTTTAACTGATTTACATTCATGATTTTCTGCTTCTTCGGCTATCAATCTAAGATTACAAATTAAACATTCGTAGATGTTAAAACTCAAGTTATTCCACGTATATTTTTCTTGTCAGGTGATTCCAAGTAGAGCTGATCCAGTTGTTTCTTTTGGGTTGCAATCATTTCAACAAGATCTCTATTATCTGACTTGAGTTTAGAAATCTCTGCTTCTTCATCTCTATCACGTATATGACCTTCCATGAGTCCGACAACTCGATATTCTATAAAATTCTTGTAAAGTTTATCTGTTAACGTTAGATAATCATCCGATTTTTTATTAGTCTTACGTAAAGAGAGCCAAGTATGCATATCTTGTTGTAATTGTGGTAATTCACCCTCACTAAATTGCCACTTTGTTTGTTTAGTGACTATCAGTTTTACATTACCCCAAATCAAGTTGTCAACATAAAGTGATACCGTTTTTTCCTGATCATCTAATAGCATGATTATCCTTTCTCCTTGAGATATTTCTTAATTAATTCCTCAATTACATCATTTTTCTTACGTCCCCCATGTTCTTCTATTACTTTGATACTGAATTTTTTCCATAGTTCATCAGGCATGTCTATAGTTGTTTTCACCATAACTTAGTTACTCATATCTATTTTATAACCTTATCCCCTTCTATACAGTAAACTATTTATACAGTTATACCCTTATAGAAGGGTAGAAGGATATGACCAGCACAAACAACCGAGAACAAAAAGGCATACAGATAGCAAATGCAAACATGATAAGAAAGATTGATGAGCATACGTACAAGGTCAAATCACAGGCAGGAAACGGCGAATATGAGGTAATTTCAACGGAATTAGGCTATATTTGCTCGTGTCCTGACAGCATGTATAGGAATGTAAAATGCAAGCATGTTTACGGTTTAGAATTATCACTTTCAATCAAGAAAGAAGTTAAGATCAGAAATGAAATATTGATTGAGCCAATCTCAACTTCAAATTGTATTTACTGTAAATCTGATAACATTGTAAGAGATGGAATACGACACAACAAGCATGGTGATATTCAAAAATTCAATTGTAAAACTTGCAAGAAGTATTTCACCATCAACTTAGGCTTTGAAAAGATGAAGCATGATCCAAAGGGTATCACTACTGCGATGCAATTGTATTTTAGCGGAGAATCTCTAAGAAATACTGCAAAATCATTACGACTTATTGGAATGAATGTAACACATCAGACTGTTTACAATTGGATCAAGAAATATACAAAACTAATGCAAGAATATTCAGAAAAATTGAAACCACAAGTAGGTGATACTTGGAGAGCAGATGAAATGTTCATCAAGATTAGAGGTAATATGAAATACATGTACGCACTTTTAGACGATGAAACGAGATTTTTTATTGCTCAAGAAGTTGCAGATACAAAATACACCCATGATGTTCAAGGATTATTCCAAGAAGCAAGCAGAATAATGGAAAGAAAGCCTAAGACTTTGATAACTGATGGAGCATACAATTACAAGACAGCATATCAAAAAGAATATTGGACTAGAGAAGTAAAGAACAGACCAAAACACATCAGACATATTCGATTCAATGGTGACAACAATAATAACAAGATGGAAAGATTAAACGGAGAAGTACGGGACAGGGAAAAAGTAATGCGTGGTCTAAAAATTAAGAATACTCCATTACTTACAGGATACCAAGTTTATCACAACTACTTCCGCCAGCACCAAGGCTTGCAGGGTCAGACGCCATCTGAGGCATGTGGTGTCATTATCAAAGGTGAGAACAAGTGGATTACTTTTATTGAGAATGCAAGTATAAAGTAGAACATAGAATATGAGAAGAGTATGTTAAATTTTTCTATAGAATTAAACTATGAAATTCTAGCTATCATTTAATAAACAGTTATTAATAATTAATTAGTGGTAAAACGATGATGTCTAAGACGAATGACTTTGGGAAATATCAGAAGGGAGAAGACGTAATTGAGTGCACCTATGACAACGCTGATAAGGCAGTTAAGTCTATTTTAAAAAGACTTCAAGATTGACATACAAAGTCTCCCTTTCCAAACTTTATAATGAACAAATGGCGGGAGTTGAAGAAATGGAAACTGTCATAACTTATAAAAAAATTGCACAAAACATCAAGACGACAGTTGATTCTTTAGACCGAATGGAAAGATCAGGAATTGCAGTAAATGCAATGAATCTGAGCGTGCATGTACCAGATACTAAATATTCTGTAGTTTACAAAGTCACCAATAATCCAAACAAGAAGTTAATTGTAAAAAAACTTCTCAAATGTTAGAAGAAACTATATTCAAATTGATCGCATTTTAGGTTCAAAAAAGCCTTAAATCATATCCGACGGTTTTTGACGCCTAGAATTATCCGCTAGAGACTTGACAGCACCCTTTCAGAGGCTATGTTTTACCCAGATCGCTCAATTCTGCGAATGGATTCATGGCTCTTTAAATAAAACTTGAACACGATTTGTTATCAAGACTTGGAAATAATAATTGAACCATGGAATCAACTTGTAATTCACGAGGTATTAGAATTAAAATTTGAAGACTGGGTAACCCAGGTAATTGCCAGTGCAAGGTCTGCAGGAGGCGGAATACCTACCATTTTCTGGGCAGGAGGAGTATCATTTCATTTTGCAACATTTCCAGATACAGATTCTATAGTACAAGAGAAACTCAAAGGCAGAATCCACTATTCATCAGTCACATTTGCCATAAAAGAAAAATTTGAAAAACAGATCATTCGTGAAGGAGGAGCCGTCAATTTTACAGATGTCAGCCATAATGAAACATTTAGCAAATTGACAGAGAAATTAAGAGCCCAGTCAAAGTTTCAGAATACACAGTTAAGGTTTTCTTGATTTATTATAAACCAAGAATCCACCTACCCCACAAAGTGCAGTACCTATTATTTGGTAAAGATATGGAGTATCAGACCAGAATGGAAAAATGAATATTCCTGCAGTAATCATACCAAGATAGACAAGCATAGTTTGATCTATATCAAATGGCATTGTGATTGCTTCTTTTTTCCATAGTATAAAGAATTCTAATATGATATTTTGTAGATAATCAAAGAAAATTAATCGGTAAGAATCAAAACAATCTCTTTAATTTTTCCATCACAAATGTACATCAAACACACAAAAACCACACATCCGGTACAGATAACCTTGTTACTGCACAAAGTGCCACAATTCTTTATATTCACTTTTAGTACTGTATACCATGAATACACACGACCTGATAAGAAACAAGGGCCTGCTTGCGATAATACTCGGTGTAGCAGTAATTGCATCAGCCGGAGGATTATCTGCAGTATATGCAGACACTGGTTCTAATCAAACACAGACTCTGAAACCAAAAATCTTGGGTTCAATACCATTGAACAACGAGAGCCTCACAAAGGTCACAGTCAACTTTGCAGTAGCTGCAAACACAGCAGCAACAGCACCAGGAATTACTGGTGGTAAGGTTGTCAGTGGAAACCTAATTGGAATGCAAGGTTTCTTGGTATACAGCTTTAGAGTAGTTGACAGCAAGAATCTATCCTACTCTGTAATTGTAGACCCAGGAAATGGAACAATATTGCACCAGTCACAAGGTCATGCCATCAAGTTTGGCGGCTTTGGAATGATGGGACATGGTTTTTCCATGAAGAAAGGTGGTTTCAAGCACGGTGGTGGCCAATGGGGTAAACATGCTCCAGGCAACAGCACCGCTCCTTCTGGAACACAATAAGTTCCAAGTCTCTTTTTATTTTTATTATTTTTGGATAATCCTATTTTCGTTCAGGTATTGGAACAAGTTAACAGACTTGCACACGATCAAATTCATCAATAAAAGAAATACAAAACAACTTGCAACAAACTAATATGGAAAATCAAAATGTTAGTGAACTTTTATTTCCTGCATTAAGATAAGATTTGCATGAAGCTTGCTTTTAGTACAAATGCTTTTATCAAGAAATCATTAACTTTTGCAATAAAATCAATAGCAAAGAGCGGTTATGAGGGAATAGAAATTGTTGTTGATAGTCCACATGCATTTTTACCTTTAAAACAATCACGTTTAGACGCTATAAGAAAAAATCTCAGGAATTACAGTCTAGAAGTTACAAATCTAAATGCAAATACAGTTGCAGGATGGCATAAGAAAATTCCTCATACAGGATACTTTGAACCTTCACTCTCTAATAATGATGAAAAATTAAGAAAATGGAGAATAAGATACACAAAAAATGCAATTGACATGGCATGTGAATTAGAGGCCCCAAGCATAAGCATCACTTCAGGAGTCATGAATAACACAAATGTGGAGAAAAATATTCGTAATTTCCAACATTCACTTGAAGAGATAGCAGACTATGCAGAACAAAAAGATGTTTTGATAGGTATAGAATATGAGCCCGGATTGCTTGTTGGCAGCTCTGCAGACTTGTTATCCATAGTTCCAAGGAAATACCGTAACATAGGATTGAATTTTGATGTGTGTCATGCTGCAGTTTTAAATGAAAATATTTCTTTAGTGATTAGAAAATTTAAAAATAAACTATTTCACACGCACATAAGCGACTGTAAAAACAAAATACATTATCATTTGATTCCAGGTCTAGGAGATATCAATTTTAATTCAATGTACAAAGCATTACAAATGATAAATTACAAGGGATTTCTGACTGCAGAGCTTTACACTTATTCAGATCAGCCACAACAAGCTGCAAAAAGTACCTATAAGTATCTGAACAATCTTGTCAGGTAGTAAAATGAGATTCATAGATCCTCACATCCACATGTATTCTCGAGTAACAGACGATTATGAAAAAATGGCACAATCTGGAATTATGACAATTATTGAACCATCATTTTGGTTAGGACAAGAACGAACTTCATCAAAAACTCTCATAGATTATTGGGAGCACATAATCACCTTTGAAAGTAGTCGAGCTGCAAAATTTGGAATCAATCATTTTTGTGCCATATCTGTAAACCCAAAAGAAGCAAACAATGTAGACCTAGCTTCTGAATCATTGCAAGTCATGAAAAACTATCTAGATAGAGATACAGTAGTTGCAGTTGGCGAAATAGGATTTGATCGAGTTACAAAACAAGAAGAAGAAGTTTTTAAAAAACAATTACTGCTTGCAGAAGAAATGAAAATGCCTGTCATCATACATACTCCACACACAAACAAACTTGATGGAGTAAAGAAAACATTGGAATTGATAAAGCAATGTCAAGTGACAGAAAATCGCATAATAATTGATCACAATACGGAAGAGACTATTGAGCTTGCATTATCTACCGAGTCATCTGTAGGCCTCACAGTTTATCCATTCACCAAACTTAGTCCGACTAGAGCTGTAAACATTTTAAAAAAATACGGCACTGATAGAATTTTGATCAATAGCTCTGCAGATTGGGGAATATCTGATCCACTCAGCGTACCAAAAACTGCATTACAGATGGAAACTGATGGATTTAGTAAAAATGAGATAGAAAAAGTTCTTTTTCATAATCCAAATAACTTTTTTAAGAAATCAAAAAACTTCAAGCCAAAAGAATAGTCCATGAAATTTGCCTTTAGCACCAATGCATATAGAAAATACACTATAGAACAGAGTATTCTGTCAATAAATTCTGCAGGTTATCAGGCAGTAGAATTAATGTGCGATATTCCACATGCATTTCCACCGGTTTCAAAAAAGATTGTTACTCTAATCAAAGATACCCTTAGAAAAAAGAAAATGAAGATTTCCAATCTAAATGGCTTTATGATGTCAGCCATAGGAGATTTTCATCACCCTTCATGGATAGAAAAGAATCACCTAGAACGACAGAAACGAATTGACCACACAATAAACTGTCTAAAATTAGCCAAAGATCTTGGAGCAAGAACAGTTTCAACAGAACCTGGAGGACCTTTGAATGGAATTTCAGAAAAAAAAGGATTGGAACTATTCAAAGCAGGAATTGACCAAGTCTTACCAGTAGCAGAAAAAACCAGAGTAAAACTTTTGATAGAACCAGAACCTGAATTGCTCTTAGAAAATTCAAGACAGTTTCTAGAGTTCATCTCACAATTTGATACAAAATATCTCGGTCTGAATTTTGATATTGGTCATTTTTATTGTGTAAATGAAGATCCAGCAGAACTAATCATATCGTTAAAAGATTACATATCACACATACATCTAGAAGACATATCAAAGACAAGAGTTCACAAGCACCTGATTCCAGGTACGGGTTCCATTAATTTTCAAAGCATTTTTGATGCACTGGATATAATTGACTACAAGGGTTTTGTCACAGTCGAGTTGTACCCATATCAAGATGATCCTGAACAAGCTGCAAAAAAAACAATGAAATTTTTAAAATCTTTTAATGCGTCATGATAAAAAATTATTTACAGCTAGTCAGAGTTTCAGGAATTTTTACTGTTTTTACAAATATTCTTTTAGGTTTTCTAGCTGTACAGAAAACAAACGCAGATTGGTTTTTCCTTGGTCCGCTACTTACTGCATCAGGTTTTTTATTTTTGGCCGGAACTACGCTTAATGATTATTTTGATTATAACATAGATGCAAGAGAGAGACCCAATAGACCCCTTCCATCAGGCGCAATTCCAAGAAAAACAGCCTTGTATCTCGGTCTTGTGTTTTTGGCAGGCGCAAACATATCTTCAGCCATTATAGGAATACAATCTCTTGTTTTGTCACTTGTGATTACAACACTTGTTGTATCTTACAATATCAAGTTAAAAAAAATACCAGTTATTGGAATTTTCAATATTTCATCAATACGTTTTCTAAACGTCATTTTAGGAACGACAATAGTTGCATTCAATGTACAAATCATTTGGTTTGCCATCCCAGTAGCTATTTTTGTGGCAGGAATCAGCATTCTTGCAAAAACAGAG
This sequence comes from uncultured Nitrosopumilaceae archaeon, assembly GCA_964636595.1. Taxonomy (GTDB): domain Archaea; phylum Thermoproteota; class Nitrososphaeria; order Nitrososphaerales; family Nitrosopumilaceae; genus Nitrosotalea. The sequence goes on from CAZWSG010000015.1 coordinate 39,371, forward strand.
ACCATGCTTTCTTCTAAAAAAACCGAGTCTCTGAACATAATTTTTATTTTTATCACAATAATCTACATTGTAATAACCACTTTTCATACCGGAATCGCGCACTATGCTTTCCTTGCATTGTTTATCGCTTCTGTTTTTGTCCCATATACAATATACAATGGTAGAACTAGTAAGAACGTACAAAAAAAAGTGTCATTTCAACTACTTGCCATTATTACACTTGATGCAGTATTAATTTCCGTTTTATCAAACACTACTTATGCAGGATTGGTTTTAGTTTTATACATCCCAGCATACTTGATTTTAAATAAAATGTATTTAACATAAAAACCAAGAATTTATTTTATGAAGCTAAATACCATGATATCATAATGAAAAAATTAATTGTGCTCGATGTTGTGGGTTTAACAAAGAACTGTTTTGATAAAGTATCACTTCCAAACATTTCAAAACTTTTTGAAAAAAGTACCATTCATTCCATAACGCCTCCTTTTCCTGCAGTAACATGTGCTGTACAAGCAACAATCACTTCGGGGTATCATCCTTCGCAACATGGCATAATATCAAACGGATTTTTTGACAGAACAACAAACCAAGTTTCTTTTTGGGAACAACCCGCAAGCTTGGTAGAAAAAGAACGTATCTGGGACATATTAAAAAAGGCAAATCCAAAAATAAAAATCGCAGTCCTTTTTTGGCAAAATTCACTGTACATCAACTCAGACATAGTAATCACACCAAAACCAATCCATCTTGAAAACCAGATGATACAATGGTGCTATTCAAAACCAGTAGGGTATTACGAAGAAATTGCAAAGTCTTTAGGTGAATTTGAACTATCGTCATATTGGGGACCATTTGCATCAATCAAATCAAGCAAGTGGATAATTGAGGCAGCTATTTACACGATGAAAAAGCATGCGCCAGATCTTACTCTAGTATATTTACCACACTTGGATTATGCCGCACAAAAACATGGTCCAGATAGTGATGAATTTAGAACTAGTCTAATTGAACTAGACAATCTTGTGGGTACAATGATAAACGAATTGGAATCACTTGACATTTACAAAGATATTGAGATTATGTTATTATCAGAGTATGGATTTTCCAAGGTCAACAAGTCATTATCACCAAATATAATATTAAAAAATGAGGGATTACTTTCTACCAGAACTATTGCTGGAAAGGAGTACATTGATTATGAATACAGCAAGGCATTTGCAATGGTTGATCATCAAATAGCTCACATTTTCATCAAGCCAGGTTTTGAAGACAAGGTATCATCAGTTTTAAAACAAACAAAAGGAATAGCGAAAATATTGAACAAAAAAGAACAAGAACAGATTGGAATAAACCATCCAAAAAGCGGGGAGCTCGTACTATGTGCTGAAAATGACACATGGTTCAATTATTACTGGTGGAACGATGTAAACAATGCACCTTCTTTTGTACACACTGTAGATATTCATAGAAAACCAGGGTATGATCCACTAGAGTTGTTCTTTGATCCAGCAACAAAAGGAATTTCTCTTGATACAAATCTGATAAAAGGCTCTCATGGAATCATTTCTAATGATTTACCGATTTTAGCAATGACCAACAACAACTCACCTGATAAAGAGATAAACGCAACACAGATTGCTCCTACAATTTCCAAATTTTTTGGTGTGACAGAGAGTTTTCCTTCAAAACCAATTTTTTGAGGCATGACATACATTGTCTAGATTCATCATAACAGGCGGAGCTGGTTACATAGGAAGCCATTTGTCATCAAGATTACTAGATGAAGGTCACAATGTCAAGATAATAGACAAGATTCCAATCAAGAAAGCAACTAGATTAAAACCAATTCTAAAAAATAAAAAGTTACGTTATTCACAACTAGATATCTCCAAGGCAAAAAATCTGGCATCAGAGTTCAAGGGATATGATACAGTAATTCATTTTGCAGCAAACTTGGACATACCATCAGGATACAAGCATACAGATTTGGATTTAAGACAAGGAACCATCCTAACATACAATGTACTTGAAGCAATGAGATTATGTAATATTAAAAAAATAATCTTTCCTTCAAGCTCTACAGTATATGGACATGCAAGTAAAACTCCTACATCCGAAGACACCGGAATGCTATTTCCAATTTCGTTATATGGAACAGCAAAACTATCATCTGAAGCCCTGATAAGTGCATTTTGTTACCTTTATGACATGAAATCATGGATATTCAGATTTGGAACCATAATAGGAAATGACATGAAAAGAGGAGTCATTTTTGATCTAATCAACAAGATTAGAAAAAACCAATCAGATTTGAAAGTTCTTGGAGATGGTAAGCAGATCAAAGATTACATACACATGGATGACTGTATAGACGGAATATTACACGTATACAAAAATACAGATAAAAAAATCAATATCTTCAATCTCAGTTCTGGAACAATTATTTCTGTCAAGGAGATTGTGAAGATGATACTTGACGAAATGAATTTACCAAATATGAAAATAAAATATGTCAAAGGACCAAAGGGTTGGGAAACAGAGGGTTGGCCAGGAAATGTCAAATCCTTTCAATATGACATAACTAAAATTAGAAGAACTGGCTGGACACCCAAATTATCATCTCATGAAGCAGTTAGGTTGTCAATAAGGCAAAAAATTTCTTTGGACAAGAAGAGCCATTAAAAATATCAGAAACATTTCTAGATTCCAACGTAGATCATACGTATTGAGTAACCTGTTTGAACTCACAGTAAGAGTGGACTGGAGGGGATTTGAACCCCTGACCCC
>CAZWSG010000016.1:0-40599 GCA_964636595.1 uncultured Nitrosopumilaceae archaeon
CGAGGGTCCAAATCCCTTCGTTGGCTGTAATTTTAATCAAGAATCAGAATTTTTGCACGATTTTCATGACTGCATATCCAGTCAAATGGTACCAGACTGAGCCACTTTATCTAAGATGAATTTCAGGAATGCAGATAACGGTTTTTTAATCCATTGTTTTTTGTTCCACTCTAGTATAAGATCCTCGTAGAACTTCCATTCAGCCTCATCTTTTTTTAGATGAGTTGTCATCATTGCTTCAAATTCTTTTGTATCCCAGTCAACAGGACACATTTTATCACTCATTTGTACCAGTTTTCCATCACTCATCTGGAATGGGTACGATTTGCATACACCTGGTTTAAAGTCATTTACAGTGCAGCGAAAAATGTCTCCAGATTCAACAAGAAATGTACATGCACCATTTTTTTGTTTTAGAGCCAAATCCACTAGACCTTCTTTTACCTTTACCCCCAGATCAAAGTCCTTTGCTCCATAGATCTCAAGAAAATTCTCGGGATCCAATCCTAGTTCAGTTGCAAGCCTGTAAACATCATGTGCATTAACAAATATCGTATACTCTTTGCAACAATTTGTGTGACATGAGATACATGGAAACTCTTTGTCATTATCTTTCGTAGAAATAGCCAAGTTACATTTTTCTCTTGCCCGGTTTTATTCCTATAGATTAAAGATATTCAATCATTGAAATGTAAATTGCAATATATCACATGATTGCAATTAGAATGCCATGCGTAAAATAATGTATTTCATATCAATATCCATTGCAATCTTTGTAATTGCAGTTGTTGGTGATATTGAATACTATTACATGACAGGACAAAATGAAAAAACAACTGCTGTAAAAACAAATGTCCAGTCAAACGTACAAGACATTAATCTTGTAAACGATTGTATGCAGTTTCAGACCCTAGATAATCTTGAAAGCTGTAAAGTATCCATTTCTCAATTAGAACAAAATTGTGAAAAATCAGATTATCAAGACTCGGAAATTTGTACAGACCCACGAATTGACCAATTTTTGGATACAATAGACTATAAGATAACTTCGGCACAAAATCAGGCTATTGAAGCAACTGCTGATCTTGACAGTTCAATCTCTCACTTGGTAAACCTGTGTGCCCAGTCAGACATTCCATCTTGTCAGTCAACCATGATGGAAGTAAAACAAGAATGCTCCACAAGAACACTTGACAAGATAAAATCTTGTGCAGATCCAAGAATCGACCAGATAATTTCTAAAGACATCAATTACAATTCAACAGATTCAGGTTATTTCCAAGACCAAGTCTTGTCGTTTATCGATACATGCTCCAAAGCAAGTGGGAATGATTCCATTTCAACCTGTGCTACAACTGCAAGACAGGTAATGAATTTGTGTCAATCCAGTCTAGTCTCTGCCTGTAACGATGACAGATTACAACAGATAGCAAACATGGGTCTAAATTCTGTAATAATATCAGAGATAGAACAACTAGACAATAAACTAGAGATTGCCCTAGACAAGTGTTCTAGCAAAATGCTAAACCAAACAGAGTGCAATAATTCAGAGAACGCCATCAACGAGTCATGCAATGGCAACCTCAAACCATATTTTCCAATATGCTACGACCCAAGAATTCAGAACTTGAAATAAAATATTATTTCATAAAATTGACAAAAGTTAAGTAACGTAAATTGAATCAAAATATAGTGGAAAAGGGATTTATTCTAATCAACTGTGAACTAGGTGCAGAAGATTACATAATAGAAGAGCTCAAGACAATACCACAAGTCAAAAGTGCCCACGTAACATTTGGGGCCTACGATGTCATTGCAGAGATCCAGGCTGCAAACTCACAAGAGTTTGATACAATACTATCGCAAAAGATACGTTCACTGTCGCAGGTGATGAGCACCATGACTCTAAAAGCCACTACCTAATTGCAAGAAAATATTCTTAAGAAAAGCCATCCTGTAAACAAAATATCCGGTTCATAAAAAATTACAAGACAAACTTAGCTTGTTCAAAGTATCATTCCACATGCTCAAGTGCATTTTGTTTCTAGTATCATGAAATGTCAGATTCTTTCATGACAGTAGTTGACGATATAGACAGACGAATACTGGAACTGTTGATGGAAAATGCAAGGATTCCAGCTCGCCAAATTGCCATCAAGCTAAGAAATGAAGGTCATGACATTCAAGACAGGGCAGTTGCCTACAGAGTAGGACGACTTGAAAAAAAGAAAATAATCAAAGGTTACGAGACAATTCTTCGACAATCGCTTGTTGAAGATTTTGAAGCTCTTTATCTGAAATTCAAAGCAAGTAAATCAACAGATGTCATCACAGACAAGGTTTGCAATTTTGTCAAGGACTTGCCAAATTGTTTAATGACTGCAACAGTGAGCGGAAATTGGAATCTTTTGATATTGACTGCAAAAGATGAACATGGTAAAAAATGTGAAAGACAGATAATTGAGAAATTTTGTGAATACATTGAAGATTACAGGGTCTGTAACTTGAAATTTGAATCAATTAATGCACTCAATATGCAGTCAGTCATGATCTGAGAAAACTAGTTTGGAATTCAGATTAGAGAAACAAGGTATGCAATGTACAAGATGTGTGATTAATTCATTCATGCATCAAAAGTTGCGACATGTTTCTATCAGTAGAATTTCAACGATATTTTTCTATGCCCTTGTCAAGATCTAGCACATTTTTATTAGAATTCTGGAACAAACTAACCACAGGATCAAGAGATTGTATCCTCACAGTGGCTTCACTTATCCTACTTCGATAAACTTTGAATCGCTTGCCACGATTTGCTATAATGTATTTTTCTATCATGATAAGATCAAGATCCTCAAGTTCTGCAATTTTTTTGTAGATGGTACTTATTGGAATTCGATGTTCTTCAAAAAGATCAATTGTTGTCTTGCCTTTTTTTACAATAGAAAACAAGATTGTTCTTGCTTGTACATCTGCTAATAGTCTCAATATTTTTTGATCCATTTCAGAGTTTAGTTGTGGCAAAGACATTTTACTTTCCATCATTTTGATTCCTGTTACTTTGCTTTTCTAATGTTTTAACATGCTGTGGTACATTCGACAAACGTACTATTTCCTGATACTAACAACCTAATTATCAGAATACGCCCAATAAAATATCCAAGTCAGAAAACCTGCAAGAAAAATAACATGCATTTCCCTCGCCAAATTAGAAATCTCTAGTTTTTCTCCTCAAAAAATTGGTTTTAACAGATTTACCCACCAGAGTATGATAATTATACTAGTAAACTAGAGTGCTAATAGTTGGATAAAATCGAATACGAAGGCACAGTTTGGGCAATAAATCACGGTTTGCCACAACCCTTGCTTGATCATTGCATAAAAAAACTAGTAGATTATGGAGTCAAAAAAGAAGACATCCAGATAACTGATGCTCCATCAGATGTAAAGGTTGGAACAATTGTAGTAGACATTTATCCATACCATATCGAAGTCGGACGAGTGAGAACCACCAGAAATGATTCATACATAAGCGGTAGCATAATGATAATAGAATTAAAGGCAGACCCAGAAGGAAAATACATCGACTAGATTTTCAAATAGATTTATCTCGTATCAAATTCTGGCCTTTATGTGAGACGAAAAAAGGCCCCAGGCAAAAGCCACACCATGCCAATAGCAATTGGTTCAGGTGTAGCAATAATAGCAATTGTAATAATTGTCAATTATTATCTTGACCAGACAGCTCTATCAGGTCAACGCTTTGGAGACCAATTGGCACAAATTCAGACAGATTTGAAAAATGAGACTCAGAATTTTGATGCAAATCTTACCCAATACAAACACGGTCAGATTTCAAGAGACCAGATGTTGCAAATAACTGATGTACACATACTTGCAGTCAAGAACATACTTCCGCGATATGATGATTTGAAGGCACCCGAGTTGTTCAAACCATCATTGCAATTATTCAGACTATCTACTGAAACTCAGATTGAAAGCGATGAAGCATTACGAGGATGGATTGCAACTGGAGATAATGCCACAAGTGCAAAATCTGACCAGTTGTTACAGCAATCGTTCCAGTATGAGATGAATGCACTCCAGTCATATGAAAGTGCAAAAACTGGCGGCTCACAGTAAGCCTTTTTGATTGGCAAAATCTAGCAGCCCGCTGAGATTATCAAGTATTTCTTTTTTCTCAAGTGGAACAGGTGATGGAAAAATTATCCCAAGTGTAATGCTTAGCATGTCATGGTCTGTGTGAGATATCAAAATTTTGTGGTGCTCTATCTCTTTTTCTGTCACTAGATTTTTCCATGCCATTATTCTAGTGTAAACTTCTTGTAATTGTTGTTCAAGATAAGCCAGATTCATTTCCTTGCCATCTTCAAAAATGTTAAACTTGACAAGAGGTAGCATCAGATATCCGCCTTTTACAGGATCATGGTTCTTCAGCATCTCATGTATTACTTGCTCTGCCTTGTTTTCTGGCTGGATGTCACCATATTCTGGAGCAAAATAACCTACCAGAGTCTTGCGGGTGTCATAGATCTTAAAATAAGCATCTTCGGTGTCAATAGTCCACATTGTATTATGCTGCTATCTTTTCTGCTACCTGATTTATTTTGAGCGTAGCAAGACACTTGCCACAGAAATACTCTTTTCCAGTGTTAAAGATGGTAGGATTTTTACATTTTGGGCATTCCTTGTTTACTCGATTAACTTCAATTGGCATGATGATATCCTTGGGTCAACTCTTCAAAAATACAGGTGGTCAAATTTAGTTTGCAAGTTCTCTAATTACATCAGATCTTTGCATCAGGAATTGTAAAAATCAAACATTATAAACAATGCAAGGAAAATCTAGTTCGTGATTCCACAATCAACACGAAAATTCATTGATAGTCTAATTGATTACTATATTAGCGAGGCGGCATCATACAAACAACTTGCAAAGACATACTCTGACGAGGTTGAAGATGTAAATGCAAACGCGTTTGGAATCATAGTAGGTTGCATTTATTCAGCATTTCTGCAAGCATACCAGAACCAAAAACTAAAGCCATTGTTAGAAGATACCCAGGAATTTACGCAAATGATCAAAGTCAGAGCAGCCCAGATAAAACGCGGCATACTTGACGCCAAGGTCTAGTACACCTTCATGAAAAAAACAATTCCAGCACTTGCTTTGATGGTATTATTTGCAGTATCTATTTTTGAATCATATATCATTCCTGTTTTTGCAACAGACCAGTTTCTGCAAATGCCAATCAGAGTTCATCATGGCCCGATAATTTGTGCCATAGAGCCACAAGCAAACCCAAATTTTCCAACACTTGGAAAGCAGTTGTTATCTGAAACAGAATATGCAGTTATCGACTGGAAAACAAAATTAAACCAAGGCCTAGGCAGACATCCACTCTGGAATATCACGTTAGTTGAAGTTCCGATTTCTATGCAAAAAGGCTTCAACTATACAGAGTGTGATATTTCAATAAAATATTTCCCAGAACCAGCAAAAAGTTCTAACGGGTTTATTGCAACAGGAATCACAATACCAAACTTTGAGACCGGCAAGACTGACATTGAGATCTATTATTTAGATGTGCAACCAAACTGGACCAAAGAAGAATGGACTGCTGGCAACCAAATGTACTATGAATACATAGACAAGCCACAATACACAGGCCTTGTTGCCACAAGTACACAACTTGATTCAACCATCAGACATGAGATGGGCCATTCATTTGGGTTGGGACATTATATTGTACCACAGGATGAGTTGCACAACATCATTAACGGACTAGAAGACATGCCATCAATCATGATTGATACTGTTACCGTTTTAGGTGTAAAGCATTACGACATTACGCCACTTGACATTGCCCAAATCAAATCAATATACGGAAACGGAGGATTTGACAATCAAGTACAGCAAAAAAATGGTTACCAGCGAGTGTATCAGCTTGGCATGTCAAAGCAATCCTATCAACTAGATGAAGCGATAACATTGAATGTCAATACCAATTTATTTGATAACAATTCTGTTGCAGAAATTCTTGTAATTGATTCAAACAATACCATGATAGATAATTTCGGAATATCAAAATCGAATTCTGCCATATCACTAGGGAATACATACAAGAATGGAAAATATCTTGTCGAGCTAATCAATCCAATTACAGGAGACTGGGATTTTACCAGTTTTACGGTAGGAGTGCAAGATTTGCAATCAAATAACACAAATCAAAATGTGTCAGCAGTGATACCGTCCATTCCATCATGGATAAAAAATAATGCGCAATCATGGTCTGAGAATTTAGTACCAGATGAAGAATTTGCAAAGGGAATCGAGTTTTTGTCAAGTCAAGGCATGATAAATATTCCACAAAATGATTCTAGTGGGATGAATTTACTCATCCCAGGCTGGGTCAAGACCAATGCAGGATTGTGGTCAACAGGCGAGATATCAGACCAAGAGTTTGTCAGCGGACTCCAGTATTTGACAGATAATGGAATCATTCAAGCCAGAAAATAGAAAACCCCAGACACAAAATAAAACCCTAGTTTGTGAAAAGTTAAATTGTAACATTTTCAACGGTATCTCAATGTCAGAACTAGTCCACTATCAGATTCAACAACTAGTTGATAATGGTCAGACAGTCCAGTTGACACTGGCAGAAGATGTCCAGACAGAGCCAGTATCACAGAAACAGCTCATGCTTGATGCAATAAACAAGAAACTAGACCCAGAATTACGAGACCAGATTGCCCCATTTATCGAAGCAATACTTCAGGCCCAGCCAACAATTGCAATCAAGAGCTATGCCCAGACATCAATTACTATAGCCATGCCAAAGCGAAGATATGAAAAGATGGGTAGTCCAGCAGTAGGCCAAAGGCTTGAAATCAATATAAAAAAGATCTAGACTAGTTTTTCAATCTCTGATACAGTACCAAGAGGTAGTGAACATGTGAAATCCCGGCAGACATAGACTTTGGTTTTAGAGTCATCAAATTCTTTTCCTGCAAAAAATTGTAAACTGGTCAAATTTTCAAGGTCTTCTTTTTTTGATATCATGACAAGAATTGCTTCAGGTATGAATTTTTTCAAGAGGTAATTTTTGACACTTTCATCTACTGGATTTATCAGCGTAATTTCCACTGGTTTTTGCAAGTATGTGTATATTGTATTTAGCAACTGTCCAAACCCAAATGGGTTTTCTGCAGCCATCACGGCAAGGGACTCCATTACTTTGATGGAGACATCAAGATATTTTTTTTCTTGTGTAAGATGATACAGTCTTAGCATAGTACCGGCTGCAACAGAATTCCCAGATGGCAGGGATAGGTCATAGATATTTTTTGTTCGTATGATGAGTTTTTCGTGGTTATCAGCAGTAAAGAAAAAGTTCTTTTGTGTTTCATCCCAGAAATGCTCAATCAAATAATTTGCATAATATACCGCAAGGTCAAGATATTTTTTTGATGGTGCAACCTCAAAATAGTCAAGTAATGCATTTACAAAATATGCATAATCATCAAGATATGCATTGAGCTTTGACTGGCCATCCTTGTATGTGTGAAGCAGTTTGCCATCGTTTACAAGTTTTGATTCAATAAATCCAATACAGTTTTTGGCAGCATCAACAAAGTCTTGCTCACCAGTAACACGATACCCCTTGACAAATGCTGTAACCATGAGTGAATTCCAGCTTGTCATGATTTTATCATCCCTCCCAGGCCGAACTCGTTTTTCTCGTACGGCATAGAGTTTTTCTCGTGATTGTTTTAGGATTTGTTTTATTTCTGATTCGCTCTTGCCAAAGTGAAATGCTATTGAGGACAGATTCATGCTATTATACAAAATTGTGTGCCCCTCAAAGTTTCCACCATCTGTAACATCATAATACAGACAGAAAATGTCTGCATCTGTTCCCAGTATCTCTTGGATCTCTTTTTTCTTCCAGACATAGAACTTGCCTTCTTCGCCCTCAGAGTCTGCATCCTCTGCAGAATAGAATCCTCCTTCAGGAGACGTCATGTGTCCTAACACATATCGCAGCGTATCAGAAATTACCTCAAGATATCTAGGGTCTTTAGAAATTTGATATGCTTCGACATAAACAGGAGGCAAGAGTGCATTATCATAGAGCATTTTTTCAAAATGCGGTACCAGCCATCTCGAGTCAGTAGAATATCTATGAAATCCGCCTCCGAGTTGGTCATACATTCCACCATTTGCCATCTTAGTCAAGGTCTTGAATGCAAATTCTTGGAACTTGGAAATTCCGGACAGTTTGGAATATCGTAGTACAAAGGAGAGATTTGATGCATTTGGAAATTTGGGAGCTTGTCCAAATCCCCCATTTGTTGTATCTGCAATTGATAACAAATTCATCGCAGCCTCGTCAAGAGTTGACCGTTCAAGTTTAGAATCAAGTGCAATAGATTCTGTTCTTTGCAATGCGTTTACAAAATTTTCAGCTGCTTGCTCTACATTTCCGGGCTTTTCTTTCCAAGCTTGAGCAAGTTGTAATACGATACTGCCAAACCCAGGTCTTCCATAGTTATCAAGTGGTGGAAAATAAGTACCAACATAAAACGGTCTTTGATCAGGTGTAAGAAATACAGAAAGCGGCCAACCGCCACTTCCAGTATTTAGCTGGCAAACTTTTTGATAAATATCATCAATGTCGGGTCGCTCTTCTCTGTCTACTTTGATGTTGACAAAATTCTCGTTCATTGCTTTTGCAATCTCTTCGTTCTCAAATGATTCATGTGCCATAACATGACACCAGTGACATGCACTGTACCCCACACTAAGAAAGATGGGTTTGTTTTCTTGTCGTGCTTTTTCTAGTGCCTCTTCGTTCCATGCATACCACTGGACTGGATTGTTAGCATGCTGCAAAAGATACGGACTGGATTCTTTTATCAGATTGTTTGGCAATATACAAGATACAAGAAAATTACAGTATTTGTATTGATCTCTTTAACAGAAAGAATAATGTTACGTGTTTCAAGGCCAAACTAGAGTAATGAGATTTGGAACGGTTTTTCTTGTTTTGCTAGTTTCTGGATTTGGCAGCATTGTATCCATAGAACCGGCATTTTCACAAACTAGTGTATGTAACATACATACCATTTGTGCCCATCCAGGGGACACGTTAAAGTATGATGTTACCATAACCGGTACAAACAGTTCTCAGACATATGATTTTGGAGCAATGTCTGATGCAAACAACATCAATCTAATACAGAGCCAGCAAGAAAATAGTAAAATTCAAAACGTTACATTAGTTCTCAACCTAAAGACTGGCTTTGTGCACAGTGCACAAGATGCAAACACAGTTCATCCATTTCTTGAAATATTGGCATCACCAATTGCTTACAACAAGTCAGATACTACGGTGACACCGATTGTAACAGAGTTTAATGGATTCAAAAGAACTTGTCTTGTGGCATTTCATTCTACTGACAACAGCACATCAAAAATCATATACGACATTGAGACAGGAATTTTGTTAGAAGAACAGTCAACATCAATTATTTCAATCAACAGCAATCCCGAAGTCATTAATTTTTCAGACAAGCTGTCTGGTACAAACATGATAAATTCAGATTCAAGTACAATCAACACTCAGAGTACCATATCAATACCAAAGTGGGTCAAAAACACGGCTAGATCATGGTCCCAAGGAGACATACAAGATTCAGAATTTACAAATGCAATTGAATATTTGATATCAAGTGGTATAATGCACATACCACACGGTACGTCAGGGGCTAGCTCGTCTCAGTCAATTCCTGCATGGATAAAACAAAGCACTGGAATGTGGGCAGGAGGTCAAATTACAGACAATGAATTTGTGCAAGGGATACAATGGTTAATTACAAAAGGCATAATCCAAGTAGGAAACTAGCAAGTTAAATAAAACTAGGAAATGGTTCAGTTATGAATTGCAAGAAATGCCACCACACAAGTGATGCGCACGTACCATCAGAAGAGAGCAAATCGCTTGTAAAATTTGGTAAATGTATCATAAGAACTTGCACATGTTCACAGTTTGTAGAACCCATTGATGAAATTGACGATGAGCTAGTCTAGATTTTATTTAGAGGCAGTAGTTACTTGGAGATTTTCTGATAATGAGACTGATTTTGTAGTGTTGGAAGATGTGTTGTTTGAGGCTACAGTGTGGTTTGATGAACCAGATACAGTTGCATTGGCAGTCATTGAGATTGTATCGACTTTGATTGTACTAGTCATGTTTGATTTGGTACCATTAGCAATTGTAGCAGTTGCATTGACCATCATCTTTCCAGTAGAATTTCCACTAGTTGCATTAACTGGAATTGTAACAGTTGTACCTGATGCGATTTTTGCAGTTGCGTTTACTGCAGTTGCATTAGCAGGCGCTACAACACTTGTAGTATTTTGTACTATAGGAGCTGGTGGTGGCGGAATTAATTTTGCAGGTGTTGATGTTATCTGATTGATGTTATTAGATTCTAGTGCAGGATCATAATTTGCACCCATTACCTGTTTTAGATTATCATCAAATGATGAAGTAAATGTAAGTATCTGGACTTGAGAATCTGCATTTGCAGAAGAATATCTTGAAGAATCATTCATTGCTGCACCAAGTGAAGAATCCAGTGTTTGAGGAGAAAGTCTTGCGCCAACGGGCATCATGGTATTAAACGAGACAACATTATATCCAGAGGTTGGAGTCATGGCATATACTTCTGCTAGAGAAACTGAATTTGTATTGTTAACAGTTGATGTGTCAAATATTAGGACTTGACCTTTTTGACCATTGTAATTTGGAGTATCTTGAGATCGTAGTTGTAATGCATCAGTAAAGTTTTCTGCGCCACCCAAAAATTGGATCTTGGCACCCACTGGTTGAGTATAATCAAATGCAACAACATTGTAACCATGTTTTGGAGTCATGGCAGTAATCTCTTGTTTTGCCATGATATCACCTGAGAAATGATAGTTACCACCAATTTCCAATATCAACAATCCTATGAGTACAAGTGATACTGAAATTACAATCAAAGAATAACCGACTTTACGATAATTATGAGGATTCTTGTCTTTTACAACAGGAGGTGAGCTGTTTGATGGCTCTGGCGAATGAGACATTTGTTTCCCAACAATTGGGGGCTGAATTTAATCTTTTATTGTAACGGTATAGAATACGATATTGCGACAGCACCTACTTTTTGGCTTGGTCCACTTTGAAGATCTGTACCATCATCAGATCTAATGCTTTTTTGATGTGCTCAGACTCGTCAATCAGGTGTTTTTGATTTTCTGCAAGCGACTTCATTACACCCAACAGAGATTTTCTCTCTCTATCAGTTGATGCTGCATCCAATGCATCTATTCTTGATATCATTATGTCAAGTTCTTTTTTGAGTTCTTGGCCGTGGGACTTCGTCTTATCCATAGAATTGGTTTTTCATATCATGATATATCAACATATTAAAATCACGACCGTATAAGAGAGGGTATCATGATTGAGGAAAAACTGGCATCACTTGGAATTTTGCTTCCAACACCGCCAAAACCTGCAGGCTCGTACATTCCAGTTGTAAGAACAGGCAACTTGGTCTTTGTGTCAGGACAGATACCAATCAAAGACGGGCAAGTACAATTCAAAGGACAAGTTCCAACAAGCATCTCAATAGAAGACGCTCAAAAGGCAGCCAAACTGTGCATCACAAATGTCTTGGCACAACTAAAAGCAGAACTTGGAACACTGGATAAAATAACAAAAATTGTCAGAGTGTCAGGATTTGTAAATAGTTCTCCAGAGTTTTATGAACATCCAAAAATAATTAATGCAGCATCAGACCTTTTGTTTGAAATATTTGGAGAGAAAGGAAAACATACAAGAATTGCGCTCGGAGTTGCAAGTCTTCCTCTAAATTCAGCAGTAGAAATTGATTTGATTGCAGAAACTATTTGAGTTTTGCATTAAATTTTTTCAAAAATGTAGTCATCTTGTCTTTTGGTATGACTGCACCACATGCCTTGTCATGACCTCCACCAGAACCGCCAAGTTCTGTTGCCAACTGGTTTACAATTCTGCCAAGATGTACCTTGCATGATTTTGCGCCTCGAACTGATACTGCGTAGATTCCTTGTTCTTCACGTAACTTGTAGGACACACCAACTTCTTTTCCTGATAATCCTAGAACAAAGTTTACTGCCATACTTGCACCAGAATCTGTAACTTCCATGTAGGAAAGATTTTTCATCTTTTTCATATTGTCTTTTACTTTTTGTATCACACCAGAGATTCTCTCTGCCTGGATTCGTGCAAACTCGAAGGTGTTGTTTATCTGGTGAGGATATTTTGAATCACTTAGCTCATCCACCAAATACAAGAGAAATTCCGGATCCTTTTGGTGACTGGTGATTGTAAATGTAAGAACTGTAGCCTCGAGCAATACAAACTGTCTGTCAAATCTTTGTAACTGTGCTGCACCAATTGGTCTGTCTTCCATATAGTCAGTTACTGCAGCACATGCTGCAAGAAAAGAACCATAATCGGACAACTTGGACTTGAATGCATTGTACACCTGCACGGTGGTACACTCGTTAATTGTATGAATCAGTTTTACTTTTAATGCCTTGATCTTCTTTTTTATTGATTCCTCGATATCATGATGGTCAATGTATGTAATTGCAACCTTGTTTTTTCGTAATGCCTTTAGCAGTTCAACAAACTGGTCCTGGTTTGACTTGCTCAATCCGAGGTCGCATATGTATAGGGTTTTTAGTTTTTCATCACTTTTTAGTGCCTCTAGTTCGTTCATCAATCCAGGATAATCAACTAGTTTTGTTTCTCCTCCAAACGCTTTTCGAATTAGTGAAGCAGAGCTTACACCATCAGCGTCTTCTTTATGAGATACACAGACAACTCGCGTTCTTGCCATGGATTATTCACGAGATAGGAGACCCTCATTTAAACTAAAAAACAGGCTTGGACTTTTTCAAGCTCATGTATGTTTTAAATTCTGCAACAAGTGTCTGGTGTCCCTTGACATCTTGCAATACCACGCAGTACATATCGTAAAACGAGATTCCAAGCAACCTAGACTCTCTGTCAAGATCAGAAATCTCTTGCAGGACTCGCGGGTCTTTTGTCTCTACCACAAAATTGTCCACCATACGGACAAATTCGTCATCCCATTGGCTCATATCTAAGAAAATTGTGATAAATTTTGCTATAATTACCAAAGTTGCTAGATTAGACCAACTGCTTAATTTTTTATTTACAAATTAGCAATAATTTAATACATATTTTT
This sequence comes from uncultured Nitrosopumilaceae archaeon, assembly GCA_964636595.1. Lineage (GTDB taxonomy): Archaea > Thermoproteota > Nitrososphaeria > Nitrososphaerales > Nitrosopumilaceae > Nitrosotalea. The sequence goes on from CAZWSG010000016.1 coordinate 13,330, forward strand.
TCCATTATAACCCGTGCAGACAAAGAATATCGGCCTTAGAAACATCGAGGTAGCAGATACCAAGATTTCTGCAATAGATGGCATAAATGGAAAACTCATCTATAGAGGCTATGATGTTTTAGATTTGGTAAAAAAATCAAACTTTGAGGAGACATCGTGTCTTTTGCTCAACGATGACCTGCCGACCCAGGAAGTCTTGACTTTATTCTCAGAGAAACTAGTGGCAACTCGTGAAATTCCAGAGGGCTTGGAAAAAACATTGCAGAGCATGCCCAAGACTGCAAACCCTATGGATGTACTCCAGTCTACCGTATCCATGATGGCAGTACACGATACCGAAAAAGTAGATGACAGGGTAACTAACTATAACAGAGCAATCAACCTGATTTCAAAGATTCCAATTATTGTAGCATGCTGGGACAGGATTAGAAATGACAGAGAAATAATCCAACCATCAAAAAAGCTAAATCATGCTGGTAACTTTCTATACATGCTTACAGGAAAAGAACCAGATACAGAGACTGCGAGAATTTTTGATATTTGTTTGATATTACATGCAGAGCACAGTTTTAACGCATCAACATTTGCAGCACGTGAAGTAGCATCAACACGTGCAAACATGTATGCTGCAGTTAGTGCAGCAGTTGGTGCACTGAGCGGTGAATTGCATGGTGGTGCAAACTTTCAGGTAATGAAGATGCTCTTGGAGATTGGTGCAGAAGACAAGGTAGAGCAATGGATAAAAAACAAATTGGAAAAGAGCCAGAAAATAATGGGTATGGGTCATGCAGTATACAAGACATTTGATCCAAGAGCCGAAGTTCTACGAGAGCTATCAAGACGACTAGCAGAAAAAACAGGACAGCCATGGTATGGTATTACAAAAAGAGTTGAAGAAGTCACAGAAGGGGAGATGAAAAAGATCAAGAGTTCTGATATTTTTCCAAATGTTGACTTGTACAGTGCATCAGTGTATTACATGCTAGGAATCCCAATGGATCTCAACACTCCAATATTTGCAATATCACGTGTATCTGGATGGACATCTCATATCATAGAAGAGAAATTTGCAGAGGCAGCACCAAAGCCAATGCTTTACAGACCAAAAGCAGTCTATGTTGGAAAATATTGTGGACCATCAGGATGCGAATATGTGTCAATTGAAAAGCGTTTGACACAAATGTAGTTTCATCATTTTAAAAAAATACCAGTTTTTCAAAATAATATTATTTTACAATGTACCCAAATTATAGAAGAATCTCAGCATGCGCTTACATAGATTAGAAACCCTACAGATGATGTTGGAAAACTCGATTAGAACAACAAACAACCATGGCAGGAATTTGTCTATTCTGTTTGTAGTAATTTTGGTGGCAACACTTGGAGTTACAGCAAATCAGGCATATGCAATGGGTCAAGCACCGTCAACGTGTTCCAATAGATATGACGGTACCATTACAGCAATGAAGATTACAGTCGGACACAAGACAATTGACCCAATAGCACAACCAGGAGTAACATTTCATCTACAGAACAACAAGTCATACACAGTGACATTTACAATTCATACGCCAAATCAAAGCTCACAGAACAATACACAGAACGGTACTACGTGGTATGACACAAGCGCTCCAGGATATCAACTTGGTACATGTGTTAGCAACACAGGTGCAGACCAAAACGTTACAGTTACCATGACTGAAAGCCATCCGGCAAACCTTGCTCCACAGACAACACAGAATGTAGCATGGAATACCATGGTACCAGGAAACATTGCATACAATGTAACATGGGTAAATCCCAGCAAATAATGTTAGGGAAAATTCCTCCTAATTTTTGTAAATTCAAAATCATTTACAAATTTCACATTAGACAAAATTATAAAATATTCAAGCAGTTTAAAATCAAAATACTAGACTAGTTTCTATTTGCAAGCCAGTCTTTTGCTTTAGAATCTACGTCATGTCTGTGCAATACGTGAAACACCATTTCATAAAATGTAATTCCTCGTTTTTGTGCTTCGCCGTCAATCCATTTGAGTCCTTCAGCAAGCTCTGGATCATATTCTGAGAAATCAACAAGTTCGTCGACCATATTTGTAAAGAAGGAATTTGCTTCTAACACGATTAGCAAGTTTTCATTTTTCTTATTCAGTAGTATACAGAAAATATATTGACATATTTAGTAAATATGTTGACATGGAACATATTTACTTTTTTGACGGTGATCAAAAAAAGATCTCCTGGACAATTGAAAACACCCAATCAAGAGAAGAAGAGAGTCGAGTGCATGCAGAATATTTTTACAACATTGTTACCCCAGAGCAATCAAAATACATTGCATTGCATGTTGGAATTTTTTGGAGTATTGGTAGATACATAATTAAAAATGGCGATGTGATCAAAATCATGTTGGATCAAAAATCAATGTTCGATCGTCTTACAAAAAATGAATCAACGGATGATGTTTTCATAGAAAGAAGAATAATTTTCATTGATCAGATAATCAAACAAAGAGATCTTGATGTCAGATATCAATTGATAGATCAAACCGAAAACAAGGCAACCAAGTTGCTATTTTCGTAGTATGACACCAACATCCATCAGATTTATTCCAGTGGGACCTGTGAATACCAGTCCGCCATATTTTTTAAAAAAGTTGTACGAGTTGTTGCAATCAAGATATTGTTTTATCTTGTCTGTTTTCTGACCAGACTGCCAAATTGCGCCAGCACAGTTGGTGGTACCATCTATTCCATCAGTACCAACAGATCCAATCAGGATATCATCATTTTTCTTTGACAGACTAGATGCACAATACAAAACTAGTTCTTGATTTCGTCCGCCTTTTCCTTTACCAGTTACAACAACAGTACTTTCACCACCAAATATCACACAACTTTTTTTGTTTCCAGAAAATGTTTTCGATATTTTCGATCCAAGATCTTTTACATCCCCTGAAATACTATCCAGAGTTTTTGTAGAATAGCCAAGAGATCTTGCGCGCAATTTCATGGCATCAAGACAATCTTTGTTTGTTGCAATGATGTAATTTTTTATTTTTTCTTTCTTTGGAGTTTCTTTTATCTTGCCATATACTCCAAGATCTATGTGATACATCACATTTTTTGGGACAAGTTTCTCAAGATGATATTTTCTTAGGATCTTTTTTGCATCTGCAAAAGTGGTATTATCATAATACGTCATACCAGATGCAATACTTGAGAGATCGTCCCCTACAACATCAGACATGACAAGAGAAACAGAGTCTGATCGTATGTGCTCTACCATCTTGCCACCCTTAATCTTTGAGAGATGCTTTCTCACACAGTTAATTTCATGTATACTAGCACCACATTTTAACAAAAGACGAGTTGTTGCCTGTTTTTGTCCAAGTGTTATTCCATCTGGGAGACATACTAGTGATGACGACCCCCCAGATATCAAAAATATCACAAGATCTTGAAATGTCACCTTGTCCAGAAATTCCAGGATCTTTTTTGCTGCAATCAGGCTGTTTTTGTTCGGAATTGGATGACCTGCCCGAATCATCTTGAATTTTTTATGTATTACCTTAACATTGCTAGGAGATACGAGTAGTCCCCCATCAATTCGAGTCAACAAGTCCAGAGTATGCGCCATAGAATATGCCGCCTTACCTATTGCAACTACGAGTACTCGGTCATATTTTTTAAGATCAATTTTCTTTCCAGGTAAAACCAATTTATCATTTCGTACAATTTTTTCAAGATATTGTCTTGGATTTGCGGCTCCAAGACCTGCGTCAAGTATAGACAAGACATCATTTTTTGCAGAATTTGTTGATAATGGCGGAAAATTTCTAGTTACCACTTGTTGTCACTTGATGACAAGTAACATTTGGTCAATTTTGAGTCTTTATGTCATCAGACAAGAAGAGTGCATTACCTTTGTTACACTTTTTTTATATATCCCAGCCTACAAGCCATATTGTGTCAAAATCTAGAAATGGTGTAAAGGCGTCACTATTTGGAATACTTGGCGCTTTGGCAGTCATGACAATTCTCATGGCTCCAGCTTATGCAGATCCAATTGTAAAACCAACCAGTGGTGGAACATTAAACATTAGTTTTGAGACAGACCCTGCAACTCCAAATCCAGGAGACCAGACAGAACTTAAGATCAGTTTTCTTAACAAACAAAGCGCAGTCCAGCAACACATTGACTATAGAGTATCCATGACACAAGGAAGTAACCAAGTATTTGGAACCGAGGTTACACATACTGCAGAAGGCTCAGTCAGCATTCCTTTCCAGTTCCAGTCAGCAGGAACATATCAGGTTACAGTCGAAGTCCAAGGAATATTATTCCAGCCAATTCCTCCAGAGACAGCAACTTTTTCAGTTGTGGTAGGTGGTGGCTCTACAGTGCCAGAGTTTGGCCCACTAGCAGGAATGATCATTGCAATATCAATAACTAGTGTCATAATAATATCAAAAAAAGTCCACCTTCACATTTAGGCTGCAAAAAAGGCATAGTATAATAATTGTAGTAGGCCCTAGTTTTTTCATGAATACAGTTCGAATGCCAAAGACAATTAATTTCGGTAAAGATGCTTTATCGGAAACACAATATCCAAAAAATGCTCTAGTTGTAACAACTGCTCCACCGGACGTATCAGCCAAGTGGCTTGCAAGAATGAAGATTCAAGATTATATGTTATATGACAAAGTAGAACCAGAACCATCAATTGAAACAGTAAACAAGGTAATGGCAGAATTCAAGCCAAAAAATCCATCTGCAATTATTGGTCTTGGCGGAGGAAGTTCTCTTGATGTTGCAAAATATGCAGGAATGGAAATGAAGATTCCAAAGATACTCATTCCAACAACATTTGGAACAGGTGCAGAGATGACAACATATTGTGTACTAAAATTTGATGGCAAGAAAAAGCTCTTGCAAGATGAAAGATTCTTGGCAGACATGGCAGTAATTGATGCTTATTTCATGGACGGCACTCCAGAGGCAATTGTCAAAAACTCTGTCTGTGATGCATGTGCACAAGCAACAGAAGGATATGATAGTAAACGAGGAAATGAATTCACCAAGATGTTGTGCAAATCAGCATTTGATGTACTATACGACGCAATAATGAACAACAAACCAGAAAACTATCCATTTGGATCAATGCTTTCAGGTGTAGGATTTGGAAATGCATCAACAACACTTGGACACGCACTCTCGTATGTGTTCTCAAACGAAGGTGTACCACACGGATACTCATTATCATCATGTACCACAGTGGCGCATAGATTCAACAAGTCCATCTTCTATGACAGATTCAAAGAAGTCATTGAAAAACTAAAGTTTGACAAATTGACATTAAAGGCACCATTTGACGAGGCAGCAGAGGTAGTCATGACAGACAAGGGTCACTTGGATCCAAATCCACTCCCAGTGACAAAACAAGATGTTGCCCAACTGTTAAAAGACATTGTAGACGGTAAACTCTAGTCTACTTTTTCTATCCATTTTACAAATTCAAAACATTATAATTTTTTTATAAAGTGATACGAGCCGCAAATCTACAATTATTATCACAATATTACTAAACTTAAATACACCCGATTTAAGACAAATATGAAGGATTTCGCAAATGCTAAAGTTTGGAATTCAACAAGGACTCAATGTTGCAAGACTCGGGCTAAACGAGGATCAAATAATTACTGCGTGTGTTTTGGCAGACAAGACAGGTTATGATTCTATTTGGTACATGGATCACAGCAATGTTCCACAATGGGACAAGGCCACAGTAAATGACCCATGGGTTATGCTTTCTGCAATTGCAGCAGTTACACAAAGAGTAGAACTTGGAACTTGTGTCACCGACGCAGTAAGACGACATCCATCAAACATTGCACTTGCATCAATTACACTTGATAGAGTATCACATGGAAGAGGAACTTTGGGCATTGGTGCAGGAGAAGCACAGAACCTCAAGGAATTCAAGATCCAGTGGGACAAACCAGTAGGCAGATTTGAAGAACAATTACAGGTTATCAAATTACTTTACGAATCATCACCTTCTCATAGAGTAAACTTCAAGGGTGAATTTTACCAACTAGAAGAAGCATGTTTACAAGCAAAAAGTATTCGCAAACCAGCACCACCAATTTACATGGCAGCAGGTGCACCAAGAACACTTGCACTATGTGGCAAGTATGGTGATGGATGGATTCCAATTGGATACACACCAGAATTGTATGCAGAACATGTAAAATCAATCAAGACATCCATGAAAGAAAATGGAAGAACAGACGAGAATTTCAATTATGCAGTAGATATTGACGTATACTTTTCAGAAGATGCAGAGAGTGCATGGGCAAAGATGAAAAACGCAGTAAAGGTTAGCTTGTTCAAGCCAGAAATTCTCAAGGTTCACGGAATCCAAGATGTTGCAGGCTTTGATTTCAAGAAATACTTTACAGAATATTCAATGTCAAATCAAGAATGGATTGTAAAGATGAGAGAGGCTGCTCAGACAATTCCAGACAATGTTGCACGCTCTTCAATTGGAATGGGTACACCAGACGACATTATACCAGTATTTGAGAAATTCATGAAGGCAGGTGTAAATCACTTTATTGTAAGATTCTGGGGTTCAGGATACTTTGGCTCTGTTGATAAATTTGCATCAACTGTAATGCCGTACTTTAAAGAGCAGAACAATCCAAGAAAGTAATTTTTCAAGGATCCTTGAGAGGTTTTGTTCACTTGGTTCAAGTCCCCCCTTTAAAATACAGAACAGAAAACACCGGGGGCGGGTTTGGTTAAATTAGTTTAATACCCACCATATCTAGGTTTTAGTCAACCTGCAGTATAGTCTAATGGCTAAAAATATAATTATTTTAGATTCAGGTTGTCAGGATATTTTCCTATTTGAATGACTTTCATTATGTTGTTGTATTTGCCATCTATGACTGAAATGTTGTTAAAGCTATAGTCTGGCATGTAAATTCTATTAGTAGTTGGGTTGACATCGACACTCCAGCCAGATACTGATATCCCAGCTATTTTGTTGCCAGTGTTACCATCTATGACATATAGTGTACTGATGGTTCCAGCTGCAACATAGATCTTGTTTGTTATGAGATTGACTGCTATTCCTTCCACACTAAAATTCAAAAAGTGAGGTTTACCTAGCATGATATCATTATTGCCATCAATTACAGACATGGTACCGCTTCTGTAGTTGGTGACATAAACTCTGTTTGTTACAGAATTGACTGCTATTCCAGTTGGTTGTAGACCTACTTGTATTTCTCTAATTTTTGTATTGTTGTTTCCGTCTATTACAGTTACCGTACCATTAATCCCCAAGTAACCTTCATGTCTGTGTATGACATAGATCTTGTTTGTTACAGGATTGACGGCCATTCCAGTAACAACTCCTCCAATTGCGATACTAGTAATTTTGCTATCATTATTGCCATCTAAGACATTCACTGTGCTATTCTGTGCATTGCTATTTTGTACAATGCCATTTACACCGTGACTTTCTGACAAGTATATTCTATCTGTGTTTGGGTTGACAGCCATTTGTGAATATGGGCCAACAAGTAATTCACCGACCTTGGTATTGCTTGTTCCATCTATTGTCAATAAAGTGTTGTTTTGTTCTGGGTTATTGAATTTAGGAATTTCAAGTACGTATATCCGATTTGTGTTTGGGTTGACAGCAAGTCTGTATGGCATTTCATCAACTGGCATATCTACAATTTTTTCATTGTCATTGCCATCTATGACTGATATGGTATGTCCTACTTCATTTGTCACATAAATTCGGTTTGTTATAGAATTGACAACCACAAAAGAAGAGCCATTACTAGAAGACATTGTGACATTGTTTGTGGTTACAACTTGGCTTGATTGATTTGGCATGTGAGATAATGCAAGCATGGTAAAACCCATGCCGCCAATGAAGGGCAAGGATATTGCAAGAATTATTACAAGATGTAGTGTTTTCATTTTACAAATCTAATCCTGTAAAATATGATCAACAAAGTAATGCTAACTAGTAAAATTGGAATTGCAAATGGAAATTCTGGGGTTGACTGCACTTGACACATTCCAGGTCCACCAGTGCAGATGTTAGGCATCACATAAAACGGGAGAGTAGAGAGGAATTGTTTGTCGCCTATTGTCTCATTGATTACAACATAGTGATTTCCCACCACTGCGTTGGACGTTCGCACTATTACTGGAATATAGTAAATCTGGCTAGAATTTAGGAGAAATGAAGTCTTTTTTATCTTCATATCAATAGAGGACGGAAGTGGTATGATCTGGTCGTTGTACTCAAGGCCTGCAACTGAAAGCTGTACCGAGATTGAATCGTTCTTACCTGGGTCATATACAACAGCGTAGACCCCTGAATTATTGCCATTGATATTAGTTTCAAATGGTTGTGTGAATTTGATCGGTTCAATACGGTGCAAAACTGTCACGTCGAAGTTGTTTTCATATGGAAAGTAGACCTGTGCGGTAGAGCCATCTTGTGATTCTGCTTTCACTGTAAATATCTTTGTAGAAATTGGATTAATCCCAGTCAACGATTGCACCATTCCAGCAATTGTCATGAAACTTTCCACACTTTCTGGTCCAGTGTTTACCTGTACTGGGTCAAAATGTATCCATTTTTCCGGAAGCACATCAGGTCCGCTAAGAGATACTGTAGTGTTAATTCTGGATTGCAGAAGTATCTGATATTTTTCAATTGAAGTAAAGCCTGAACAACCGTTGTCATAGCAATAATTCATTCTTTTTATGTCAGTCATATTGCCAAGGGTTAACGAAATCTCTCCGTTACGGGGTAGTACCTTGATTGAAACTGGAGTTGGAGGTTCTGAATTTACCATGATTTCGTTTCCTGTTGTATCATTTACCCACCCCTGTGCAACTAAATCAAGAGTATAGTTTCCAGGCGTGACATATGGCTGGACGTATATCTGGAGAGTCGTATTTCCAGAAGATGTGTTTTGTATAGACTGCGGGCTGAAAGTACTATAGATTCCATCAGGCCAAGGTGAGACGATAGACAAGAGGTTTATGATCTTATAGCCGGGAGGCAAAACAACTTGTACTGGAATTTTAATTTCCTGTCCCTGTTCAGCATCAAAGCTCAATTCTGAACCTTGCAATGGAACATATCTGACAATGGTTGTGTTTTCAGACTGGGCATAAGCATTTGAACACAAAAATCCAGTTGCACAACAAGTTAAAATCAAAATTATTGAAAGGCATAGGCTTTTCACGCTTGTTATGGACGAGACACACATGATTTAAAAAATTGACGTATATTTCTTCTATATTTTTAGCATTAGATTGCAATCAAAAATGGTTTTGGGCAAATTTCTAGATTGTTACCATTGATGGGTATCGCAATTTTAATTTGAAATCCTTTCAAGATTCCATTTAGGAGGATTATTCACTTGGTTCGTCCCCCCTCTTAAAATATTGATAAATTAATTTCAGACTCAGACGTCATACATAAAGTTCAACATCATAACTTAGGCGTTCATAGAACAGCGTAGAGATTTGAAAAGGTTAGAAACTAGTCATCATGAGCGAGATCATCTAAAAGTTTAGAATATTTCTCCATAAGTTCATCGTTAATTTTCTTATCTTCAGGACTCATGTTTTCTCATTCTTTGCGAAATATAAAAGGTCAACTGTTTCATGACTTCCGGATTCAAGGTTAACAGTTGATCCTTAATTTTTCTTAACATCGATCTTAATTCAGAATTCATCTCTTCTGGATCAATATCTAAATCATATCCATTATCACGTAGAAATTTACCCGTAGCGATAATTCCAGTTCTCCTATTACCATCCATAAATGGTTGTTTCAAAATAATTGCACCTAGGATATGAGTAGATATTTCAAGTAAATCTTGTTCTTTATTTCCAGAATTTCCAACATTACTTATCATGAAAAGCACTTCGTCCATATTTTTTTGAATTACCCCAAAATGTACTTGTTCATTAGTTCTTTTCTTGTGTCTTAAGAGAACCTGTTCATTAGTCTCAATTAGATATTGTTCATCAATTTTCATCACTATATTGTTTAAGACCACGGCATGTTCCTCAGATGATTAGATTTAAGGCTTGAATTTTATTGGGAACAGAACGAGTATGAGAAAAATACCTGATATAGTATTGCCAGCAGAGAACAAAAGGTCTGAGACCCGCAGATTCAGATACTATCATGTAATCTCAGACCCATTTATGGAATTGTTCAGATGATTCAATTCCTCAAATAGCAATTAGAGAATCAATTATTCGCACATCAGAATAGTAACATGAAATTTTCTTACTCTATAGATAACGAAATATCGTTAGCTTTTCAGAATTTGGCAGATCAGACACTAGAGCAAAGTTATAGAGTGGATAAGATTTTTTGTACTCTTTCATAAAGCTCCAGGCAACATCATGCGTTTTAAATTCAGTCCTGATGCCATCTATCGATGTTTCCACTCCACATACATCAAACACCTTGACTAGGTATTTTTGTGGTCGTCTGTTTGGTTTTGCCTTCATTAACCAAGCTATTGCAAATACAAAGACTGCCATCATAATGATAGCAGCACCAATTTCTCTGAAATATACTGCAAAAAACGACGGAATTGTATTACCAAATAGAGTATACACATAGCTTGCAAATCCCATTACAGCACCTACTACCAAGCCCGCAACTAGACCAAGATATCGCGATCCATCTAGCATATCTTATGTTGTAGCCACTTGCATTTATCTATTAAAACCATATGCAGAAATATCATCTCTGATAACAAGGATTTGTGCAACTATTAGGAAGACTAGAGATCAAGTCAAAAGAAAAGATAATCGAGTTTCTAAACCAACAAGAGACAGGCAGGGTAGCAAGCATAGACAAGGATGGATTTCCTCAGATAATACCAATGAATTTTGTCTATGCAAATGATGCCATTTACATGCATTCTCATCCAAGAGGAGAAAAACTAGAGAACATCTCAAAGAACTCCAAGGTTGGCTTTGAAGTTGACTACAGTCTTGAATTTTTGCCATCATACTTTACATCCCCAACTGATGCATCACAAGCAGACACATTATACATCAGTGTAGTAATCAAAGGAAAGGCAAGTCTTGTTTCAGACCCAAAAGAAAAGACCAAGGCACTAAATGAATTGATGAAAAAATACCAGCCCGAGGGAGGGTATGAAAAACTAACACATGACATGCCAGTGGTAGAAGAAGTTGCAATAATCAAGGTCGTTCCGGTTACAATGAAAGGCAAATACAAGATAGGCCAACACTGGGACAAGAAAACAAGACTAGATATTGCAAAAAAAATACTAGAGCGAAACAGTCCAACTGCACAAGAGACTGTAAAGAAAATGGGCATTACAAAGACAAAAGACGGCCTGCAGATTTCAGAAGAGATTAGTTGGTAAAGATATCATAATTACCATTTGCTTTAAATTTGAAACAAGACTAGTTTGTAATGTTTGCTAGAAAATCCAAGCTTTGAACTTGTTTCAGAATTTGCCCCAACAGGAGACCAGCCTCTTGCAATCGAGCAACTTGTACAAGGGATACAAAAGAAAAAGATCCAGACACTACTTGGTGTAACAGGTAGTGGTAAGACATTTACAGTTGCAAACGCAATTGCCAAGACTGGCAAAAAGACACTAGTAATATCTCACAACAAGACACTTGCCGCTCAGCTTTATGCAGAGCTAAAACAGTTCTTCCCAAAAAATAATGTCGGATATTTTGTTTCATACTATGACTATTACCAGCCCGAGAGCTATATCGCCCAGACAGACACCTACATAGAAAAAGATACCCAGATTAATGAAAAGATAGAGAAACTGCGTCTAGAGGCAACTGCAATGCTACTATCAGGAGAGCCTACAATTATTGTAGCTACCGTATCATGCATCTACTCTCTTGGCTCGCCTAGCGAGTGGGAAACTATGGCAATTACTCTAGAAAAAGATGCAGAGATAGGAAGAGGTACGCTCATCAAAAAACTTGTCAATGCAAGATATGAGAGAAATGACATCGAACTTTTAGCAGGCAGATTTCGAATCAAGGGAGATACTATCGATGTCATTCCAGCATACTCTGATTCAGTAGTGAGAATTTCATTATTTGGAGATGATATTGAAAAGATATCAATTTGCGATCCAGTCTCATTAAAAGAGAAAAAACAAATCTCAAAAATCAAAATTTATCCAGCAAAGCATTATCTTGTTGCAGCAGATGTAAGAAAGATTGCAGTACAGAGAATCAGAGAAGAACTAAAACAAAGATTGACAGAACTGCCAGAGCTTGAAAGACAGAGACTGGAAATGAGAACCAAGTATGATTTAGAAATGATAGAAGAATTAGGCTATTGCTCTGGAATTGAAAACTATTCAAGACACTTTGATGGAAGACAACCGGGTGAGCCCCCGTTTTGTCTCTTGGACTTTTTCGGAGATGATTTTTTGCTTGTAATTGACGAGTCCCATGTAACACTGCCACAATTACACGGCATGTATAATGGCGACCACACTAGAAAAAAATCTCTAATTGATTATGGTTTTAGATTAACCAGTGCGTTTGATAATAGACCATTGCGATTTGAAGAATTTGAAAAGTATATCAAAAATACAATATTTGTTTCTGCAACACCAAGTGATTATGAAAGAAAACATAGTTTCCAAGTTGTTGAACAACTAATTAGACCAACAGGACTTGTCGATCCAACAACTGAAATAAGAAAGACAGAAAACCAGATGGATGACTTGATTTTAGAAATAAAAAAACGAACCGACAAGAACCAGCGTGTACTGGTTACCACATTAACAAAGAGAATGGCAGAAGACTTGGCAGAATATCTATCAAAACACCAAGTAAAGGTACGCTATCTGCACTCTGAGATTGAAAACCTGCAGAGAACAGAGATAATTAGGCAGCTCAGGCTAGGCGAATTTGATGTCCTAGTTGGAATCAACCTGTTAAGAGAGGGTTTGGATATCCCCGAAGTCGCCCTTGTAGCCATACTTGATGCAGACAAGGAAGGGTTTTTGAGAAATGTGACTAGCTTGATCCAGACATTTGGAAGGGCTGCAAGAAACGTAGACGGTGCTGTAATCATGTATGCAGATAAAAAAACTCAATCAATGGTACTTGCAATATCAGAGACAGATAGAAGAAGGAAAAAACAGATAGAGTACAATCAAAAAATGGGAATTACTCCAACAAGCATTACAAAGGCAATTCCACAGCAGACAATTGTACTAGATGAAACAAAACACATGTCAAAGCATGATATACAGACCATGGCAATAGAGATAGAGGCAACAATGAAACGCTACGCAGAAGAACTTGACTTTGAGCATGCAATTGAATATCGTGATAAACTGACAAGGATACAAAAACAATTACGAAATGAATGACAAATTAATTATCCGTGGTGCAAGGGAGCACAATCTAAAGAACATCAACGTGGATATTCCAAAGAATAAACTTGTAGTAATAACAGGATTATCAGGATCTGGAAAATCAACACTTGCATTTGATACCATATATGCAGAGGGCCAGAGAAGATACGTAGAATCACTTTCTGCATATGCAAGACAGTTCCTTGAAATGATGAACAAGCCTGATGTTGATTCAATTGAAGGATTATCTCCTGCAATATCCATCCAGCAAAAGACTACAAGCAAAAACCCAAGGTCTACGGTTGGAACTATAACAGAAATTTATGATTATCTTAGATTGTTGTATGCAAGAATTGGTACACCCCACTGCCCCAAATGTTCAAGAAAGATATCAAACCAATCAATCGAGTCAATTTGTGAATCAATACTAAAAGAATCAGATGGAAGAAAAATCTTGATTCTAGCTTCACTTGTCAGGAGAAAAAAAGGAACTTATGAAAAATTATTCGAGCAAGTAAAAAAACAAGGATATTCAAGAATTAGAGTCGATGGGGAAATCATAGAGCTTGAAGGAGAGTTTCCGGTGCTTGATAAACAAAAGTGGCACAATATCGAGATTGTTGTAGACAGGGTCAAGGCATCATGGGAAGAAAAAAGCAGGCTGTACGAATCAATCCAGACTGCACTCAAGGCAGGCAAGGGAGATGTCATGGTTGTAGATACAGAAGAAAAGATATTTTCTCAAAATAATGCATGCCCGTTTTGTGGAATCTCAATAGGAGAACTAGAACCAAGAGGATTTTCCTTCAACTCTCCATTTGGTGCGTGCAAGACATGCCATGGCCTTGGAGTAAAGATGGAATTTGAGCCTGATTTGCTTATACCAGACAAGACCAAGTCAATTCTAGATGGGGCCATAGTTCCATGGTCAGGGAGGTTTTCATCATTTAGAAGACAGACTCTACGAGATGTTGGAAAAAAATACGGCTTTGATTTAATGACTCCAATCAACAAGATGAGTCCAAAACAACTTCAGGTAATCTTGTATGGAAGCCAAGAAGCAGTCAAGTTTTCTTATGAATCCCAGTCTACCGATTCCAGGTGGGAGTATACCAACAATTTCCATGGCGTAATACCAAGTCTTCAGAAAAACTTTGCAGAGACTGATTCTGAATCAAAAAGAGAAGAGTTGAGCAAGTTCATGAGAGAGACTCCATGTAACTTGTGCAAGGGCAGAAGACTAAAGGATGAAGCATTATCAGTTTCAATAAACTCGCTTTCCATCATGGATGTATGCGACTTGTCAATTGATTCATGTTATGAATTTTTCAAAAACCTCCAGCTAAGTGAGACAGAAAAATACATTGCAAAATCCATCCTAAAAGAGGTACTATCAAGATTAGAATTTTTAAAAAATGTTGGACTGAATTATCTCACACTAAATCGTGTTAGCTCCACGTTATCAGGTGGAGAAGCACAGAGAATTAGACTTGCAACACAGATAGGATCAAACCTCACAGGTGTCCTCTATGTTCTTGACGAGCCCACAATTGGTTTGCACCAAAGAGACAATGCAAAACTAATCAAGACTCTGACAAAACTTCGTGACCTTGGAAATACAATACTTGTTGTGGAGCACGATGAAGAAGTAATGCGAAGCTCAGACTGGATAATTGATCTTGGACCAGATGCAGGAGTACATGGAGGAAATGTTGTCTTTGAAGGAACCATAAATGAGATTCTAAAAAGTGAAAAATCAGTAACCGGAAAATATCTCAAAAACCACGATGCAATAAAACTTGTAAAAAACAAACATCAGCAAAAAGGCAGCCTCATCCTCAAGGGTGCATCAGAGAATAATCTCAAAAACATTGATGTCGAGTTTCCACTTGGTATGATGGTTACCGTAACAGGAGTATCAGGGTCTGGAAAATCAACACTTGTAAATGACATACTGTACAAGGCGTTAGCATCTGACATTTACGGCTCGATAGACAGGCCTGGAAGGCACAAGAGCATATCAGGAATGGATGAGATTGACAAAGTCATTGGCATAGACCAATCCCCAATAGGCAGGACTCCACGCTCAAATCCTGCCACGTATATTGGCGCATTTACCCCAATTCGAGAATTATACGCAGGAACGGAACTATCAAAGGAGCGAGGATACAGTCCAGGACAGTTTTCATTTAACGTTGCAGATGGTAGATGTTTTGCATGTGAAGGTGACGGGGTCAAAAAAATAGAGATGCAGTTTTTATCAGATGTTTATGTGGTCTGCGATGAATGCAAAGGCAAGCGTTACAATTCTGAAACACTTGCAATACATTACAAGGACAAGAACATATCAGATATTTTAGCAATGACAGTAGAAGAAGCGTTAGAATTTTTTGTAAACATTCCTTCAATCCAGAGAAAGTTGCAAACAGTATCAGATGTTGGTCTAGGATACATCAAGCTAGGACAAGCTGCAACAACATTATCAGGTGGAGAAGCACAACGTGTAAAACTTGCATCAGAGTTGTCAAAGCGTGACACTGGTAGAACAGTATACATTTTGGACGAGCCAACAACAGGACTACACTTTGCAGATGTCCAAAAATTGCTTGAAGTTCTAAACAGATTGGTAAATCTTGGAAATACAATAATCATAATAGAGCACAACATGGATGTAATCAAAAATTCTGACTGGATAATTGATTTAGGTCCAGAAGGTGGAGACGGCGGTGGAACAATTGTTGCATCAGGTACGCCAGAACAAGTTGCACAAAATCCACGAAGCTATACTGGTCAATACATAAAACGCATTTTGAAAAATGACTCTTGATATTTCTACAGTATCAATTCCGTCACACCCAGGCATTTACATCATGAAAGATGAAACAGAAAAAATACTGTACATCGGCAAGGCAAAGAATCTCAAAAATCGTGTCAAGTCATATTTTTTAAAGAACCAAAATTACAAGACACAAAAATTGGTGGAAAAAATTTCAGACATTGAATTTATTTTAACAGACAATGAAGAAGAGGCCTTTTTGCTAGAGGCAAATATGATCAAGCGCTACAGGCCACCATACAACATAGAACTCAAGGACCAGCAGAGATACACCTACCTGAGAATTACAAATGAGGAATATCCCCGTCTCATGGTAGCAAGAAGGACAAGGACAGGACAGTTCCTAGGAGGTGGCAAAATGTATGGGCCTTTTACTCATGGAAGCTCAAAGATGCTCTCAATTGGCCTTTTACGCAAGACATTCAAGATACGAATATGCAAGAGGCTTCCAAAAGAGGCATGTCTAGAATATCACCTTGGAAACTGCGAAGCTCCATGCCAGTTCAAACAAGCCCAAGAAGATTATGGTAAACACATCTCTGATCTTGAATCTATTCTCAAAGGCAAACAACGACTAGAAGATTTTGTCAAAAATCTAGAAAAGGAAATGAATCATGCATCTGAGAATCGCCAGTATGAAAAAGCAAAAGAGATTCATGACACACTGCAGCGACTGACAAATCTCCAAGTCAGACAAAAAATGGAGTCGCCAAAGATTGGCTCTGATGAAGAATATTTTGGCATCAAAATAAAAGACCAGACTGCAAATGTGATGAGCTTTCGTTTGTCAAACGGAGTGATAAAGGACAGGAACAAATTTTCATTTGACTTGGTGGGAGACAATACATTTTCTAGTTTCCTATCCCAGTACTATTCCACAAATCCAATTCCAAGATATATCATAACAAGTGAGATACCAGACAAGAAAGAGATACTAGAAGAAGTGTTTGCGCGCACATCAGGATTTTCAGTACGCATCATGGTACCAGCAACTGGAAAGAGGCGCGAGATAATTGATCTGATAATGAGAAACATATCACTTGCAATAACAAAGGGTGCAGACCCTGCACTAGTTGAACTCCAGGAAAGACTAGGATTACAAAATATCCCAAGAACCATAGAATGTTTTGATATTTCAAACCATGGCGAAGATTATGCAGTGGGTTCCATGTCGTGTATGGTTGATGGAAAACCCCATACATCAGGATATAGAAAATTCAAGATAAAGACAGTACGGGGACGAGATGATTTTGCAATGATAAATGAGATAGTCAAAAGACGCTACCTAAGACTAAAGGAAGAAAAATCAAAGATGCCAGACTTGGTGCTAATTGATGGCGGTCGCGGACAGCTAAATGCAGCACTTGAAGCATTGCATGCAATTGGTGTAGACATACCGTGTGTATCACTTGCAAAAGAGAATGAAGAAGTCTACCAGCCACAAGCAAGCAAACCTCTAGTCATGGTAAAGACCAATCCTGGACTAAAGGTCTTGCAACATGCAAGAGATGAGGCACACAGGTTTGGAGTTGCATACAATAGAGCAATTCGCAAATTTACATGATGGTACAGTTTACATTTTCAAATTTTCAAACTTGCCATATTTTTCAGGCGTTGTCATTTTGCCTAGTTTGTTCCCCTTTAAATTACAGGACGTGTCAATGATATCAGGTGTCAAGATAACACATGTCATTTAATTTTGCAGAAAAACTCATCAGACAAAAAGGATCTGGATACCATGTCATTTTAGGAGTTTTAATTCTCATCATTGGTCTTGGCATAGGTTTGTCAACTAGTAACAATGCCATAACACTTGGCTCACTTGTACTAGGCATAGCATTGATAATTTCTTCATTTTTAATGATAATCAACCAATATGAAAGAGCAGTAATACTCAGACTAGGAAAATATCAAAGACAGGTAGGTCCGGGCATCCAGACAAGACTGCCTTTTGCAGACAATATTCTAGTTGTGGATATACGAGAAAAAGTAAGCGAGTTCAAAGCTGAGAGGATGCTGACAAAGGATAACGTTCCAGTTACCATAGATGCGATACTTCGTTACAAAATAATTGATGCACGTGCAAAAGATGCGATACTAAACGTAGAGAACTTTAACCAGATGATACAGCAAGTCTCTCAAACTACACTTCGAAATAATATCGGTTCGTCACAATTCCAAGATGTGCTCTCAAAAAGAGAAGAGATCAATCAACATGTAAAAACCATAATTGCAGCAGAGGCAAGCAGTTGGGGAATGGAGGTAACAGGTGTAGAAATTCGCCAAGTGATAATTCCACAAGAGTTGGAATCTGCCATGTCAATGCAAGCACAGGCTGAGCGTGAAAAGAATGCCAGAGTAACATATGGAGAATCAGAGATACTAGTTGCACAAAAATTTCAAGAGGCAGCCAGAGTATACGCAGATAATCCTGTAGCATATGCATTGCGACAATCAAACATGTTATACGAATCAATCAAGGTACAAGGAAATACAATTGTCATGATTCCATCCGAGTCACTAAATGCAATGGGGTTTGGAAATTTGGGAACTACCATAGCATATCTTGAAAGCACTAAGAATGCAGTGGCAAATCAAAAATCAAAGGACGATAAAGCCAAGCAACAAAGTTCACAGTAGAGATATTTTCTTTTTTTAGAATGGCTCTAAACCTGTTTTTTCTTGCTAGACGCATTATAAGATATAGCAGCACGAATGATACCTTTGAAAGCAGATGCGTTAATCTTTTCTCCTTCATGAATGTCAATTGCACGTCTTACGTTACCTTCAAGACTAGAGTTGAAGATACCCTTGGCATCTTTCAAAAAGGCGCCTTTAGCAAAAGTTATTTTTACAACACTCTTGTATGTCTCCCCAGTGCAGACTAGTCCATCGTGTGACCATACCGGAACACTCCACTTCCACTCTTCAACGATTTTAGGATCTGCATCATGAATTATTTTGCGTATGTCTGCAAGCACTTTTCCGCGCCAGTCACCAAGTTCTGCAATGCGTTCAGTGATTAGTGTAGATGCAGATGTGTCAGGTTTTGGATTTGACTTCATTTCCTTACATGTATTTTAAAAGTCAAGTTAAACAACATTACGATAAATTTTAGACATAGGTTAAGAAAAAATCCATCTCAAACATAATTGTCAATTGTACCCTCGCGTAGAGGTTGTGCATCATATCCCATTTTGACAAGGTCTGCAGCAAACTCGTCTACAAACCCATGCACTGTGTATATTTTTTCAGGATTGCATCGTTTTACCAAATCAATCAATTCAGCATAATCGCAATGATCACTTAGCGGAATGGAATAATCATGACTGCGTGCAAAGGAGAATCTCGAAGATTGTGCCCATCCACTAAACCCAATTGTTATTGCATCATACTTGGACTTCATGTATTTGATAAAGGCATTTTTTCCACTCATGTTTGGCGCAATCATTAACCAAGGTTTTTTCTCAAGCAGCCCTTGTGCCTCGGCCTCTGTATGACCAATTGATTCATCAAGTGGCACTCCAAATTGTCTATACAAGTCATTGACTTTTTTTACAGAGTCATGGTAATACGGCTGCCAATGTGCAAACAAATGAGACAAGATCTGGGCTTTTCCAAGCTCATACCCAAGTAAAATCACTGGTTTTCCTTTGCCATAAAGATCTGAAATGATTTCATTTACCCGTTTCACAGTATCTCCAATTGTAGGAAAAATGTATTCCGGCATTCCAAATGTGCATTCAGTGATCAGTGTTTTGCACCTGGGAACAGTTGCACCTTTCATAAATCCCCGGTCACGAATTGAAATATCCCCAGTATAAAATACATCATCAAACAAGAGCCCCCTTGCCCCAAGTATGTGGCCTGCATCAATCATAGAAAAATTCTCATATTGTTCAACATAGTTTTCAATCACATAGCCCCTAAGTTTTGCAATCTCACTTGTCTGCTTGGAGGCAATGAGTATTCCATGTCCTTTTTGATTGTGTAAATGGTCAAGATGTGCATGAGATACAAAGCTAATGCCATCTCCAGTTCCTCGTTTTGGATCAAGATGAACTGTCTTGTCACCATACATTACTGCGATTCCATTTGATGTCATCCTAACCTTTGAATTCAATTTGAGATTTGTGCCCATCAGATTGGATATAAATTGCAAGATTAATCGAGCACAACATTTGGTATAGTGGATTAAACATCGATCTATCATATTTGAATTAAAATTAGTAAAGTGTTTTATTTACAACAGACTAGAATCAAGTCATGCTAAATCTTGCCATCTTGATTTCAGGTAGGGGAAGCAACATGGAAAATATCTTAAAGGCTGTTAAAAAAAACAAGATTCCAATCAAACCAGTTCTAGTAATTTCAAACAAGCCAGATGCCAAAGGACTTGTCATAGCCCAAAAGCTAGGAGTAGAGACAGAGATTGTTGAAAGCAATGGCCTCAAGGGAGGAACCTGGGAATATGACTCGAAACTAGTATCAGTCCTTGAAAAGCACAATGTGACGCCACAAAACGGCCTCATCTGCCTTGCAGGATTTATGAGAATAATGAGTCCAGAGTTTATCAGACACTACAAGGGAAAAATACTGAACATACACCCTGCCATATTGCCAGCATTTCCAGGATTGCACTCACAAAGACAAGCCTTGGAATATGGAGTAAAATATTCTGGATGTACCGTTCACTTTGTAGATGAAGGAGTGGATACTGGACCCATCATTTTACAATCAGTTGTCAAGATAAAAGACAATGATACAGAAGAAAGCATTTCTAAAAAAATTCTCAAGCAAGAGCACAAGATATACCCCAAGGCAGTAAAGCTTGTTGCCAAAGGAAAGATAAAGATAGTTGGAAGAAAAACGGTTTCGTCTTAAGTATCAGGTCCGCCAAAAAAATACATTACAACAAGTTCTTTTTTGTTTCCATGGAATTTGTGTGGTATTTTTCTTGCAACAAAATACGACATGCCTTCTGAAATGGAATGGTTTGTTCCATTAATTTCAAGAAACCCATCACCTTTTACAACATAATAAACCTCATCGCTGTCATGTGGCTCTTGTGTATCCTTGTCACCAGGTCCAAGTCGCAGAATCCCCGCTGCAATGTTTTCCCGGTTTAGAAACGTATGAAAGTATGTATCACTTTTTGCAATTTTTTTTACATATTCATTTGTATCAAATGTTATCTTCAATGATATCACTACAAACGAGTGCTTAATGATTTTAACTAAATCTACATTTGTGGAACAGGTAAAATTTCCAAAGATTAAATATCCAAAAAATCATTCAATGTTGTTTGACTGGACAGAAAATAGACGGCATTGCAGTGGCATCGTCTGTCAAGGATAGGGTACGACTAGCTGTAAAGGAACTATCAGATGATGGTATAGTGCCGTGTCTTGCTACGGTTCTAGTGGGCGACGATCCAGCTTCTGCTACATATGTAAAAAACAAGCAAAAGGCCTGTGCCGACGTAGGTATCATTACAAAAGACCACAAACTTCCTGCCACATTTTCTCAAAAAGAGATGAATTCTTTGGTTAACCTATTAAACAATGATGAGACAGTTCATGGAATTCTAGTCCAGCTTCCATTACCAAGCCAACTAGACGATTTTACCACAACTTCTAGGATATCACCAGTAAAGGATGTTGACGGATTAACGCCATACAACATTGGTCTTTTGACATCAGGAAGGTCAATTCTCAAACCTTGTACACCATCAGGAATAATGGAAATGTTCGAGTATTACAAAATAGAGTTGGAGGGAAAAAATGTAGTAATAATAAACCGAAGTAATTTGGTAGGAAAACCACTATACAATCTCATGATTGAAAAAAATGCTACTGTAACAACATGTCACTCTAAAACAAAGAATCTCAAGGAACATTGCCTTGGTGCAGATATCATAATTACCGCAATAGGAAATAGATCAAAGTTCATCTTGACAGAAGACATGGTAAAAGAAGGTGCAGTGGTAATAGATGTGGGCACTGCAAGACTTGAGGGAAAATTGGTAGGAGATGTAGATTATGACAATGTCATAAAAAAGGCATCATATGTAACGCCAGTGCCAGGAGGAGTAGGCCCGATGACAATAGCGATGCTTTTAAAAAACACCGTAACAGCTGCATCAATTAGTAAAGAATTTGTCCAACCCAGTTGAAAAATCAAGACTGCGCAAGCAGATGTTAGATGCAAGAGATGAACTCTCGCTTGATTTTATAAAAATTGCAAGCAACAAGATCCGGGACAATCTAAGAAAAATAGACTTTTACAGACAAGCACAATCAATTGGCACGTATTATTCAATAGGAAGTGAAGTTCAGACACACGATCTGTTGCACGAGTTTTTCAGCCAAGGAAAAGAAGTTGCACTCCCAAGAGTTGACAAGAATGATCTGGTCTTTAAGAAAATTTCAAATGCATCAGATCTTGAGCTTGGTAATTTCTCAGTGATGGAGCCCAAGGAGAAATGTGAGACTGTCAAAAAACTCGATGTTATCATAGTGCCTGCGATTGCACTGACTCGTGAGGGATATAGACTAGGATATGGTTTTGGATTCTATGATAGATACCTACACGGTAAAAAATCAAAGAAAATTGGCTTGACATACTCAAAACACGTGCTAAAGTCATTTCCCCAAGATGACCATGACATAAAGATGGATTGTGTGGTGACAGAAGATTCTGTTATTTACGTCAAGTGAAAACAGTAACCCCCGCCAACAAACCTTCCTTGTCATGCATATTGCGTCTTCACGGGCTAAATCATCTTCTGATACCTTACAAAGTCGTCTTTTGTGCCGTTTTATCTTCATCAGACCTGAGATCGCCTCAATTCTCCTAAGATTCATTTGATTTTGAGTTGAATATCCGTATTTGTTTTATTATGCTTAAATCGAGCTAATATTTCTTTAAAGAAATTTTAATTAGTCATCATCCTATGTGAACATAATTTGGCATCTGAGGAATTTGAATTAAAACCAGTAAACGATGATCCTTCTGATAATGCTAAGTTATTAGGTCATGATGTAATAGTGCAGACCCTTAAAGCATTTATTGAATCCAATGAAATGATTTCATCCTCTTCAATTGCAATTCATGGAGATTGGGGAACTGGTAAAACAAGTATTATGACAACTTTAGCTAGTAAATTAGATCAAGATAAAATTGAGGTTTTATTCTTTGAGGCTTGGAAATATGAATATTCTAATCCGTCACTAGCGTTAATTGCGGAAATCTCAAATAAATATCATGGTAAAGACGGTGAACTAGCAAAAAGAATTGTAGAGGCGGCGGTTTACATATTGACTGATAAATTTCTAGGGGTGGATGTTAGAACTGCTACGCAAATATTACGTGGTAATGCAGAACGTATTTCATCTATTGTTGGTGATCTTGAAACAATCGTGTTCCAAATTAATAAAAAACTTGTTATCATAATAGATGACCTTGATAGATGTGATGTAGAAAATTCCTTACAGATATTGGCCATGATGAAATTATTTCTTAGCATCCATAATTGTATAGTGATTGCAGCAGTGGATTTTAATAGACTTCAACAAGCATGGAAGATGAAATATAATGTTAAAGATAATGATAATGATGATGGTCACGATTCACGGGATTATTTAGATAAAATATTTCAAATTAGAATTGGAATACCCGTACCATCTCAAGACCGAATTAAAGAATACCTCTTATCTCTTACGAACAATATGTCAGATGATTTAAAGGAAATATTTGCAACATTTACACCAAAAAATCCACGTGCGATAAAACGTATGTTGAACTTGATTTCATATAGATCATATTTACTCAACAGTCCTCATAGTATTTACTCAGCATGTCTTTGGACACTTTTAGAACAAGATTTTGGTAATCATAACTTTGTTTGGTTTTATGAACGAATAAGTACGGAGAAGTCACTTGCAAATCTTATTTTTGATAGCAATTGGGAAACAACCAGAAACACAGTTAACAGAACATGCCCAAGACCATTGCTAGATAAAATTGATCAGGAAAAACTAAAAAAATTCGTAGAACATAGTCATAAATTAGTACAACAAATTGGGATCATACGAAATGATTTAGAACAGGATTTTAGCACCCTATACATTGCAACTAATGAATCCCGATAATAATCAGATAATTAAATTATCTCGTTTGCTAATATAGTAATTAGTCAAATTAGATATTACATCTTTGCTATTGTATGATCTCTGGAACATTTTTCAGATCATCCAAATCTTTTTTCCATTCTACTAATGATTAATTTTTGTAAGATTATTTGCCGTATTATTACTCAAGTAAGAATCATTCAAATAATTAGTATTTCAAGAATTCTAACAAATCATAACTTACATCATAACCTTGTAGATTCAGTTTTTGTGTCTAAGAAAGAAGTTTACTATTTTTTACGTCAAGTAAAATAGCAAACCCTCTTTTCAGGCCTAGAAAACCCATTATGATTAAAAATGACAAATATTAGGAGCGCGTAATATAATTTTGCGTGAATACAAAAAACATTCTATTACGAATACTATCGAGTTAACCGAGAATGTAGTGTAATTTCGTTATTTTTTGTGTTGAATTTTTTCACATAATTTTAGGAATAGACCAGATATTGAAACTTCTTTGTATATATCATAACCAATTTGGATTGCAAAAAATATGAACCCAATAAATAGTGCAAACCAAATTTCCACCATATTTGCTGTCTCTTTATCTGAAGTTCTAAGTGAAAATTGTAAATTACGTGCATCTGTAATATCGTTTCCTTTCATAACTGCATTATGAATTCCCGCAGGACCATTTCCATCTACATTGTGTAGTTGATCATTGTATAAGCAATTTTCTCTGCACTCATATTTTAAATCATCAAAATACACGTTTAGCGTAGTATTGCTAATAGATATTGATTTTGACTGGTTAGATACTTGTGCTTGGAGAAATCCATTTGGTATTGCATTGTCGAGTAAACATGTTCCTTTCAATAATAATGTAGTATTTCGTGGATCATTTTTCATGGTGATTGGATTCAAATATTTATTCACTACCCAAGATTGTTCTTCTGTTCCGTCTAAACCTAATTCTTGTAATTGTACATCACAACGATTTTTTTGATTGAAATGTGATGCTTCCACTTCGAATACCACATTTCTTGAACTCGGAATAAAACTACTTGTAAACGTGAATAATTTACTAGTATAGTCTAAAGTCATATCAAGATCTTTTACCTGAGTAATATTTCTGTCAAAAGATAGCCATAATGAATAGCTGTTCAATTGAAGTGGTGGTTGATTTTGGTCAATTCGGTATTGATCATAAACATAAAACAGACAAACGATTACTATTACCAACAGTATTATCTCTTTTAATTTATTAGACAACAGTAATTATTTTCTGACCGCATGTAAGTAGTTTTGCAGATTTCATATAATCACAAACTCTTTCCAGTAAATCACAACCCAAGATTATGTTTGATCGCATCATGTTTTCAGGCATAAAGATGAGGGTGTTCTCTGTTTATTTATGCCACATGAGACCTTTTTTGCCAATATCAGTTCTACAGTATTTTGAAGGCCAAGTTATTTTCCCAACTCTCAGGTATGCATTTGCAATTGCAGCCTCCAATGTCTCCCCAACTGCAGTGACACCAAGTACTCTACCACCACTTGTAAGAATTTTTCCGTTTTCATTTCTTGTTCCAGAATGAAAAACCTCAGAATGTGGGGTAGCATCATCAAGACCCAATATTTGCTCATCTTTAGGATACGAATCAGGATATCCCTTTGATGCAAGTATTACACATACTGCACTGTGTTTTTTCCAAGATATCAAAGGCAATGAGGATAAAGTGCCATCAATACTTGCTTGAATGTACTCAAACAGATCCGAGTCCATGCGCATCATTATTGGTTGACACTCAGGGTCGCCCATCCTTGCGTTAAACTCTAGGACATATGGTTTATCATCTTTTAGCATTATTCCAGCATACAAAAATCCCTTGAATACAATACCTTCTTTTTTCATGCAATCAATTGTTTTTTCAATAACATTTTTTTGGATTTCATTTACAGTAGAATCACCAATTACAGGAGTTGGAGAATATGTTCCCATCCCACCAGTGTTTGGGCCCTTGTCGTCATCATAAATTCTCTTGTGGTCTTGGCTTGTAGCCATCGAATAGGCAGTGTTTCCATCAGAGAGTGCAATAAAAGATGCCTCCACTCCATCAATTCTTTCTTCCAAGATAATTTTCGAGCCTGCAGTACCAAAATTTTTCTGGACTAGAATCTTGTTGATTGCATCAACTGCTTCAGCAGAATCGTTGCATACAATCACGCCTTTTCCAGCAGCAAGACCATCTGCTTTTACAACCAATGGATAATCAACAGACTTTGCAAACTCGATTGCTTTTGCAGAGTCATCAAAGACTTCAAATCTAGCAGTAAGAATGCCGTTTCTTTTCATGAAATTTTTCGCCCAAATCTTGCTTGATTCAAGTTGTGCAGCATTTTTTGTAGGCCCAAATACCCGCAGTCCCTTTTTTACAAACTCGTCAACTATACCATTTGACAGAGGAACTTCAGGGCCCACAACTGTCACACAACCATTCTCTTTTGCAAATTTGGCAAGGCCTTCGATATCATCCGAAGATATATTCACATTGTTTATGGTACCTCCGTTTCCAGGAGCAAAGTAGACTTTATCCACTTTAGGACTCTGTGCAAGCTTCCAGCCTATTGCATGCTCGCGTCCACCAGAGCCCACAACCAAAACATTGACCAATGCTTTCGGCTTGAATCATGAGGTATATAATCCAAAGATCAAATTTTAGAAATATTCATTAAAGCACAAGGCAGACCAAATTCATTGACTCAAGTAGATTCAACAAAATCAGTCTATCTTTTCACACATGGTAGAAGAGATTTGGAAACAGCTGCAACTGATGCACTTGTTGCAAATG
>CAZWSG010000017.1:0-37528 GCA_964636595.1 uncultured Nitrosopumilaceae archaeon
TATCAAATGATGGTAATACCAAAAGACAGTCAATCAGAACTTGAAAGAAAAAAGAATCTAATTGATACTCTATACCATCATTCTGACTTGTCAGTTGAATCAATATCTTACCAGGCAGATATGAGCATAAAACAAGTTCAGGGCATTATAGATAAAATAAGAAAAAAAGAGGCACTCGAGGTTCTAGTAGAACACAGCAAAACACCTGTAGAGAAGATAATGACAAAGGTAGTTGTCAGCCTGGAATCTAGCAAGACAATCTACGATGCATCTGTTCTCATGGCAAAACGAAAGGTAGGATCTCTTGTTGTCACATCTAAAGGAAAACCATTTGGTATTATCACAAAGGGCGATCTTGTAAAAGGCATCAGTACTGGGGCATCATTCAAGAATGTAACATTGGAAGAGTTTGCCACAAGACCCTTGATTTATGCATCATCCAGCCAGACAATTGAACAAGTTGCAGACCTTATGATAAAAAACAAGATAAGAAAACTTCCTGTGATACAACAAGGCAAAATAGTTGGAATTGTAACTGTTACAGATCTTGCACTGTTTCTCTCACCTACCAGACGGCCTGGCTTGACTGACTCGATATTTCATGTTATTACAAGAGAGAATGCTAGAAAAAAATAGCTGTCTAATTCTGATGTGCTTGAAATTACTCTAGCGGAATGAATTCTACGAGATTATCAACTTTAGAAATGCTGCAAAAACAGGATTTATTTGAGATTGGTCTGACATTGTTTGTTTTGTTACGGGATTAGAGTTGATGGGTGCACCCATGGTCAATGTTGCAGTTGAAAATTCTATTGGAACAGTATATGATCTGTCATTGTAATTGACTGTGAATGACTTGTCTCTTGGCGCATTATCTAGAGTTACAATTTCTGCCATGCCGTTTGCGTCATAATCTCCAAATATTCCTACATTTGGCTGGATCTCTAGAACCGTAAGTGGTATGGAAAACTCATTGATTGATAAAGTCCTATAGAATCCATCACTGCTTTTTGTTATTTTCTGTATTCCGTTTGGATTCAATGTGGCTACTGCTACTCCCTGCGGTTCTGGATTTTGAGTTAATCTACCGTTGTGATTGAACATCATTGCAGTCAAGTTGCCATTTAGGTTCTGCATCGCAATAGTACCATCCGCATCCTCATTTCCGCTTCTATCAAATGCTTGATAATATACCGTATTGTTTGTCATTGATGTTCCCCATGTCCACGAATCCTCCTCAGTTGGATCAATATTGAGTTGAGGATCAATCAAGTCTCCATGCACATGTGCACCTTGTGGCCAAGTTTGTCTATTGCTAACAATTCCAATTAGATTCGAAGGAATTCTATCAAAATTGAGTTCAACAGATTGAATTCCAGTGCCTCCTGCATTGTATTGAATTGTAACTTTTGTTGTAGTTCCAAAATCGTATAGCTGAATTATTGGCCATGCATCGATAAGGGCTTGATTGTTTGATTGTTGTGCTATCTGACCTACTCTCGGAGTATTCGTATTCAGTGTTTTATTTTCTCTGACTACATGATTCAATAAATTGGATGATGCACCTGTGATGCTAACTACTGAATGATCAACAACTCCAGTGCATGTTGCAGATATTGTAGTCTGTGGACTCTGACTTCCATCTGCTGATCCAGGTGCACTCCTTGCTATTGCAATTCCGTTTGTCTGTGAAAACTCTACACCTGTTGCTATTATGGCACTTGTTGGGGAGCAGAATTTTCCAAAATCAAGGCCTTTGCCAGAAGTGCCTGTCTGTGTAGAATCTGCAATTTGGGCTTGTTTACTATCTGCAAAATATGCATACCAGTTTCCATCAGTTGCTTGAGCCATTCGTAATTTTTTTCCGTTAACTGTGACATCTGGTTCACCATATGCTTGGTCTAATCTGTCTATATTGGGATCCATTATGATTACTTGAATTACTTGTGGACCAGCAAAATAGTTTTGAAAAAATGAATTTTCTGCAGATACAAAGAGATTTGAATTAGATGAAACGTGTTGCGTAGGTTCGTATTGTGGAAGTAGTGGCTCTATTGCGTTTGCCTGTACCGGTATATTCTCTAAGCATAGTATGGTCAGCAAGAACAGTGTAATTGATAGCTTGTACTCATATGACATGTGATTACAAAATTTCTTTAATATTGCCATTTAATCAAACCCTTGTGGTATGACGGATACTCGAATTTGTTTAGTTTTAACTATTTCCATGTGTAAAAATATCCGGGATATGTTTGAATGAAATTCATACTGTGATATCTTGGTGAGACAGAACAATATTTGTCTAATAAAGTGGTGTGTTATATCAAAGTGTTTTTGTGTACGGTATACCATAATTGATAATAATCTTGTCAGTCTAGTCATCGTGGACAATAAATGCAAAAAACGAAGAATAATAACTTGAGCAACAACTATGTTTTAGGTAGTACCTCTGATGAAATTCAACGACTCAAGATCCAGTCTGCTCTATTTGAATCTCTGACTAGGGACTCTTTACTAAAAGGAGGAATCAAAAAAGGGATGAAGTGCTGTGATGTTGGATGCGGCCCTGGGGAAGTCACGCGAATGATGGGTGATATGGTTGGAACCAGCGGAAAAGTGATGGGATTTGACATTAACGAAAATTATATCAAATATTGTAAGGAGTCTACCAAACAAAAAAATGTTTCATATGTATGCGATAATATCATCACATCTAAAAATTTGCCAGCTGAAACTTTTGATATTGTATATTCTAGATTCATGTTCGTACATCTGAGTAATCCTATCAATGCCTTACAACACATGGTTAGGCTTGCAAAAAAAGGTGGCACCGTTATAGTCCAAGAACTTGATCATGCTCCAGATTCTTGGTTGTCATATCCAAAACGAAAGAGTGTTAACACCTTGAGAAAAATGTATGTGAAGCTTGTAAAACACGCTGGTGGAGATCCTTATTCTGGCAGAAAACTGTACAAAATGTTCGTTAATCAGCATCTTGATAGTGCTATAGAGTCGTATTCTCCTTGTCTTGTGATGGGCCGTGAACCTTTCAACTCTCTTGGTTGGAAAATTGCTCAGAGTTTGAAACCACAAATTCTCTCTCTTGGTCTGATGGGGAAAAAAGAATTTGATGACATGGTAATTGATCTCAAGGATATGTCACAAGATAGATACAGCTTTGTACTTTATGCACGACTTTTTAGTGTAATGGGAAAAAAACAGTCCAAGTAATATGACATTGCTAGAAACAAGTAATGGAAAAATTAACATAATAAAATATTCTTCGCCAACACCCTCTGATAAAATAGTATTGTGTATACACGGATTTTGTTGTGATGCAAGGATATTTGATTATCTTGGTAAGACTTTGTCAAATGATGGATTTGATGTATACAGTATTGATCTGCCCGGTCATGGAAAATCATATGGAGAAAAAGGAGATTTGGACTTTGATAAATGTCTAGAATCCATACATGAAGTGGTTACAAGATTAAAAGGTACCTCGAAACTATTCATTTTAGCTCATAGCATGGGATGTACACATGCTCTTTGGTATGCACACACTTTTAAAAAATCAATTGATGGGTTAATTTTATTTGCACCCTATGTGAGAATGTCTAGCATAAAGAAAAGAAGTGAGGTTGAACCGAGTAATACTCGTTTTCTATATTTTCTATTACGTAAATTATTAACTCCTGGAACTAGAATTTTGGCAACGAAAGAACTGCCCAACTTTTTGAAAATTGGTGGTTCAGAAATTGAACAAATGTTAAATGACAAATCTCTTAATTTTTATTATACGTACAGGTACGTTGTAAATGTTCTAGCACTCCGCAATACTAAGATCTCTGCTTTGTCTGATGTTGATGTGCCCTTGTTGATCCTTCATGGTAAAAACGATAGAAATGTTTTCTCTGAAGTAGGTGTACAGTTCTGTGATCTAGTAAAAAGTACTGATAAAAAAATAAATATCTTGGACTGTGATCACTGGTTTAATCATTGCATGTTCTATAGCCAAGATGACAATCGATATTCTGAAGAGTCTAGAAAGCAAATAACCAATTTGGTGAAAGACTGGTTATCATCGCATTGATTTTATATGTGATCTCAAATTTATCAAAAATAGAATTCAAAAATTATTTGATGGACTTGTATATTTTAGGAAAATGAATTTTTGTCATGTTTGATTCAAACATAAAATTTTTGTTTGTTATGTTCTATCTGATGTATTTTATTTGCATTGTGTGGAGTTTTATGCCACCGTTTGTGGTAATTTGGTGATGTAGATTTTCAATCTATAAAAATTTACATAATTTCATATAATTATGATATATTTTTCATCTTTTGTGATAAAATATCCAAAAAGTTATAATCTAGAATGTATTTATCCAAATATGGAGAATATATGTCGATTTGTTGCTGTAAAATGTGAACATTTGATGATGTGATATGGCTCTAGTGCATAGGCAAATTGAATTTGATTTGGGACTGAAAATGCTGACACAATGTCGCATGTCTCTTTCTATCGTGAAATCAAGAACTCTTGTCTATGTTTTTGTTCTTGCTGCACTAGGTACTTTTTTTGTTGAATCTGGAACAAAAATTCCTGATCTTTTTGTACTTGCACGATTATCTATGTCAGTATACTTTCTTGCATTGGCAACTTATTTGTATAATGATTTGACTGATTATGGTGTTGATGAAGTAAATAACCGACATACCGTTAGTTCGAAAAGATCTTCTTATCTGCAAACTCTGTATCATACAATAGGTTTCTTTGCAGTTTCGATTTTACTAGCATTTTCAATAAACGCACAAACTGGATTTATTTCTCTAGGTTTTCTTGCATTGGCAATTTTATATTCGCATCCTAAAACTCATCTAAAAGATAGATTTGTGTGGAAAACTGTAACAACTGCTGCTGGGGGAAGTCTTGCTGCCTTGATGGGTTGTTTTGCATCTGATGCCTTCTCTTATCTTGGAATTATTTCATCATTGATCTCATTCATGTTTTGGTTTACCTTGGGTCCATTAGGTGATGTTAGTGATATCAATGGAGATAAAGCAAATGGTAGACGTACATTTCCAATAGTTCTTGGTATTGATAACACATTTCGTATAATGCACATTGTTATAATTTCTATAATGTCATTAATAGTTACAATCTATTGTTTGAATAAAATAAATACACTTGGTTTGATTCTAAGCATCAGCGCTTGTCTCTTTGTATCATATACCATAATCCGGGTTTCAAAAAACTATCAAAAGAAAGAAATTATCAAACAAACTAGGACCACTCTTCGATATAGCTTGTTTTTAATTCAAATCATGTTTGTCTTAGGATTTATCTTGAACAATATGTTATTTTCTGCATAAAATCTTGTTTTAGGATGTTTTTGTTACTAGTTGTGGCGGATTATCCTTTGCTTTTGACCATAATGTGTCAAAGAGTTTGTGGAATTGATTCACCATCTGCTCGTCAGTTGCAAAAACTGCCATCTTGAATTTGTTTGGACTATAACCGTCTATGATTTCTAATCCCACATGCTTGTTATCTACAATCAAAACACAAAATGGAACTTCAACATATTTACGTTGCATTGGTGTCGGATAGTATGGATTTGAAACTACCTCTATTCTCTCTTTGAGATTTCTATCATTTGATTTTATTGGTCCAGCTTTTTCGAAGAAACCTCGTACCAAGTTTGCATCTGCTAATACCTTGACAATTACTCCTTGATTTGCTTTCTTTATCATTGTGTTTATTATGATGTCGTTAGTAAATCTTGAAATTAAGATAATTTCTTTTTCTGCAAATTCCATAATTTCTAAAACCTTTGTAACCATATCTTCCATAGACCATGTTACCATTGAAATTTTTGTGGCGGATTCTTGGAAATCAGAGCTTATCTGTGGTTGTACTTTTGCCATAAATTCCATGATGTCGCTATCGTTGAATTTCGAATCTGCTTTTAGAACATCTACCATCTGCAAGTATTTTGAATTTTTGATTTGGTTTGTTAATCCTATGATGTGCTTTTGATAAACTATTTTACCAAATGCTGTTTGCATGTATGATTCATTTTGTTTAGTAACTAATCCCAAATCAACTAGTTGTTTTAATCTAGTATAGTATTGTTTTTTGGTAAGGCCTATTTTTGTAGGTGTATCAAGTTCCGACTTGATTCCTTCATTTGCCATGAGGAAAATTGTCAAAGCATCGTTCTTTGATAATACTGATAACACTTCGGTTAATTGTGCTAAAAGTTTGGAACTATCACTTGAGGTCAAAGCAGAACCTAAATTTTCTCCCATTTGTTTTTCAGTAATGGTCTTCATGGATTTCTATGTACTAAACACCGTGAGGGCTTTATATCAATTTTGGTGAATTTCATGTATGTTTTCCCATTAAATGCTTGTAAAATGTTTGATCGGTGTGTAAAACCATGTGATTCTAATTTGATTCTCTATAAAAAGAGAAGTTTGATATAAAAATACCTTAAATAGGCATTGTAACCTTTGAAGCAAGTGGAAAGCAATAGGCGTTTAAAGACTGTACTAGTAATAGATGATAATCCTGATGTTTTATCACTTTTTGTAGAACTCTTAGAGTTGAAAAAATTTCAAGTTGTAGGGACAGGACGCAATGGCAAAGAAGCCGTAGCGCAATTTGAAAAACTAAAGCCAGACATTACATTTCTAGATGTAGTTATGCCAAATACTGATGGCCTCTATGCATTAGATCTTATTCGAGAAATTAATCCAGAGGCAGTGGTGGTAATGATTACAACAGATCTCTCCCAGGATACTGCCAAACGACTAGAAGATCTCAAGGCTACTGCTGTAATTTACAAACCGTTTGATATCAATGACTTGGTAAAAGTTGTGGATGAAATTGAATCTGACGTAAAATCTGGCAAAGTCAGATTTTTCAACTAAGCAGTATGTAGAGTTTGCAACCTGAATAAAATCTGACAGTTGCGATATCTCCTAATCTCTTTTCCAAATTTGGGAAAAACTTGGTTCTGATCTTGTTGTCTCTTGACCTTTGGTCTAATGTAGTTAGTAGTAAGTTTTAAAAATCGTGAATTATTTTATTCAAAAGGGGAGCATTTGAGTTCTGACTTGTCACTTGATGAAATGTGGGAAAAAATAGAAGCATATGGTATAGACAGAAAATTGCTCGAGGCTACACATCCTAGCAATGAATTACTATTCCAATTGTACACTGCAGTAATTCGAGTCAATGAAAAAGTATCTACCATAAACAATGATGCAAAAACCCTGCTGGAATCTTAAATTTAGTTTTAATATATGAAATTCCAGTCATGATTACTGGGAATTGTCTTGTTTTTCAAGTTCAGAACAGAGTTTTTTATAATCACTGATAGTCTCGTTGGCAAGTAGAAATGTCTTATCGATGGTTTCCTGAGCCATTTCAAACCTCATTGTCTTTTCTACTAGGTATGAAGGATCCTTTGGGTCAAGACCTGTATCTTCCCAAATTCTTTCTACTTCCTCTATCTGTTTCTGCAATTTGGCTTCATTTTTGCCTATTTTCTCCTTTATTTTTTTGACTAGAATGTCGTCTGTCATCTTATTTCTCTATGTGGTGGGTATGTGATACTCGGTTAAAAATCAGTTATTTTGATGCCCTGGGGTTTCCTTCCCGGGTTGTCAAATATTTGACCAAGCCTAGTAAAATTAGTGAATCTTTTCTTTAAATAGAAACTTGGCAAATTACCAAAATGCCGTATGAAGAGGTCTATTTTCAAAGACTAAGAGAAGAAAATCCTGAAGAATACCACAAAGTTACCATAATTAAAATAAAATCAACATAATGGTGCATACAGGATTTTTCTTGTATTTCTTTGTAATATCGTATCTTCGCAGATTCTTAAATAATAAAACAAATTTGATATTTTAGATTCTTGTTATGGTGAATCAGAGACAGGTTTTACTACTGTGACATTTTGATCATCTGTCACTGTTACCATTTTTGTACCGTCTGGTGGGGAAAACATTTCTTTCTCACCTGAATTCAAAATTGGTAATGTGTCTGCCTTGGTTCCATAATCTATCTTGACATTTGTCAAAGGTGACGAGCCCGTGTTTTGTACATAAATGCGTACAGTATTTCCTACGCCCATGACCATGTCAGTTCTTGGTTCTACAGACAATGAATATTGTTCTGCTGCGGGATGGAATGCAAAAAGAACAATTACTGCAACAGCCACTGCAGCTCCTCCACCTATTACACCATAAATTATTGGCTTTACCATTTATTTCCAAACTAACGCCACTTTGAAGGTAATTTAAGGGATGTCTTTGTTTTTTGTTTCTGTATTGTTACGAGAATGTAAAATAGTTTTTTAGAAGACTCTTGTTTGATAAAAACAAGATGTTGTAATGATCTAACCACGTTTATCACATGTTTGCATTTTTGATAGTTTATCTACCTAGTTTAATATGATATAACCATGAAAGCCAAGTTCAAGACCACTTGTTCAGAGTGTAATGCACCTATCAAGTCTGGCGAAGAGATTGCAAAAAATCCTACAGGTAAATGGGTTCACAAGTATTGTACGGCTGAATCTGAAGAATTACCCTAACCGTATTACATAGTTCTTTTTAAAATGTAATCTGTTGCTTTTCTAGCATTCTCATCTGGGGGAAATTTTGTATTCAAAGTAAGGTGTTCTGCCTCGATGGGCTCACGAATTATTTTCATTTTTTGATATACTTCTACTGTTGCATCAGAATAGTCATTTTTGCGAGACTCTAGTCTTGACATGGCTAGATCTTCTTGGCAAATGCATTCAATTATATGAAATTGATTATCTGTCAATCCTAGTTTGTTTTTCACTTCTACTCTTGATTGTTCTCTGTTAAATGTAGCATCAAGAATGCAATTTGTTCCTGCATTAGTAAGATCTTTTGCAGCCGAAATCATGGCATCAAAAACTTCTCTTTGTTCTAATTGTGAATATGTCGGACTAGGAAATAATTCCTTTCTAATTTTATCTGTAGATAATACCTGACCGTTAACAAGTGGTGCTAGACTTTTTGCAAGTGTGGTCTTTCCAACTCCTGGAAGGCCCGTGATTATGATTAACAATTGTTTTTTCTTATATTGTATCTGTTTTTAGATATTTGCTATGGTATTCTTGAAAAAAAAATAAAATAAAAAATGGTTAACCCAAAGCTCTCGAATGTTTCTGGGTGTGTGGTCTCTCTCCTGAAAACTTTCTTCGCATGTGACCTGATGGTCTTGAATAAAGTAACTCCAAAAACCATGCTTCGTGTTCTATTTCCTCTCTTAGGATGTCTTTTGCAACATCATAAGTGGCAGGATCCTTTCCATGCGTCATCATGCAAACTTTGTTCCAGTTGACAATTGCACCTTGTTCTGCTTTGAGACATTTTTCCAAGATTGCCTTGGTGTCTATTGGGTTTGTTGGCAGCTGCAAAAATTCACAACCTGACATCTTGATGAAGTCTTGTGCTTCCAGTGGAAGTTTTCCGCCAAGCTCATAGATTCTAGATAAACAAGATTCAAAATGACTAAGGTCTTCTAATCTTGCATCTTCAATTATTCCCTTGAGTGCTTCTCCTTCCAATCCTACACAATGGGCTCTTAGATTTGTGAAGTAATAGTATGCCGTAAACTCTACTGATGCATTGTAAACTAGGGCCTTGATTAGCTCCTTTACATTTACACCATTTTGTTCTAGGACTTTTACTCCTACTACATTTGGTTCTTTAACCATGGCTGCGTTCAAGTTTGTTTGAAATATAAGCAAATCGATGAGGAGATCGCCAAGCTTTATATCATTAGTACACTGATGATTAGTGTTCTAAGCATGATTAGATATGATTTCGAAAATAGTATGGGTTTTGTAGTAAATGCTACTGCCAAGATATTTCAAAAGTCCTTTGATCTTGAGTTGAGAAAAAATGTAGGCGTTTCACTTAGTCAATGGCGTGTTGCTGGAGCACTTGTGATGCAGCCAGGTCTTACACAAAAGGAAATTGCTGACAAGGTGGGAATTGAAGGGGCTACACTTGTTCCAATAATTGACAAGATGGAAAAAGAAGGATTATTAAAAAGAAAACCAGACTCTGATGATAGGAGAGTTAACCGAATTTATCTTACCCAAAAAGCAGATTCTCTGTGGGAAGCGATGATAGAATGTGCACTTAGAATACGTAAATCTTCTTTGAAAAATATTTCTGAAAGTGATATCCAGACAACACTTGACACACTTCGTAAAATATCAAAGAACTTGGTCATATTCTCTGATCTTGACAAGACAATAATATCTGTGAAAAAAAGCAGGACGACATAGATTGAGTGTTTCAAGATCAAGTGATGGTATATCAGAAAAAATTTCTCCATCTGCATGGAAGACACTTGCAATTCTTAGTCTGATTGCTACAATGGTAATGTATGCTGAAACAATGTTAGTTCCTGCAATTCCTGATTTGATAAAAGACTTTCACATATCATATGGAATGTCATCATGGATTCTTACTGCATATCTTATTGCGGGTGCAATCATGACTCCAATTGCTGGGAAACTCTCTGACATTTACGGGAGAAAAAAAATACTTCTTGTTATTATGGGAGTGTATGCAGTTGGAGTGTCACTTGGAGGTTTTACCACCGACATTTACCAGATGCTTTCAGTTCGTATACTCCAGGGAATTGGCATGTCCATGTTTCCTATTGCATTTGGTATAATCAGGGAATTGTTCCCTAGGAGCAAAATGGCAATAGGACAAGGAGTGATAACGTCGATGTTTGCAACAGGAGCTATAATTGGCCTTGTTGCAGGAGGTCATTTGATTCAAACCTATGGCTGGAATGCAACATTTTTCTCAATAATACCTGTGGTGATTATATTGCTAGTGGTGATTGCGCGTTTTATACACGTAAACGAATCACATGTTCCAATTGGAAAAGAAAAAAACAATTCTAAAAATAAAATAGACATTCAAGGAGCAATCACGCTGACCATATCGATTAGTGCATTTTTGATGGCATTAACAATGGTAGAAAATGGCGATACGTCAAACTTGTTTTCAGTATTGGGTATTGCTACAATCGGTCTTGTCTACTTGATACTGTTTGGAATCATTGAAAAAAGATCAAGCTCGCCACTTGTAAGTGCCAAGATTCTTACAAACAAGATAATCTTACCATCAAATATCATGATAATGATTTTCGGCATGTCAATGTTTATGGTATTTCAGACAATTCCTGTTCTTGTTCGTAGTCCATCACCATTAGGGTTTGGAGAAAATCCCTTGATGACAAGTAACGTTACACTTCCATTTGCATTTGTATTGCTAATCTTTGGGCCAACATCGGGATTTATTGTATCAAAGCTCGGTTCTACAAAACCAATCATTGTTGGAAGTATAATCAGTACAATTGGGTTTGCAGATCTGTATCTTAATCACTCGACAGAACTGCTAGTTTCTATCAACCTTGCAATCTTGTCAACTGGATTATCACTTACAAATGTAGGTGCAATGAATGTGATAATGCTTGCAACACCCAAGCAAGACATGGGTGTATCACTTGGAATGAGTACTTTGATAAGGATAATTGGAGCCTCTTTGGGTCCTGCAATGGCTGCCATGTATATGCAGACTCACAAGACTACACTTGCAGGAATGTCAGGATCATTTCCTACTGCAGACTCGTACAATCTCATATTTCTTACTGCCACTTTGGTATCTGGCGTGTCAATAGCAATAGCATTTGCCTTGAGACGGCAACTTGGAAAATCAAATATTGCAGTGTGATGATGCTAGTAGTGAAATACTGTATCGCCGATGGTCTTTTTCCAGTCTGCCCTGATTCCTGCTTTGCCCTTTAATTTTTCAACATAATTAAACGCCGACAGACCTGCAGTTGCACCACCGGAACATGCAGCTACAATCTGTTTGTATGGTATGCTTGTTGCATCGCCTGCTGCAAATATTGCAGGATGTGATGTCTTGCCGTCTGGTGTTATTTCGATCTCACTTTTTGTATTTATCTTGACTAGGTGTTTTATGAAATCAAGATTAATTTTTGAGCCCATCTCTATGAATAGTCCATCAACATTTACAATTTTTTCTTGACCTGCATTATCTACAATGGTAATTGACTGGAGACTGTTTGCACCAGATAGTGCCTTGACAGATGATTGGGGAACAAGCTCAATGTTTTCTTTTTTTTCAATTGATGCAATCATTTCCTTGTCTCCTCCCAATGTGCCGCCCTTGTAGATCAAGTAAATTTTTGATGCCATTCTTGAAAGTAAGATGCCTGATTCTAAAAGATATGCACCAACACCAATGACTGCGGTTGTTCTTCCTTGATAAAAGGGGGCATCACACTTGGTGCAATAGTGTACTCCCTTGTTTACAAAATTGGATTCATTTTCTACTCCGAGATTATTTGGTACCTTACCTGGTGATAACACCAAAGCTTTTGTCTTGTATTCTGAACGGGTTGTCTTGATATTTAGACCTGATTCTGTCTCTTCCACTTGTTCTACTGTATCGTAAATCATCTCTCCTCCAAACATTAGGAATTGATTTTCAAGTGTTCTTGCTAAAAGTGGTCCACTTGACATTATTGTTCCAGGATAATTTTCTAGTTTTGGAATCAAATTTAGCTGTCCGCCCAAGTCCTTTGAAATTAATAGACATGAGACCTTTTGTCTTGCTACAAATATTCCTGCAGAAAGTCCTGCAGGTCCACCTCCTATTATGACTACTTCGTATTCTTGGGCCATTCTAGTTTACGGCAACAAGTGTGGTGATGTTGTTTATCCCGTCAATTTTATGTAAATCTACATCAATTGCTGTCTTGATCTCTTGCATATTGTTTGACTCTAAAACCACTAAAACATCGTATATTCCATAAATTGTTTTTACTGATTTTGCTATTGGGATTTTTTTCGCAGTCTCGATTATGTTCTTTTGTTGTTTATAATCGACATTTAGTAAGACAAATGCCTCGTTCACAGGCTAGTATGATTGTCATATCTTAAAAGGATTTTCTGGGAGGTGTCACGTAATGTTTTTTGCAGCAACTTTGTCTTTCAAGTCCTCTAACTCCTTTTTTGTGTTCTCAAACTCTTCCTTTGTTCTTGTCAATGCCACTTTGACTATCTCTAGTTCTTTCTTGGCATCTTCATATTTTGCATTTAGTGATGCAGCAACTGCTCCAGCGGCCTCTACAATTTTTCTAGTATCGCTTGCTCTTCCCACTGTTGAAAGTTCGGTCTCTATGAACTCTAACTCTTTTTTAGACAACATTATTTCTTTTTTCTTCATTTCATGCTGTTCCTTTAGAGATTCAATCTCTTTCTCTTCTTTTTCTTTTAGAGATGATATTTGTTCAAATTCTTGTTTTACTGTGTTTATACTAGATCTGATTGATTCAAGCTCTGTTACTGCAGCGTTTCTTTCATAATGTATTCTTGACAATTCTTCTTGTGCATCGTTTATCTGTCGTCTGATGTTTTCTGCCTCGGTTCTAGAATACTGTGATCTTACTAATTCTAATTCATCTTTTGCTGATTTTATCTGGTCTAGTATGGAATTTTGTTCTGTCTTGGTTGATTTGATTTCAGCTCTTGTTGATTCTACTTCTTCTTGTACTGTCTTTGCCTCTGATGATACTGCATCAAGTGCAGTCTTTGCTTTTTCCAATTCATGAGTGTATGATTCAAGTGTAATTGCTGCTTCCTCTATCTCTTTTCTAAGATCTCTGATTTCAGGTGATATGCGCTCTTCTCTTGGTGGTGATACCACTTCCTCTTGCTTGATGTCATCATTGGTTACTTGCTCTTTTTTTGCGCGTCCAAAAAGTCCCATGGAGTTAACTTGACGCAAGGTAAGAAAAGTATTCCTTTTACAAGTTAGGTTCGTTTTTTCAGAAATGCAAGATAAAACCCTAGTCCGCCAATGGCAAATCCTAGTATTATGAGTATCATGCCTCCAACTAGGTCTTTTGTATAGTATCTTGGAGCAAAAAAGAATATGAGTACCCCAATTGCAATCAGTATAACTCCGCTGCCCTTTGGTCTGTTGTGTTCACTGTGTGCCATGTCTTACAAATATTCAGAAATTACAGATGCTATCTTTTTTCTTCCAATGTCAATTACTAGAGGACCAATTTTTGGACCCCTGTCTGATGCAAGTATGATTTGGTATAGCATCTTGAACAAGTCCTTTGGTTGCATTCCCTTGTCTTTTGCAATCTGGTAAATGGTATTTTGCAGGTCTGTAGGTTCAGAGTCTTGTGATAAAATGCTTACCAGTTGAGAAAGCACTTGACGTGACATGTCGTCTAACTGGATTTCTACCTTTGTTGGAATATCATAATCGTCTGCATAATTTCCTGCAAGTGTGATTAGTTCTTCAACTTCTGGGCTTGACTCTTTTATGGTTCCATATTCGAGCAGTTTCTTTGTAACTAACGGGATCCTATTTTCTCGAAATATCTTGCAAAGCTGGATAAGTAGTCGATAGTTGACATATGGTCTTTGCACCTTGGATGGGTTTAACAAGTTGACATATTCGTAGAGTCCCTTTGATCTTATTACCTTGGTTTCATTGTCTAGTTTTATTTTTCCAAAATAGATATTCTCAAGTTCGTTGTATTCATCCATCAGTGCAGGTATGTCATCAATTCCTACTTCACGAGCGCCTGTTATTCTCTTGTAGAGTAAAAGCAAAATTGTCTTTGGTGTGCCATATCTAAGCCAGGCCTGGGATGTCAAGACATTTCCAAGTGATTTTGATATCTTTTTTCCTCCCTTGTCAAGAAACATTTCATATTTTACATGGGTTGGTGCAGGAAAGTTTAGTATATTTTCAGAAACCCAATCATTTACCTTGACTGAATCCATGATGTCTTTTCCATATGCCTCAAATCTGATGTCAAATGCACTCCATCTTGCTGCAAATTCTACCTTCCATGGCAGCTTGCCCAAGTCTTTTGTAATGTCTACAATACCTTCATGACCGCATCCTTTTACTGGTTTTGAGCCAATTGTTGCATCAGAACATCTGTACTTGATCTTTTTCTCATCTGCCATGTACTCATATGCAATTGCAGTGTACAGTCTTCCACAGTTTGCACAGACTGGGAAATATGGCACGACTTCTTGGTATTTTTCTTGTCCTACCATCTCGGCAATTTGTTCGCCAATCTTTTTGCTGTTGATTAAAATTGTATGAATCTGATCTTTTAGCAATCCATTTTTGTAAGTGTCCACACCGCGTTGAAACTTGTACTTGATTCCAAGCTTGTCAAGACCGTCAAGTAATATGCTGCTCATGTGCAATCCATAGGAATCATGGCACCCAAACGGATCTGGAATAAAAGAGACTGGTTTTCCAATGTGTTCTTTTAGGGATTCTGGTAATCCTTCTGGAATTTTGCGCAGACCATCCAGGTCATCTGAATATGCAATTAGTTCTGATTTGTAACCAAAATTTTCTAGAGCCATTTTTACACCATATGCTCTTACTGCGTCACCCAAGCTTCCAATGTGTGGTATTCCTGATGCGCCAAGGCCACTCTCGACTCTGATCAAGTCTGTTTTTCTTCCAAGTGCCTTTTCTCTTTGTAACAACTCATCTGCAAGTTTGTCTATCCATATTCCTCTGCCAATTATCTGATCTTCTTCTTCCATTATTTCAAATCCTTTGACATGTATGGCCCAAGTTGGGTGTAACCAATCTTTCTATAGTATTCTCTTGTGCCTACTGCACTGATGACTAGCAATCTTTTTGCGTCAAACTCTTCAGATGAAATCTTTTCTGCCTCGCTCATGAGATTTTTGCCAAGGCCCAAATGTTGAATGCTGTCATGTTCTCTTTCTCCAAGTTTTAATGATTTTCCATAAACGTGGAGCTCTCGAACTATGCATGTATTTTCTGTGACCTCGCTTCTATGTACCATTTCACTTGGTTTTCGCAGCCTCAAAAATCCAAATATTTTATCATTAGAATCATCATATGACA
Source organism: uncultured Nitrosopumilaceae archaeon (assembly GCA_964636595.1). GTDB lineage: Archaea > Thermoproteota > Nitrososphaeria > Nitrososphaerales > Nitrosopumilaceae > Nitrosotalea. Next base: position 16,039 of record CAZWSG010000017.1, read on the forward strand.
AAAAGACCTCATTGCCGCCTGAGGAATCATAATTTTCCCTGTGCATCTTGATGTCATCCATGTTTATTGTTGTACCTTCTGAGAGTCCTGCCTCTCTGCATCTGATGCATTTGCAAGAGATGTTTTGTTTCTTCAAGTTTTGTTGTACTATCTGCCTTAGATTTCCAAGTTTTGGTCCTGCAATTATCTGATCTGATGATATTTCTCTTTGAACCCTCATTATTCTTGCCCATCTTGGAATTATTTTTTTTATTTCTGTGAGCACTCGAACCATCTCATCATCAGAATAGGGTGTAAAGTTTCCTTGCTTGTATGTTGCATAAAGAGGGGTGTCTTCTAACACTAGCGTTGGGTAAATCTTGAGCATGTCAGGTCTTAGATCAGGATCTGCAAATAATTTCTGAAAATCTTCAATATCTTGTTCAGGGGTCATTGATGGAAGACCTGGCATCATGTGTGCAACTATCTTGTATCCCGCATCTTTTGATATTTGAAATGACTCTATTACATCTTTGTACGTATGTCCTCTGTTTACAATCTCGTATACTTTTTCATGAAGGCTCTGTACTCCAATCTCTACTCGTGTTACTCCATAATCTAGCATCCAGTCCACGTGTTCTTTTTTGCTATAGTCTGGCTTGGTTTCTATTGTAAATCCAACATTTCTGAAATTTGCCTTTTCATTGTTTTTTTTGGCAGATTCCAAATCCTGTGAATCAAATCCGTTTAACGCATCATAGCATGATTTTATAAAATCAATCTGGTAATTTTTTGGCATGAAAAGAAATGTTCCGCCAACTATGACAAGCTCCAACTTTGTGGAATCATGTCCATATGCAATCAAATGCTCTAGTTTATCAAGAATCTGCCTTTTTGGATCGTAACTGTTTAAAATTGCATTCTGTGTAGACGGTTCCCTACCTGTATAGCTGTTGGGGGAATTGTATTCTATTCCACCTGGACAATAACTGCATCTTCCATGTGGACATGCGTATGGTTTTGGCATTAGTGCAATTACTGCAACACCTGATGCTGTCTTGACAGGCTTTCTCACTAGGGCTTTTTGCAGTTTGATATATTCTGCACCTGTGACCGATGCCAGTATTTCATAATTTCTTGGAATTCGCTCAAGGGCATATTTTATGCAAACTCGCTTGACCTCTTTTTTTACATCCTTGTCAGTAGGAATGGGAATTGCAAGAAGACTAGTGCAAATTTCTTTGCATGCGTCTTCAAATGTTACTTCAGCTTTTTGCACGTCTTGTTTGAACTAATTTGGGTATTAAATCCTAATCTGGTTTATGCTATCTTTAACTTGTCAATGTAGACGCCCTTTCTCTCTACAATTTTGCCAATCTGACTTGATGCAAATCCATATTTCTTGAATATCTTGACAATCTTTTCTGCCTCACTACTTGGAGCCACCAGGCAAAATCCTATTCCCATGTTAAATGTCTTGTACATTTCTTCTCTTTTTACGCTCCGGTCTTGGATTTGCTGGAATATCTGGGGTGCATCTGGGATGTTATCAAGTAAAAATCCTGTCTTTTTTAGCCTCAAAAGTTTGGTAAATGCACCACCTGTTATGTGTGCAAGGCCATGGATATTGCATTCCTTGATTGCCTGCAAAACCGGTTTTACGTATATCTCAGTTGGTACAAGCAGCGCGTCTCCTAAAACTCCGACACCTTTTATTTTGTCCTGTATGGAATATTTTGGAAATAATGCCTTACGTGCAAGCGAGTATCCATTTGAATGAAGGCCACTGCTATTTACTCCAATGATTATGTCTCCTGTCTTTATTTTATTGCCTAGGATCATGTCACTTTTCTTGAGAATTCCTACAACCATTCCAGCCAAATCAAATGAGAAATTTTTTCCTGCAATTAAATCTGGAAGTATTGCAGTCTCTCCTCCTACAATTGGTACCTCTGCCTTTTTTGCACCACTGACTAGACCCTTTACTATTTGATTGAATATTTTTTGATCATTTCTGTTTGCTGCGATATAATCTACAAAAGATATTGGAACTGCTCCTGTGCATATGATGTCATTGACATTCATTGCAACACAGTCAATTCCTACCGTGTCATATTTTTTCATCATCTGTGCAATCATTACCTTTGTTCCAACGCCATCTGTATGGGTTGCAAGTAGTGTGCCTCCTGGGATCTCTACAATTCCTGCATAGTGGCCAAAACCTGACATTGTCTTTGCTTTTTTTTGCAGTCTATGGGTTGACATAATTAGGTTTCCAATGCTTTGTTGGCTCTGTTTTATTTTTTTAATGTCAATTCCTGCATCCTTGTAGGTTATTGTCAACGGATCTTTAACTCAATCTGATTGGAATAAAAGAATTATGAAATCAGTTGTTTTTTTGCATGAATAAATCCAGCATAACTCCTCCCTTGTCTGTTATGGAGTATACCATGTTTGATCCCCTTGGCTCCTTTTTGATGAAATTGTATGATGTACACAGGTGCAGATAGTTCAAAAAAGATCTCTTCATACGTATGTTTGATTTTACATACAGTTCTGAGAAAGTCATTGGGTTACCCCGTAGTTGATAGAGCAACTTTAGGATGGATATTGTGCTAAAGTCTCTTGCCCTTGTCTTTACTGCATCAAGTACTTGCTCATCTCGCTTTATGATAAAGTCTGAAAAGTGGTCTGCCACCTCGACTGATATGTAGGTCATTCTTGACTTCATGTTACGGTACTTATACCGTACTATACCTTATTAATTCTAGCTAGGTGGATTTTTTGAGCTTGGCGCTAGCTTTTTTGAACAAAATTCCATTTGTTTTTATTCTGGACAGATACAATTTCTTTATGCATAGCGCATTTGTTTTGATAAATGCCGAACTTGGAAAGGAACTCAATATTGTAAACGAGATAAAAAAATTTCCATATGTAAAAGAAGTCTATCCTGTGTATGGCGTATATGATGTACTGATGGTATTAGAATCTGAATCAATGGAGACACTGAGGGAGACAATAACAACACAGGTAAGAAAACTGGAAGGCATCAAATCAACTCTTACCATGATTATAGTCAAAGATTAAGAAATACCATCGCCACAAATAATAGCACTATATCTACAAGACTGGTTAATTGGCAGATAATATTTTGTTTCTATTTGGCTGGTTGGGTGAACTTGTCTTTGCAAGCTGGCTCTTGTCATCTGGTGCAGAACATCTTGCAGAAAGATGGGGCGGACGATTTGTTGGAAGGACATTGCTTAGCATTGCAACAACATTGCCTGAGATAGGAATTGTTGTTGCAGCTGCAAGGGATGGCTCGTATGGTACTGCAATTGGTTCCGCACTTGGAAGCAACTTATTCATGATGACCTTGGGCCTTGCAATCATGTTGATAATTGCAACAACTAGACTGTCCAAGGCTCCACAAAAATTCATTGACGTAAAAGAGTTCAAGCTTGACAAGATATTTCTTGTGGTGACATCTGTTGTTGGTGCATTATTATTCCTTGATGGTTACACTGTACTAGATGGAATAGTATTCGCTGGATTATTTTCAACATATCTCTTGTTTGCTTTCAGAGAAATGAAAAAGGAAAAACACGCCTCACTTGGAAAGGATTTACATGATACTCCAAATACAAAGCCAAAAAAACACTTTGCAAGGTCAATGGTTCTTTTTGTTGCAGGAACTGTTGGAATATTTGTAGGGGCTGTACCATTTGTGCATGCTTTAGAGGGTGTCTCAGTTGACCTTGGGGTCTCTGTAGTAGTGCTTGCAGTAATTGTCAGCCCAATTGCAGGCGAGATGCCTGAAAAAATATCTATGATACTTTTGGCAAGAAAAGGTGCAAATGGGGCATCTATTGCAGTTGCAAATGTTCTGGGGTCCAAGATTTTGAATAATACATTGCTTCTTTCTGTTGCAATCTTTGCCGCAATGAGTTATCAGGGTATGACTGTCAAGATTGCAAATACGTCACTACTTGAAAACCAGATGATACTTGTCACTGCAATTACTATAATTGCTCTAATTCCAATGTTCAAAAATAAACTTGGTCTACGATCTGGTGTGATGTTGCTTATTTTGTATGCAATAGGGATTGGTATGCAGTTTATCTTACCTGATCTTTAAAGTGGTGATACTTGAATTGAATTTGCCCTGACAGTGGGGGTTATTGCAGGAATAGAGCCCCACTGGAGAATGTTTTTTGAATCATTTCCTATCGCTGAAATGTTTTGTAATAGTGTCTTGAGATTGTGAACTATTCTGACAGACTTGGCAGGGCTTGTCACTCCGTTCTCAATTATCTTTATTCCACTTCGTGCAGTGCAGGAAAAATCTCCCTGCTCTGGATTCACAGGATATGTGTACCAAAGTCTGCCGACCAGAATACCTTTTTTTGTGCTTTTTACAATCTCGTCTTTTGTAACATCTCCGCTCGTTACTTTTATGTTGTGACTGAGTGGGACTGGTATTGAAATTGCTTGTCTTCCCATTGGGGAGCCAGGTCTTGCCGCATTCCCGCTAGAGACTTTATTATTCTTGAATGCCTCAAAAGAATCAGAGTATAATCCAGAGAAGACACCTGATTTTATGAAAAACTGGGGCACTGTTGGAGTCCCTTCATCATCAAATGACTTGCTGCCAATTCCATCTGGGCTGTGAGGATCGTCTGATAATGTAAAGTTCTCACTTGAGACATTTTCTCCCAGCTTGCCTGAAAAACAACTTCGTTTTTCAGAATATGTCTTCATACTAAAGTTTGCAGAAAAAACAAATGCCAACAGTTCTCCAAATGCATACGGTTCGAAGATAATGTCGTACGAATCTTGCTCGATTTTTTTGGGGTTGATTGATTCTATGCACATTTCACGCGAATCATTGCCAATTGTATGTGCAGAAAAACTGTTCAATGTTCTTGTACAAGATGCCCCAATACCGCTTACAGGAAGACCTCCAGTTTGGGATTCTGTATTAATGGTTCCAGATATGAATGTGGCATTATCATGGCAGTCAACTCCATTTGTGTTCATGATATGAAACTTTTCTGAGACAATATTTAGCGAGCCTGATATTCTAGTTATATCCTTGTGAGTTGAAGCGTTTATCATTTCATTTGCCATGTCTGCTGCAATAGATCCTGTAATGTTCTCTATTCGTGGGTCATGTGTTTTTTCCACTTGGCGGAACCTTGATGGGAATGGTAATGTCTTCCAAAAATTTTTTGGTTTTGTAAATTCTCTAGTCTCTAAAATTCTCTCCAAAAAGTTTTTTTCACCACTTGATGACCTACCAGAGATTATTCTTTTTTTGTCAATAATACGTACTGCAATAGAATTTTCTTGGTTTTGTTTTATCTCTACAATCTCTGAATCTGTTATTCTTACAGTTGTAATCTTTTTTTGTATTGATACTACTTCGCATTCGTCTAGGTCAAGTGTCCTTGACTTTGCAAGTATGTCCTCGCAATGTGACAACTAGCGTCGCCTGTTGTTCTTGTATCTGTATCCATCAAGCTTGATTAATTCATGATACGAGCCAAACTGGGATATGTTTTGAACCTGATCTAATTGGTCTAGACTCTCCTCTGAGACAAAGGTTTTGAGTATCTTGTATGATGTTGTCCTCTGGGCTGGAATTTTTCCTGTCTGTCGTATGAGATGTCTGATGTCCTTTGGTTTTAACAACTGGCCGTGTTCTGCACCTGCTGCAGTGGAAATACTTTCATTGATTAGTGTACCTCCAAAGTCATTTGCTCCCCATGATAACACAAGCTGTGCCATTTCAGCGCCTTCTTTTACCCACGATGTCTGGATGTTATTGATGTAATTGTTGAACATGATTCTTGCTATTGCATGCATCAGCAAAACATCTCTTCCGTCTGCACCATTTTTGATTCCGTGATGCAAGTTTTCTTTGTACATTGGAGCTTCGCTGTGGATGAAATTTAGCGGGACAAATTCCGTAAACCCTCCTGTCTCCTTTTGAATATCACGAATCAATCCCATGTGCTTTGCTCTGTCTTCTGCTGATTCTAAATGTCCAAACATTATGGTAGAAGTTGATGGTATGCCAATTCTATGTGCTGTTTTTATTACTTCGATCCACTTGGCAACAGTGATTCTTCCTGGGGAAATTTTGTCACGCATTGTCTGGTCTAAAATTTCCGCCGCAGTACCTGGAAGTGAATTTACACCTGCATCTTTGAGTCTGAGCAAATATTCCTTTATGGATAGATTTGATCTTGTGGCTCCATAGAGTACTTCTTCTGGTGAGAATCCATGGATGTGGATGTCGTCGACCTCTCCCTTGATGGCCCGACAAATATTCTCATATGTGTTCTTGTCCATGTCTGGGGGAAGACCTGCTTGGACACATACTTCGGTTGCACCAAGTGTTCGTGCCTCCTTTGCACGTCTGACTATTTCTTCTGTTGGCAAAAAATATCCTTCTTCCTCGCGAAAGTCTCTACTAAATGCGCAAAAACCACATTGTTTTATGCAGACATTTGTAAAGTTGATGTTTCGATTAACTACATATGTTACAATATCCCCAACACGTCTTTTTCTTAGCTCATCTGCAACCATTCCGACAAGGTGAAAATCAAGTCCCTTTGCAGAAAATAATCTCGTAGCTTCGTTTACAGAAATCTCCTTTTCCTCAAGCGCACGGTTGAGTATGTCTGCTATGAGAGGATCTGAATTTTTCAAGAGTGATTCAAATATTGATATGTTCATCTTGCATACTCTCCACTAACTAGATTTTCAGAATCTGCAATTTCTGACATTTTTGATACCAAGTCTTGATTTACCATGTGGAAAAATTCTGGATAAACTGGGAATCTTGCCCTTAGGTGAAATCCTGCATCAGAACAACTTGCATCAATGTCTTGGATTTTAGGCCATGGAAATTCTGGGTTTACAAAGTCTTGTGTTATAGGTGATATTCCACCCCAGTCGTTTATCCCTGCTGACAAAAATGATGAGTATGATTCTGGAGATAGATTTGGTGGTATCTGGATATTTGTCTTGGGCAAAATTATTCTCGCTAGTGCAACAAGTGTCTTGAAATATCTTTCTTGTGGTGACGGACTAGACTTCATAGGCGTGTCAATCTTTGGTTGGAAATTTTGTAAAATTATTTCTTGAATGTTACCATATTTTTCGTGGATCTCTTTTATTGCATAAATTGAATCAATCAATTCTTGTGGACTTTCACCTATTCCGATCAATAGTCCTGTAGTCATTGGAATCTTCAATTCTCCTGCATTTTGTAAAACCTTGATCCTTGCCTTGGGACTCTTGCTTGGAGCAAACTGATGTGGCATGCCATTTCCTGAGAGTCTCTCACTTGAATTCTCTAACATTACTCCTAAGCTTACATTGGTTTCCTTTAGCTGACGCATTTCTTCTTTTGTAAGATTTCCTGCATTGGTGTGAGGGAACAGTCCATTATCAAGTGCGATTTCTGATGCCTTGATTAGATATTCTGCGGTACTTGAAAATCCATTTTCTTTGAGCCATGTTTTTGCCTCTTGATACTTCTGCTCTGGTCTTTCACCTGTTACAAATAATGCCTCTGTACAATGTTGTTTTTTTGCAACCTCTGCAAGTACTATTATGTCATTCTTTGAAAGCATTGAAACTTTATCCTGTCCGGGCTCTGATTTGTATGTACAATAAGAGCATGTATCCCTACACAGATTTACCAAATTGAAAAACACTTTTCTTGAATATGTTACTATTTTTCCTTTGTTGTTTGTCCTCAAAAGTTGTGATACCTGGTAAAGCTCAGTTGGATCAATTTCTGCATCTCGATAGATGTTATATGCTTCATCTTTTGATGGTGTCCTACCATCAACTAATCTGTTTAACAACTCGGAATGAAGTATGAGCTTGCTCAACTAGTCATGATAGCTTTGACAGTTGTATTTATCCTTAGATAGTGTGACATTTAACGCGCCAAAAAATGCCAGAAACGGCAAATACTGCCAAAAGTTGGAATTTTATTTTTATACTTCTGTTGGAACTTGATCAGGCTTGATTTTTTTCCACATCCATCCAAGTATGATTCCATTTACAATCCAGTATGCTGTTACCGTTACTGCAGATATTTCTCGGAATCCGTTTACTATCTCCATTGGGGTCCTGATTGGATCCGGGTTTGGTGGCATGATTACATATGCTAATGCCATAAATCCTGCATAGCCTACAAAGGCCAAAAATTTCTTGGTCTTTAATTTTTTATATATTCTAGAAAATCCTAGCGCACCAAGGCCTGAGATTGCAACAAATAACGCATATGTTGTTGCCCTGAATACGATAGTTGCTGGTTCCCCAACGGTAGGGGGGTTTGCAGGATATTTCAAGAATGGTATGAAATACAGTGCTGCCCACATTATTGCTGCAAGTATGACTGCTTTTGTGATATCGCTTTTTCCTGGGAGCATCTTTCGTGAATATGCAAATACTAATCCTAGTAGTGCACCTGTTGCCATGCCAAGCATTGCACCTGCAACTACAGAGCCTTGCTTTTGCCATATTCTATAGTCTGTAAACTGACTCCAGAATTGTGGATTGTCTTTTGCTTCTCCTTCTGCAAATAGTCTTTGGTTTTCAATTCCTATTGCAGTATCCAAGTATGGTTCAACAAATGCGACGTTTATCAGACCGTGAAATAGTCCTGCGATACATCCTGCTGTAATTACAATAGCTAAAAAAGATAGAGTTCTCATGGTATCATCACACTAGTGGCACGGAAATCCTGATGCATGTCTCATGTCGTGGGTGAATTCGTGCAAGTATCCGTTTGTTCCACCCATCTGAGTGTATGCTGATTGACCCTCTGCAATACTAAACAATTGTCCTTGATCAAATCCTACCATGAAATATCCTAGTCCAAATATTGCAAACAGTGTTGCTGCTGCAATGATTGGTACTACACGTTTTGTTGTCGTGATTTGTGGTCTGCTAGACATTTTTCTGTTTTTGTATTGTATGTTAATTATTTAAAGTGTTGGATGGTTTATCCAACATGTACGTTGATCTTCAATCTAATGGGTTTCATTAAGGTGAACATGTGATTGTATGTCATAAATTTTTTTACAGCATTTACAAATGATGGATATGACAATATTGCATTTTACACACGTCACAAATTTTGTAGTCTCACAACCACACTTTCTACATAATGATTTCATTGTCTCTTGATTTGCGTAATTATTTTTATATTCTGAATCACATCATCTAATAGCCAAACAAATTATTAAAAATAATTATTGTCTTATGAATATGTTCTAATTATTTGAAATTATGATAAAAAAGTAAAGATGTGGGGGATGTTCTTTATGCTGTTACTGTGTACAGTGACAACATGCCCGCCAAGATGTGATCATTTACGTGACAGTGATACAACCATGTGCCTACATTGTCTGGATACATGTCTAGTGTTTTCATGCTCATTGGCAAGAGTTCTACCATGTCAGTTCGCATACCGTCTTGTAGAAGTGTATTGCCGTGCCAGTGTGGTGTATGCAAGTCTACTTCGGTTCCGACATCAGCAACATACCAGCGAACATGCGTGTTTACTTTCATAGTCAATCCTGGCAAGTTTCCAAATACATAACCGTTAATGGAATGCATTAGGTTGCTTTCATGGAAATCGTCATCATCCTTGTCTACTGATGATGCATTGCCTGTGAAAGTCTGGATGTTTTTATCAAGATATGGGCTACTGTTTTCATCCATTACTGAAAACATTGTAACAAATTCACTGTCAACTCCCTTTGGGGTTCCATCAGGATTTGCTTCCCCGTGTCTTGTTATTATCATTGGACCTTCTAGACCTGCATAGCTATCTGCCACTTCATCTACATGTGAGTGGTACATCCAGAGTATAGAGCTGGGATCATGTGGACCGGGGCCTGCTCTTACTGGAACAGTCCATGTGTATGTGTAAGTGCCGCCCGTTGGTATTGATTCGCCTGGTTTATCCGAATCTTTTACTCCGTCATCATACGGGGCACCTTCATCTGCCTTGTCATAAAATACACCGTGTGGATGCATGCTTGTCGGTATGCTACAATTATTCTTGAATACAACTTTGATTGTATCTCCAACTTCTGCATGAATCACAGGTCCAAGCATGCCCAAGTGTTGCCACTTTGGATCTACTGGTTGTTGTGTAGTAAATGTCGCATCTGTATATCCTCGATATAGGCACTTGATGTATGTGCTACCGATTCTATCCTCACCACTTATTGTATACACTGCAGCTTTTGGATCATCTTTGAGAGGCACACCTGTAATCTTGTTTATTCCGGTTGGTGCATAATTCCATTTTACCTCGTCTGATGCAATATAGTATGTACGTGTCTGTCCTTGCAAGTCTGCTGGACTAACAAAATTGTAGAGATTAGCGCTATCATCATCATGGTTGTGTTCTTGTCCAACCACTAGACATTGGTAACCCACAATCGATACAAATGCTGCAAATGATACAGCAAGGGCAATCAGTGCTATTTTGATGCTGTTCATTTGATTGTCTGACTAGTTATGAGAAATATGTACTAAATGGCCATTTCATGATGTTGTTTTCATTATATGGAATATCATTTGATTGATGCAAAGAATTTGATTCCACATGTTTTGTCAGATCATTTACCATATTCTGTGATTTGTATTTTCATCTTGGTTGAATGTTGGCACATGATCATCTTATTCCATGTGTAATAGATCAAAGCAGAAAAATTTGTGTTAATGTAACTCACTCTAAATTCATGTCTAGTGTGTTCTGGAAATTATCATGTTTGATTTAGGTTAAACACCTATGTCACATCCTATTATTTTCAAATTATATTTTGGATTTATGATTTGTTTTCACTGGTATCTTGATTTGTTAAATGTAAAAAATTAAATTTTATTTATATACTCTCATGCGTAAAATAGTCTTTTAAAAAATTTAGGCTGGGACCATGTCTTCAAAAAATGACAATAATGGCATTGCATCCCATTGATACATGTACGAATTTAACACTCCTGAACAAATCTTGTCATATCTTGAATGAAATTCGTCTGCCTCATCTTTGGTCCCCTGAAATATTGCAATTCCTGTTTTGTTATCACTTAGTGGTCCTGACCACACAAACCTTCCTTTGTATTGCCATTCATCTACAAGTTCAACAACCTGTGGCGTAATTTTTGTAAAATCATCGGCACTGGTATTGTCATGTACTGAACTTACAAGAACCCATGTTAATTTTTCAGAAATTGTTTCAGATACTTGTGACATGTTGTTATGATATCATTGTAACAAATTAAGACTTGTGTACATTCTATTTTTGAATTATAGATGTTTGGAATATCTTTCTATACCGTGTTTCTCAGAAACTAGTAAAAAACCATTTGGTGACTTTACCCACACATGTATGCCAATTGCAATTATCCATTAATTATAATGGGTACTTGAATCGTGAGCAAAGTCACCAGATGATATGACCGACACTTCAACAGCTATTGGGATTCTGCTGTAGATGTTGTCCACAATAATGTAAAATGTCGTGTACGTATTAAAAATATTGAAGACTACAATATGTTATTCTAAAAATAAAAAACACATGCAATTCTAATTTGGATACAAGTTGATTGTCATCTCTAACTTTTTCATGGTAATCTCTGCTTTGCTTATTCTACTACGATACAATTTTATTTTTTTTCCAGAATGTGATCGAATTTCCTTCTTTTGTTCAATCAACGATAATTCCTCAAGATTTGATATTTTTTTATAAACAGAACTTAGTGGTATCTTTAATTCTCGTGCTAGTTCTTCTACCGACTTTTCTTTTGTCAGAGAAAAAAGAACCGATCTTGACTGAAAGTCTGCTAATGATATCAGTATCTTCTGGTTTGTATCGTATTTTCTCATCTCTGAAGCAAAAATTCGCTGTGGCACGTCTTCTCAGTTAGGCTCACCTAACTATTTAAACAAAATTCCGATTACAAAACTCTGGAACCATTCCGTGATTTAAATAAAGTTCGTGAGTTCAAAATGAAAGTACTCATAATGAAAGCTAATTCACATTATCTTGCAATGCTTGCAGTCATGGCATTGATTTTATCGCCATTACCAAACATTCATGCTGAATCTGATTCGAATACAATCATACTTGCTAACAAGGAGATTGTGGACACAGGATTGCAATTGGTTCAACAAAGTATCAATACTGGAGATTATACTTCTGCAGCAGGTTATGCCAAGGATACATCTGATCTATTTGGCGAGTCTCTCCAAACAATAAGAACCGCAAATCCTGATTTTGCAAATGACGTTCACCTTACTCTTGTAGATATTGAAACTGATGCTTCATCAAGTGATCAAAGTCAAACCGTATTGCAAAAAATTTCTCATGTACAATCACTCTTTGATGCAATTCCACCGAATTCGTCCGTTACTCCAAATATTCTTGTAAATGTCTTGTCAGCGGTTTTCGAACTGTACCAAAATTCTTTTACAAATAATGACAAAACGTCATATGCATATTCTCACACTCTATTTCTTAACTCTGAACAAATTTTACAATCGATGAACAAGACTGATACTAATCAACAATCTGAACTCAAGTTGTACTTTGGTCAACTACAAACTCAAATTGAAAACAAGGATCCATTCGTACAAGTTGGAAATACTGTCACAGAAATACAAAATAATCTGCTAGGGACAAGAGTCAGTTACAGTAAAAGTAACTTGTATGATGTAATACGTGGTCTGTACAAACAAGTATTGGTTGCAGTCGATGCAGGTGATTATGACAAGGCAAATGAACTTGCGATAACGGCATATCTTGATAATTTCGAATTTCTAGAGCCTGATCTTCGTTCTGTTGCTCCTGACTTTGAACACAAGTTAGAGCTTAACATGAGAGAAGACCTGCGAAGCTCTATTTCGTCACACAAATCTCCCGAGTATATCCATACAGAGATGGCTGGAATATTGGCCGATCTAGACAAGGCCGAAAGACTAGTCTCAAGATTGTCAGCCAACGGTGCGTCTGCAAACATGACTCTGGGTCAGCATCTTGCACCTATGGGTTCTGCAACTGATTCTGAAAAAGAAAGTGTCAGAGGAGATCTTGATTCGATAAAAACGAGTCTCCAAGCTGCCTTGACCTATTACAAGGCTGGAAATTATCAAATGGCATACACCACTGCACGATCTGCATATCTTGATAGTTATGAACATGTTGAGGTACCACTCAGAGTGATAAATCCTGATTTTACATCAGAAGTTGAAACTCACTTTTCCGAACTTCGCAGTCTGATAAATGATAGGGCTGACTATGGCCAAGTAGAACAGATGACAATTGAGATAAAACGTAACCTGGATGAATCTGAAAGACAAGTTACAGGTACTGGTGCTATTGCACCTGCAATTGCATTTACTTCATCGTTTGCAATGATATTTCGTGAGGGTCTTGAATCAGTTTTAATTATTGGTGCAATTCTGACATATCTTGAAGCATCACGAAATACCAAATTCAAACCATTTGTGTATTATGGAGCGCTGATTGGTATGGGTGCTACTGCCATAACATGGGTCATTGCATCTTATGTCATACAAATTTCTGGAGCTCATCAAGAATTAATTGAAGCACTAGCTGCATTATCTGCCACTGCCGTATTGTTCTATGTGAGCTTTTGGATTCTAAACAAGATTGAAACGAAAAAATGGATGGAGTTTGTCAAGGCCAAAGTCTGGCAAGCATCTGCAACAGGAGGTGTGGCAGTGTTCGTTCTACTTGCATTTTTCACAGTTTACAGAGAGGGCTTTGAGACCGTCTTATTTTACCAAGCAATGTTTGGGTTTGCAAAATATATGGAAATCTACGTTGCACTTGGATTTGTCTTGGGACTTGGATTGCTTGCTGTTGCGTATTATGCAATGAGAAAAATTGGAAGAAAATTGCCTCTTAGATGGTTATTTGGACTGACAATGGGAGTAGGTGCATATCTTTCAGTTGCATTCATTGGAGATGCAATACAGGAACTCCAGATACTTGATTGGGTACCGACAACCAATCTCATTGGAATAATCCCGAGACTTGACATTAACTTGTCTACCATGACTGGAATTCATCCTACACTTGAAACACTCTTGGGACAGGTAGTGTTGCTTACTATTTACATAGTTGCAGGCTTTTATGTACTGGTTGCCAAGCCCAGAAAAGAAATGCAGATTGCAAATATGAGAAAATCGAGGGCCCAGGTTGAATAATATTGAAAGAAGAGTACGAATTGGAATTGATGTAGGGGGTACATTTACAAAAGCAGTGGCAATTGATGTTGCTACCGGAAAAATTCTTGCAAAATCTACTGTTCCAACAACACACAATGACCCAACCGGTGTTTCTCGTGGAATAATAGAATCACTAGAAAGCATGATGTCTAGCTCTGAGATTAAAAAAAGTGAGATTGAACTGATTGCACATAGTACAACTCAGGCAATAAACGCACTTTTGGAATCTGATACTGCCAAAGTTGGAATAATAGGAATGGGAGTTGGACCTGAAAAACAAAATGTTGTAAAAAGAACTAATCTGCAAGACTCGAACATAAACTCACACAATGAGCTAAAAACTGTCTATGAATTTTTGGATACATCACACCTGATAACTGAATTGGAAGTCAAAACTGCAATAGGGAATTTGAAAAACAAGGGAGCGGAAACAATTGTTGCAACAGAAGCATTTTCTGTTGATGATCCGTCAAACGAATTGTTTGTAATGAAGATTGCACATACATCACAACTTCCGTCTACTGCATCCCATGAAATATCTGGAATCTATGGACTTGAAATCAGGACTCTGACTACGGCAATAAATGCAAGTGTTTTGCCAAAAACTGTTCAGGTAACAGATTTTGTTGAAAAGGCAATACGCGGAATAGGAATTACTGCACCGCTTATGATAATGAAAGGAGATGGCGGAGTAACAGATATGGATACCTTTAGAACAAAACCTATTCTTACAATTCTGTCAGGCCCTGCTGCAAGTGTTGCAGGAGCTCTAGTCTATCTCAAGGTGACAAATGGAATCTTCGTTGAAGTGGGCGGTACAAGTACAAATGTGTGTATCATACGAAACGGCAAGCCAGAGGTTGGATATGTGACAATTAGAGATCATCCTACCTGTATACGTTCAATGGATGTACGAGTGGTTGGCATTGCAGGAGGAAGTATGATACGGTTAAAAAACAATGGAATATGGAAGGTAGGTCCACGCAGTGCGCATATTGCAGGCCTGAAATATTCTTGTTATGCAGATCCTGAAGATCTCAAGACAGGAGAAATTATCTTGATAAAACCAAAATCAAATGATGAAGAAAATTATGTTGCAGTAAAATGCAAAGGTGGAACGTATGCTATCACAAATACTTGTGCTGCAAATGCACTAGAGATGATTGAGCCGGGTGATTATGCATATGCTAACAAGATTTCTGCAAAGATGGCACTTGGTTTGTTGGCCCAAAAGGTCAACTCTTCTATTGCTGAAGCCGCACTTTCAATAATACAAACATCGTCATTTGAAATTACAAAAACAATTAGCAGGATATTAAAAGAATTCAAAATGGAGAATGCAAAAACTGTAATCATTGGAGGTGGAGGCGGAGCATCTGTTCTGGTTCCATTTATGTCAAAACAACTTGGCATAACATACAAGAAAGCAGATCATGCAGAAGTCATTTCGTCTATTGGTGTTGCATCGTCTATGATAAAAGAGGAAATTGAGCAAACAATGCATAATCCCACAAAGGAACAAATCTCAAACCTGCACAAAAAAATCCATGTCATGATTGTAGAAAAGGGAGCAGTACCAGAATCTGTTGTCATAAACAGTGAGTATATTCCAGAAAAATCTGTACTACGCGTTACTGCAATGGGTAATGTGGAATATGATAATGTCTCAAATGCAAAAAATGTCTTTACACTTGACGAGGCAATGGCTAGAGCAAGTGAGATGATGGATGTAGAGAAAAACTTGATTGATTTGAGTTTTGAAACTGATAATCATTTTGTATTCACAGGGCATGTTGAAGAGAAAAAATTTCTTGTAACAAAAAAACGCTATCACATATTGGTTCTTGACAGATATGGGGGAATGAAACTTTCAATACCTCATGGAAAACTGTTCCATGGTGGAATTTTGTCTGTGATTGAAGAATTTGAAGATTTTATCTCTTCGAAAAAGGGCGGGATTGCTCCACAGGTGCATCTCATTGCCGACTTGAAACTAATTGATTATTCTGGTCTTGTTTCCTCATCAAATATTACTAATGCAATAAAGGGCGAACTTGAAGGGCTATCAAAAGGCGCAGTTATAATAGAACTGTAAATTATCGAATATTGGAGTTATTTCAAAATTCTATAATATGATTTTGAAACTTGCAACGAACTTAAATTATCTATCATTTTGGTTATAATAAAATGATAAAAAATATTCACATTGTTTTACTTTTGGCTCTAGTAACAATATCCATTTCAATGGTACCAGCATTTGCAGATGTTGATAATGCAAAAACCGATTTTGCAGTAAGTGTAGATGAGGCACTGGCACATATCAAGGCTGCAGGTGATGATCTTAACTCAAATCATCCAGATGTTGCTGAGTCACATCTGGGACAACCTCTGACAGACTTGTATGCAACCATGAAGCCTGAACTTGATAAAACAAATAGTGGTATGAGTACACAGCTAGAACAAACACTTGCAGGTCTTGGAGACAAGGTACTCAAGAGTCCAACCAGCCAAGATGCACAAAACGCATTAAATGATGCTTCACAAGCTCTTGTAAATGCAAGAACTGCAGTTGTGGGTGATACCCTGTATACTAATATTCATTTCAAAGTCGATGTGATAAATGATCTTTTAGAAAACTCGATTGATCCATATGGTGTGGGTTTAGTAAATGGAACAATTGTATCACCCATTGATTATGAGACTGCTACTTCATTTGTATGGCAATCACAACAACTGTATGCTGATATCAAACCCCAGCTGACAGCAAGCGAGGTAGCCGGAATTGATGGAAATTACAGTAATCTGTTAGGCGCATACGATAACAAAGTTAGTGTAGATGATGTTGATCCCTTGACTGACAAAGTCAAGGCTGCATTCTCTGTTGTCGGTGGACAAACACAGGATACTTCGCTCTCAACCTATTATGCTAACGTGAAAAGTTTGCTAAACCAGGCAAAGGCTTCCTATGCTTCCGGAGATCATGATACTGCACTAAACTTGGTCACTCAAGCATATCTTGACAACTTTGAGTTTATTGAACCCACCCTTGCAGACCAGAATGCTACTCTGGAAGGAAATCTTGAGGATTCCATTAGGGGTGACTTGCGTGACATGATCAAAAATGGTACATCTGTATCAGGAGTATCATCTGAAATTGATATGATCCAGTCTCAACTTGATGGTGTTGCATCTGTAGTGCCTGAATTTGGTCCTCTTGCTGGAAGTGTATTCATACTTGCAATAGCAACAATTGTTGCAATAAGAATAAAAGGCAACCAACTGACCAAGTTCTAGAATTTTTCTAGTTAGTCCTGATCTGATAATTTACAGAGATCATAAAATTACCAATTGTCATATTTTTTAAATTGGTAGTTTACAGAATAGTTTTTTCAATTATTGATTTCATCATGTGTTTTAAAATTATAGAATATTCTTTTGTGACTTGTGCCAGATATATATAGTGATAATTTTGTAACCTTAAAGCGTACAACAATGATGAAAAACAATTTTCTGAATTTCCATAATAAAACAATAAAACAATTCACTAGCCTGACTCTACTTACAATACTTGTCGCAAGCAGTTCTGTGGTGGGATTACAAAATGCACTTCCGATGGCACAAGCCTCAACAAATGCAAACTTGTTTGTCTCTGCAGAAAACTCTCAATTCAACAACTATTTTGCAGGTCCTCAGGTAATCCAAGTGGTAGTTGCAGATCCTGACATCAACAGACTGGACCAACAGTATGGAGAACCTGTAGTTACAGTCAACGGCAAGAGATTAAGAATGGCTCAAGGAACTGATGGCAATTGGTATGCATATTTTGCAGACCGAAACCAGGCATTTGCTGCTGCCAACACCGCAGATCTAAAAGGCAAAGGTCTAAACTTTGGTGGCTTTTGTGCACCAACAAGTTCGTTTTCTCCTAAATCTGGTGTGACTTTTACTGATACCAAGGGATATACTATTGCAAACGGTGGTTACGGTTCCATAAATCACACCGACATTACAGGTACCAATGCACATGGTACAACCGGTACTATATCCACTAGCAACCTGCCAAACTGTGTTAGTGCAGGCCCAACACCAAACTCTCCATCATATATCATGGAACATGTGATTAGAGAAAACAAGACTCTGAACACAAACCCATCTGGTTTCAATGCAGGAACAACATATGAAAACGCATGGCCAATAATCCAGCTTTATGATTTCTCTGCAATTCCATCAACAGTAACAGTTGACTACCAAAAGAACGGCGGAGACCAAATCGTCAACCTAACTTTTGACAGGATTCCACAAAATCTAATCACCACTACAACTGACAGAAACACCTATCCACAAAATAGCCAAGTCTTTGTTCAAATCAACGATCCGCAATTGAACATCGACCCAACAGAAGATGACTCCTGGACATGGGGTACAAGTGGTACCAATAATACAATGTATTACGAGGCATTTACAAGAAACGGTGCACCTGATGCAGACGGTACAATTGGTATGCAGAATATAATCGGTAACCTGACTACCATGATGTTCAACCACAATGGCAAGCTAACATACACTACAGCAGCACAAGGTATTCCTGTTACACAATTCCAAGCAAACGGTAAAATCATCTACTCTGGTCTTCAAAGAGGTAGTCCAGCTGCAGTTAGAACATTATCAATTGGTCTTAACTCCCAGCCACTTACACTAGTTGAGCAAGGTGGTGTGAACACTGGAGTCTTTGGTAACTGGGATGGTGGCAAGAAATCAGAAATTGTTACACTAGATTCACCAACCATACGGGGCCAGTCTTCAGTGGTACGATACAATGACATCTCTACAAGTATAGTAGGTGGTTTCTCGTTTGCATCATTAACACAGACTGCTGCAAACAATACCTGGGCATCTGGCCAACGAATTCCGGTGACACTCACTGACAATGATGATAACAAGAACGGTAAAATCACTGAAAGAATGTTCCTCTGGGATCCAACATACAAGAGAGGTACTGCAATGGTAATTGGTACTCCATTTACTTTATCATCTGCAACTCCTGGTACCCCAAGTGAGACTGCTGTTCTAGTTGGCAATACCAAAGCTACCCAGGTATCTTCCCAACAAGGAAATTTCACATTTGGAACAACTGCAGTGTCGTTTAATGGTACAATGCAAAAGAACTTGGCAGAAGATGAAGCATTTAGCGCAAGACCTATTTTTAATTTCACAAATCAAACAGCTGCAAATCCGTCAGTTAATACCAACAGTGCTCTGTTTGTAGACTTGAAGACAACAATGAATACATTGTTGAAAACAATTCACAATTCAAACGCAAACAATACTGAAGGATTCAAGGGATTCAACTTTTTCAATTATGACCTGAGATCATTTTCCAGTCTTAACAATCCAAATGCAGGTGGTTCAATCTCTAGTGTCAATATCTACTTGGCATATAATGCAACAGGCACTCTGGTATCACATGCATCCACAGGTCTTCCACAAGATGGCCTAAGACTGGTATCTATTGCAAACTCGACATCTTTGCAGGACTTTATCAACCTCAGCGTGAACGGTACAAAGGTCTCACAGGCTAGTGTGTTAACATCAAATCTATTCAAGATACCAAAGACTGCCCCAATTGGACTGTTATTCCAGTTTACAACAAATGGATTGGTGACATTGTCTACAAGCGGTGAACCTGTTGTTGCAGACTTTTTCTCAGTTGGCCTAATTGGTGATGGTTCGCAAAACAGTCAAAGAATCAACAACGGCATCTACAGGTATGAACTTGAAGAGACAGGTGACAATACCGGAGTGTTTACTGGCTCTAACCAGTATGTGATGCTAAACCAACTAAATGTACTTGATCCAAATACTTACTCTAACTTGAGAACAATACAACATGATGTGTACTTCCCAGCAATCCAAGACATGCTCCAGTCAGAAGCTCGTGCTCCACAGGTTACGTATCTAGACTTGGGACAAGATGGTGTAAACACACAGATATCTGCACAACAAGATATCTTGACTCATACGGGTGTTGTGTCGTTTGATAGTAAAACGTACATGGTTGGAGATACTGTTACAATCACACTCAATGACGCAGACTTGAATGTAGACAATGATCTAATTGATGTCTATAGCACTGTTGATACTGATGATGGTACTGATCCTGCACAGGATACTGTTGGCAAAGCAGAGCTTGGAACATATTCTGACGGACATCCGTTTGGCAAACTGCTTGATGTAGAATTTGGCCAAAGCAACTTTGTATGGAAAAAAGATTCATGTGAAGGACAAAATACTACTGCTAACAATGGTCTTGCATCAACTGGCTTTTCACTAGTTGAGACTGGTCCTTCAACTGGTATCTTCACCGGTACTTTTGAAATTCCAAATCAAGTTTGTATAAGCTCTGACAAGTTAGTCAATGCACAGGGTCAAAATATCAAGGTCAACTATGTTGACTTTAGAGATGACTCTGGCAAACTCGTAGAGGTTTCAGACAATTCTGGAGTACAAGGAACAACTGGTTCTGTAAAACTAGACAAGGCAGTATATCCTGTACCGTTCGGACAGATATCTGACTTTGCTGCATCAAGTCAAACCTCACCCAATGGAAGATCTATATTCCCGTATCATCGTGATGTTATCTCAAGTACTGGTATTAAGGCAAACCAAATAATTTCTAATGGTGATGTAATAGTACATGTACGAGTCTTAGATGAAGAATTGGGTGGTGCACCTCTTGCCTCTGCTGGGGCAGATGCTAATCATGGACCTGTACAATTTGCAATCACAAGACAAGGTAGTACTGTAATATTGGCATATGCTGGAGGTCCGGCAGTCTTACCTGGAGTTATAATTACAAACGAAACTCTTAGTGGAACATCATCCACATCTGATGTAGCAAGTGCAAGAGAACTTGGTCCAATGCAAGAGGTCACATTTAACAGTGGGCTCTATCAAGCTGATCTACCACTTCGATTTACTGATGGGCCGCCATCATCTGATTGTCCAAAACCATCTTCATGGCAGTCTATTGATGGTAGTGATTTACCTACTAGTACTGATCAAACACATAGATTCAACAACGTAGCACCATCTGGTCAAAACTATTGTATAAAACAAGGAGATGTCTTGACCGTCACATATACTGATGAAAGTGATGCTTCTGGTAATACACAAACTGTCACAGACTCTTCCACATTTGACTTAAGAAACGGTGTA
>CAZWSG010000018.1:0-33047 GCA_964636595.1 uncultured Nitrosopumilaceae archaeon
CTTTCCCTCTTTTTCCTTTTTATCTTAGAACCCTAGCCTAACGGCAGTTAAGGTAACTTAATTTGAATAATTGAAAAGGCTCTGCGTAGAGAGAACCTACGCAGAATAACATCCAGACGGAATTGGTATGCTATGAAAAGTTATAGATTTGCTATATTGATAAGGGTTACTTTGTGCATTTTATCAACACATATTCGATGGTCTGATCTGTCGCAGCCTGTTTCATTTTTAACATTGACTTGAACAATATTTTCTCTACGTATGATGGGTATGTTTTTAGGATCTCTGATCTTAAAAACTGGCGATTTTCAATGTAATATTCTGCCAGAGGTAGGTATACGTTTGATCCAACAAGTTTGATTTCCGTAATCTTGAGACCTGCATCCTGGATTGTCTTTTTGATTGTCTCCATATCATAGTGTTCTGAAGACCATGTCAACTTTAAAATGCCAATTTTTAAAATATTAAACTTTGATGGTTTTGAGAGTACTGGTATTGCAAGGATTGTAATTCCGTTTTTTTTTAGAATTCGTTGTGCTTCTGATATGAAATCCTTGATTGGTTTAAAGTGCTGTGCTGATTCCAATGCTATTATTCTATCACATGATTCATCTGATATTGGAATCTTCACTGCTGTAGCATTTACCATGTTTATCTCAGGGGTCTCTGTCTGCATATTTGCAAGTTTGAGTTGATTGCGGTTTATGTTGACGCAGGTGATTGTAATGTCTGGATGTGTCTTTTTCCAAAGAAATGCTGGTTCTGAAAAACCACTGCCTACATCAAGGACATGTCTAACCTTTTCAAGTTCTGCCATGTTTCCAACTAGATTACACAAGTTTGTTTGAGCACTAGTAGGATCTTTTGTTGTATCATTCCAATATCCGAAATTAAGAAAATTTCTTCCAGTTGAAACCTGCATTAATCCTGAAAGGTAATTGTACATGTTTACAATATCTCCTTCTCCGCGTCGCAGTGTCCATAAAATGACATCTTTGGGATTGGGATTATTCAATATGAAAAATGGTCGCGTACTGGTGTATTAAGATGTGACTTCTTACATGGATATCTTTCAATTGATCTTTTTATTTAGCTTGTATGTATGATTGACATACAATGGAAGAATGTGATTCTCGAACACGTGCATACAAGAATGGAAAGACTTTTGATCAATGTAGGGATATTGCAAAGACCATTACTTTACAGATGAAAGAAAAGATCAACCAATCTGGTCAAGTGAGATGGGATGAAATTCTGCAGACTGTAGAACACGATGAACTAGTGTACAAACTCACTCTGAAATATCTTAGACAAGACGGATATGATATTGGGGACTGGAAAAAGCCTCGCGTGATAAAATCTATTTAGAATCTATTGCACAGCTCTCATTTTGTGATTTTATCTTTTTGGCCATTATGATGGGTGTTACAAAAAGAATTGGGATGGATATTGCAATGAAGATTGTCTGGATTTGGGCCTCAAAGCTTGTTAAAAATAAAGTAAATGTTGTAGCTCCTGCTCCAAAACCAAACAACATTGTAAAAACGGTGCCTGCACATGTAGGACAGCCAACAAACAATCCTGTCACTGCCCCAAATGCACCAAGTTTTCCCCCGCTTTTTGCAATGGAAAATACTGATGATGATAATGCAAAGTTCAAACCTACCAAGAATGATACCATGACTAGAAGCAGTAAATTCAGTGGGATTATTTGCAATCCAATGTGTTCTGTAAAGAATGCAAAAATCATTGGCATGTAACCTGGAAGATCACAACATGGCGAGAGTTCTATGTGGGGAGGTTGCGGGAATCCATAATCTGTGGCATTAATGTCTGGTTTGTAGATTATTGTTCCAGATGTAAATGCAAAAAATAATCCGTATCCTATTGCACTGATTATGAAAATTTGTTTTGATCTTTTGTTGTGTATCGCATTTGCAATAATTGATGAGATTGTAGAATCTGTAGATGAAATCTTTGTCTTGTACATCTTGTACAATCCCCAACCTATTGAGGCAAATGATGAAAATAATACAAGATATGTTGCAACTGCAAGGTTTTGTAATGCAGGCATGGCAGCTGGAGTGATTATCAAATCGCTATTTTTTGCGTATGCCAAAAATGATATGGCAATAGCCAAAAAACCAACTAGTATGAGTCCAATATGGGAACGACTGGATGTTTTTTCTTTCTCCATTTATAAAAAATTCTCATTCTGACATTAAATTCTATCTCATATTTTCTCCAAAGTGTTTATCTTGGGTAGTTTAGTATCTTTATCTAGTCGTGAAGATCGACGAGCCTCAAGATTCTGATTATGCTGAAACCAAGATAACACATGTTGGTTTTGTAGACCCATATGGTGTTGAAGGGCTCTTAATCTTGCGTTCTGATGATGGAAAAGAATTCCACATGCGTGCATTTTCAGGTGAAGTTGCAAGACACATATCTAATTTTATTGAGGGCCACCGGGGTGCAATTCCAACCATATACAACATGGTAGAAGAGATTGCTGAACTAAACGAGCTTGTACTTGTAAAAATCAAAGTATATGAAAGTGGCAGTGTTTTGCGTGCCAATGTCTACTTTACAGGAAAACATGATCTTGTGATGCGTAATTATAGAGCATCTGATTCTATAGCTCTTGCAACATTTTACAATATTCCGATATTAGTCAGAAGAAATCTCTTGAAAGAAAAAATGGAAGCCTAGGTTAATACTTGAGCTAGTTTTCCTTCTTGCTGGGCAATTTTTAATTCCATGGCAATCCTGCGTCCCACACCAAAAGTTTCCCCGTATTTGTATTTTGTATATGGACTTGTTGTAGCAAGAATTGGATTTCCTGGAACTCGTAGTGATACATCATACACTATGATGTCTAGATCACGGGTTATCACACTCTGTAGAGAAAATGGACCGATGATTCCTGGAGCATATTCTTTTCTTACCGCATTGACAAACTTGTCTCCAATGTCTATGACTTTTTCAAGTAACGATTCTCTAATGCTTGCAGGTGTGTGACCCACCTCAATATTTTGTAATTCAATATTTATCTCAAGTTGTTGTTTTGCTGGAAGTGAGACAAAGTCATGAAGGTTTGTCTGCAGTCTTCGTTCTATTCCAAGAAAATCAACTTCTTTTGATATTGGTGTATGGAAATAATTGAAATTAAAATAAGTTCCTATGACAAATTCTTCTATGCTTGCAGTCTTGAGTGCCTCTCTTGAAATCAATCCTTGTTTTATCTTGGTCTCTGTCTTGTCTTTGTATTCTGCATATGATGATACGTTGAAAAAAGCGCGTTCAAGCTTGCGTTTTTTTTCCTGAACTTTTACTATGACTGGTCGGTCGATGTCTTTTGGGTCCTTGAACAGTCTTGGGAATCGTATCTTTGCTTTTTGTAACAAGTAATACTGGTTTTTCTTGTTGGCTCGCTCTTCTGCTTGAAATAATGCTCTGTTTCCAAACAGTGGTACCTTGAACTTGTTCTCAACACCTTCGTATCCTAAGTATGCAGTAAGTGCCCTGTGTGGAACAACTATTGTACTAGAATCTCTTAGTCTTGACTGGACCGTGGAAGATAACATTTCTTGGAATTTTTTTACTATTATGATCTCGTCTGCAAGTCTTGAAAATCTTCTATATGGTACTTCTCTTCCTTTTTGGCAGACTACAACTGTCTTGAAATTCTCATCTTTTGCACCATCCATTATTTCAAGTGCAGAATGACTCCCGAGTGCGCCAATGGTTAGTTCTGAATAGTTGTTTACAATATCAACAATATCGGATTTTTTTATCACGCCGTATCTATTTTATCTAGGTAAAAAAGCGTTATCTAAAGCAAACGTGAATTGTTTCTTATTGTGATATGGTGTGGTAAAAAGGGAATTAAATTTTTGAAAAAACTACTTTAGGTCTTCCTTGTCCTTGAAATCCTTGAGCTCTTTTTCTGATTCCAGTCTGCCTTTCTCATACTCGCCCTTTGCCTTTCCAAATGTTTTTGCAAGCTCTGGGATCTTTTTGGCACCAAATATCAAAACCCCGACTATGACCACTGCAATTATTACATTCTCGTATGCCATTAGTTGGCTTAAATGCGGCAGATCAAGATTTAAGTGTTCCAATATTTTTTGCCTGTCTCTCTGACACTATCATACCTATTAGATACAGTACGATCATTGGGATTGCAACAAACCACATTGTAACTCCACTACCATCTGGCGTTATTGCTGCACCTAGTATGACCATTGCAATGATTGCATACCTGATGTTATTTCTCCAAAATTTTGGGGAAACAAGTCCTGACGCAGTAAGTGCATACATTATCAATGGTAATTGGAATGATACTCCGAACGCAAGAATGAACTGGAGTACAAATGTGATGAAATCCATTATGTTCAAAAATGTGAGCAGGTCTGCGGACTGGCCATATTTGTAAAGGAATCCTAGTATGTATGGAGTGACAAAAAAATATGAAAACAATCCTCCTATTATGAAAAGTACAATGGCAGGAATTGTTATGTTTCTAATTATCTGGATCTCTTTTCTATGCAATGCTGGAGCTAAAAATCCTACAAACTCTTTTACTATGATGGGCATTGAAAATACCATTCCAAGCAATACTGCGATATAGAACTGGGAGAAAAATGCCTGTCCTGGAGCTGTCTGGATTAATTGTACAGTGGATGGCAACAAATGATGTTTCATTGATATCGTTGCTTGCGCTGCCATGTTGTCAAATGGACTAAATGTTGGATAGTATAGCTTGATTCCGTTGTACATAAATGATGTAAGATGAAAACTTAGGATGAAAAATGAGATTATTCCTATTCCAATAACTGATCTGAATACTCTTTTTCTTAAATCTTCAAGATGCTGACTGATGGTCATAGACTTGTCCATTGTAAATTATGAAATGGGCAGATCTGTATTAATAGTATTTTTTCTTATGTATCTTCTATAGCCCTGGAATTGGAAGTATTTTGCTTGAGGGCAAGTTACTTTTTTCTTGTTCTGGCACAGTAAAGTTTTCAAGCTCTATTGTAAGTTCTGTGCTTACCTCAAAATTATCGCCTAACTGGACTGCAAGATCTGCAATCTCTTTTGGCTCGTATACTTCACGTGAGCCCTTTAGGAATATACGTGAGCCTTTTTCTGCTGGGTCTCCACCAAACTTTTCCTTGAGGAATTTTGTTAGTTTGTCTACCTCTTCTTTTTCTATCATGTTGTGATAAAAAACAACACCTTTGATCAAATCATAATCCCATGGAGTTCCATTTCTATACGAGTAAACTCCAAAGACTGCACCCTTGTCATCTTTTGGGCATTTTATTTCCCAGATCAATACTTTTTTTGGGTCATACTCTGCCTTTCTGACGTCATCCACGGTAAGTTTCCAATATCTCAAGCGGCTCATGTTCTAGTCAATCGATGAATATTCATCGTTAATGAGCCTTACTAGACACAAACTAGGGTGTATCGGGGGTTTGTGTTCTTACAATTTGATATTTTTGATAATTTTTGTTCAAATACGTTTGAGGGCGAGTTCGTTGAGGGATCAAAACTCATCTCTTTTTTATATTGTCAATATGATCAGAAATGCTAAGTGAAATGAATAGGACGTTTGACTTTCATGGTACGACTATGACGATAAAGTCATTGACTTCTGAGACTGGGGGCATCTATACAATACTTTATGCAGTTCATCCTCCGAATGTGGGGCCTGCGTTACATGTACATCCTAGAGGTAACGAGTGTTTTTACATTGTCAAAGGCAGATACAAATTTGTACTTGGTAACAAGTTGATGGATACTGCACCGGGCGACCTAATTGTTGTACAAAAAAACATGTCACATAAATTCACTGTAGGAGATGGTGGTGGAGAAGTATTGATAATCAGTCCACCTGATTTGGAAAACTATTTTTTGCAAGTAAGCGATCTATTACTAAAGGGCCCTGTTACATGGGAACTAGAATCTCAAATAGCACAACAGTATGGCCAAGTTTTTCTAGAAAATACCAATCACTGGAAGTAAATTATCTTGAGTATACAATTTCGACAAATTAAAACAATTTACATTTTGGGAATAATACTGGCGCTATCTGGTTTTACACATATTTGGAATACTGTGGGATTTCCAGATGTTTTCTATGATGAAGGAGTATACATGGAAAGAGCAATGCATGTGTTAAATGGTCTTGGATTGCAAGACCGGTATTTTCATGATCATCCTTATTTTGGCCAAATTTTTCTTGCTTCTATCTTTGGTCTGATTGGATTTCCAAATTCATTGCATACTTCAACTGATCAAAATTTCATCGCATCACTTTATTTTGTACCCCGACTTGTCATGGGGTTGCTGGCAGTTTTGGATACATTTCTTGTCTATCAAATTGCTGATACTAGATACGGGAAAAAAATAGCAATAATTTCATCTCTCTTGTTTGCCGTGATGCCGTTTACTTGGATTCTGCGAAGAATACTTTTGGATTCTATCTTGATGCCATTTCTTTTGACCTCTATACTACTTGCACTCAAAACAAAAGATTCTAAAAACAAGTACGTATTGGTATTTCTTTCAGGGATTTGTCTTGGTCTAGCTATATTTACAAAAATTCCTGTCTTTACAATGATTCCATTGATTGCAGGTCTTGTGTATTTCAATACTGGAAAAAATGTCAAAGCGCTTGCATTGTTGATGATTCCTGTATTTTTGATACCTTTGATATGGCCACTTCAGGCAATCAGTGCACATCAGTTTGATGTGTGGATTAAGGATGTCATAGGTCAGACACAAAGACAGAGTTCTGGATTGCCTTACATCTCGCTAGTTTTTTTCAAGCTTGATCCAGTTCTATTTGTTCTTGGAATTGGCGGAACTATATTTGCAATTGTACGTAGACATTATTTTATCTTGTTTTGGTTTGTTCCATTTGTAATATTTTTGCTCATGATTGGTTACAATCAATATTTCTACTGGATTCCAGTGCTTCCAGTATTCTGTATATCTGCATCAGTATTGATAATGAATATTTTGGAACGGTTCAATAGGAAAAATTTGAATAAAGTCTTACCTTCTGTGGCGGTTTTGGGAATTACTATATTTGGTTTGACAAGCACTTTTCTTGTTACAAGTGTAAATGTCACACACTCTGAATTTCAGACCACTTCATTTATTCTACAACATGTAAATGACACCGATACTACGGTACTTGCCAATCCAACATACGAGTGGGTTTTACATTATGTATTTCATAAAAATAATACTCCCAATGATTATTCATTTGTGCTGTTTAATCATCTCAAGACTGGAAAAATACTACTTGTAGCGGATCCTCATTTTTTAATAGATCTTGGAAGGGGAAAGCAATTGCAACAAATCTATGACAATTCTACAACCATAGCTACCTTTGATGAAGATTTATCAAAATATGACATGTCCATATACCCATATTCTAACATCAAGATGAATGTTGACGGGGAACATATTCAAGTCAAGATAAAGTGAGTCTAAACTATCTCTAAAAAGTAATACTTTCCAAAATATCTGTTTGAAACTGGTATTGTGCTGTGCTTACATTTGTTTTTTTATGTGATATGTTCTCAATCCTGAGAATGACATCATATTCAAACTAGGAGAACATATACGTCAGTCTTTTAAACCAGTATGAAATCGTACACTTCAAGGACATGATTTCTATGCATACAGTGTTTGATGTGAAATTAATTTGCGATACAAGTAACATTGTTCCTGAACAATGTATATCAATTCTTTATTTATTGAACGTGGAGGATCATGTGAAATGAACTTGAGGATTTTACTTTTCCTTTCTGTTATGGTAGTATTGGTTTTTCCACAATATGCTTTTTCAGAGCCTGACCAAAACAGTTCTAGTACAGTTGTGTTTAGTGATACCAACTCTACGGTGGTAGCAGTACCTAAAACAATTATTACAATTGATCCTACATCTAGTACCGTTACATCAAACTCTGGTACTGCAAATCAAGGTTCTACAGTATCATTTACTGTAAGAGTTATGGACACGTCGACCTTGCCAACTATTACTACTGGAACTGTGACCTGGAGCGACGGTAACCTTGGCGGTACATTCAATCCTTCATCTTGTAATCTTTCATCTGGAACTTGTACGGTATCATATACCCCGCCTGCAAATTATGGTGGCACAATAACGATAACCACTATCTATAATGGAGATGGAACACACTCTGGCAGTACTGGTACATCAACTTTAACTACAACTACTACTCGTAGTGTTACTACAACTATTACATCTGCTACCGGTTCAGGATCTCAAGTGCAATTCACAGCAACACTTGCAGATGTATCAAGTCCACAAATTATTCCAACTGGAACTGTAACCTGGAGTGATGGAAACATCGGAGGAACATTTGATCAATCTTCCTGCATTCTTTCATCTGGAACTTGTATTGTATCATACACTCCGCCTGTAAATTATGTAAATAACATATTCATAACTACTAGTTATACAAATGATGGATCCTTTTCCACAAGTACTGGAACTTTTACTCTGATGCCACATGCTCTACCTAGTACTAGTACTACTATAACACCAAGTGTTTCTACTGTAAACAGAGGATCTCAAGTACAATTTACAGCCAAAGTGGATGATGCCTCTAACTTGCCAACAATTCAAACTGGAACTGTAACCTGGAGTGATGGAAACATCGGAGGAACATTTGATCAATCTTCCTGTATAATTTCATCTGGAACTTGTACGGTATTATACACCCCACCTGCATCTGCATCAAACTTGGTCACAATTACTGCTACCTATGGTACAAATGATGAATATTCTGGCAGTACTGGAACATCAATTTTGACAGTAAATTCTCTACCTAGTACTAGTACCACTGTAACACCTGCGTCTGGTACCATAAATCAAGGATCTCAGATGCAATTTACTGCCACAATAACTAGTATGTCTAATCAACAAACCACTCCAACTGGAACTGTAACCTGGAGTGACGGTAACCTTGGTGGCGCATTTAATCCGCCTTCCTGTACCGTTTCATCTGAAACTTGTGCTGCTACATACACTGCACCTCTGAATTATACTGGAACAATAACGATAACTGCTAGTTATGGTGGAGACACTAGCAATTCTGGCAGCACTGGAACATCTACTTTAACATTGAATGCTTTGCATAATACTGTAACCACTGTAACCCCAAATGTTGCTACTGTGGCACAAGGATCTAAGATGCAATTCACAGCAACACTTGCAGATACTTCAATCTCATCAATCGTAACTGGAACTGTAACCTGGAGTGACGGAAATGCGGGAGGCTCGTTTGATAATACTTTATGTACACTTTCCTCTAACACCTGTGCTGTATCATACACTCCATCGCCATCTTCTACAAATGCTGTGACAATCACTGCTACATATGGTGGTGATAGTGTTCATTCTGGAAGTTTTGGTACTGCCCAGGTCGCAGTAATTGTATTACCATCATCAATCTTGTTAAACACTGATCAAACATATTATGCATATGGAGATGCAGTTACACTTTCTGTAGTTCTTCCAGGTCAGAGTATGCAAAACATTGCTGTTGGAGTATCAAATCCAAGTGGTGACAATATTATATCAAGAACGATAACTACTGATGAAAATGGCACTGGTTCCTTACAGTTCAAGATACCTAATACGTATCAGACTGGTGTCTATCAAGATACAGTGAATGCAATTGTTGATGGTAGAAACTATACAAATTCAACTGAATTTAATGTGATAAAATCTCGAGGTGTCACTATAGACTCGGTACAAATTACAAATCAACAAGGAAATCCAGTATCAATTTTACCACAAGGTCAAAATGGATTTGTCAAGGTTTCACTTTCATCAGGAGAGAAAATGCCTGCACTCTTGACGCTTAACC
Organism: uncultured Nitrosopumilaceae archaeon; assembly: GCA_964636595.1. GTDB lineage: Archaea > Thermoproteota > Nitrososphaeria > Nitrososphaerales > Nitrosopumilaceae > Nitrosotalea. Next base: position 9,924 of record CAZWSG010000018.1, read on the forward strand.
TCTTTGATGCAAATCAAAGTAGTCTTGGTACGACATCTATCAAATCTGTCTTGAATCCTGGAACATCTCAGATGACTCTCTCATTTTTCATCCCATCTAATGTGCAGGTAGGCGTGGCAAATGTTTTCACTGATGTATATTCTGACTGGCCAACTAATGGTGGAACCCCACTTACTGCTGAATCTTGTCTTGCAACAGATCTCCAAAATGTGTCCACACTTCCTGTTTCATATGTTCCATCTGCACCACATAGTTGCACGGGTTCTACCAGTGGAGCATCCGGAGTTGGAAGTGCAATATCTACTGCAATGACAAATAACCAAGCTGAAGTTACGCTTGGGGTTGCAATTCAAAATGACTCGATGACATTTATGAGTCCAACACAGGCACATCTTCTTGCTCTTGCATATCAAAATAACACTGGACAAAATGTTGTAAATAATTCTGTTGGAACAGTAAATGTAAATCTCAACAGTCTTGGTGCAAATGGGACAAGTGCTGAAATTGTAGGTAATTCTACTGGAGTTGGTTCTGCACAATTTACAACCCTGGAAGGCCCTGATCTTCAAAATAATCCGATGGCATTAAAAATTTTACAAGAAATCCAACAATCAAAGCAACAAGTGGCAAACATAATTGGAAATCAGACTGCCGCACAACTTGATCAACAATTGGTTTTACAGCAACGACAAGCAGCCACTAGTCAGCTCAAACAAGATCTAACTACGCTTGCAACGGAAAGTGCATCTACCACTCCTGATGCAGCATATGCTAGTTTTCTTTCAACTGTGGGCAACAACCAAACTCAATCCGTATTTCAAGATGAATTTAATTTCATGAAACAAAGAGTCGCAGTTGCAAATACTGCCATGCAATCTGTTATCAATAGTGGGGGAAGCTTGGACCAAGCACTTGCCACCTTTAATCAATACGCAGTAGTCAATCACGTCCAGATGGTTAGCCTAAACAACGAGCTAAATGTTGAATATGGCCTTGCTGACAGTAAAATACAATCTTGTTTTAATAATGCTGGACAACTGACTGTTGTAAACGGGGTAAATCAGTGTGTTTCAAATATTGAAAACAATTCCACTGGACCAACTGGAATTTCTATTGTATCAGTACAACCTACTGATGAACAAGGAAATCCCATATCATTGATTTCACGAGGGCAAACAGGATACATCAAAGTGATAATTGATTCTAATGTAAACACGCAATCTCTTATCACAGTGAACCTCTTTGATTCAAATGTGAGCAGTCTTGGCACCGCATCTGCCCAGTATACAATAAACCCAGGACAATCTGAAGTGATTTTACCTTATTATGTTCCAGCTCAATCTGAAACTGGACTTGCTAGTGTTTATGCAAATGTATTTACTGACTGGCCAAACAAAGGAGGAATACCACAATCAAATGAACTATCATACTTTGTCGGTCTTTCATAGAAAATCCACTCGTGGATTTTTATTTCTTGTAATAGTGACATTGCTAGCATTGCCTGGAGTCTTGAATTCTTTTGCTCAGGAGGAACAGTCAATTGTGATTACAACAAACAAGAATAATTATCTGCCTGGAGACACTGTTACATTAAATGGTACTGTAACAGGACAACCAAACGCGCTTGTTGCTCTGCAAATAAAAGACTCGTCTGGAAACTTGATACTGATCAGGACTGTACCATCTGATCAAAATGGACATTTTGTACTCCAGTTCAAGCTTCCTCCTACTGCAACATCTGGAAATTTCAATATCATTGCCAGTGCTAAAGTAGATGGATTTACTGTCACACAAACCAAGACTATGGTTGCAACAGTTCCCGAATTTGGTCAACTTGCAATGCCGCTGTTTGGTGTATCTTTTATTATGATAATCACCTTGTTTACTTTATCAAGCAAGTTCAAAAATCATGTCTAGCATAATCCGTAAAATCTATTACAAATGCAGACATTACTATTGCATGAATTTTGGACTTTGTTTTATGTGTAAAAGACATCGAGAACTTGGTGTACACTATTCTGCAAAGCAGGGAAAGAAAGTTGAGATTTGTATAGATTGCTATAAATCAAAACTGTCTGAGTAGATCACAAAAAAATTGGAAAGTTTGTTATCCGTATGTCTTTCCACACGTGTTGCATTGCCAATGTTTTGACGTGACAGTCCATTGGTGTTTGTGTTGTGATTTGATCATGTTCTTTCTTATATTAGATATACAAAGGTAAGCATATAAGTCAGAAAGTGATAGTATAGTTATCAAGTGAGTAGATGGTAAGTTGAAAGAAGAAGAGTGCAAAGTTCTACTTGAATCATTGAAGGCATGCCCTATTGATAATACTTTTAAAATTATTGGAAAGAAATTCACGGTCCATATTTTACGTAACATGACGAAACTAGGGCAAAACAGGTTCAACCAATTTTTGGACTCGGTAGAGGGAATAAACCCAAAGACACTGTCTGCAAGACTGCGTGAGATGGAACGAAATGGTATAATTGAGAAGCGAGTCTATACTGGCACACCTGTGAAAATTGAATATGTTATTACAAAGAAAGGATTGGCGCTAAATCCGATATTGGAATCGATGGCTGTTTTTTCCATGCAGTATTGTGCACCTGATGTATTCAAAGACGGCAAACCCAGACTCTTAAAAGAGATCTATTCAAAACCTCCAGAAACTGCCTAAGTGGATTAGTTTTCACGCATCATTCAGATTACTAGTAGTTAATCTGGTATCCGTATGCTCACTTGATATTTTAAATACTTTCCTGTGTATAGTAACTATACAAATGATATCTAGTAAACAAAAACTTGTAATTGAAAAAAGTAAAACGTGTTTGCAAGGTGGTGTAACACATGGACCACTTGTAACTGACAGTGTTCGTGGAGAAATCCTGTGTGCAAGATGTGGGGCAGTTCTTGCAGACAAGGTAGAAGAGTATGGACCTGAACAAAAGTCGTTTACAGTAGACGATTACAATAATAGCACAAGAACCGGACTTGGTTCTGCATTGTCAATTCATGACAAGGGATTGTCCACCATAATTGGAAATACAGACCGTGACGCATCAGGGAATTCCATATCTACATACATGAAGTATACATTCAACAGACTACGAACATGGGATAGTCGCAGTAAATCAAATTCTACTGAAAGAAATCTGCGTTCTGCATTTGTCATAATGGGTGCAATTCAATCAAAGATTGATATCTCTGATGCTGTAGTTGAGCGAGCTGCATATCTGTACCGAAAGGCATTAACAAAAAATATCATCAGGGGAAGAACAATCTCTGGTATGATTCTTTCTGCATTGTATGTGGCATGCAGAGAGTCTGGCGTACCAAGAACTCTACAGGATATCTCTAGTGCTGGAAACATATCATTCAAGGATTTATCCAGACACTATAGGGTATTTGTCAAGGCATTGGAATTACAAGTTGATTCACTGAATCCTTCGGAGTTTGTCACAAAGATTGGAACTTCGGTGGGTCTTAGCGAAAAGGCACAAAGAGATGCACTTGGTATCCTTGAATTGGCCAAGAAAAAGGGCATTGCTGACGGGAAAAATCCTTTATCGCTTGCAGCAACTGCGTTATTTGTGTCTGCAATGATGAATGGAGAAAAGGCGACTCAGGACAAGATAGCCAAGGCCTCTGGCATCAGTAGTGTAACAATACGTAATGTTGCAAAGGTGTTTCGAAAAAAGATGGAGATTGAGAAATAATGGGCATTGAGATAATCAGGTCAGGAGAACACTATGAAAACAAGACTGACTGGCTTAGGACATTCCATCATTTTTCATTTGCAGACTATCAAAACCCTGACAAGATGAATTTTGGACCATTACGAGTATTCAACGATGATGAAATCCAGCCTGACACAGGGTTTGATTTTCATCACCACCGTGACATGGAGATTGTAACCTATGTCATAGATGGAGAACTAGAACACAAAGACAATCAAGGGAACCATGGTGTGATATATCCAGGCGAAGTCCAACGAATGACTGCAGGATCTGGGATAATGCATGCTGAATCAAACCACTCTAAAGACAAACCCTTGAGGCTGTTACAAATGTGGGTGTTTGCAAACAAGAAAAATCTCGCACCATCTTGGGAACAAAAAAAGTTTACAAAAAAAGAAAGGACAAACAAGCTAGTACCAGTAGTTGTATCTGAAAATGATCCTAACACTAGTGCATTACATTTACACCAAGATGCCGCCTTTTACCTCTCTACATTGACTGCTGGTGGTGAAGTAAGTCACAAGTTGGAACCCAAAAGAAAATCATACTTGTTTATAATCGATGGTGAAATAAAACTAGGAAACCATGCCATGCAAACAAGAGATGCCGCAATGATATCACAAGAAAATGATCTGGTAATACATGCCAAAGTACCAACAGAATTAATCTTGATTGATCTACCCGAGCAATATGCCGTAAATGCATAAATTTGCGATCGTCTCCAAAATCGTTTTATTCTCAACATGAGATTTATAGCAATCAGTTCAAGTCAAAAACAATGCAGTACAAGTGGATAGCGCTAACAAATACTACGATATGCATATTGATGGCATCCCTTGATGCTAACATTCTCATCATTGCACTGCCTAGACTTGTACCAGATCTACATGTTTCCTTGATTGAAACAATATGGATAATTCTCTCATATGGCCTTGTTACATCATCCGTTCTTCTTAGCTTTGGCAGATTGGCAGATATGTTTGGTAGAGTTAAACTCTATAACTTTGGTCTGATACTCTTCACGATTGCGTCATTTCTATGTAGTTTGGCGCAAACTGGAACTGAACTTATACTATTTAGAATACTCCAAGCATTTGGGGCCGCATTTCTTTTCTCCAACAGTGCTGCCATCTTGACTGATGCCTTTGATGAAAAAGAAAGAGGCAAAGCACTTGGTCTGAATCAAGTATCTATTGTGATTGGTTCTGCGCTTGGTCTGGTGCTTGGCGGCATCTTGACTGAAACACTTGGCTGGAGAGCAATTTTTTGGGTAAATATTCCAATAGGAATTTTTGCAATTGTCTGGTCTAGGACAAAACTCAGGGAACTTGGAACAATTGTGAAAGGCAAGATAGACTGGATTGGAAATCTGGTTCTTGTAACCAGTCTAGTCATGATAATGCTTGGGATAACTTTGGGTTCCTTACAAGTTGTACCATTTTCTGTTGCAATATTTCTTTTGGCTGGAGGGTTTTCTATGTTGATATTGTTTGGGTATGTTGAATCCAAAGTAAAAGAGCCAATGTTTGATCTGTCTCTTTTTAAAATTCGATTTTTTTCTGCAGGAAATATTACCATATTTCTAAATGCATTGGCAAGAGGTGCACTAGTGTTGATAATGGCATTTTATCTACAGGGGCCATCAATGCGACTCAATCCATTAACAGCTGGACTTTATTTGATACCTGTATCTTTTACCATTGCAACATTTGGACCAATAAGTGGATGGTTATCAGACAGATATGGTTCTAGGTTTCTTACTGTGCTTGGATTGATAGTATCTGCAATTGGGTTTCTAATACTTTCACAGATTGGGCCTACTACAAGCTTTGATGATTTGGTTTTACCACTTTCACTAGTGGGTGCAGGTATGGGACTCTTTGCATCTCCAAATAGATCATCAATAATGAATTCAGTTCCACCTCAAAGACGCGGAGTTGCAGCTGGAATGAGTACTACACTTGTAACACTGGGCAACATAATTAGTCTAGGAATGTCATTTGCACTACTTGCTAGTACTGTTCCGTTATCCGAACTAGAATCAATTTTCCTAGGATCTTCTGGTACCCTGAATGCTGGAGCAGCAATACCAAGTTTTATCAAATCAATTCATCTGATTTTTTACATCTCTACCTTTGTCTTGATTGCATCAATTATTCCTGCAATAATACAACGTTCTCAAAAGGAACATGTGATATACTGAAAATACGTTTTTTGATATTTACAAAAATTATTCCTTGTATTCTTGTCTGCTTTTAAACCTCGGCGAATGGCGCTAGACATAAAGAACCTTGTCTCTTTGTTGCTCCTAGATGCATTCCAAGAAAACCGATGTTTTTGAAACAATGACATCTAAGATAGAAAACGAATTTCCACAATATTCGCGAATTCATGCTAATTGGGAATTTGTATTGACTGACAAAAAAACCAAGGAAGTAAAAAATACTAAAAAATTTCAAATAATGGCTATTCAGAATGATGATAAAAAACACAAGCATGTTGGGATAATAATTTCTGAATTGAGTAATGAGTATGTACAACTTCCTGATCTGGTAGCGAAATTTCTGTTGGAATTGGAAAAATACAATGATTCACGTATTGATGGTATGATGAAAGACGAAAAAATACATGATGTGTCTACCTCTGAATTTACAAAAAATGTTTACTTGTACACTGACAAGTTGCTTGTATCAGAAGATGCGCTGTACAAATATTTCAAAAAATATGATTTAATCTTGCAGATTAGAATGGCAAAACCAAATCTGTCCTTGTGATGTTCTAGACTACAATGAAATGAAGATTTTGTTGCATCATATGTGAGAAACGTCAATAACGACTAAATATTCGATGATAAAAGTCGAGTGCATGGAAGTCATTCCCACTGGACGCCTCGAACTCTTGTCTGAGATGGAAGAAAAATACGAAAAAAAAGACAAGGAATATTTTGTCGGCTTGTTGGCTGACAATGATTTTGTAATAAGATGCCGAGCGGTATGCATTCTTGTAGATATGGGTGGTGAAGATGTTGTTCCTCATGTTGCAAGTGTGCTAAAAAACGATTCAAATGAATTGGTACGACACGAGGCTGCCTTTTCCTTGGGACAAATGTGTCTGAGAAGCGGTATCAAGCCATTGGAAGATGCAACAAGAAACGATCCTAGTCTATTTGTACGACACGAGGCTGCTGTTGCACTTGGTGTAATTGGCTCTCAAGATGCAAAGGAAACATTACAAAAAGCTCTGGAAGATTCAAGTGAACAAGTTAGAGATTCTGCGGTGGTTGCATTATCGAATCTAAAATTCATGGAAAGTTTATCCAAGAATGAAAAATTTGCCAAGATGACTGGCGGCTAGATTGGTGTAACTACAGTTCCTTCTGGCGTTGACTTGAAATCATAAATTGCATCAATATTGGAATTCTCAAATATATCAGAATCATGTGTGATTATGATAAATTGAGAAATTGCATCAATGTTTGATTCAAATGCTTGTGCAAGTACATTAACAAGAGATTTTCTTCTTTCTTGATCCAAATGAGTAGTGGGCTCATCAAGAATGATGAAATTTAAATTCGATGATCCCATAAAATGTGCCATCCCAAGACGTAGTGCAAGCGCAACGCTTACCTTTTCTCCTCCACTCAGTGATTCTAAATCAAGCTCCAAGTTTCCTGAATAACACGTGATTCCAATATCTCTTGCCTTGTCTTCAAGTGTGATTCTCTGAATTTTTACATTAAATGTTGAGAGATATTCCGAAGCTTTTCGTGATATGATACTCAAAGCCCAAGAACGAAGACTTGTGGCAACAGGACCATCCCTGTTGTAAATTTGACTACGTATTGTCTCAAGGTTTGAAACATATTGTTTTACTTCGTGTAACTCTAATAATATTTTAGAGATCTTTTCAGAATCATCTTGGTATATCTTTAATTTTGTATTTATTGCAACTATTTCTTGTTCTAATGTATTTAAAGATCTTCTCTGCTGTTCTAATTTTAATTTTAAATTTTTAAAATCATTGATATTGAAATCTCTTGTATCTTCAACTAGTGTAGATATTGATTTTATTACATTAGTTGAATACTCGTCAATTACATATTGTACGAGATTTCCAGTGTTTATCTCATGAGGTACGTCTCTTGTATTGACCTGTAATCGTGATATCTCTTCTTCTAGTTTGGCCAAATCACCTTGACTTTTGATATTGTTTGAAGACAAGATTCCTTCTGCTCTAGTAATTTGTTGAAGTTTTACATCTAGTTCTCTCTTCTTTTTTTGAATCTCGATATTCTCTTTTGTAATTGACTCTGTTTTCTTTTTTAGTATTTCAAGTTCGGATATGATGTATTTTTCATCAAACAAGGGATTTAGCTTGTCGACTTTAGAGTCGCAGACAGGGCATTTACCGTCCATCAGGTGTAATCTATTTGCAATGTCTTGTTGGCTTTGTATTGATGCTATTTTCTCACCTACTTGTCTTTGTTCAATGTTAATTCTGTCAATATCTGACTGTGCCTGTTTTGTATCTGATTCAACCTGTGATTTAACGGATAAAATTGACAAGCTGTTTGAACATTCAGCAAGTCTTTTTTCCTTCTCTACAAGATCCTGTTTCATTTTCACTGTTGAATCTCGTAGGTGTCTGAGAAGATCCTCTTTTTTGTTTTCTATTTCTTTTATCTTTAGTTCCTTTGGTGTGTTTGATTCTATATTTTGTTGTGTGTCCGAAAAATCTTTTTCTTGTAATATCTTGTCTGCTTCAAGTTTTCTTTTTTGTGGTCCAAGAGATGCTATCTCTTTTGATAATGTATCCATTCTATTCTGAAGTGCATCAATGTTTGTATCATCATAATTTAGTCTAGACCTGATTGTTGTTCGAAAACTGTCTATTGATTTTTTCATTGATTCGTATGCAATGTCAAGTTTGTCTATGCCAATTATTGCATTGACTAGTTCTTTGAATTTTTTAGGGTCTGCCTCGATAATTGCTTGTAGTTCACCTTGTTGTACAATGGATGCAACCTTGAGTTTTTCAAAATCTAATCCAATCAAATCTTCAATTGTCTTTGTCATGGATTCTCCAAACTGTCTTCGTTCTCCTGCTGCAAGAGGAACCAATTCGTCATTGATTTTTTCATGAAGCACAGCGCCTACAGTTCCCTTGGAATCTATCTTTCGCACTGCCTCAAACTGTCTATTTCCTATGGAAAACTCTACTTTGGCGTATGCCTGATTATTTCCTCTTCGTAAGAGCCCTTTTGTTGATTTTCTTAGGTGTTCACCAAATAATGCAAATGTTATCGCATCGATAATGCTTGATTTTCCGGCGCCATTTTGTCCAACAAATACTGTTACACCTCTATCAAATGTTAATTTTGTGCTTTTATGAGACAGGAAATTCTCTAGCTCAACTGATTGTAACATTTTTCACTCCTTTCTTGAACCTCTCAAAATTCTCAACCACTGCTTGATTTGCATCATCTGTGTTACCTTTTGATAATAATGGCAAGAGTTCGTTTATTGCAAAGTTTGCCATGTCATTAGAACCAAGTATCTCTTTTGCAATGCGATACATCTCTTCTTCTATCTTTAGTGGTTTATCTGTAAAGACAGACCCAACAGATTGCTCTTTTGAAACATGTCTCCAAAAACAACGCAGTGTCAGATCAGATAATTTGGAGATCTGTGCTTGTACAAGTCCTGGTTCTAAAATATCGCCTGTAATTTTTAGTTCTATCACGGGTTTTCTTGCAAGTGACCTAATCTTTTCAGATAATGCTTCAACATCCTTTGAAATATTGTCCATTGCAGTATTGATGGAAAACTGTGGCCTGGTGTCAAGTTTTAGCCATGTTGGTCGTGACTCGGATCCGGAAATATCTACTTGGTAAAACCCCTTTTGTGTCTCTTTGATTCCCTCGCTTGATGTAAGTTCTATGGATCCTGGATATGCTAGGGGGCCTCCAAGATGGGAAAAATGCTTTAGATCGTGTTCATGGAGATGACCCATTGCATAATATGTGAAATTTTTTGGAAGATCTGTAGAATTCAACTCGCCTGCAAACTTGTTAATTTCTGAAATTCCTTGATGCAAGACTAGTATTTTATGTCCTTGATGTTTCTTTGCCTCTGCATCTATTTGAGCAAAATCGTTTTCAAATGATTCAATCTCTGCCTTTCTATGCTTATCAAATCCTGCAATTAGGACATCTTTGTAGATGGTTGGCTTGCCGTTTCCAATGTACTTTGAGAACTCTAGATTGTGATACACCCAGGGAACTGGAGTTGCTCTTATCCTACTGATATCATGTTCTCCTAATATGAAAAAAGATTCTACATTATTTTTCTTTAGACGTTTTAATGCATTTGCTAGAACGACAATTGCTTTTCCACTTGGGTTTGGAACGTGAAACAAGTCTCCTGCCAGTATGACAAAATCAACATGATCTTTTATTGATGTGTCAATTGCCTCATCAAAGGCAGTATACACATCGTTTTCGCGCTCTTCTGAATGATATTGTACAAAACCCAAGTGTATGTCTGAAATATGTGAAAAAATCATCTCAATCTAGTAACAGGTCTTTTTGGATCATTGACTTGGTGGATTCTTTTGCAACTTGTTTGAATTTGTCCGTCTGGTTCCATTCTGATACTGCATTCAAGTCGGAACCTGATTTCTTACTCTTGACCTCATCTACATGTACGATTGATGGTAGGTTCACCCACTGTCCAATCAAAACGGCATCACCGATATTCAAAGATGAAAGTTGTGACAGCAGATCTTTACTAAGTGATTCTGCAGCAGATGCAATTTGTTGTTGATCGTCATCTTGCACTATCTTCATTATTGCAAGTGAACCCATTTGGCTTAGTACATTTGGATCAATGTTTCTGGGTCTTTGCGATACTACGCCAAGACCAATTCCAAATTTACGACCCTCTCTTGCTACTTTTGATGCCCAATACTTTGTATCGGTATGTTCGCCTTTTGGAATAAAGACATGAGCTTCTTCTATTATCACAAATATTGGCGCAAGAAACTTGTTGGTTCTTTTGTTTGATGACTTGCCTTTTCTTTCCCAGACTGCGTCTTTTCTATGTTGTAATAATTCTTGTAAATAATATGCCAGTCCTGCATTTGCCTGTCTCTCACTTAGCTCTGATATGTTCAACACATTGACCCTGCCTTCCTTGATGAGGTCTACCGGGTCTCCACAATCAGGGTCTAATATGTCTGAGAATCTGTGTTTTGCATCATCTATCTTGTCTAAAACTCTGCTTGCACTATCTGCATAACCCTTGGTAGTACGACCAAAAGATGATGTGCTCTCTTCTAGGGCTTGCCAGAAATCCTTTGACTGTTTCACTGATTCTGTAAGAGATTCTCGTAATGCTCTTTGTTGTTTATCTGCATTCTCTCGCAGTTCAATTACTTCTGCTAGCTTGTCTGCAGGTAAAAGTCTGGGGTTTATCTTTGCCAACATGTAGTTCATCTTGGATACATCTAGATTTTCATAATCATTGTGGTAATCGAAAATAATCAAGGTACCATTTAGTGATGCTACATGTCTTGCAATTAGCGATACTAGGTTACTCTTTCCCATACCTGTCATTGCAAGTATGGCTAGATGTCTTGATACAATTTTATTGATATTGATCTTGGCCTCGATACTAGAGTTTCTCAAAAGAGAACCAATTCTTACCCATTCTTCTGTAGTAGGTCCAAATATTACGCCAAGGTCTTTCTGTGTTGCTTCAAGAATTGAAGTGCCAGGCAGTGGGGGCACTGCGGGCAAAATCATCTGACCCTTTTGCAATTTATCTAAAAATCCAAGTATTCCTATCTTTACTTTATAGTTTTTATCTCGTGAATTGATATCTGCAACTTCTTTACTCTCTACGGCTTCGTCGAAATTTCTAATGTCTGTTAACGCTTCACTTGATATGATTGATTTTTCAACAAGACCTAGAATCTGTCCATCTGGTGAATCAATTATCACATATTCTCCAACTGAAAGCGGCTTTGATGATTGAGCCGTAACATCTGTAGGTCTTGATTCGCCTATTACTACACCTATTGTCAACTCAACACCTCTCTTGAACCAATTTCATTTCCTAGTCCATATAGACTAACAAGTCTTGCAAGATCTGCATTAGATATTTTGCAGTTTTCATGTGCAAGTTTTAATGAATAGGGATATCCACCTACGCTATTTTTTGTTATCATGTCAAGAAGTGATTTTATTTCAGTTTCCATGTGATTTGAACCCAAAAGTTCTATTTTGATCAATGGAGTGGAATCTCTTAGTCTTGCATAAACGTATGAGACTACTTTGCCAGGTCCAAGACTGGTATCAACAAATATTTTGCTAAAGCCTGGTGTCTTTACTGCATGGTTGTAATAGAAAATATCTCCTGCCATGGAACCGAATTTTTCAAATTGTTTTCTTGCAGATGATGTCTTTGATATGAAGATTACATTATTTCTTTTTTTTATTGCAGATGTGATGGAGTTTCCAAGTGATGTCTGTCTGGTAAGAAACTGTGAATATAGAGAGCCATCTAATATCACTAAATCTGCGTTATCTACAGAGTTGATACATGCCTCAACCTCCATCTTGCTTGCCTGTGTCTCAAGTTCAGGCGTGGGTTGACCTAGTCCTTGATTGTGGTTCTCTGTTATTATCTTGCCATCTGATTTGATTGATATGCCAGTTACTACCCATAATTCTAGTCCCTGAAACTTTGTACTGTTGTAACTACTATCTATTCCTGCAATCTCGGCGTCTTTTTTCTGGGGGGTATACTCGATCCAGTTTTCCCTAGCCGTTTTGATTATCTGATCAAATTTGTCGCCCTTGAAAATTGACCTTGCCTCCTCGCGCTTCTTTATTGCATCACGGTATACCGTATTGAGCATAAAACACCTTTGCCTGCAGAGATAAAATGTTTCTCGTTTGAAATAGATTTGTTCCCAAGCTAACGCAGATTCAACACAAATCTAACTAGTTAAAATGGTAGTACAATGTAATACATGATATGTTTGAAAACGAGCGAACATGGGCGCGGTTTGCTGAAAACAATTCTACTGATGAATTTCACAAAAAATTTGATAGTGCTGTAGATCACGTGCAGAAAGACTTTGGAAGAAACTATCCGATGATAATTGGGGGGAAGGAGATCTTTTCAAGTAATCAATTTCAAGTTAGATCTCCTGCAAACAAGAGTCTTGTATTGGCAAATTTTCCTCTTGCTACAAAAGATGATACTTTGCATGCAATTGAAACTGCAAAGGAGTCATTTTACAAATGGTCTCTAGTGCCGTATCAAAATAGAGTCAAAATATTTCGAGAGATCGCAGACCTTTTTTCTCATGACAAGTTTAATCTTGCGGCCATCCTTAGTTTTGAAAGTGGAAAGAACAGGCTTGAAGCAATGGGTGATCTTGATGAATCAATGGACTTCATGCGATTTTATGCTGAACAACTTGAGGTAAACGAAGGATTTTCAAAGGAAACAAAAAGCGCATCTCCAAACGAGAGGACAAGAAGCACTCTCAAGCCATATGGAGTTTGGGGAATAATTTCTCCATTTAATTTTCCTTCCGCAATTGCGATAGGAATGACATCTGGGGCTTTGATAACTGGAAATACTGTTGTCTTGAAACCCTCAAGTGATGCACCGATATCTGGATTCAAGTTTGTTGAATTGATCTACCGTAAGGTTCCACCTGCTGCGATAAACTTTGTAACAGGTGCCGGAAGTATAGTTGGAAAAACAATACTTGAAAGCAATATGGTTGATGGTATTGCATTTACAGGCTCAAAAGAGGTGGGGATGGCTGGCTATTCTACATTTGAATCGCATCATCCTAGACCGTTTATCTCTGAAATGGGGGGGAAAAATCCAACCATAGTCTCTTCATCTTCTGATATTGACAAGGCAGCCGATGGTGTCATGCGTGCAGCATTTGGTTTTAGCGGACAAAAGTGTAGTGCCTGTTCTCGAGTTTATGTCCAAAAATCTATTGCGAACAAGTTTTTGGAAAGACTTGTTGCAAAGACTAGCTCACTAAAAATTGGCAAGCCCTGGGAACAGGATTCATACATTGGACCTGTGATAAATGATGCTGCAGTAAAAAAATTCCAACAGGCTTCTGAACTTGCAAAAAAAGATGGCAAGATACTTTGTGGTGGTTCTCTTGTATCTGACGAACAACACAAAGATGGAAACTTTGTCATGCCTACAATTGTGACAAACCTTCCAAAAGATCACGAGTTGATACGTGATGAATTATTCTTGCCGTTTCTTTGCATCGAAGAATTTGATAACTTTGATGAAGCCATTGCCTTGGCAAACAAGAGCAATTATGGATTGACTGCAGGAGTCTTTAGTCAAGACAAAAATGAAATTGAAAAGTTTTTTGAAAAAATTGAAGCTGGTGTGACATATGCTAATAGAGAAGCCAGCGCTACTACTGGTGCGATGGTTGGGGCACAGCCATTTGTGGGCTGGAAAGACTCTGGAGTATCTGGCAAGGGTGCTGGAGGAGCATACTATCTTTTACAATTCCTGCGAGAACAGACTCAGACCCGATGTGCATGAATGAACGAACTTCCAAGAAGAAGTATGTTGCGTTTTCTCTCCTTTAGTCTCCTGATGGAATATGGTAGCCAATTGGTACCATATGGGATGTATTCTGAAACAGAAAATCCATTTTTTACCAAAATAGGTTTTATCTCATCACGTATCCCCTTTAGCATTTGAAACTCAAATTTTCGCTCATGTTTTTTTGATAAATCCATTGCGGCATCAATTATCTTGGAATCATGTGTTGCAATTGCAAACTCGTTTCCTTGTTCAAATAAAACATTCATCAGTTTTCCATAGTTTTCATCTACTGTATGCCTTGTTCTGTATGCATTTTCCGAGTTTTCATGATATGCACCCTTGACCAAGCGAATCTTGGCACCTCTTTTCAAAAGTATCTTGAGATCATTTTGAGTACGCTTTAGATTTGCTTGTATGACTATGCCTAACCTCTCATATTTTTCAAAGAGATTTTGATATATTTTGAATGTGGCATCTGTGTATTCTGATGACTCCATGTCTATCCAAACAAAAGATTGGGACTGGAGAGCTTTTTCTATTATAGTATCAAGATTTGAGATGCACTCTTTTGCACTAATCGCTAGTCCAACTTGGGTTGGCTTGATGGATAGTCCTCCAGTTATCTTTGATCTTCGCAAGTTTGAAACAAGTGTAAGGTAATCTGAGACTGTTTGACTAACTTGTGTTTTAGATGCCATGTGTTCACCTAGCTTGTTGAGGATTGCATTCATTCCATGTGCGTTTGCCTGACGTGCTGATTTTAGAGCATCTTCCATTGTATCTCCGGCTATCCACTGTTTTGCTATCTTGAACAGGACTTTTTCAATTAATGTAGATTCATGTTTTTCCAAATTTTTTCCTTCCACATTATATTGTTTTAAAAGATATTAATCCATCAGGTACGATTTTGCTACTAGTTAGAGTGCATCTTTTTATTTTCAGAGATTAAAAATAACTTTATTCCTACTAATTTGAAAGACCAAGTATTTTATTGACTGATGGTATGATATTGTCTGCCAAATATTGTTTCTCAACTAGTCCCTCGATTTTTATTGTTGGTAATATTCTGCTAAATTCTAATGGATTTACCTCAAATGTTGTAATCAACAAAATTTTGATATCAGGTTTTTTAGTTTTTATTTCTTTCATGAACTTGAATGCTGACATGTGAAACATCTTCATGTCTAAAATTATCAAGTTGTAATGCTCCGAGTCTTTTTTGAATTCTGTAAGTGCCAAAAATGGATCTGTAAATATCTCTGCCGTAAAATGATTTGCCTCTAATGTTAATTTCGTTGAGGATGCAATTTTTTGCTCTTCTTCTACCACCATTATTTTTTGACGCTGGGAAGTATTCTGCATGATGTTATTGCCTCTGGGCTGTAATCACATGTCTTCGTAGTAATACCGCGCCTTTACTTTTAAGCATACCAGAATAATGTGTCAGAATTATGTGTAGAAATAATGTACTCGCCAAAATTGGAAAACGATCATTGATATTCTGGGGGGAATCTGAAATCTTTTCTTTTACACGTTGTCTTATTGGCTTGTTCATGGTGTCATGATTTACGTTTTTTCATCAACTGACTTTTTTCATAAAGTGTGATATCTGTATTCTCTACCTATTTTCAAGAATCAAATGTGTTGTTAAACTGTGCAAAACCTGATAACAGATTTAACGAGGCCAAGCTGCTGAGTGATTTAGATTGAAACGCGTGGGATTACTTGGATGCGGCGCAATAGGATCAGAGATCGCACTTGCAATAGATTCTGGAAAAATTTCTGCAAAACTTACTCATATCTATGATTTTTCAAAAGATGTATCAGGCAAACTTGTTGACAAGTTACAAAATAAACCTGTTGTAACAGAAAATGTTGGTCTGCTTGCAGCATCACCAGTAGATCTGATAATAGAGGCTGCATCACAAGATGCAGTACGAGATGATATTCTGAGCATACTACAAAATAGAAAAGATGTTATGATAATGAGTGTGGGCGCGCTGCTTGATGAATCAATATTTGATATTGTCATGGATGGCTGCAAGGATTTCAATAAGCGCGTCTACTTACCATCTGGTGCAATAATTGGATTAGATGGAATTAGGGCAGTACAAGATGAACTTGACTTGGTAACTTTGGTAACTACAAAAAATCCAAAAGCATTGAAAGGTGCCAAGTTTTTTGAGACATCAAATATTGACCCTGATGGAATAACACAGTTGACTGTAATATTCGAAGGAAGCGCACAAGAGGCAGTACGGTTGTTTCCTGCAAACATAAACGTTGCAGCCCTTCTTAGTCTTGCAGGAATTGGCAGTGAGAAGACTAGGGTCAAGATAATTGCAGACCCTGATACCAGCAAGAACACTCATGAAATACTGGCTGAGGGAAAATTTGGCAAGTTCTCAATCAAGGTGGAAAATGTGCCCAGTTCTAATAATCCAAAGACGAGTAGGCTTGCAATCCTTGCTGCAATAGAGTGTCTCAGAAAGATTTGCGGTACTCCTTTGAACATTGGCACCTGATTGGTAAATTTTGCCGTCTGATTCGGTTGTTGCCAATAAATTTGTCAACATCATGACGCTTTAAAGATGATTCAATCCCAGTTAGTCTGTACATGGATATCAAGTCTGAAATATTAAAACTCAAGAAAGAAAAAGATGTACTAATTCTTGCTCATAATTATCAATTACCTGATGTACAAGATGTCGCAGATTATGTGGGTGACTCATTAGGGCTCTCAAGACAGGCTGCCAAGACCAAACAAAAGACAATTCTTTTCTGCGGTGTT
Organism: uncultured Nitrosopumilaceae archaeon; assembly: GCA_964636595.1. Classification (GTDB taxonomy): domain Archaea; phylum Thermoproteota; class Nitrososphaeria; order Nitrososphaerales; family Nitrosopumilaceae; genus Nitrosotalea. The sequence continues at coordinate 27,069 of CAZWSG010000018.1, forward strand.
CATTTTATGGCAGAGACTGCTGCAATAACATGTCCTGATAAAACCGTGCTAATTCCAGACCTTGGGGCTGGATGCTCGCTTGCAGATACTATTAACGCAGAAGAGTTGAGAAAATGGAAGTCAGAGCACCCACAAGCAATTACCGTAGGTTATGTCAATACCTCTGCAGAGGTCAAGGCAGAACTTGATTATTGCTGTACTTCATCTAATGCTGTAAATGTCGTAAAATCCATTCCAGAAGACAAGGAAGTTTTATTCTTGCCAGACATGTTTCTTGGCTCGTACGTTGCAAAGATGACAAACAGAAGTAACATGTTCATCTGGGCAGGTGAATGTCATGTTCATGCAGGTATTCGTTCTCAAGATGTTCAAGAAAAACTCCGCGAACATGCAAATGCAGAATTTCTAGTTCATCCGGAATGCAGCTGCACATCATCTGTAATGTATGATGTTGCATCAGGCGATTATGGTTCAAGACAAGTCCAGATTCTATCCACTGAAGGAATGATGAATCATGCCAAAAATTCTCCATCAAAAGAATTTGTAGTGGCAACAGAGACTGGAATTTTATACAGGATGCAAAAACAAAATCCTGGCAAGAAATTCATTCCAATGTCAGAGAATGCAGTGTGTCGATATATGAAGATGATAACACTAGACAAGGTGTATACATCATTGCAAGAAAACAAATACCAAGTTAAAGTTCCAAAAAACATTGCAGACAAGGCTCATCTTGCAATAGAGCGAATGCTTGCAATCAACTAATTTCTAGACTTAGATCAAGACCAATCACTGCACTAGTCAGTCTTCCAATTGATATCATGTCTACTCCTGATCGTGCATATTGAGCTACGTTTGAGTGATTTATCCCACCTGATGCTTCTATCTTTACTCTATTTCGCAAGCCAAGACGTTTGAGTTCCTGGATTATTTTTTTTATTTTTGGCGGCGACATGTTATCTAGCATGATTATCTCTGCCCCTTCAATCGATGCCGTAATTGCATTCTCTAGACTCTCTACTTCAACCTCGATTTTTTCATGCTTTAATTTTGCACGCTTGATCAATTCAAAAAGAGAGTCAGATACTGCAATGTGGTTATCCTTTATCATGACCATCTGGTCAAGGGACATTCTGTGTTCATGTCCTCCTCCCATAACCACTGCATCTTTATCAAATATTCTAAGACCTGGAGCTGTCTTTCTTGTAGAGTACAATCCCACTTTGGGATTTGCAGCACGGATTTTTTTTACATATTGATTTGTCTGGGTTGCAATACCGCTCATTCTTGACATTAAATTTAATGCTGTTCTTTCACATGATAATACTGGATATGTATCGCCTGAAATTGTCATAATCCTTTGGTTTGGAGTTACAGTCTGTCCATCCTTTCTGTGTATTGTAACTCGGCAACCTTTTGATGAAAAAATTTCTTTTGCATATGATACTCCTGCAACTATGCCGTTTTCACGAGATATTATGGTGGCAGTAATTTTTTTTCTTGGAAGTAATTTACTTGTAATGTCACCGCTTTTGATATCTTCGATAAGAAATCTTTCTAGTTGTTTTTTTGCACTTGATTGCAACCTATGTTACCTTGAGTGCATACTTGCCTTTCTCTTTTATTCCGAGAGATTTGGCAACAAGAGAATTTGTTGGATCTACAACAAGAACTGAACTACTCCAGTCTGGACTCAAATCAGATGACTTGCATATTGGACAAACTTTTCCTACTGTTACAAACTTGCATTTGCGGCAAGCCAATTCTCTTACCACTTTTTATCACTTGGTCTCCGCTGGTTTTTTTGTTTTTTCTGGAGTTGCAGCAGCTGGTGGATTTTTACTCTTTTTAATTTCTTCTTCAATCCATTCATCTGCGCCCAAGAATGGTTGTCTGCATGTAATTCCTACTTTCATAGCTGCAGTCTTGCCAATTGACACGGCAGTAATTCTTGCACGAAGTGTTGTTCCAATCTTCATTGTTCTTCCACTCTGGTTTGCAAGGATCATGCCAGACTTGACATCGCTCTTGAGATAATCGTCCATAATTTGTGACAAGTGTAATAGCGCATCTGTTGCACCAATTCTAACAAATGCTCCAAAGTCTGTAATCTCGACAATTTCTCCACGGACAATTTCCTGGAGTTTTGGTGAAAATGTTAATGCTGTAAATTCTACCCTGTGGTATGTTCCACCGTCACCTGCAATTACTTTGCCCATTTTTTCTACCTTGGTTTCAAGTATCATGATGACATAGCCGAGTTCTGGATTTATCATACTCTCATACTTTTCACGCAGGATGGTGATTGCGGCCTTTTTGAGAGACTCTCCAAATAGTTTAGGAGGTATTCTAACTACATCAGTAAGTGTCGATATAGAAAACATCCATAAAACGACATAAAATTTGAATTTATGAATCTTTGGATAACTTGAATATTATTTTTGCCTATGTTTAAATATCGTATTCGGGATTTTTTACTTTATGGTATCAGTTGATCAAGTACTTTCCACGTTATCTAAGGTAATCGATCCTGATCTCAAAAAGGACATTGTCTCAATGGGTATGATAAAAGATATTGAGATCAACGGCGGTGATCTGAAATTTACACTAGAGCTTACTACTCCTGCTTGTCCGTTTAATGATGAAATAGAACAAGATGTCCGAAATGCAATTTCTACAATAAAAGAGGTTTCCAAGTTTGATCTCAAAGTTACTGCCAAAGTCATGGAAGGCAGGTCCCTTAGCATGGACGAAATGTTGCCTACCGTCAAAAACATCATTGGTGTCGCAAGTGGAAAAGGTGGAGTTGGTAAAACAACTGTCTCTGTAAACCTGGCACTTGCATTGGCACAGACTGGTGCTAAAGTTGGCTTGCTTGATGCAGATATCTATGGACCAAGTGTTCCCTTGATGCTTGGAATGGGAAAATCTGCAATGGAAGTTGACAATAATAAATTACAGCCTGCTGAATCACATGGACTAAAGGTTGTATCATTTGGTTTCTTTGCAGAACAAGCCCACCAGGCTGCAATTTATCGAGGACCTATAATTTCTGGAATTTTAAAACAATTTCTTGTTGATACTAATTGGTCTGACCTTGATTATCTTATTGTAGACTTGCCGCCGGGAACTGGAGACATTCCTCTTACACTTGCACAAACTATACCAATCACTGGTATAGTTGTTGTAACAACACCACAAGATGTTGCAAGCAATATTGCTGTCAAGGCATTTGGAATGTTCCAAAAGCTAAACATTCCAATCATGGGTGTAATAGAAAACATGAGCTACTTCAAATGTCCAAACTGCACTACCGACCATTACATATTTGGAAAAGAAGGTGCAAAGAGAATGAGTGAGACACACAACTTGCCATTTTTGGGTGCAATTCCTCTCAACCCTGGTATCATGGAGGGCTCTGACAGTGGCAGACCAGTACTTGTAACTGATCCAAACTCTACAATGTCTCAAGCATTCATGGTTGTGGCAAAAAATGTTGCTGCAAGATGTAGTGTACTTGCATCTCAGCTAGGTGATGAAATGAAAGCTTAGGTCGCAACTCAAAAATAGTTCAAAACAAAGGTAAATTGTGCACCTTCCTGAAGATTTACGCTCTGCATTAAAAAAACCACTTGGAATTCTCATACCTGATTATCAAGTAACTAGGGGAAACGTTTCAAAAAATATTCCAAAAGACGCGTTTGTAATTACTGTTGGTGATGCTACTACGGAGAAAATGATATCATTTGGTCTCAGTCCGTCACTGCAAATTGTAGATATGCTTGAAAAAAGAAACAAGCGAGATCTGCCTGGTGGATATGTAAAAACAATACTTGAATGTAGAAATCCTGCTGCTGAAATTACTGAAGAAAGCATTTTGACAATTCGTCAAGCATTTGATATGGTTCCTCCTGTGAGAATAATTGTTGATGGTGAGGAAGACTTGCTTGTTCTTCCAGTTGCAGTTTATGCACCAGATGGTTCTGTGATATTATATGGCCAGCCAAATGAGGGGTTGGTTCTTGTATCTCTGACAGAGGAGGTAAGAAATAAGGCCAGATCTATAATGAGTTCAATGAGTTAAGCGGGGAATGAGGAGACGGTGGCTGTATGATTTGTGATTAAACTAATGAATTTCTGACCCTACTTACCACTTTGTTGGTTGAAACAAAAAAATCCACCACTGCCAACATGAATTTTGACAACATGAATTAAACTTGGAATGACATCCTTTTGATTTTGTGAAACTAGACCCTGATCTGCGTTTTAAGATACTTGAAAAAGTAGGAGTCTATGCTGCACGATTTAGTATTTCAGAACCCAAGATACTCTTGACAACAAAAGAGGTGCTTGAAATGCCAAAGGAAGTAACTGAAGGTAGGAGAACATCTGCTTACAAGTATCTTGGGGTGTCCTATATTCAGGATAATGTGGTCTTTATCAATGTCAGAAAGATGTCTGATGAGAAAACTCTGGAAAATACCATTGTACACGAATTGATCCACATGCGATTTCCATATCTTAGTCATGGAAGGAGATTTAACAAGATGGTAAGGCGTGGTCTTGCAGGGTGGACGTTCAAGCCATATTCAAAAAGGCATTGAAATCTGATTAGGATTGTCTTTCTTCTACTATTGTAGTCATGTCAAGCTTGTCTATCTGGGATACAATTGTCTGCTTCATCAATTCTGAATGCTGGGGGCAAAACTTGAAAAAACCGTCAACTGTCTCAAAGCAGCCACATATCCATCTTGTCTGCATGTCGCCTTCTACTGTTAGTCTGTTATAGTCGCTTTTCTTTGCCATGAACTAGTACCATATGCATCACGCTAAAAAGAGTTTTTAAAAATAACAGTTGGATTAAAAAATTGAGATTAGATCTTATGGACAGCCTTCCATCTTTTGGATGAAGTAGCCTTTCTTTTGGATCTCGTTGGCAATTGGTTCTGGTGCACCTTGTGAGTGGCAGAATTGGCACTCTTCGGTTGAAACCTTTGATTCGGCTTCTCCGATGGTCTTGAGCCATTCTTTTGCATATTGGATTGCCTTTTGGTGATCCTTCTGGCTTGTAATGACATCAAAATGCATCGTATGGCCATCCTTTGCCTCTACGTATGTATCGTATACGTGAATTTCCATAATTGCTATTCAAAAAAAGGGATATTTAATCTAATTTGGACAAGTTTTTAACATAAAACATGAAGTTAGAATCGATCACAAAATAAAGCATGTCTTGGACAGTTTGTGGGATTGTTATTCTTGAAATTTTCTGTATTTGGCTAGTTTGCGATCAAAATTAAATGGACAATAATGGACAATTTTAGAAGGGGTGCAATTTTCTAATCCCCTTAAATGGCGTACAAATTCTCGCAAAACGCCTTTTGAATGATAAATCCTTTTACGCAAGTTCATACCAATAATTGCCGTTGTGGGGCGCTAAAACCGAGCTAAAATGCAAGGACTGTGATACTACATTTACAGATAAAGAGCACTTTGAACGACACAAAAAAGTTCACAAAAAATAGGTCACATTACCTTTACTGGGACTGGTATTATTCCTGAATTGTAAATATATGCCTTGAATTCGTCATTTATGTTTGAAAAGATAACCCATGAAACTGGATTGATTTCCATGTATTTCTTGTCTGTTGAGGATGGATATGGCACTGAAACTGGATGGGAATGAAATATTCCGCTGATATCTAATTTTCTCTCTTCTGCCTTGCTATATGCTGATATTAATTCCTCATTTGAGATGGTAAAATTTACCGGAGATTTTTCAATGTTTTCTGTGAGAAAAATTTCTTTTATTGTGATTTCCTCGTTTGTGTTTCTCCCAAACAGAATTGCACATGATTCATTTGGAATGTTTTGTTCTGAATGTTTTTTTAGTATCTCTGTTTGATTCTTTGAAAAAATTATTGCCTTGGGTGTTGTCATCCTACTGTAACTTTTCCAGTCATCCATGGGTGGACTGTA
>CAZWSG010000019.1:0-289 GCA_964636595.1 uncultured Nitrosopumilaceae archaeon
AGTGATAAGGTATCACCAAATGTTGCAGTATTGGATACTTTTGCAATAAGCGAATTATTAGTTTCACACGGTGGGTTCTCTAAAGTACTATCTGAGTCTGTATCATCTACAGATGCATTATCAGTATACAAGAAAGCTACAGCCTCATTATCTGAATCAGTACTATTGTCTGATGCTCTAACAACAGCTCACAAAGCTACAGCCTCATTATCTGAATCAGTACTATCGTCTGATGCTCTAACAACAGCTCACAAAGCTACAGCCTCATTATCTGAATCAATATCCACCA
>CAZWSG010000019.1:389-24647 GCA_964636595.1 uncultured Nitrosopumilaceae archaeon
CAGATACAATCAGTATATCTAAGAAAGCTACAGCCTCATTATCTGAATCAATATCCACCACAGATACAATCAGTATATCTAAGAAAGCTACAGCCTCATTATCTGAATCAATATCTGTTTATGACACTATAACTAAATCTGCCTCTAAATCACTATCAGTTTCATTATCTGAATCAGTACTATTGTCTGATACTCTAACAACAGCTCACAAAGCTACCACTTCATTATCTGAATCAATCATAGCATACGATCTAACTGGCCAAAATATTGCATCAAACCAAGTACTTGTTCCTAATACTCAAACTACAGTAACAGTAGACCCAGTAAAGACAAATGTGATTATTTCTAGTCCTAATGCAACACTGGCAACAGTAATAATTCCATCAAATGTGACAACTGCACAACTAAACTACTCGAAAATACTTCAAACAGGCATTACAAATACAATGCAAATCAACAATCCTGTGACAATTATAAAAGATAATGCAAACTCTCAACATGTTATAGAGGTGAATATTCCTGGAAATATCACTTTTACAGGTCCTACAACTTGGAATGGTGACATTTCTCTACCAACAATTGTATCAAATCCCACATTACCACAAGAACCTAACATCATCAATACTCCCAGCCAAAGTATTGCTCTGGGATTAAGTAATTCCTCATTGACTTTCAATAAAGCCATACGAATGTCATTTGCTGGTGATGCTGGAATGCGAGCTGGTTACTTTAATTCAGCTGTACCATTTACAGAAATTACAACAACCTGCACTGATGATACTCAAACAACAAATGATGCATTATCTGCAGGAGGAACCTGTAAAATTAATGTTGGTTCAGATCTGATAGTGTGGACAAAACACTTTACAAGCTTTACAACATGGAGTTCAAAATCATATACAAGTTCTACCTCTATCTCTGTGAGTGGAACTGGAAATTCTGGTGGAGGTGCTACTGGAGTTGGTACAAGTGCAGCTGCTGCTACATCTTCAAGTAATGGTGGAGGAGCAGGACCTTATCTTAAGATACAAAAAATATCTTATGATGTATGTGACAAACAGATTGTAAGAATCCAAATAGGAACGGATGTAACAGATGTAGATCCTATGGTAATGATTCGTACTTCTCTAACTGGAGTGGTTAATGCAAAGCTTGTACCTGATCAGCCATATGCACAAGAAAATGTTAATGCTACCATACGAAAGCTAGTCTATGAAGCTACAATTAATCCCAAAGAAAAATCCTTTGAGGTCGTAACATTAGAATATGTTGGACACAACATGTTCTCCTTTGGAAAAACAGTTGAAATTGACGGTTGTAATGAAAATCTAGATTTCACAAAACTTGTATCTCTTGTACAACTGACTCAAGTTGATCTTTCTGCACCAAGAATATTTGATTTTAAATTCCAATTAGGAAATGAAACCCAGCAACTTGCATCCGAGTCTGAAACCCAATTTGTGTCTGATAAACCACTTTCAGTATATGCTATAGTGGATACGCCAACATCGCCTGTTACATCTGAGTTGAGATTCACAGAGGTTGGAAGCAATGATTCTGCAAAATATAATGCAATAACAATGAATGTTACTCCACTACAAGTGTCAAATAGTACTTATTTGTTATCTGCTACAGTTCCGTCTGAATTTTTACAATCACCTGGCATGCAATATTGGGTTCATGTAGAAAATAGTGCAAATAAAGACATTGATTCTGATGTAGCAACAATAGGAGTGGAACCATATTCCAAGATAAATGCCACAATAGAGTTGGATGTTCCACAAACCGAGCCAGCTGGAATCACAACACTTTCATCTTATATTACAAATAATGGCAATTCATTGTATGGTATTGTCTCACTTGTAGTGGATAACAAGACTGTTTATGATTCACCACCTCAGATTTTTGGAATTGGACAAACAAAAGTAGATCTACAATGGGATGATGCTGCGGTAGAATCTGTTTCAAATCATCAAGTATATGCAGTGGCAAAGTTTTATGACAAATCTCTTGAAACTATACCTACAACATTGGATGTCTTCCGTTCTGTCCAGACTATTCCATTATCACAACCAATTGTATTAGGACCACTCAAAAACAATGATGGTGTGATTGTAGCAAATCCCACCGTATTGTATTCATCATTTAATAATTCTAATAATATGACATACAAAGTAACAGCTCCTGATGGAACCTGTGTCATAGGAATATCTGCTGGATGTCTTGTAACACAATCTACTTCTGGATCAAGTAATTCAAAGAGTATTGTCATAGGAGATCAGATATACAGAGTACGATATTCTGGACCCACTAGCCAACTTGAAAGATTTTCAATCACATCAGTAGATCCAATCATAGGACAATGGAAAATGGAAATAGATTCACAAGATGGTTCTGTATTACAGGATCATACAATGGATAATGTATTCCTGAAGGTAAAATATGATTTGCAGTAGACGATGTAATATTTTTTAGAATTTAATTCTAAATATCTCTAGACTAGGGGTTTATCTCCTTCAACAGGTTCTGTAACTTCTGTTCTTTCACCATCTGTTATTCTTTGCAGAATTTCTTTTGCCGACAACTTGTGAAGATATTCATTGTTGTTACCGCATCTGTATGAAAAAGTACAACGTGGACACCCTGCCTTGCTCTTACAAGGACACTCTGATACGATATTCAGGCTTCGCTCAAAGGCTTTTTCAAGTCGGTCATAGAGTGCTTTACTTGCACCATTTCCGCCTATTGCAGAATCATAGACAAAGACCAAGCCTGATGTACCAAGGGATATGCCGCCCAAGTCTTGTGAGACGCCGCCTGTTATCATGTTACTTCCTTCTATTACGACATGTTCTGTAGCGTGATATCCACTTGCTTCTACATATTCTTCATTTTCTGCCTTGCTGATTTGTTCTAGCGGTCTTGGCGCCTTGAATACAATTCCCTTTGTGACAAAATCATAATCAAGTGGTTTTTCTAAAATTATTTTTTGTCCCTGTCCTACCTCTTGACCCAATTCTAGATTCACATAACCGTAGACTCGTTTCTGAATGTGTAACTTGCAGAATGCAACCTCAATTCCATTTGCAAGTCTCTTCTCAAAAATTGTCTCTATTGTTGGCCACTCTTCTGTAAGTGCTTTGGTATAATATGGATAGTTCTTTGGAAGATATTCTAATTTTGCAGTCATTTTTTCTGGATATCCTATCTCTTTGACTTTGTATCTAATTCCAGCCAAAAAATAAACTGCTTGTGGATGGAGTTCCTCTAACGCAATAGGTAATACTCGTTCTCCAACTTTTTTACCATTTAGAAAAATATCAATTGATCTTCCTATTCCTCTTATACTATAATCTTCTAAAATTGATTTTATCTGATCATAATTTGGAACATATCTATTTTCAATCAAGACAAGACTGCCTGCACCAACATGTCTTTCAATCACATCCTTGTGTTCTGGTAGTTCGTGTTTTGCAATTGGCTTGTCGCAGGCCATTGCAATAACTTGAAATTCTTCAACAAAGGGATTTTTTGGATCAATGTAAATTTGTTCAACATCTTCAAAATAATCTACGGGATGGTTCTTGTAATATTGAGAGATTGGGTCATTGCCTAGTACCAAAAATGCATACCCTCCTTGACCTTTTCTTGCAGCTCTTCCTATTCTCTGTGTGAGCCTATTTACTGGAATTGTGGATGATATGACTCCGTCTACATTACCTACGTCGATTCCAAGCTCAAGTGTTGGAGTTGCAGAAATTGCAAGTAACTTGTCAGTCTTGAACAATATCTCAACTGATCTTCTATAATTTGCCATAAGGCCTGCTCGATGTACCTTGATGTCTACTTTTTGTCTCCTTGCTTGTAGTGCCAAAAGTTCAGAATTAAGATGAGAATTGCTAAACACTAGCGTTTTATGTTGTTTTGATGTCAATTTCTTTAGTATGTCAATCATTAGTGCACGTTGGGTCATAAGTGATGGAAAAAGCATTGAAAATTCTGTTTTGCCTTTCTTGCCAGAACCTGAGACTTGGATCATCTTTACTCCAAACAACATCTGACAAAATTGTAGTGCATTTTCTAGTGTTGCAGATGCTGCAACCATCTGCATTTTAGGTGCAATTCGTTTCAATCTTTTTATGATGTAGTGAACATTGGAACCAAAAATTCCAGAATATACATGAGCTTCGTCAACTGCAAGAAATCTAGTTGTGTTAAACAGAGAGGCAAATCTAGTTCGATGCCACAAGTGATAATGTAATACATCAAAGTTAGTTATTATGATCTGAGGTGGGTTTGCAAGAATTTCTCCACGCTCCTCTTGTTTTGTATCTCCGTCAAATACTGCACATCGTATATTCATCTTGTCTGAAATTTCTTTTATCTTTGGATATTGATCACGGGAAAGAGATTTGGTTGGATATACAAAAATTGCTTGTATTGTAGCAGTTGGATTTTTTGAGTTTCCTATTTTTTCAATGATTGGCACCACAAATGATTCTGTTTTTCCAGATGCGGTTGGTGCAGTGATTACTATGTTATCACCTGATACAATATGATGTATTGCCTCTTCTTGAAATTTGTATAATTTCTTTATGCCTTTTAATTCCAATGCCTCTATGATGCGTTGATCAAGACCAGAATCTGTTACAGTAGAACCCATTTCAGGCTCTGGTTCCTCTATTATCTTAAAGTGTGAGACATAGTGTCTCTTTGAGAAGAGAATTGACTTTGTAATCTCTGCAATTTTGATACCTCCTATCATTTTGTTTATCTCATCTTCTGTCTGCAGGATACCTTCTTTTTCTAGAGTTGATTCTGATTGACTTTTGGTTGGTATCTCATCATTGTCAAATTTTATTAAAAACTCTAGAAATGCTTCATCTATATTCTTCTTGGAATCTATAATGTCTTCAATTTTGCATTTAGGACAGCTAAAGTGAATTTTTTGATTAAATGTACGTTGAACATCTATCTTGGATTTACACTTGGGGCAATTGTGCACTAGAACATGGGATAATTCTGGATGATTTAATTTTTGGTTATGACATTGTATTCATCACAAGTAAAACTTGTAGAATCTGTTCAAAACCATGATGACATATAATATCGTATTATTTCTAGACTGACGTGGGTCTTGGAAGTTATTGGGGCGAAGTCCTCGAGGTATTGGAAAAAATAATTCCTGTATATGATAAGGTCAACTCTATGATTTCACTTGGAAGAGACTCTGAGTTTCGCCAACGAGGAATCACAAATAGAGTTCATCCTGGGAATCATATCCTTGATGCAGGTTCTGGTTTTGGTAACATGTCAAAGACTGCATCCAAGATCTGTGATGGAAATCTTACCATTACATTGTATGATCCACTAAGGGCAATGTTAAAAAACACTAGCAGATTATTTTCTGCAACACCTGTGTTAACATGTGGAGTCTTCGAACACATTCCATTTCGTGATGAAAATTTTGATGCAGTACTTACTGGATATTCTCTAAGAGATGCAATCAATCTACGAATTGCAATATCTGAGATACATCGAGTCCTAAAAAAAGGTGGAAGATTTGTCATAGTTGATCTAGGCAAGCCTGATAATCCTGTACTCCGAGTTGGCGTATCATTTTATCTCAGGGCGGTACTTCCTATGCTGGCAGTAATTGGAGGGGGAAAGCTGGGCCTGAAGTTTGCTACGCTATATGGTACGTACAAGCTATGGCCTCAAAACAAGAAACTAGAGTCGCTCCTTCTTGAAAGATTCTCAAGAGTCGAGTTTGAAAAAGGTATGCTTGGGGGCGCAATCATGGTTGCAGCCTACAAGTAAAAATGAATAAAGTAACGCTTGTCTATGTTATTGCACTAGTTGTTGGATTTTCATATGGAATGCACAATCCAATCGTTCCATTGTTTTCAAAAGATCTTGGTGCATCATACTTTGATCTTGGAGTAATTGGATTTGCAAATTTTATTCCTTACATGTTCATTCCGCTTTTTGTTGGACTGTTGCTTGACCGGTTCAACAAGGGCCTTCTTCTTTCTCTTGGGTTAATTCTTGATTCTGTATCAATTTACTTGTTGTCTGTTGCAGACTCGATTCCGCAGGTAATATTGTTTAGAACAATGGTTGGAGTTGCACATTCCTTTTTCTGGCCTCCCTGTGAATCTATAATATCCCAGTCCACCAGTCCTCAGAATCGCGTGAAAGCAATTTCTAGATTTATGGCTTTTTTTGTTGTAGGTCTTATGATTGGACCTCTAATCGGTTCGTTTTTGCTTGAACACTTTGATGTATCATATAGAATACTCTTTCAAGTTGCCGCATTTGCAATTGCAACTTCGTTGGTTTCATCACTGCTGTTATCAAAAGATAAAAAAATTATTCCTAGTGGAAAAATATCTATTACATCTGCAAAGCATTTGATAAAATTTCCTACAGTTATTGCAATACTCTTGTTTGCAAGTGTCAGCTTTGGAGTATTTTTGGCAATACTTCCTGCATTTATGAGCGAGAGATCAATCTCAGAGTCGAACATTGAATTATTATTTTTTGTATTTGGAATTTCTCGTCTTGTCTCACTGTTATCGTCAAACTTTCTCATGAAAAAATTTCTCACAAGTATCATGCTTGTTATTGTATCAATATCAGTTGGAATGTTACTGTTATTCTACTCTCATACTATGGTAGAATTTGGCATTGCGGTACTTGTACTTGGATTTGGATTTAGTGTGTATTTTCCACTAACATTTGAGATTATTATGAGAAAGGCAAAAGAAAATGCAGGAGCGTTGATTGGTGCATATGAGGCAACCTTTGGAATTGGATGGGCCTTTGGACCACTGGTAATTGGAGTGATTGCCAATTCTTTTGGCAGTTCAATTCCTTACCTTATCTTGTTTATAACAGGATTATTTGTATTGGGATTTGTGTTTCTCAAGAGAAAACAAGTTGTTCTGGTCTAAAGCTTTAATTTTAGAAACAAGACAAATTACTCCATGTTTGACTTTACACTCAACATCATAGGTAATGATTGGATTATGATTGCCTTGGCTGCTATGGTATTGTTACTTGGAACCAAACGAGTGCCAGATGCAACAAAAAAACTTGCGCGAGTTATGGCTCAATACGATAAAACAAAAAACATGGTTCAAGATGAAATAAAAAAAGCCAAAGGCGAATTTAATATCAATATCTCAGGACCTGTCATGTCTGAGCGACAAAAACTTGAAACACTTGCCAAGTCATTTGGTGTAAATATTGAAGGTAAGACTGATGATGATCTGCGTAATTTGGTCAACTCTAAGCTTGGTGGTAATGCAAAAGCCGATCAAGATGCTACAAAACAATAACAATTCTCAACAAATTTAAATACAATATCCAGTGAGACATATCGGTTAAGATTGACTAAAATCGATCCTTGGCAAAATGCTCTCAAGCAACTTGCAGATGCCGCAAAAATTTTGAAACTTGATGCTGGTATTCATGAGATGCTAGCAAATCCAAAAAAAATTCTAACCGTTTCATTGCCCATAAAGATGGATGATGGCAGAATCAAAGTATTCACTGGATATAGATCACAACATAACGACTTTAGAGGTCCACACAAGGGTGGAATAAGATATCACCCTGATGTCACAATCGAAGAAGTCAAGGCATTGTCAATGTGGATGACTTGGAAGTGTGCAATTGTTGATGTTCCATTTGGCGGAGGCAAGGGTGGAATTATCTGTGATCCAAAGAGACTATCCGCTGGAGAAAAAGAGAGATTGACAAGAAGATATGCATATGCCATATCTGAAATAATTGGACCTGGTAAAGATGTCCCAGCTCCTGATGTGTATACTACTGGGAAAGAAATGGCACAGATAATGGATGTTTATAGTGTATTGCATGGACAGGCAGAACCTGCTGTTATAACTGGAAAACCGATTGCATCAGGTGGCTCTCTTGCAAGAAATGTAGCTACTGGTCTTGGTGTTGCTTATTGTATTAGAGAGGGCGCAAAGAAGATTGGACTTAATCTTAAAGGAGCTAAAATTGTCATTCAAGGTTATGGTAATGCTGGAACATATGTTGCAGAATATGTAGAAAAGATGGGCGCAAAAATTATTGGAGTCAGCGATACTAAGGGTTCTATAATTAATCCAAAAGGAATGGACGCAAAGAAGGTGCTTGAATACAAGACTAAACATGGAAGCGTTGTTGGGTATCCTGGAAGCAAAAAGGTATCAACAGAAGAACTACTTACTACTCCATGTGATGTTCTAGTACCTGCAGCACTTGAGAATCAAATAACTCCTCAAATTGCAAGAAACATAAAGTGTAAAATACTTGCAGAAGCTGCAAACGGTCCTACAACTCCTGAAGCAGATGATATTATTTTCAAAAAGAAGATCATGGTTATTCCAGATATCTTGGCAAACTCTGGTGGTGTGTGTATATCATACCTAGAATGGGTACAAAACTTGCAAAGATACTATTGGACATTTGATGATGTTGCAGGTAAGATGGAACACCACATTGTACGTGGTTTTAATGATACCTATGCTCTTTCAAAGAAACACAATGTAGACATGAGAAAAGCAAGCATGGTGCTTGCAGTTGGTAGAGTGCTAGAAGCATTTGAAGCACGTGGACTCTGGCCATAGAAATACCTAATACTTGATATCATGATAATGTTCTATGAGCAAGGCTTTTGTGGCAATACACTGTGAAACTGGAAAAGAAAATCCAATAATTAGAAAACTTATGGAAATCAAAGGCATATCAGAAGTTACTGGAACTTTGGGATTGTATGATATTATAGCTAAAATCGAGGCAGCTGATTCTATGACCCTGGAGAAGATAATCACAAAAGAAGTACGAAAAATTCCACACGTCTTGACTACGATGACTTTGATGGTCATCTAAAATTCAATAACATTTTTCCAAATTGTACATGAGATCTAGTTTGCACTAGTTGCTAGAAAATAAAAATTAAAAAAGTTTCGAATCTAGGATGTGCTAAATGAACTTCCACAAGAGCAAGACTTGGTTACATTTGGATTGTTAATTTTAAATCCTGCACCCATTAGGCTCTCGATGTAGTCAATATTTGCACCCTTGAGGTAGTCGACACTATAACTGTCAATTACCATCTTGACACCGTTTTCTTCGATTACAAGATCGTCTTCTTCAGATGTCTTTTCAAATCCCATTCCATAGGATAATCCTGAACATCCTCCACCTTGTACGTAGACTCGCAGAAATTGTGGCTTTTCGGCTTCTTCTGCCATGAAAGCAATTACTTTTTCTGCGGCTTTTGGTGTAATTGTGACCAATTTTGTGGTCTGTGTATTACTCATGAACCTAATTCGTGCTTTAAATTATAATAATCTTTTCATACCTGACATAATAGGAATTAACGATTAGGTCGAGCTTACTTTTTTGATTTGTTTACAAAAGCAGTCATTCTTTCTGCTCTGTCTGGATGAGTAAAGCACAAACCCCATGTGTATAATTCCAGAGCAAGACCTGTATCAATGTCCGAATTTCTTCCCTTGTTTATTGCGATCTTTGACATTCTTACTGCCATTGCAGAATTTTGAACAATCATCTTTGCTATATTGTTAGTCTCTTCCATTAATTTTGCAAGTTCTACTACCTTGTTTACTAGGCCCATCTCTTTTGCTTCATCTGATTTTACAATTCTTCCGGTAAAGATCAAATCTTTTGCTTGGGATATTCCAATTGTTCTTTGTAATCTTTGAGTTCCACCCCAGCCTGGGCATACGCCTATTGTCACTTCTGGTTGTCCCATCTTTGCAGTGTCTGCAGCTATTCTAATATCACATGCAAGTGCAAGTTCACATCCACCGCCAAGTGCAAATCCATTAATTGCAGCAATTGTTGGCTTACTACAGTTTTCTACCGTATGTGTTAACAGATGACCAAGTTTTGCATAAGTTTCTGATTCTATTGGTGTGATTGTTGACATGTATGCAATATCTGCGCCTGCAGAAAATGCCTTGTCTCCTTCTCCTGTGATTACTACAACCTTCACAGAATCATCCTTTTCAATTTCTTTGAATTCTTTGATGATATCGTTTGCAACATCCATGTTCATGGCGTTGAGTTTATCTGGTCTGTTAATCTTGATTGTGCAAATTCCTTCTGATTTTGAGACGTTAACTAGAGACATGCCAAAACTCCAAACTATGAGGAAATTAAACCTTATTGGGTTTAACTTTTCCCCACTGGTGTAGGGCTGATGCTGCCGCAACCCAGTTTCGGATATCCTCATACACTGGTACATTATGCTTTTCAATTAGTCCAGATACTTTGGCTGTGTATGGGCCACCATTCCCACCTACAAGCAGTGGCTTTTTGCCTTGTTTTGAAAACTCTCCCAAATAATCGATTATTGTCTCTTCAAGTGGATCATCTTGGAAGACAAACCATGGCATTATGATGTCTATGTTTGGATCGTCCATGAATTTCTGTATCGAATATCTATAGTCATCAGCATTTGCTCCTCCTGTGACATCTGCCGGATTTCCATTTCCAATTACATATGTTGGAGGATAATGTGCTTTCATTTCCTTGAGTGTTTCTTCTGTTACTTTACCAAGCTCTAGTCCATATTTTTCAAATTGATCTATTGCACCAATCATTGGTCCTGCACCATTGCTGACGAGTGCGACTCTAGGACCTTTAGCTGCTGGTTGCCATGCTAGTGCTTTTGTAACTGAAGCAAGTTCTTGATAGCTTTCTACTGAAACGATTCCTGCTTGTTTGAATGCTCCTTGGATTATTGCGTTAGAGCCTCCCAGTGAACCTGTATGTGATGCTGCTTGTTTTGCTCCTAGTGCAGTTCTTCCACTCTTCCAAATTACAATTGGTTTGTGCGTTTCTTTCATCACACGTTTTGCAGTCTCAATGAACTTTCTACCATCGCCAAAACCTTCTACGTATAATGCAATTACTTTGGTTTGAGGATCATTTGCCAAGTACCAGATCATATCTGCTTCATCTACATCTGATCTGTTACCATAGCTTACCATCTTTGATAGTCCAAACGAGTCTGCAGTTTCAAGGAAACTGATTCCCATTGTACCACTTTGTGATAGTAATGCGACTGGTCCAAGTTTTGCACGTACCATTCTTTCTTGGCCTTGGAATGCACAATCTAATCTGTTAGCTGCATTGAACATACCAATACAGTTTGGCCCAATTATTCTGATCTTATGCTGTTCTGACAAATTCTTGATTTGAGATTCAAAGTCTGCTCTTTCTCCTCCAAGTTCTTTTCCACCTCCTGATACAATTACCATGTTGTGGATTCCTTTCTTTGCACATGCTTCTAGAACCGGAGGTGTAACAGACAAGTCGACACATACTACGACCAGGTCAACCTTGTCTGGTATTGCTTCAATTGATGGGTAACATTTTAGTCCCAAAATTTCTTCTGCTTTTGGATTGATTGGGTATACTTTGCCCTTGTAGTCATGTTTTGCAATGCTATCGAGAACCGAGTTTCCTACTTTGCCAGGAGTTGCAGATGCACCAACTAGTGCAACTGATTGTGGAGTGAAAAATGTCTCCATGAATTCGATGTTTGGTTTTGCTGTAGAGATTGCATCATTTTTAATCTCTTTTCTTAAAATTATTTTTGCGTCAACTACATAGTATGATTTTGGGTAAACTACAATTGGATTGAAGTCTACACTGTCAAAATATTTTGCATTGTCTACTCCTACCTTGCTGATTTGTACAATTGCTTTTGAAAGCATACTCAAATCAATTGATTTGGTGCCTCTATACCCTTGAAGGATCTTCGAACCTTTCAATTCTAAAAGCATTGATTTTGCATCTTCTACTGTAATTGGTAGCATTCTAAATGCAACATCTTTGAATATTTCAGTTAGTACGCCGCCCAGTCCTACCATTATTACTGGACCAAATTGTGGGTCGTTCTGAAGCCCTATGATGAGTTCTACTCCTTGTGGAACCATCTTCTCAAGCAAAATTCCTTTTACATGGACTCCTTTCTTCTTTGAGAGTCTTGGATACATTTCAAGAAATGCTTTCTTTACTTCTTTTTCATTTTGTAGTCCGACTTTTACTCCTCCTACATCACTTTTGTGTAGTATCTGTGGTGAAACTACTTTCATAACTAGCGGAAAACCTAACTTCTTTGCAGCCTTGGCAGCATCTTTTGCATTGGTTACAAGTGCATAGCCTGGAACTTTGATTCCATATTTTTTCAATACTGCTTTGGATAGATCTTCGGTGATTACCTTATGATCTGTTGCAAATGTTTCTTCAAAAATCTTTGTTACTGGGTTCAAAAGGATCTCTCCTCTTTATTGGCAGATCGCAATGATGAGATCTGTATTGTTTTATGTATCATGACGAAATTTCAAGGTCCAAGTGTTTTATATTAAACTTTTGTCAAAATATGATAAAATACTGTCCAAGACGTTTACTCCTTTCAAAAATGCCATGTTGCTTGAATCTGTTCCAATTTTTGTGTCTTAGAGATCAAACTCTGACTTGAAATTTTTATAAAATATCTCTAGATTTTTTCTTACAATTCCGATCTTTTGTGATATCTGTTTTTCAATCATGTCTGGACGAATGTAGGTTGTTTTGCCTAGTTCATCTTTTGATTTTTCTAACCAGAGTTTTATGGTTTGTTCATCTACTTCAAGATGAAATTGTATTCCAACTGCGCTTCCTATCTTTATTGCTTGATTTTGATAATCTTTGGAATGTGCTAATCTGACTGCATTTTTTGGCAGATCGAATGTGTCACCATGCCAGTGAAATACGGAAGATGGACTCTTTATGCCGCTAAAGAGTTTAGACTGGGAGGTATTGTCAAACTCAATGTCATCATAGAATCCTATCTCTTTTCTGTGGCCATTGTATACTCTGGCATCAAATGCTTTGGCAATAAGCTGTGAGCCAAGACATATGCCCAAAACCGGTATCTCTTTTTCTACCGAATCGCAAATCAACTTTATCTCTTGTTTTAAGTATGGCAGATCATCGTTTGCACTCTCTGGTGCCCCCAGAATTATCATGGCATCATATTTGTTCTCTGGAATCTTTTCATTTTTTGCAAGGATTGTCTTTGTCCTAAATCCGTCTGCTTTGAGCAGATCTCCTAGTGTCCCGATCCCTTCTATCTTTGTATTTTGGATTATTAGAAATTCTGACATATGGGTCTGAAAATTGCTTAATAGTCTAGCTTGTAAATAAGTTTGTGAATTTTAAATCAGACGAAATCTATCTAGTGCAAGATTTTGTAAAGTCGCTCAACTCTGCACATGACAGTATAATTGTTGTAGAAGGAAAACGTGATGAAGAATCATTGGGCAAATTAGGTTTCTCTGGAAAAATATGCCAATTTCACAGCTTTAAGGGTCTCATAAAATTTGCAGACAGTATGCCAAAATACAAAAATCTTATACTATTACTAGATTCTGATCCAAAGGGGCGTTATCTTACAAAGAGAATAATCTCTCAACTTCAGCATAGGATGACAATTGATCTCTCATATAGAAAGCGACTCACTGTTATAACAAAAGGCAAGATAAAAAATGTGGAAGATCTGTCGATGTATACATTTGAGAGCTAGTGCGAAGGAATATGGAATAAGCACTTATATCATACCATTAAGAAAAATAATTGATCAAAAATTAAGAGGATAATGAATTGCCATATACAGGAATTGTCAAGTATCACGTTAAGCTCAGCTTCGAAGTCGACGGATTAGTTGAAAAAGCAGATATCATAGGTGCGATTTTCGGCCAGACAGAAGGTCTGCTTGGCCCGGAGATGAACCTAAACGAACTCCAGAAGGTGTCGAAGGTAGGACGAATAGAAGTCAATACCACGGCCTCGTCTACTCAAACAAAAGGAGATGCTCTGATTCCTATGAGTACTGATATCAACACAGCTGCTCTTATTGCAGCTGCAATAGAAAGTATCGACAAAGTTGGTCCATTTCAGGCTAAATTCAAACTAGATGCCATTGATGATGTACGCACTGCAAAGAAAAAAGAGATTGTAGATAGGGCAAAAGACATCGTCCAAAAGTGGTCTACAAAAACAATCAGTGAAGGTGAAGAGATGCTCAAAGATGTATCTGATATTGGTTCTGCTGGAAAACTTGCAGCGTTTGGAAGAGAGAAACTTGCATGTGGTTCAGGCGTATTTGACTCTCCTTGGATAATTCTGGTTGAAGGTAGGGCAGATGTGATAAATCTATTACGAGCAGGCTTTGATAACGCACTTGCAATCGAGGGTGCAAGAATTGATGAATCTATCAAATCATTATGTGATTCAAAATCCAAAGTGGTTGCATTTCTTGATGGGGATAGAGCAGGCGGATTCATACTAAAAGAACTAAAATCTCTTGTTACCGTGGATGTAGTACACAGAGCACCAGAAGGTGTTGAAGTCGAAGAATTAACTCCTATACAGATTGCAGATATTCTAAAAGATACCGCAGAAGATATGAAAAAGGAAACTGCAAAACCTGTGCTCAAGGATACCAAGGATGAACCAATTGCTAATGTTGTAAAGAAGGTATATCCACAACTCAATGAATCATTAGAAGCCATAGCGCTTGATGATGGTACGAATCAACTCTTCAAAGTGCCAGTAAGCGAGGTTGTAGGTAAACTTGCTCCTGGTTCTGGCATCAAGTTTTTGATACTTGATGGAATCATAACACAAAGACTAGTAGACTCTGCAAAACAAGCTGGAATTGGGTATTTGATTGGTCACAGAATGGCTAATCTCAAGTCCACTGATGGATTGATACTCAAAACATTTACAGAGCTTGGTGTTGCATAAAATTAATGTCAGAACTAAAGATTCAACATATTCTTACGCTTGCAGAACTTTTGACCAAAGGTGCACGCTATAACTTTATTCCAATAACTACATCTTCTCTTGGAAAAAGCATCAACAAATCACAACAGGCTGCATCAAAGCATCTCATGGAATTAGAGGCAAATGGATATGTTGAAAGACTTCGAAGCGGACAAAAAGTCTCTGTAAGGATAACAACTAAGGGTCACTCTGAAATGATCAAGATATCTTCTGTGTTAAAATCAAGTCTAGAGTCAATTCCTGCACATCTGGAATTCAAAGGAACAATAATTTCTGGAATGGGTGAGGGTGCATACTATATGTCAATGAAGGGATATACAAAACAATTCAAAACAAAGCTTGGTTATGTTCCATTTCCTGGAACACTAAATGTAAAACTAAAAGACAAGGAATCAATTGAAGCCAAGCGCTCACTTGATGCATATGCTGCAATACTAGTTGATGGTTTCTCTGACGGTAAGAGAACATATGGATGGGTAAAATGTTATCCTGCAAAAATAAATGGAATCACTGCGGCATTGATTCTTCTTGAGCGTACTCATCATGATGATTCAATAATCGAATTGATATCTGGAGAAAACATCAAAAAGGTAACAAAACTTTCGACTGGTTCAAAAGTTACAATACGGGTTCCAATAAATGCAAAACCTATCTCAAGTTAAATTCCATAAATTGACTTGCCATAGTCGTTTTCTATCTTTGAGCTCTTGATGTCTGGTATTGGAGACTGGAGCCTTGCAATTGATACATCAATTCCAATCTTTTTACATCCGTCTATTATGAACTTCTCTTGATGCACCTGATCATAGCCTAATGCAATGATGTTTGGCCTGATAATTTCCACTGACTTGAATATGTCGCCCTCGTATCCTACTATAGCATAATCCACCATTGAGAGAGATCTTACCAAGTCTTTGCGTAGTTCCATGTTGTGTAATGGAATTCGTTTCTTCATTTTTTGTGCAGTATTATCAGTTGCAATTACTACCACTAGCACATTGCCAAGGGCTTTTGCTGCCTTGAGTGTGTGGATATGTCCTGGATGGATGATGTCAAAAACTCCTCCTGCCAGTACAACTCGTATGGAATTTCTTCCAAGTTCCGTGAGGGTTTTTTTATTGTCTTCAATAAATCCATTTTTTACAAGATTTTCTATTTTTTCTTCGATGTATTCTGGGCTGAGCGCAAGTTTCTTTCGTATTATGTCTGTGGCAGTATCTCCTGAAAGTGATGCGACAAAAAATGCTGTAATTATCTCTTTATCAAATGCATCCAAATATTATCACTCGAGCGAAACTATTACAATTTGATTTATCTATAAACTCTGTGTCCAAGGATCGATTCCTCTTGAGAGGCGTAATGCATCCATCAATCCTTCTGCATATCCAATACTGAGTACTGCAAGCTCTTCTTGTCCGTCTTTTTGGAACTTTTCTGCATCATCGATATACAGCTGAGCATTTTCTATCACTGGCCCAAGACTTGGATCGTTTTTGAACATCTTTACTACTTCTCCTAATGCTTGTCTTGCCTTTGGAATATACTTTGCAAGCATCTGGTCTGATATTTTTTGAATCTTTGATGAATTGTCAAATGGTTCATCAATGCACTTGGAAAATATCTTGATTGCGTCACTTTCTGTAAAGTGTAACCTTCCAGGAATGATAATGGTATGTGGAGGCTTGCCAAAGTCCGTCTTTACAAGTGTTGATATTTTTCCTGAAATTATTTTTTGATTCTTCGAGCCAATTCTTGATGCAACTATGGCAAATGTGGATTGGTCTATGACATTTCGTTTTTGACCGTTTTCTGTTTCAAGTAAGTTGACTAGAGCGTCTTTTGGCTCCATAAAGAAATCTGAACTTTTGTCAAATTCTAGTATGAGCAAACTATGGCTTCCCTTTACCATGTTCTCATAAATTGTATAGTATACCGTATTCAGTGATGGCGTCTCTCTCATGATTGTCACAGGTCTTCCAATTTTGTAATGGTGTAAACCACATTCTCCAATCAATGACGTGATTGCTGATGCGCCGTGAATTGTCTTTGTTTTAATCTTGTTATTTTCTGCCCTTGTACGTAATTCTAGGTGGGTTGTTGCCACATACGGGTCTCCATAGGCAAGTAGTACAACATTCTTCTTTTTGGCAAGTGCCAAGATTGCCTTGCCATCTTCTACCATCCATCTTGGTGCTATAGTCAGCTTTCCTTTGACAAGTTTTTTTATCTTTGATAATTCTGTTTTTCCAATGGGGCTAGTAAAATTTTCAAAAAATGTCATGTCTGCCTTTTTTAAAACTTGGATGGCACTAGCACTTGTACCCTCTAGTCCTGAAATGCCAAGACCTACAAACCATAACATTGTAAAAAACTCCAGTCACTCTATATTTTGAGCTTCGTTTTAGGACTTGGTGGAATGATTTTTGAATTCATGCAGTCTTCTCAGGTGAGATAACATTCTCTTGAAGACCTCAATACTTCTTAGGAACTCGTCAGTTGACACTCGTTCATCAATTGTATGTGATGCATGAGGATCTCCTGGACCATATGTAACAACTGGAATGTTTAGTGAATTTCCTATTATGTTCATGTCTCCAGTTCCTGTCTTTCGAATTAGTTGTGGCCTTGCTTTTTCTACATCCATTATTCCTAATGTTAGTGCTCTTACAAGCGGAGAATTATGTGGTGCCTCAAAAGGTTCCGTTTCATCTATTACGGAATAAAATGCATTAACTCCTTGTTTTTTTGCAATTTCTTCTACTGTAGTTGCAATTCTTTCTCCAACCATTTTACAATTCATGTTTACTGGAATTCTAATATCCATTATTGCATCACATTCTAGTGGCGTTACATTGTGACTGGTGCCGCCCTTGATTTCAGTCAAAGACGATGTGAGCATCATGCTCTTTGCTATGCCTTCTTGGTTTTGTTCTAGTGATTTTTTTAGTGCATTAGTAAATACGTATGATTCTTCAATTGCATTCTTTGCAAGCCATGGAGCGCTTGCATGTGCACTGTCACCTACATTTACTCTGAGGTTTATTGCAATTCTTCCCTTGTATGCAATTGTAATATTCTTAATTCCGCTTGGCTCTCCAAATATCGCATAATCTATCTCTGGCTTTTGTTTTACTAGACTCTTGATTCCTGTAGCGTTTCCTTCTTCATCTACAACTGCTGCAAATATTATTGTCCCGTTGTTGTTTCCTTGTACTGATGCTGCTGCAAGAAGCATAGAAATTAAAGGTGCCTTGGCATCTGATGCGCCTCTCCCATAAATGAATCCGTTCTCATTTCTTACCTTTATTTTTCCTGGAACTGTATCCATATGTCCACATAACATTATTCTTGGATATCCGGAACCCTTTGTAGCAATAAGATTTCCCACATCATCTATGTGGATGTCTTCAAATCCAAAATCATCACACTTGTCTGCTAGGAACTCTGCAAGTGGTTTTTCTGAAAGAGATGGTGTGTAAAGCCTTAGAGCCTTCTCTAGCACTTTTACTGAATATCTTGGTGTACTAGTTACTGACGAGTCCAATTTTATTTCCCTAGGTTAATTGCGTAATCAATCATCATTGCTGGTATATTTACGCCAGTAACTCTGACAGTATTTTTGTATTCCGTTGTATTGTTTACTTCGTGTACTACAAGACCGTTTTCCTTGCTTTCCATTAGATCTACTCCAACTATTTGTCCTTGAACTGCTTCTTTTGCCTTGATACAAATATCTTCTAATTCTTTTGTGACTTTGAGTTCTTCTGCCCTGCCACCAAGTGCCATGTTTGTCTTCCACTGGTCTTCTCCTGAATAGCGGTAAATTGCAGCAACAACCTTGTCTCCTACTACAATTGCTCTAATGTCTCGTGGAGGTCTGTTAACAAATTCTTCTAAGTAGTATACCTGATAAATTGGATACATGCTCTCTCTACTTTCTATTATTGCCTCTGCAGATTCTTTGTCTTTTAGCATGGCAATCATTCGTCCCCAACTGCCTACTGTTGGTTTGATTACCATTGGATATCCCTTTTTGTCTAAAAGATCAAGTGCAGATTCTTGTGAAAATGCAACTGCACTAAATGGCGTTGGTATTCCTTTTTTTAGCAAAAGCATGTGAGTAAATAATTTGTTTCCTGCAAAGATGCTGGTATTTAGGGAATTAATAACATTGACTCCTTTTCCTTCAAGTGCTGCAGTAGAGTGGAGACTACGATAATAACTCACACATCTTTGTATTACTGTACCATAGTCCTCTTTACTTTTATCTAAATTGATGGACAAATTCTTACAGTCTACCATCTTTGCATCGATGCCTTTCTCTTTTGCAGCGTCAAAGAGTGCTTTTTCTTCCCACCTTATGGTGTCGTAAAGAATCGATAAACCTGAGCTCACTGGCCCCAGTCCTCACCAACAGATTGTGCTGGTTTCAACTCAAAGCCGGAGGATCCTTTAGCAAGTTCAAAACTTGCACCGCAATCAGGACAGGTTACTATCTCTCCTTCCATCGAATCTTGTGGAGGGTTGATGTTTGCATCACATTCTAAACATTTCATATTATTTTCCTGCTTTTACCTTCGTTTCTGTGTCATTAATTATCTTTCGTTCAAGTCTATCATCAAGTGGTATCTCAAGCAAATCTCCCATCCTTAGATTTTTCAGGCCAGCTGCTACTGCCTTTGCATGGGTTTCATTTTGTTCAAGACCCAATAATGACATCAAGTATGCTGCGCCGTTCTTTCCTGCAAGTTCTCCGAAGACGATTCTTCTCCTATTTCCTACTATCTTTGGCTCGATTGGTTCGTATGCCGCGGGGTTTCTCAAAATAGCAGCTAGGTGTGTTCCAGCCTTGTGTTTGTAAGCGGTAGGACCAACAATTGGCTTTGAATCATAGGGTATGATTGTAGTGTATTGTTCAATTAGTCTTGAGAGATCCATGAGCATATCAAGTCTGAAATTATTTGGAGACTTGTATAGGTATGTCAGAGCAACTGCTGTCTCTGCAAGTGCTGGTATTCCAGTTCTTTCTCCAATGCCATCAATTGTTGTATGAATCTGATCTGCACCACCATCGCATCCTGCTAACGCATTTGCAAGTGCAAGTCCTATATCATTGTGACAGTGGACATCAAGTGGTGTTTTTATTTCATCACGAATTGATTTTACAAAATTATACATTCCATTTGGTCTCATGATCCCAACGGTATCTGGTAAACTAATCCTGTCAACTCCTGCATCAGAGATTGCCTTGCAGACCTGCATTAGAAACTCTGGGTCTGCTCTGCTACCGTCTTCTACTGTGAATCTCATCTTAAGGCCATGTGACTTGGCATATTCCACTGTCTCAACTGATCTTCGTAATGCTTCTTCTCTTGTTATTCTCAGCTTGTCCTTCATGTGAATTTCAGAAATGCCAAGATAAGTTGCCATCCATGTTGCATCACAATCTAATGCAACATCTACATCTTCTTTTAATGCTCTGACGTGTGCAACAATGTCTGCCTTTAATCCCTGTTTGATGATTGTCTTCGTTGCTTCCTTGTGATCAGGTGATACTACTGGTGATATCTCAATTTGGTCTACTCCGAAATAATCAAGCATCCATGCAATCTGGATTCTTTGTTTATTTGAAAAAGTAACACCAGGGTGCTGCTCTCCTTCTCTTAGTGTACTATCAAGTATTCTAATTTTTTTCGGTTTTACGCCCATTTCGTTGTATTGATATGCGTAATAGTTCGCGTCGTCCATTTCTCAATTTTTTACCTGAGTTTTACAAATATAAACATATTCGTACAGAAATCGTCTTATTTGGTTATTTTTGAAACGATTTTAGGCGATTTTCAGAATTAGATAACGATATTCGTTTTATGTTACAGTGCGCAATATTATGACAGTGTTTGTATCAAACACGCCTGGAACCTTTCGCAATTCATCAATGCATACATTGATGTCTGTAATTGTAGGTGCTTTAATTATTGTTGCAATGTCATACTGTCCTGTTATCTCAAACACTGTGTGAACTCCACGTAGTTTAGAAAGTTTTGCAGATACCTTTGATGTATCCGTTGATGAATCAACTGAAATTAAGATTATGGCACTAGTCGAATTTGCATCTCCTGTTTCAATTGTAAATTTTTTAATTATTCCTCCATCTGTGAGATTTTTTACTCTACGTCTTACTGCTGATTCTGATAATCCAAGTTTTTCACCAATTTCTACAAATGATTGTCTAGAATCTTTTTTTAGTATTTCCATTATTGTCTCGTCTGTTTTATCTCTAGACATTTCTTCGCTGTTCCTCCTTTGTTAGTATTACATCTAGAGTTTCTAAAGCTTTGTTTATGTCAGACTCTGATATCACTAGAGGCGGTAATAATCGTAGTATGTTCTTGCCAGAATAAAGCAAGAGTAGATTATTTGCAATTCCGTCAAACAATATGTCCTTTACTTCAAACTTCATTTCAACACCAATCATCAAGCCCTTACCTCTTATCTCTCTGATTATCTTGTGTTTTTCTTTTAGCCTCTCTAATCCTTCTCTGAATATCTTTCCATTCTTGTCTGCATTCTCAACTAGCTTGTCTTCTACTAGTGCATCAATTGCTCCAATTCCTGCTGCACATGATAATGGATTGCCACCAAATGTTGAAGATTGTTCTCCCTTACTAATTGAGCCCAAGATATCTGGTCTTACTAGAGTTGCACCCATTGGCACGCCTCCTGCGATACCTTTTGCAAGGCACATAATGTCTGGTACTGTATCCCAGTGTTCGCTGGCCCACATCTTTCCAGTTCTTCCAAGACCTGCTTGAATTTCATCAAATACTAGAACGATTCCTTTTTCATCACATAATTTTCTGACTTGTTGTAAAAATCCATCTGGTGCAACATTGATTCCACTTTCTCCTTGGATTGGTTCCATGATCACCATTGCGGTATCAGAATCTACAGTATTTCGTAATGCTTCAATATCTCCAAACGATGAAAAACTCACCGAATCAACAAGTGGCTCAAATGCCTTGCGATATTTTTGATTGAATGTGACTGATAGCGCACCAAGTGATTTCCCATGATATGAGCCATTCATTGCAACCATTTTTTTCTTTCCTGTAAACTTGCGTGCAAACTTGATTGCTGCCTCTACTGCTTCTGTTCCACTGTTGTTTAGATAGACCTGGCTTAGATTTTTTGGTGAAATTTTTATTAATTTTTCAAGAAATTCTTCACGGGTCTTGTTGTAAAGTGAACTGTGTACTGTGATTATTTTATCAAGTTGATTTTTTATTGCTTTTACTACTCTGGGATTACAGTGGCCGACTAGTGCAACACCATAACCTCCCATACAATCGATGTATTCCTTTCCACTTGCATCCCATACATGAGCTCCTAGTCCGCGTTCTATTGTTACAGGAAATCTCTGATAGATACTTCCCATGAATTGATCTTCTGTCATTTTGATATCACCGTACAGTTATCATGAGAAATTGCCGCAGATATTGGGTTTTCCTTTTTACCGTTTGCAACAAGTGCCTCCTTGACCCCCATTTCTAACGCTTCTGTTGCAGCAAGAATCTTCTTTTCCATGCCAAATCCAATCTTTGGTAAGATTGCTTTTGCTTCTGCCAATGATAGTTTTTGGACTAGCTTTTCTTCCATGAGTAAACCATCTACGTTTGTGATAAATAATATCTTGTCTGACTTCATCTTACCTGCCACATATGCTGCAGCTCTATCTCCATCAACGTTGAGAAAATCACACTCTTCACTTATCGCAATAGGGGATATCACTGGAACATATCCTTGGTCTAGTATGGATTGAATCAATCCTGTGTTGACGTCCTGTATCTTTCCAGTATAGCCTCCATCTATTATCATCTTGCGACCCTTTTCGTTCATTACAATTAATTTCTTTTTTCGCTCTGCTTGGATTATCTTCCCATCTACTCCTGAGAGGCCAACAGCATTGATTCCATGTTTTTGGAGCATGCCTACTATCATTTTATTTATTTTCCCTGACATGACCATTGTGAATATCTCTGCCGTCTCCTTGTCGGTAAATCTACTCTTGACTCCTCCTGGTGATACGATGAATTTTTGTTCTTTTCCTAATGCTTCAGAAATTTTTGTTACTTCTTTTCCTCCTCCATGTACCAAAATGAGCTTCTCTTGCTCTGAGACTTTTTTTATGTCTGATATTGTAGTAGGATGAAGACCATCTACTACACTTCCTCCTATCTTTATTGTAATCATTTTTTACACAGGTGTTAGCGGAGAATATGCGATTCCTTCCATCTCATTGAATCCTGCCATCACATTCATGTTTTGTATGGCAGAGCCTGCTGCACCTTTCATGAGGTTGTCTGATGCTGAGAGAACTACAAGTCTGTTATTGTCTTCGTCAATGTCGAATCCTACATCACAAAAGTTTGAACCTACTACAAACTTTGGATCTGGGAATTTGTAAAATCCTTTCTTGTCACGGATTAGTCTGATGAATCTTTCATTTTGATATTGTTCCCGATACATCTTCCACAAATCCATTTCAGTTACCGGTTGTTTGAGAAATACATGATTTGTACAAAGAATTCCTCTTACAATGTCTACTGCATGTGGACTCATTGATACTTTGATCTTGGAACCTGCTGCTTGGCTTAGCTCTTGCTCTATCTCTCCGGTATGTCGATGTTTTGCTGGTTTGTATGGTCTGATTACACCTGATCTCATTGCATGATGAGTACCTGAGAGAGTTCCTGCACCTGCACCTGATGAACCAATCTTTGAATCAACTATGATGTGTTCTGTGTCGATGATGTTCTTTTTGATCAATGGATATAATCCAAGAATTGATGTTACTGCCATGCATCCGGGACATGATACAATCTGTGATTTTTTTATCTCTTCTCTGTGTAACTCTGGAACTCCAAAGACTGATTTCTCTAGTAATTCTGGGTGTGGATGTTGCCAACCATACCATTTATCATAATCTGCAGGATTGTGTAATCTATAATCTGCACTAAGATCAATTACTTTCATTCCTCTGTCGTAGAGTGCTTTTACAATGTCTACTGCAGTTCCATGCGGTACTGCGGTAAAGACAAGATCACACTTGTCTGTTAGTTTATCATAATCTAGTTCTGAAAATGTCAAGTCTGTAAATCCCTTCAAGCTTGGCTGGATTCTAGAAATGTATTCTCCAACATATTGTCTTGAAGTTACCATGGAAATTTCTGCGTGTGGATGACTGACAAGTAATCTGAGAATTTCTCCACCGACATACCCTGATGCTCCAACTACACCTACTTTCATTGATACTCTCCTACCAGAATATAGTATAATTTAAACTCTAAAATTTTTTTCAACTTTTAGAATTTATCGCTT
>CAZWSG010000019.1:24747-29059 GCA_964636595.1 uncultured Nitrosopumilaceae archaeon
AATATAGTATAATTTAAACTCTAAAATTTTTTTCAACTTTTAGAATTTATCGCTTGGAGTAACTTATTGCATAGTCGATCATTTCTTTTGGTATGTCTTTTTTGGCGACTTTTGCAAGTCCCTTGAATTCTACCGTGTTGTTTACTTCGTGTACTACAAATCCACGTTTTTCGTCTTCCATCACGTCAATTCCCAAGATTCCACCTCCAACTGCCTTTGATGCCTTCATGCAAATGTCTTCCAATTCCTTTGTGATTTCACATGCAATTGGTTCTGCACCAAGTGCAATGTTTGTCTTAAAGCCACCTGTGGATGTTCTGTACATTGCTGCGATCAATTGGTCTCCTACTGATATAGCTCGTATGTCTCTTGGAGGACGTTCCACGACTTCTTGTAGGTAGTAAATCCTGTCTAATGGCCCGTCATTTAGTTCTCTGACCTCTATTATCGCATCGGCTGTTTCTCTGTTTCTTAGTGGCACAACACCTCTTCCCCAACTTCCTATGATTGGTTTTATCACAAGAGGGTAACCGTCTTTTTCTAGTGTTTCAATTGCAGCTTCCGATGAAAATGTAAAGTATGTTTTTGGAGTAGGTACGTTGTGTTTTTTTAACAATAATGATGTCAACATCTTGTTTCCACAATTATTTGCGACTTCTGTCCTGTTAAGTACTGGAATATCTAAAAATTCAAGGGCTGCTGTAAAATGAAGACCACGAAAGTAACTGACACATCTTTCTAAAACGACATCTCCGAAATCGTAATCACTTTTTTTACTTTCAGTGGTAAATTGAGTGGTTTTAGCGTCGATCATCTTCGTATCGTGTCCAAGCTCGATTGCTTTTTGCTCGAGCATCTTCTCTTCTAATCTTACTCTATCGAACACGATTCGAACTTTGGGCATTTACTCTCCCCAATCTTCGCCAACTTTTTCAGCATGTTTTAATTCGCATACGCTACCGTTCTTGGAAGCAATCTCGAAATCTGCCCCACAATCAGGACATGAGACTATCTCTCCAACACTTGCATCGTCTGGAATTTTTATTGTTGCATCACATTCTGGACAATTCATTCTTTGATCATTCACCTCTTTTTTAGTAATTTATTAGCTTCTGTTGATTGAAGTCCCCATAGCTCAACGAATCCTTTTCCAAGAGTTTGGTCAAAAGTTGATCCGGCTCCATATGTTGCCAGATCGTGGCTATACAATGAATATTCTGATTTTCTTCCAACAACTCTGAGACTTCCTTTGAACATTTTGAGCTTGACAGTTCCGCTAACCCTCTTTTGTGTAGCATTGATAAACATATCTAAATCTGATTTTAGTGGATCTTGCCACAGTCCAGAATATGCAAGCCATGACCATTCTGTATCAACCATTGTCTTGAACCGCAATTCGTGTTTTGTCAAAACCATTTTTTCAAGATCAGTATGTGCCTCAATAATGCATGTTGCACCAGGTGTCTCATAGACTTCCCTTGATTTTATGCCTACTACTCTATCTTCAATGTGGTCTACAATTCCTACTCCGTTTGCACCTGCTTTTTTGTTGATGTATTTGATTAATTCAATTGGTTTCATACGTTTTCCATCAGCTGCGACAGGTATGCCGCTTTCAAATTTTATTTCCAAGTATTGTGGTTTTTCTGGCAAGTTTTTTGTCTTGACCCAGATGAATGCATCGTCTGGTGGCTCTGAGAATGCGTCTTCCATATCTCCACCTTCGATTGCTCTTCCCCACAAGTTTTGATCAATACTGAATTTTTTTGCAGTGTTATCAATTGGAATGTGGTGTTTTTGTGCATATTTCAATTCTACATCTCGTGTGAGATTGAGATCACGTATTGGTGCAATGATTGGAAGGTTAGAGCCTGAACGATATGTCACATCAAATCTTACTTGATCATTTCCTTTTCCTGTACAACCATGTGCAAGTGCTGATGCGTTTTCTTTTTCTGCAACTTCGACTACTTTTTGTGCAATCAATGGACGTGCAAGCGATGTGGCAAGACAGTATTTTTTTTGGTATAGTGCATTTGCCTTGATCGCTGGAAAAATGAAATCATCTACAAATTCTTGCCGTGCATCAATATTGTAATGTTTTAACACGCCAAGACTTTTTGCCTTGGCTGAAATCTTTTTCAAATCATCCTCTTGACCGACATCTACTGTAACTGTTATGACATCAAGATTGTGTTTTTCTTGGAGGTATTTTATTACAACCGAAGTATCAAGTCCACCCGAGAAAGCTAGAACTGCCTTTCCTTTCATCATCGAGGTTTTCTGTGATCAGAATTTAGCATTTATCTTTTATGATCATGGTGCAGATCCAGTTTTTATTTTGAAAAAATAATAAAATTGGTTTTGTAATTTATGAGATGGGGCAAATTAGTCCAAGCTAAAATTCGATCACTATTTAAGATAAATATTATAACGACGTTATATGATAATTGGTCCCCGTTCGGGTCGCAAATTACTTGGGAGAATGATACCGTGACAAAACTTCAGGCTAGAAACATCGTAAAACACTTTGATCACAATGGAAATTCTGTTGTTGCACTAGATGGTGTCAATCTAAATGTCGAAGAAGGTGATTTTGTATGCATCGTAGGTCCATCCGGATGTGGGAAATCTACCTTTTTGAATATTGTAGCAGGTCTTGAAAAACCAGACTCGGGAGAAATTTTGCTAAATGGCAAGCCTATTTCTGATCCTGGACCTGATAGGACAATGGTTTTCCAAGAAGGTGCACTGTTTCCATGGCTCAAAGTGATTGACAATGTAGAGTTTGGACTAAAGATGGCAGGAATTCCGACAGATGAACGCAGAGAAATATCTCAAAGATATCTTGACATGATGCAACTTACAAAATTTGCAGACTCGTATACATATCAATTATCGACAGGAATGAAACAAAGAGTTGCAATAGCTAGAGCACTTGCAATGGATCCTGAAATTCTCTTGATGGATGAACCCTTTGCAGCACTTGATTCTCAGACAAGAGATCTATTGCTTGTGGAACTGCAACTTATCTGGGAGAGGACAAAGAAGACAATCATATTTGTTACACATAATATTTCAGAATCTGTAATACTTGGTAACAAGGTAGAAGTATTCAAGAATAGGCCGTCTAAAATTAAAAAGGAAATAATAATTGATTATCGAAGGCCACGGTTAGCTGAAGATGAAAATCTTCAACAATATTATCATCAAATTCTTGATGAACTAAAAAGTGAAGTCATTGCCCGAACGAAGGATGAGATTCAATGAGCAATACTATAAAAAAACATAAACAAAATTTTGATGATGCTGCAAATGCGGCATTGTTCATCGCGGCATTCATCGGTATTTGGCAACTAGTGTTCACACTTGGAATATTTCCAAAAATATCTCTGCCTTCACCAACGATGGTGGCAGAAAATTTTGTCAAAATAATATTCAATGGTACGCTGTTCTGGAGTGTTGGTGTAACACTAGGTCGATTACTTGCTGCTTTTGCAGTGTCAATTACGCTTGGAACCCTTATTGGATTTACAATGATAAAATTCAAGAGCTTTGGTAATACCTTGAACTCTTTTTCAGCAGGATTGTTGGCATTTCCAAGCATTGCCTGGGTCCCATTCTCGATTTTACTTATTGGATTTAATGAATTTGGCATAATGTTTGTAGTTGTAATGAGTTCTGTATTCTCAATTATGATATCTACGTACAGTAGTGTCAGAAATATACCGCCAATTTATCTTGATGCTGCAAAAAATATGGGAGCAAAGGGGTTTTCATTATTTAGGCATGTCACAATTCCTGCAGCTACTCCTTCATTAATAATTGGTCTAAGACAGGCTTGGTCATTTTCTTGGCATGCGGTAATAGGTGCTGAGATACTAATGTCAATTGTAGGACTGGGACATATTCTTTCAGTTGGCAGAGAATTCTTGGATATGAGTCAAGTAATTGCAAGTATGATTACAATATTTACAATTGGGTTGCTAGTTGATAGGTTTCTTTTGCACAAGATAGAAGATAAAATCAGAGCCAAGTGGGGCTTGGATAATCATCGATAATTCTTACTGTATTCAATAATGGGTGATACATAACTTGCTTGATGATTTAGTAAAAAAACGAGTTGATTCTACAAAGCCACGTGAACAAGGATTAACTCATGTTACTGACAAACTACATCCAACCAACATGGAAGACTGGGGATTAATTTCTCCATTTGTGGACGTTGTTAAAATTAATGGGGCGTTACCTCTACTTGCTTCTGATTCTGGCATTGCTAAAAAAATAAAATTCTATCACGATTTAGACATTC
>CAZWSG010000020.1:0-16361 GCA_964636595.1 uncultured Nitrosopumilaceae archaeon
GTTTCTTTCCAGTGCACGTACAAAGATAAAAAAAGCGAATATGTTAAGGTTCTGCCTACTTGTTGAGGTTTGTTAACCAAAGATCCTACGATATGACTATAACCGGGTATTTTTATTGTAAGCAATATAATTTTTCAAATTGCTTGTTGTCAAGTCAGTCAAACAACCACATAATTGTAATCTAGACAAATTAATGGAAGAGTTCAGATTTATGGTAAATGAGACAATAAGGATCGGGATCGAGAAGAAGATCACTTCAAAATTAAGACTTAGGAACGAGCTATATCCAAGGCTCAAGAGTGGCTTCCACACAAGTTACATCAGCATGGCAGTATTCAAGGCCCACGCATTACTCAAGGCATACAGAAAGATACTCAAGAATAATCCATGTGCAAGAAAACCATACATCGTGAAAAATTTTCTTATCGTTGACTCGTATGCATATAAAATACATCATGAGCACATCCAAATTCCAACCCGACCACGAAAGTTTGTAATGATACCACTCAACTGCTATACATCAAATATACTCTCAGAGCCTAACCTACGATTTGGTAATGTTACACTAACATTTGATACACTTTCCATATCATTTTCAAAGGAGATCAAGCCAAGGAAACCAATTGATTACATTGGAATGGACATGAACCTTGAGAATGCAACATGTATGGATGAATCAGGAAAAGTAACTGTTATTGACATGTCCAAAATTGCATCAATGAAGATAAAGTATAGAGAGGTATTATCGCACTTTACAAGAAACGATTCTAGAATACAGAAAAAACTCAAACAAAAGTATGGAACAAAACAAAGAAACAGAGAAGAGGCACTTCTACATCAGAAATCAAAGGAGATTGCATCAACAGGTAAACAGATCATTATGGAGGATCTTAAGGGAATACGAAGATTGTACAGGAAAAATAATGGCCAGGGAACAAGATTTCGATTCAGATTAAATTCATGGTCAAGATTCAAGTTACAAAAAATGCTGGATTACAAATCAATGTGGTATAATGGATTTCCAGTAATTCATGTAAACCCTAAGGGAACATCGTCCAAGTGTTCGATATGTGGGTCAAAAATGATACCCGAAGAGAACCGAATCGTACGATGTACTGGATGTGGCTTATGTATTGACCGCGATGTCAATGCAGCCAGAAATATACTAGGTAGAGGGATGCGGTTCGTCCCCAACGCAGTGCAATGTGAAGCAATGAAACAGTTCAAAGATGTAGAGCAGATTGCACCGAGCTTACTTTTGGTAAATCCCGAAAGTTAGTAGAACCTTAACCTATGCCTTTTTCTCGGCAGTTTCTTCAGCTGGTTTTTCTTCTATCTTGAGCTCTCCGTCAAAAAAGCAATTTAGTTGATAGACTTCTTCTGTTACAGTACCGCCTCTTACAAGTTTGCGAATTCGCTGTCCGTCTTCAGCATCACGCAATCCGACACCCTTTGATAATAAAATGTATTTTCTTGCACCGCCATGAATATCTCCTCTTAGTGGAACTCCTGACTTGTCACTGCCGCCAGTTATCTTTAGCTTACCTGCTTCACCAATCAATGCAGCATCAAGTTCAGCACCTACGGTTACACCCAAAAATGGTCCTGCTTCCTTTTCCTTTACCTCTTTGGTAATGGTTTTTCCTTTTTTATCCGATATGTTTAGCTTGAATGTAGCCAAGTAGTAAAAAAAATCTTTAAACTATTAATTAATCTTTGTACCTAAATCTTTTAAAAATGCAAACACGTTTGCCATATCATTGAATGAATCAATCAAGTGTCCCCGTTGTGACAAGATAATGGTTTCAATGCAAGCCTGTCACATGATATGCACAAATTGTGGGGCACATTTGGATTGCTCAGACAAGGGCTCGTTTTGGTAAACTAGAAACCAGGTCTATCAAACTGGAAATTTTCTGCCATGTCTCCAACCTTTTGTCTCATCAAAACAAGATAGTCATCATATTTTGCCTCAAACCCACAGTGTGGACATTTGACACTTGTTATGTCGTCATCAAGTATTGCAACCTTGTCACATTCTGGACATTTTGCATCCATGAATTAATTTGCCAACCAAACTATATAATGTTCACGTGGTTAAGCCTGCAAATGAAAATAACTTCTAGTCTTGTTTACGTCTGGATCTTAAATGATATTATATCATCGCCGATTAGTTTTCAACATACAATAAAGATGATAAATTTTAGACACATACCAATCCAAGTATTGTAAAACCTAATTATGCTCTATTATCTCTACCATACAAATTCTTATGGTCATCCAAGTCTATCAGTATGATTGTGTCTTCCTTTGATAAATACATGTAAACCAGACTGTGATTTTTTGTGATATGTATTGCATAACAATTGGCATATAGACCATGCTTACGTTCTCCAATTTCTAGAGGGTCTGGAAAAGTTTCTAGTTCTTCTAATACTCTGTGATAACCCTCGATTATTGTTTTATCTGATTTGAATTTCTTTAATTTCTTGAGGAGTTTAGAAGATGGTTGAACAAGACGCAACTTATTCTTCTAGAATTTTTTTTACTTGTTTTTTATGTTCGTCAAACGTATAGCTCTTCAATTTCTCTTTTCCTTCTATGATTTTCTTTATGGTTTCATCTAATTCTGGACTTAGGTCGCTCTTTTTACTCTGTTTCTGCATATCCTATAATCTCCATTGGTCTTATTTAGGCTAACGCCAACTTTGAGGATCAGACTGGAATCATTATTACAAACTAAGAAAGATTGTCCCAAGTTGGCCGTTTTTAAATTCCGCAGGCTTGTGTTTTGAGCTCTCTACATTTTGTCTGCTCAGATGGATATTTTTTGTTATCATAGTATCATTATTTCATCTGAGAACAATGGTCTTTAAAATTAAAACAAGAGTTTGTTCATCAAGTTAAACATGAAATCGGATGTACCTATATAATGTTAGGCACCAAATTTTGTTCAAGCGGAGTTAGTCCAGCCTGGTAGGACGTCAGCTTCCCAAGCTGAAGGTCGCGGGTTCAATTCCCGCACTCCGCACTCTTATTTTGAATAATTTTTACAATCTTTTCTGATTCATCTTGATCAAGGGATGGCCTTTTTGAAAACATGTTATGAACTGGACCTGCACCATCAGATTTATCCCTAGGTATAAGATGCACATGCACATGTGGTACCTCTTGTCCACTTTCTTTTCCATTATGAATTGCAATCAATACAGATGAAGAGATAGATTCAAGTTTTCCAGCCATCACCTGTACTGCTTCAAAGAGACTCTTGTTGTCGTGTCCACTCATCTGCTGGACCTTTTCATAGTGATTCTTTGGAATTACCAGAGTGTGTCCCCGCACTAATGGAAAGGCATCTAAAAAAGCAAGAGAGTTTTCTGTCTCATATATCTTTTTTGCAGGAATTGTTCCGTTTACAATATTGCAAAAAATGCATGCCATGTATTCCTTGATTGTAAAATGTGTGTTAAATCTTTTATGAGTAGATCACAGCTCAGATATTGCCTGCTCAATTCCAGCCCTGTCACGTGCTTCAGGCATCTGTTCTAGATATTTTTGAAAATCTTGTTTTGCAGCACCAAGTTTTTGTTGTTCATATCTTACCAATCCACGATTTTTGTAAATTGGTGCAAATCTTGTCGAGTCGACATCTATTGCCATAGTATAGTATTTTTCTGCATTTGCATAGTCCTTTGTCTTGAGATAATAATTTCCAAGGCCCCTGTATGCAAGATAATATTTTGAATGAGTTGCTATGGTTTTGTTATAGTAAGATACTGATTCACTAGAGTTTTGGTCATTTAGTATTCCTGCCAAGAGACACATTGCAGTAGAATTTGACTTGTTGATTTCAAGTGCTTGTCGTAGTGTATCAATTGCCTCACTAGTCTTGCCCTGTAGTCGTAGTTTCTCCCCGTCAAAGCATAGCCTATTTGATTTTATTTTTTTCTCATCAAACGTATTGATGTCTTGCAGTATGTCTTGTGGAACAAGCAAGATCATCAGCCTATCATCTTCGTTCCACTGTTCATCAAATATCTTCTCAGGTATTGCACCAATTTTTTCAGGCTCGGGTATATAGTGAAAGATTGTCTTTTCTGTCTCATCGTATCCCACAATCAATG
Source organism: uncultured Nitrosopumilaceae archaeon (assembly GCA_964636595.1). Classification (GTDB taxonomy): domain Archaea; phylum Thermoproteota; class Nitrososphaeria; order Nitrososphaerales; family Nitrosopumilaceae; genus Nitrosotalea. The sequence goes on from CAZWSG010000020.1 coordinate 4,125, forward strand.
ATGCATGCTGTACCACATCTTTTACCCCAGGCAAGATAACAATTGGTGGAACACCAATGTCAATCATTTTTTTGAGTTCTTTTAGAGTAGAATTTACTATAACACCAGCAAGGCCATGTCTTTCTGCAAGCTCAACTCCCTCTATGAGTATGCTGCCTTTCATGTTTTGATATTTTTTTGCAATCTCTGCAGCTTCTTTTAGCGACAAGTCAATTCCCCAGTATTTTGATACGGCACTTACAACAAGCGGTAGACAAATGTTCTCCTCTTGTACAAGCGGTATCTCTAGTGTGTGAGTTGGGTCCATCAAGGAATCAATAATTTATGTGGTATTAATATCATTAATGGAAGAAAATTTTTCCAACAGTAATCTTCCATCTGCACTCATCTCTGGATGAAATTGTGTTCCAAAAATATTTTTGTCTCCATACTTGAATATCTCAAACTTGCAATCATCAGATGATGCTATTTGGATAAAGGGCAAACCAAGTTTTGATATCATGTAGGAATGACTCTCAAAGGCATCAATCTTTCCAGTTACAAGAGGATTATTTTCCATGATTGTCACCTTGTGTAACCCATGACGAGAGGATGTCATTTTTTTTATTGTCCCGCCCAGAGTTAATGCAAGAATTTCTGCCCCATAGCAAATACCAAGCAATGGCTTGTTTGCATCTAACGAGTGTTTGACTAATTTTGAGTTTATTGCATTCATTTGCAGATTATTTTTTCGCCTTCCAGATAATATCACAGATGAATATTTTTCCACATCTGCCAATGATACATCAGAAAATACACGAGATTCAAACGGTACACCAAGATCTTGTATGCAATCAAGTAGTGAGGAAGTGTAGACAGAGCCATTGTCTACAACTAGCAGCAAGCTATCGTACACCTATTCGGATATAGTGTAGTTCTGGTACACTGTTATCTACCGTTACAGCTCCGAGTTTTACCGTACCATTTTCTTGCCAGAACAATATCTTACCACCGCTTTGTGGCAAAAAGTCCTTGACAAATTCTGATATGAGACTCTTTGTGTTGGCAAGGTCAGATTGTTGTACAAATGATGTATTACCTTCCTCAAATGTAAGCGGGAACTGGATTCCAATTGGGGTAAGTATGGTTATCTTTTGATCAGCAAGTATTGTCTTAATTGTAGAGACCCGAGTTGACTCGTCTAGTTGTAGTGCAGCAGTAACTGTATCTGGTGCAACACCACTTACCTTTGCCAAGTAAGATGCAAATGCCTCTTGCGGTGTATTTCCTAGGCCAACAAAGTATTCACCATCAAATGCAGCACCCACTGCAGCAATGGTTCCTAGCTGTGTTACCACACCACCAGAGCCTGCGGTATAAACAGGAATAAAGTAAACATCTTGATCTCCTATCTTGTACAAAATATTATCTCCCACTCTAGGAGTTCGTAGTAAGGTCTGCAGCTGTGCAAATGATGACTCTCTTGATAATGCTTCGCGTACTGCAGTAGGTCCTAGAAGTTTTGTCTTGGAATCAAGCGGAACTTGATAGAATTGCATCTTGCCAAGGTTTGGAACATCGTTTTGTACAATCATGTATCCTGCCAAGTTTCTTCCTTGAGAGCCTCGCAGTTCAAGTGACAATATGCCAACATACGTAGGCTTGTCAAATCCAGGTGGTTTCTCTTCTACATAATAAGTTCCAAGGCCATCTGGTACTTCGTAGAAATCTTTTGCCTGGATAAATGTAGAAGTATCTGTTACATGGTAAATGTTGAACATCTCAACTTTCCAGTTAAAGAGAGCTTCTGGATATCGAAGTTGTTTTCCAAGCCATGGCGGCATGTCAATGAACTGGTCGTGATACTGGTTTGCAAACATGTCTGTGAAAAAGTCATCGCCAGTTTTTATCAAGGTCACATTACCATTGTAAATGTCAACTAGACCATATCCTACCAGTCGCAAGTATGGATTGCTAAATGACCACGGAACGTTACTAGTGTCAAAGCCTACAACCAAAGGTACAAGCCAGTATGTCTTTTGTCCGTCGCTTACTGGAAGAATATCTAGTTGTTTTCCAAGCAAGTCATATTGGAAGTATGGATAAAGCAACTGCATTCTGTCATGTACATCCCTGTATCTGAGAATGTGTATTGGCTCAGTTGGATATGACAAGAAAAAGTTTGGCTCAAAGAGTTGGCTTATTGGTGGCTTGACATCAATTCCTCCAGTTCCATTGTATGTAGCATTGTTTAGCTCAGCTGATGTTTGCCTGTTCTGTGGATAGGCAGCCCATGTTTCTGAAAAGAGGCCACCCTCTCCATAGTATATCATTCGTTGCTTGAAGAACTGGTTGCTGTCAACAATTGATCCATTTTGTGCATTAAGTGTGAGAAAACCATTGTCTACGTGAGTGTATACAAGATGTTGGTTATACCACTCGTTTTCTTGAGTAACTGAATCTGGAAGTATTGGTTTCATAGATGCAGTCCAGTATAGTGTATCATTGAATCTGAGTATGTCGTTATTTTCAAAATCGACATATGGTATGAGACCAATCTCAGGCTTTAGTTTTGCAAATGCTGCATCCCAATCCCATACTCGGATCTTGTTTAGCAGATCGTTGTTTTGTGCAACATAGTTTGGAATGTCACCTGGTGCAACAGAGTTTAGCGTTACATTAGTTGGAACTATAGATATCTGATCTAATTGTCCAAGGTATCTGTTTACACCAATCTGTTCTGCCTTGTATGGACCAAGAAATTCTATTTTTCTTGCATCTGCAATGCTGTTGTTTACCATCATTATGGAACCAGCAACTAGAGCAATGATTACCAAAACAAGTACACGAATGTAGATGTCACGCTTTGACGGAAGTATGATTACTCGAGACTTGAACTTGTCAATGAAATAAAATGCAATAAGAGCAAATCCTGCAGCTAGTGTACCGCCTATGGCGTATCTTGTATTGTAATCAATTTGGTTTGTAAAGAACATGTTAACGCCAGCCCAGATGACTCCAATTCCAAGTATTGCCTCAACTGTAGCAATATAATCAAGAATCTTTGGTTTGCCCTTTGCTGCATCTTGTAGATATCTAGTGACTAGTCCTATGATATTATGTAACCCCACATAGAGCACAAGTCTGAGACTGATTACACCAATTATTGCAGGAACAAGAATTGTCAATGATGGAATCATTGGCACTACATGAGTTGTAGCGTATGACGGGTCAGTAGGTGGTGTGCTAAATGGAAGTGAGAATATTCGCCATATGCTATTGACACCCAAGTCGTGTCCATCAATCAAGTAGGCAAGTGCAAACCCAAACATTAGATTTGTAAAGAATGCACCAAAAAGTACAACCTTTGTTATTTGCCAGATGATAAAGTTTGGAATATTTAGTTTGTAATCCTTGAAACTTGGAACTGTTTCTGTTACGGAATAATTATTTCCCCTCTTGAAAAATGTCAGGATGATATTTAGTGCATACCAAGACATTGATGATCGATTTTTGATGTTTACTCGAATCAGCGCAATAGATGCCAAAACCACTGCAGAGAGTAATGAAAAGTAAAGTGGCTTTGTAAATAACGTACCAAACTCTAACGAGTTCATGTACATGACTACTGCCTGATTGCTTGTCAGGACAAAAATTATGATAGCTATTAGAGCAACAATGCCAAATTTGACATATTTACTAGCATCACGTGGTGGCGGGTTGGATTGAGTCGATGAATTATACAAATCAGTCTACCTTCCTTTGTGTCAAACTAGTCTCTACCTAGGTTTCTTTTGCAAATTACCATTAATAAGTCAAAAGCATGAGTTTTTCAGATTGCATTTCCCAATCCCTTGCACAACATGTAAACTGCAGCGTACTTGGGCAAAGAAACAATTTCATTCTTGTATGGACCAAACTTCTTATTTTTTAGTTTGATTTGCAATGGACAGTCTGCCATTATTTGCACATCATCGTTTCCAAGTAGACATGCTTCCAAAAATGGATCAAAAGAATCAAGATTATCACATTGAATTTTTACAAGACCACTCTTGCTATTAATTGATCCCTCTAGTCGAAATATTCTATGAATATCCATGGTTACCTTTGGGTCAACTCGTACTCCCATAGTTTTTTTTATTTCTTCTAGTTGTACCTGAAATGCAGAATAGCCACTTGTGATTATCTCTCGTGTAATTTTTGGTGCCTTGGACTTGGACGAGAATAGTTTACGTGCAACTCTGCCTCGCCATCCCTTTTCCTCAAAGGTGGGAAGCAAGGACTTGGAATTGTCTTGTCGTCTGATTCCAAATGATTCAGGTATTGCGCCGTTGAACATGATATAGTCCACCAAGTCTGCCCTCTCCTGAGAACCCAATGGTTCGTAATCAGCATTAGTTACACGAACATGAAACCCTTCGTTTCCAGAAAAATATGTCTCGATCTGTTCTTTTTGCACATTTAGATCAGTTGTAAGTATATCAACAAGTTTTGTAACCTCTTTTTTAGATTCTGATATACAATTTTTGCAAGCCACAGATGCAGTCTCAAATTTTCCAGAACCACATTTTGTACACTGGGACTGGAATTCAGTTGAAGAATTATTGCAAGAGCTGCACTTGAAGATGGTATGATCTTTTCTGCAAGGAAGCGCCAAGTCCTTTGCGTCAATGTCAAATATCAAGTCAGCACCTTTCCAGTCTTTTTCTGACATGGGAAGGTTTGGAAATGTATAGTATGCATTGGAACAGTACACATCAGACGGAACTTCTTTCATCAACATGAGGTGGAGTTCCTTGTCGTTTTTTACAACAAGGTGTCTTGTCATTCCAGAGTTGAATTTTTGATATCCAAATTCTCTTTGCGTGGCTTTTTGTGGAACATGTATCAGATCAAAGCGATTAAAGTAATATTCCTTGAATGCACTTTCTATCAAGAAAACATTTTTTTCATTCATGGATTCTTCCTCTTTTTGCCAAACTGTACAGGATTTATTATTCCATCACAGTCAGGGATGGCAAAGCAGAGACTCTCGCTTCGTAGTTTTTCACATGATGGACATTGGTATTTTGTTCCACCGCCAGATGAGCCAGAGATGTGATCTAGTTGGTATTTCGTAGTTCTCTCGTTGTAATCAGGGGCATTTTTGAACAAGGGCGCAATTTGATCAACTGTCTGGCCCTTTGACAGAAGATATGTTGCAAGCAAAAATCTTCCAGAGTGTGGCAAGTTCTCGCCTTTTTCCAAGACTTCAATTCCATGCTTGACACATGGTGGATATTCTGAGGAAACAAAGACAGTATCAGAAAACTTTTTGGCAAGTGACACCAGATCGTCTACTCTTTGCCTAAAGCTTGATGGTATAGAATCAACATTGACTGACTGGATTCTTGCATTGATGTATTCACCAAGCTCAGCACGTATCAGTCTGACTGTTTCATGTGCACTAAGGTAGACAAGGCCATTTGTGACTCGACGATTTACCAACTTCCATTCTTTTTCATGAAAATGAATTGCACGATGTAAATAATCAGGAACTTTAATCACAAATTCTTCATTGTCAATTGATACATTTACTGCAAAGAGATCCTGGATAATCTTCAATGGAAGCTCTAGGTTTTTTTTGTCTCTACTCACCCAGAGATCCTGCTGTAGATACCTTTCTGCTCTTCTTGATTCTGCAAGAGAAAATCTTCGAATTAGAGTTGCCATGCCTGCAGATTTTAGTAAAATGATTGCCACTATGAAAGAGAGCAACTCAGAATCATTGTCAAGTGATTCAAGATCAGATCCATAGATTTGTCCAGACGATGCAACTACAATTCTTCCATATGCCTTTTCAACAATGGGCTGCCAGTCAGGATGCCCCAGCTGTTCAAGACTCAGTCCAGTGTTTTTGAGATATTCACCAGCTTCTGTGAGAAAAGGATATTTTGCCAAATCCTTTACTCCAATCTTTAACATGTTTTTCTTGCTCTTGTTAACCTTAAAAATTTGATTATATCATAGTTCCATGAAAAACTTTGATAATTTTCCCGCGAGTTTAAATTATGCCCGAATGAATTAGTGGCATGCAGGTTGGATTACATGTATCCATTGCAGGTTCAATAGACAAGGCAATTGATAACGCTGTAGCAACAGGATGCTCGGCATTTCAGATTTTTACCCGCAACCCAAGAGGATGGGCTGCAAAACCATTAACAAGTAATGATGCAACAAGTTTCAAAGAAAAACTTGCCAAGACCAAGATTGACAGATTTGCAACAGTAGCTCACATGCCATATTTGCCAAATCTTTCATCTCCAGAGGAGGACCCATTTGTAAAATCACTTGGCTCCCTAATAGATGAGGGTAAAAGATGCAGCAAGTTAGGAATTCCATATCTTGTTGCACACTTGGGAAGTCACAAGGGTGAAGGGGATAAGAAAGGAATTGAGATGCTAGTTCGGGCATTTACAAATGCTGCAAAAGAGACCCCAGATGATGTCACAATTCTTTTGGAAAATACAGCAGGACAAAAAAACAGTGTTGGTTCTGACTTGGACCAGCTTGCATCAATTTTATCCCAGCTAAAACCTGCCAAAAGATTTGGAATCTGTTTTGATACATGTCACGGTTTTGCATCCGGTTATGACATGAGTACAGAAAAAGGCGCAGCTGCAACACTTGACAAATTAAATGACGTAATAGGCTTTGAGCATCTCAAGATTTTACACCTCAATGATTCCAAGGGAGAACTTGGAAGCAACCTAGATAGACACGAACACATCGGACTAGGACACATTGGAGAAAAGGGATTAGGATATATAATAAAAACAATAAACCGTAAAAAAATTCCAATAATTTTAGAGACACCAATTGATGAGAGACGCGATGATGTTGGAAACTTGAACAAGGCAAAAGAGTTGGCTTAGGATTTGATGATACCATGAATTACGAACAAATAATGCAACTTGCACTGGAACGTGGATTTTATTTTCCAAGCTGTGAAATTTACTCTGATGCACACGCAGGATTTTGGGAGTATGGACCATCGGGGGTTAGCCTAAAGAACAAGTTCATCGAACTGTGGAGAAGAGAACTAGTAAGAAGAGACAGGATGTGGGAGATTGACGGCTCACAGATCATGTCAGAAAGTGTTTTTGTCGCATCAGGTCACTTGGCAAGTTTTGCAGACCCAATTGCAACATGTACAAAATGCAAATCAATCTTTAGGGCAGACAAGATGATAGAAGAGATCACAGGAATCACAGTCCCAGAGAGTGCAGATTTGGCAGAGTTTGATAAAGTTATAGAAGAGAAAAAGATTGCATGCCCAAAATGCAAGGGAAGTTTTGATGGTATCAAAAAATTTAACATGATGTTCAAGGTTGGAATAGGAGCCCAAGGGGAATCGGCATATCTCAGACCAGAGACATGTCAATCCATCTTTGTTGATTTTCCAAGATTGTTCAAGACAATGCGAGGAAAATTGCCAATTGGTGTTGCCCAGATAGGAAAAAGTTTTAGAAACGAGATCTCGCCAAGACAAAGCCTTCTTAGATTAAGAGAATTTTACCAGGCAGAAGTTGAAGTCTTTTGCAATCCTGCCAAGCTTGACGACCTGCCAAAGTTTGCCGAGGTAGAAAATACCCAGATAAGAATAATGATAGATGATACGATAAAGAGCATGACATGCAAGGAGGCACTGGACACAGGCCTAGTTCCAAACAAACTTGTGGCATATTATCTTGGCTTGCTTGTAGAGTTTTACCAAAAGACAGGAATTGACGTATCAAAAAGCAGATTTAGAAAACTAGGAGAAAAAGAAAAGGCATTCTATGCAACAGTTGCATTTGACTTTGAGGTTGAGACCAATACAGGTTGGCTTGAGCTTGTTGCATGCAATTACAGGTCAGATTATGATTTGAAGAGTCACAGTACTACAAGCAAAGAAAAATTCGAGGTGATGGACGACGAAACAAAGGTCTTGCCACATGTATTTGAGATATCAATGGGAATAGACCGAAGTCTCTATACAATGATAGAGCACAGACTACGAGAAGACAAGGAAAATGACAGAGTTGTACTTTCCTTGGAACCATACTTGTCTCCAGTCCATGTAGGGGTATTATCACTTGTAAAAAAAGACGGATTGGCAGAAAAGACTGATGAGATTTACATTATGCTACGAAAAAAATATGATGCATTTTTGGATCATTCTGGTGCAATAGGAAGAAGATATCGAAGATTAGATGAAGTAGGTGCACCATTTGCAGTAACAATTGATCACCAGACATTAGAAGACGGAACCGTTACAATACGAAACCGAGATTCGATGAGCCAAGAAAGAATAAAGATTTCAGATCTGGATTCACATCTTTCCAAGGCTATTGCATTTCCCTGACTAGTTTTTACTCTGATAGGAACGGTATCTCTACTGGTCTATAGGTTACCTTGAGTGAGGTACTATCCATCACATGTGTTTGTGGTGTAAGATCTATCTGAGAATCAATCTCAACATTCCATGTTCCAACTATTGGATCTACTGATGTAATTGAGAATCTTTCAAGTGTATCATTTACTCCAGTATATCTAACTCTGTAGATTTGATCTCCGATAGTAATGCTCTTTATTTGTCCAGGTGCATTGAGTGTAGAGTTTTGTATAAGACATTGATCCGAGACACCTATTACACATGTACCGTCAGGTGCAGTTACCTTGTATCTCATGGTACCCTCGTTGTTAAATGAGGAATAGAGAACTTCAGGATTGGCAATTGTATGTCCACTAGCATCGTTGATTGGAGCGATACTGATTGGTTGTGCAATTGGTGCAACCTTGATTGACGAGAACGTAATGATATTTCCTTGTGCTGTAAATGACTTGTCGTAAATGTTTGCTACTGCCTCAATCTTGTGATTGGTCAGTGCATCAGTTGGCTGGGTCTGCCATTCAAGTCTTACCTGAGTCTGTCCGTTGGAGAATAATTGTCCAGGTGATGTATAGACAATCTGGCCGTCTACTACAAGTGAGATTGTACCATATACTGAACCTCCATCAACTGTAAGGTATGATGAAGGTCTTGCGGTAGTTCCAGCTGCTCTATTTTGTGAAACATCTAACTCTAGTGTTGCATTGATTGGATAGTTTGGCTTTACTCCAATGGTAGCAACATCTGAATCAGTCTTCTTGTTTGCACTGTTTTCTACATGAATCCAGTATTGTACACCAGGTGCTTCTAGTAATTCAGATGGTATTGTTGCAGATAACAAGTATGTACTGTTGGATACTTGTAGTGGGACAACATTCATTGTTATTGTATGGTATTGTGCTGAATCATTATTTTCAATATTTGAGAATCGTAATTCAGATGTAGTAATTTGTGTAGGTGTATTGACTATGGCATACACTGAGAGTGGAGTACCATGTACAAATTGAGTTGTTGGCTCTGATGCAAGTTGTTCGGTTCCATTACCTACTTGGAATTTGAGATCAAATATCTGTGGTGCAGATAGATCTATTTCAGCAGGTTGTGTTATCAATTCAATCTTTGTGAAATCAAGATCTTCATTGCAACCAGTAACCTCGACAGTCTTTCCTACTGAGAATAGGTTAGTTCCAATTGTTTCAAGTGCAACTACCTCAAATGATGTCTCTTTTGGATTAATGGAAGCTTCGTAGACTAGTTTTCTGACTGAGGCGTTGACATTTTCTTCTGCATATGGCTGGACTGGAATAAGCTTTGCATCTACTACACCGTTAATGGATGTACGAACTATTACAGTTGGATCTGTTTTATTGTAATCAGTTGCAACTTGGATTCGTACAATTTGTTTGTCACAGACATCGTAAGATACGTCTTGGATCTTAAGATATGGTCCTGCTCCTCCGCCATTACTTGTTGTAGCGGCTGCTGCTGAGCTTGTGCCAACTCCAACAGCACCTCCACCAGCACCACCAGGTCCTACTGATCCTGGTGTAGATACTGTTGATCCAGGTGTTGTACTGCCAACACTATGACCTCCCAATGCAAATTGTGAAAAGTGTGGAGCTGACACCACTACATCACATGTAAGGCTGTTATCAGCAGATGGAACAGCTGATAATATTGTAACAGGATTAGTTACCCAGCTACCTGCTCCACCGTTTCCAGTAGGATCAAACAAGAATATATCAGATACTGGACAGTTATTGGAATCCAGTTCTACTCCTGGTGCATTCTTTGGTAATTGTAATGTCAATTGTGGAGGAGTCTTAAAGTTAGCAGGGTTTGACCAATCAAATCCTGTGCCTGTTACTTCGTGTTGGTATGTTACATTGACGTATAATGTTAGCTTGTCATTTAGTGGTAGTACAGGTTTTGAAGATGGAAGCTTGTTGTCAGTCTTTACCAAGAACCAATCATTTGATGAACTAGGAGTATATGCTGCACAACCATTTTGACCAGGATCTGTACATGCTGTTACGTTGAGTTGCTTAAGACCACCTGTTTGTGGGATTACTGATGTTTCCACTGGGATGATCATCTTCTGTCCAGGAATTATCTGGTTGAGTGGTGGGGTAGTTATCACTTGGTTGGTACTAGTTGTACTTGTTGTTCCCACAATACTTGGTAATACTGCTGTAACATTTGATGATTGGGGCATTGAATATACTGGCACACCCAATGCATTCATTATTGTAGTTGGAGTTGTGCTGTCTGCAAAGGATGTCTTCAATGATACTGTTACTTGGTTGGAAATTGCACCACCAAGTCCTGTATTATTTGATCCTACTGAAATTATTGGAGGCAAGCTCTGAACTTTTGTGATTGGTGTCTGTACTGTACCGTTTATTTTTACTGCATCAAATCCTGAAGGTGACCACATATCAAGTGTAGTAGCATTGAGGTTTGGTGCTGATGTAATTACAGTAGGTGGCAATGTATTGATGTTGTAGTTGATTGGAGTAAGTCTGAATATGGCAGTACCATTCAAGTTTGTATTATAGACTGTGTAAATTGTAGAGTTTCCAAGTACATTAAATCCAGTAGGTATTGTTGTCATTGTTATATTATAAGGTCCAAACGGTACCAAGGTAACAACTGCTCTGCCGTTATTTTGAGCGTCATTATCATTGCTACCTCCATCAACTATCACCTCTGGGATGTTACCGCCATTTGGATTTGGTGATATCGAGTAGATGGCGCCAGTAATTAGATTATTGTCTTGATCTCTTGCCTCAATTTTTACTCCGCCCTTGAATGATATAGAATCATGTGAGGATACGGTTTCTGTTAGTGTTAGATTCTTTGTCAAACCAGATGATAGATTATCGGAGGCGGTGACGGTTTCAGTTAGTGTAGTACTCTTTGCTATAGCTGTTGAGGAAACATCTGAGGCGGTTACTGTTTCGGTTAGTGTTGCTTTTCGTGATGCTGCAGTTGTTAGGGAATCATGAGCAGTGACTGTCTCGGTTAGTGTTCTACTCTTTGATCCTGTATTTGATACTGAATCATGAGCAGTGACTGTCTCTGATAGTATTGCTTTCTTTGCTGCAGTAGTAGATACCAAGTCTGAAGCAGTTACTGTCTCAGTTAGTGTTGTCTTTCTTGATGTCTTAGTTGATGATGTGTCAGATGCGGTTACGGTTTCGGTTAGAGTTGCGTTCTTTGTTCCAGATGTTGATACGGTATCATGAGCAGTGACAGTTTCTAATAGTGTAACACTCTTTGTTCCAGCTGTTATTAGGCTGTCAGATGCGGTGACGAGTTCGGTTAGAGTTGCTTTTCGTGATGTTGCAGTTGAAGATGCATCAGAGGTAGTAACGGTTTCAGTTAGAGTTGCGTTCTTTGATCCTGTAGTTGATAGAGAATCATTAGCAGTGACGGTTTCGGTTAGAGTTGCGTTCTTTGCAGATGAAGTTGAAGATGTGTCGGATGCGGTTACGGTTTCAGCTAGAGTTGCGTTCTTTGTTCCAGCTGTTGTTAGTGAGTCAGATGCGGTGACGAGTTCGGTTAGTGTGATGCTCTTTGATTCTTTGGTTGAAGATGCATCGGAAGCGGTGACGGTTTCAGTTAGAGTTGCGTTCTTTGTTCCAGCAGTTGTTAGTGAGTCAGATGTGGTGACGAGTTCGGTTAGAGTTGCGTTCTTTGTTCCAGCTGTTGATGATACATCAGAGGTGGTGACGGTTTCAGTTAGAGTTGCGTTCTTTGTTCCAGCTGTTGTTAATGAGTCAGATGCGGTGACGAGTTCGGTTAGAGTTGCGTTCTTTGTTCCAGCTGTTGATGATACATCA
>CAZWSG010000020.1:16461-19124 GCA_964636595.1 uncultured Nitrosopumilaceae archaeon
GGTGACGAGTTCGGTTAGAGTTGCGTTCTTTGTTCCAGCTGTTGATGATACATCAGAGGTAGTAACGACTTCGATTAGTGTTGCGTTCTTTGCAGACGATGTTGAGGATGTGTCGGATGCTGTGACGAGTTCGGTTAATGCTGCATTAAGCGATGCGGAAGTGGATGATGTGTCGGATGCTGTAACGAGTTCGGTTAGAGTGATGCTCTTTGATTCTTCAGTTGAGGATGTATCTGAGGCGGTGACGGTTTCAGCTAGTGTTGCGTTCTTTGCAGATGATGTTGAAGATGTGTCGGATGCTGTGACGAGTTCGGTTAGTGTAGCATTCTTTGTTCCAGCTGTTGTTAGATTATCGGATGCTGTAACGAGTTCGGTTAGTGTAGCATTCTTTGTTCCAGCTGTTGTTAGATTATCGGATGCTGTGACGAGTTCGGTTAGTGTAGCATTCTTTGTTCCAGCTGTTGTTAGATTATCGGATGCTGTAACGACTTCGGTTAGTGTAGCATTCTTTGTTCCAGCTGTTGTTAATGAGTCAGATGTAGTTACTGTTTCTGTTAATGCTGCGTTGAGTGATGCTGAAGTTGAGGATGTGTCAGAGGTGGTTACTGTTTCAGTTAGGGTTGCATTCTTTGCAGATAATGTTGAAGATGTGTCGGATGCTGTAACGAGTTCAGTTAGTGTTACGTTCTTTGCAGATGATGTCGAAGATGCATCGGAAGCGGTGACGAGTTCAGTTAGTGTTGCGTTCTTTGTTCCAGCTGTTGCTAGTGAGTCAGATGTGGTGACGGTTTCAGTTAGTGTTGCGTTCTTTGTTCCAGCTGTTGTTAGATTATCGGATGCTGTAACGACTTCGGTTAGTGTAGCATTCTTTGTTCCAGCTGTTGTTAATGAGTCAGATGTAGTTACTGTTTCTGTTAATGCTGCGTTGAGTGATGCTGAAGTTGAGGATGTGTCAGAGGTGGTTACTGTTTCAGTTAGGGTTGCATTCTTTGCAGATAATGTTGAAGATGTGTCGGATGCTGTAACGAGTTCAGTTAGTGTTACGTTCTTTGCAGATGATGTCGAAGATGCATCGGAAGCGGTGACGAGTTCAGTTAGTGTTGCGTTCTTTGTTCCAGCTGTTGCTAGTGAGTCAGATGTGGTGACGGTTTCAGTTAATGCTGCGTTGAGTGATGCTGAAGTTGAGGAGGCATCTGACGCTGTAACGGTTTCAGTTAGTGTAGCATTCTTTGTAGATGAAGTTGATGAGGTATCAGAGGCGGTGACGGTTTCATCTAGTACTGTGTTTCTTGATGCAGCTGTTGAGGAGGCATCTGACGCTGTAACGGTTTCATCTAGTACTGTGTTTCTTGATGCAGCTGTTGAGGAGGCATCTGACGCTGTAACGGTTTCATCTAGTACTGTGTTTCTTGATGCAGCTGTTGAGGAGGCATCAGAGGCGGTGACGGTTTCGGTTAATGTTGCATTCTTTGATACTGCAGTTGATAGTGAGTCAGAAGCAGTGACGGTTTCTGATAGAGTTGTGTTTCTGGATGCTGCAGTTGAGGAGGCATCAGAGGCGGTGACGGTTTCAGATAGAGTTGTGTTCTTTGCAGATGATGTAGATAATGTATCTGAGGTAGTTACTGTTTCAGATAGAATTGCGTTTCTGGATGCAGCAGTGGTTAGTGAGTCAGAGGCAGTGACGGTTTCAGATAGAGTTGTGTTTCTGGATGCAGCAGTGGTTAGAGAATCAGAAGCTGTGACGGTTTCGGTTAGTGTTGCGTTTCTGGATGCAGCAGTTATCAGGGAATCTGAAGCAGTGACAGTCTCGGATAGAGTTGTGTTTCTGGATGCTGCAGTTGAAGATGTGTCAGATGCGGTTACGGTTTCGATGAGTGTAGCGTTCTTTGATACTGCAGTTGATAGTGAATCGGAAGCAGTGACGGTTTCGGTTAGTGTTGTGTTTCGCGCTGCTGCGGTTGTTAGATCATCATGAGCTGTGACGGTTTCGGTTAGTGTTGCGTTTCTTGATGCAGCGGTTGTTAGATTGTCAGATGCGGTTACGGTTTCTGATAGTACTGCGTTTCGAGATGCAGCTGTTGTTAGTGAGTCAGATGCAGTGACGGTTTCTGATAGTACTGCGTTTCGAGATGCTGCTGTTGAGGAGACATCTGAGGTAGTAACAGTTTCAGTTAGTGTTGCGTTTCTGGATGCTGCAGTAGATAACAAATCAGAGGCGGTTATTGTCTCAGTTAGTGTTGTTTTTCGTGATGCTGCGGTTGTTAGTGAGTCAGAAGCAGTTACTGCTTCGGTTAGTGTTGCCTTTCGTGATGCAGCGGTTGAAGATGCATCAGAAGCTGTTACTGTTTCGGTGAGTGTAGTCTTTCGTGATGCAGCGGTTGATAGTGAGTCAGATGCAGCGACGGTTTCGGTTAGTGTTGTCTTCTTTGCAGATGATGTTGATAAGGCATCAGAGGTGGTTACTGTTTCGGTTAGTGTTGCGTTTCGTGCTGCTGCTGTTGTTAGCGAGTCAGAGGCGGTTACTGTTTCGGTTAGTGTTGCTTTTCGTGATGCTGCAGTTGTTAGTGAGTCAGAAGCTGTTACTGTTTCGGTTAATGTAGTCTTTCGTGATGCTGCAGTCGATGATGTGTCAGAAGCGGTGACAGTTTCTGATAGTGTTG
>CAZWSG010000020.1:19224-25044 GCA_964636595.1 uncultured Nitrosopumilaceae archaeon
CGTGATGCTGCAGTCGATGATGTGTCAGAAGCGGTGACAGTTTCTGATAGTGTTGACTTTCTTGATGCTGCGGTTGATAACGAATCAGAGGCGGTTATTGTTTCAGTTAGCATTGCCTTTCGTGATGCTGCAGTCGATGATGTGTCAGAAGCGGTGACAGTTTCTGATAGTGTTGTCTTTCTTGATGCAGCGGTTGATAGTGAGTCAGAAGCTGTTACTGTTTCGGTGAGTGTTGTTTTTCGTGATGCTGCAGTTGTTAGTGAGTCAGAAGCTGTTACTGTTTCGGTTAGTGTAGTCTTTCGTGATGCGGCTGTTGTTAACACATCTGAAGTGGTGACAGTTTCTGATAGTGTTGTCTTCTTTGTTACTGCAGTAGATAGCGAATCAGAAGCAGTTACTGTTTCGGTGAGTGTTGACTTTCTTGATGCGGCTGTTGTTAGTGAGTCAGAAGCAGTGACGGTTTCAGATAGTGTTGTTTTTCGTGATGCTGCGGTTGTTAACACATCTGAAGCAGTCACTGTTTCGGTGAGCGTTGTCTTTCTTGATGCTGCACTAGATAGCGAATCGTGAGCAGTGACGGTTTCAGTTAGCATTGCTTTTCTTGATGCTGCAGTAGATAGCGAATCATGAGCAGTGACGGTTTCAGATAGCATTGCTTTTCTTGATGCTGCAGTAGATAGCGAATCAGAAGCAGTGACGGTTTCTGATAGTGTTGCCTTTCTTGATGCGGCTGTTGTTAGTGAGTCATGAGCAGTTACTGTTTCTGTTAGTGTTGTTTTCTTTGTTACTGCAGTGGTTAGAGAATCAGAAGCTGTTACGGTTTCAGATAGTGTTGACTTCTTTGCAGATGATGTTGATAAGGCATCAGAAGCTGTGACAGTTTCAGTTAGTGTTGCGTTTCTTGATGCAGCGGTTGTTAGTGAGTCATGAGCAGTGACGGTTTCGACAAGTGTTGTCTTTTTGGATGATGCAGTTGATATCAAGTCAGAGACAGTGACAGTTTCAGTAAATGTATGACTTCTTCCACCAGACATTCCGGCTTGATCAGCAGATGTTACAGTCTCAATTAGTACTGTCATCTTTGTTCCAACTGTTGATAGTGTATCCGAGGCAGTGACAGTTTCAGTTAGTGTTTTGCTTCTGCCACCAGATACTGAAACTGTGTGGTCTGATACAGTTACTGTTTCTGTTAGAGTTTTGCTCTTTGATGAAGATGTTATTAGAGTATCTGATACATGTATTATTTCTGAAGGAGTAGTAAGACCTGATGCTTTTAATTCTACTGCAGCTTCAGCCCATCTACCTGTAGAAGCTCCAGGAGTCCAGAGGAAGTGATTAGAGACAGTAACATATGGAAGTATTGTACTTGATCCACCTGTTACACCACCTGATTGCAAACTCCAAGTTTGGGATTGTGGAGCAGTTGTAGAGATTGTTTGTGTTTGTTTTGCTGCAGAATCAATTACCATGCTTGAAACATATTGGTTTGTGATGAATACACTTGGACTACCACCACCTACTCCACCAGTTACAGCTGCGGTAGTTGGTATTGGATTGGATTGGTCAACTCCCAGTATGTTATAGGCACCAACTACAGCAATTGCGGTGTGAGAAAAGTTTACCACAACATCAGCAGTTCCAGAGGCAGGATTAGCCACTCCCCATATCTCAGCATTTATGGAATTCAAATCATTACTTGATTTTATCAAAGATAATGATTGAGCACCATAAGTTACACTGGATACTGAAGTTCCGTTTGTTTCAATAGCAACTAGAAGATACCTGTTTGCACCATTACTTACAACAAAACTAGGTAAAGTGACTGAAGTTCCATTACCTGTTATGGTCTGAGTATTGTCTACCAAGATAGAAGTTACCTGTGCAGAATGACTTGCAGAAGTGAGAAGTATATCATGTGCAATCGGAGAATCAATTAATGATTCGTTTACAGACTTTCCTGCAGAATCATGAGCAGTTACTGTTTCAGTTAGTGTTGTCTTTCTTGATGCAGTAGTAGATAGCGAATCGGAAGCAGTGACAGTTTCAGTTAGTGTTGCTTGTCCTGCTTTTGCTGTAGATACTGTATCATGAGCAGTGACAGTTTCAGTTAGTGTTTTCATTACTGTTTTTCCTGCAGAATCATGAGCAGTTACTGTTTCAGTCAATGTTCTCTTGATGTTTTCAGAGTGGGTTAGCAAGTCAGAAGCTGTGACTGTCTCAGTCATATTGTTGCCAAATTCTAGTGCAGTGTTAAATTGAATGAAACTTGCAGCACTTGCAGCTGTACCGCCGTTTGTTACATCAGTTGTTCCGTCAAAGAATAATGTTTGTGCATATGCAGTAGCAGCAGCCTGTGTTCCACTTCTCCAGACCTCAAGTACTAGAACATCTCCTGCTTGTGCATCAACAGAATTTCCTGATACTGTTACTACTCTGCCTGTTGTTGCAGTACCCCACTCTGTTCCAAGTGCAGTGGAACTGTCATAGACATATCCAACTACACTGCTAGTTGATGGTCTCCAAACGTATAGGGAGGCTTGGAAGAATGAGTTTGCATTGGCATTAGTTTCTAGTGATTGTAATGCAAGTGTCCATGTTCCTGCAGGTATGGTTTGATTTGCAAGAGGAGGTGAGGTAAATCTTGCAATGTAATTATCTTGAGCGGCAGTCTGTGCAAGACTTGTTACAGATTTTGATGTCTGTGATGTACCAATCAATGATGACATGGATAGATTTTCAAATCCAGTACCACTGTTGCCCTTGAATGTTCCAACCGGCATTGCAGTAGATTGTTCTCCGTTGGTTGGAGCATTGGTTGTAGTTGCTGCGTGCAAGTAGAGTTTTGTAAACTCAAAGACCAAGTTGTTAGGAGCTTGGATATAGCTTGCAGCACTTGCAGCTGTACCGCCGTTTGTTACATCAGTTGTACCATCAAATAATAATTCCTGAGCCCATGAAGTGGCAGCTGTTTGTGTTGCAGCATGTCTCCAGACCTCAAAGACTAGAACATCACCATCTTTTGCAGCAACAGCACTTCCTGATACGGTTACCAATACACCCTTTGTAGTGGTACCCCATTCTGCTCCAAGTGCAGTATCACTATCATAGACATATCCAACTACACTACTAGTTGATGGTCTCCAAACGTATAGTGAACCAGCTAGCATAGAGTTTGCGCCAGCATTAGTTTCTAAGGTTTGCACTGCAAATGTCCATGTACCTGCTGCTATGGTCTGTGCGGCAAGTGGAGGTGAAGTAAATCTTGCAATATAGTTATCCTGGTGACCAGTCTGTGCAAGACCAGCTATAGACTTTGTTGTCTGTGTTGTACCAATCAATGATGACATGGATAGATCTTCAAATCCAGTACCACTGTTGCCCTTGAATGTTCCAACTGGAAGTGCAGTAGACTTTTCTCCGTTGGTTGGAGCATCAGGCGATGTGGCTACATGTAGGTAGAGTTTTGCAACAGAAGGATCATTTGCAACAAACCACGGTCTTGCTTCTGTAAAGCTAGAATTTGTTCCATAGATTATCTTTGCAGGACCTAATGCGTAAAGTCTTGGAAATTCCAACGGAACAGAATAAGAATATTGTACAGATGTAGCATTTCCAATCAGGTTTTTGTTCCAAGATATAGTGGTGGTATTTCCAACAGTTTGCATGGAACCATCAGTTGTTACGTTGAATACAGATGGGACAGTCTCTTGAATGTTAACAGATGTAGCGTTGGTGTACGAAGATACATCAAGTTTTACGTTAAATGAGTTTGGATTGTTCACTGGATCTATCTTGCTTTGTGCAGTTCTTACAATATCAAATGCAAAGTTGTTTTGTACCAAAAATGATGTACTAAAGGAGGCTATTCCAGATGGGTTTTGTGCAGCCATGTCAATGGTATAGTTACCCTCTGATTGAGGAACATACTGTGCATTATACAAGCCACATTGATTTCCAGGCGTAATTCCATTTCCTGAACTCAGTGTGGTTGTAGATGTTGGACTGTGTATATTCATTACAATATTGGAGTTACATACAGAATGTCCTTGATTGTCAAGAACTACGATGGTAAAGTTGGCTGCTTCACCAGGTTTGTAGATGCTCTTTTGTGTGTTCAATGAAACAAGACCCCACATGTATTGGTCTGTAGTAGTGTAGGTCTTGCCATTCTTGGTTAGAATAGCAGTTATTGTATACATACCTGGTTTTGCGCTTTTAAGAGACGAAAGAATGACGTCAAATTTTCCGTCTCGAATCTTTTTGACTGTGGTTTTTAGTGTAATCTCCTTGCCGTCTGGTGCTGTTATTTTGAATGCTATTGATTCGTGTGAGGATCTCCAGCCGTTTGACTGGATTGTGCTGTTAGATTGGCCTGTTCCATTGAAACTTGCTAGTTTTGCGCTTTTCTTGACAGCTGCATCAGAATAATATTGGAAATTAAATTCTGGGCTCTCTGTAAGAAGATAGCTTTGCTTGGTAGTGTTCATAGAGGGTACAATTGGCATATCTGTAGAATTTGTAGCGTTAACTATAGCAGTCAATGTGTCATTAGCATAGACTAGAGCAGATAGATTTGTGGAATTAGACTCGGTGAAAGAGACGATACTTGTGGAATTGGTTACAATAGAAGTTGTATTGGTTGCAATAGTAGCATTGGTTGATGTCAAGTTGGTCTGAATAGGTAGATTTGTTCCCAAGATGCCTTGTCCGCTTGCATAAAGCTTCTGTATCTGAGAGTCAGACAAGACAGAATTGTACATGCTGACGTCTTTGATGAGGCCTGAGAATTGCGAGGAAGAGGATTGTCTAGTGGTGTCAATATTAGCACCAATTACCACATCAGCATCAGACGAGAGCTGATCTATTGTTTTATTCATAATTTTACCGTTTATTGCAATGGAGGATATTCCTGATACAGGCACGGTAGATTCCTTGGTGCCATTGACATAGATGCTAATAGATGAGGGGTCAAATGTGGCTGCAATGTGTGTCCATTGTTCAGGAATGACACTTGTTGACTGGACTGTCTGCCATCTAATACCGTCAAATACTGAAAATGTGGCTATTTTGGTTGGTGGGATATTATTGTTAATTGTTAACATGAAGGTATTTTCCTTGCTGAGTATGGTAAATTGAGGAGAACCCTGGCTATAGTCTGGCTTTACCCAAGCAGACAAGGTTAGTTGTTGTATGTTGTTTGTTGCGTTTATCTTCTGTGCAAGATAGCCTGTGCCTTGAAGTTGTAGGGTATTATTTACAGCAGTGACATGACCTACTTTTCCATTCAATGAAGTGAAATTCCAAGACTGGGTGAGATTTTGCATTGGTTGAGTAAGGTTTGTAGCGTTAGAGCTTGAGAATACTGGACCGATTTGTGTAGCATTGGAGCTTGAGAATACTGGGCTGAGATTTGTAGCGTTAGAGCTTGAGAATACTGGACCGATTTGTGTAGCATTGGAGCTTGAGAATACTGGGCTGAGATTTGTAGCGTTAGAGCTTGAGAATACAGGACCGATTTGTGTAGCATTGGAGCTTGAGAATACTGGGATTATGCTAGAGTTTGTTATTGTTGTATTTGTATTATTTTGATTTGAACTTTCAGCATAAGCATTTGCCAAAAATGTTGGAGAGATTGACAATGGAGTAACAACCATGGAAGAGATCAAGAGAGCAAAAAGACAAAAAGATAAGATTTGCCTAGATTTAGTTTGAATTTTGTTTCCAGCAAGTCTAGTTAGAACATATCCAGTGATAGGGATGAATAATAAAATTACAAGAGGATCTTTATTTTCGGATGTAAAGTGATTTATTTCTATAATT
>CAZWSG010000021.1:0-23598 GCA_964636595.1 uncultured Nitrosopumilaceae archaeon
CAAAAATTCTGATTCTTGATTAAAATTACAGCCAACGAAGGGATTTGGACCCTCGACCTTCTGATTACAAGTCAGATGCTCTAGCCAGGCTGAGCTACGTTGGCATTAGGTTATGGACTTGGGAAGGTGGTTTAAAATGTTATCAAACTTGCAAAATGATCTTAGATCTAGTTTTTGTCCTCTGGTATAATCCAAACGAAATTTATATCCTGTTTTGCTGATTTTGGTATTGGCAGACACAGAAAAAAAATGCAACATCTGTGGCAGCAAATTTGAAAATTCTGCCAAACTCGCTCAGCACAAAATAGAGTCTCACAAAGAAAAAAATTCTAAAGACAAACCAAAAGTTTCCCAGTCTTCACGATACAAGGTTACCGGTATTACAGCTGCTGTTGCAGTGGTGATTGTCTTGATGGTATATTTTTCTGATACTCCTCCTACCCCTAATGCGTCACTACCTGCAGTTTCACTATCTCCAATTGCATCCATACAAGGAATACAATGTGATCCTGTAGAAGGCTCAGTATTTCATGTTCATGCACATCTTGACATTATTGTTGATTCAAAACAAGTCACAATTCCTGCAGGAGTTGGCATCAAACCAAACGAGTGTCTGTACTGGCTTCATACTCATGACACCTCTGGTGTGATACATATTGAATCTCCAACACAAACCACATTTACTTTAGGTCAGTTTGTCCAAGTCTGGGATAATACACCTGGAATATCGCCAACATTTGAGGAGCTAACTCATGGAGGAAAAAATCTTAAGGTGTTTGTAAATGGAACTGAGATAAACGATAGTTATGATACAATACAGTTATCCGCACATGATGAAATTGTTCTAATATCCGGAGACGTACCGCCGTCTATTCCGTCATCTTACGAGTTTGGTGGACTGTAGGGGATAAATTGAGATGAAAAAAATCAACACTTCAAAGTTAAGACCTGACAAATCACTTGTAAAAAGTAAGAAAAGATATTTCGTAGGTGATGCATGGCTAAGTGACATTTCAGTCAAGCTACAAATCAAAGAAGAAAAAGCATATCTTGCAAATTTCAATAACGGCGCACGAACCAAGGTGCATTATCATCAAGGGGGACAAATTCTTGTGGTTACAAAAGGTACTGGAATGCTTGTAATTTACAAAAAAGCAAATATCGAAAATGCTACGGTCAAGATAACAAAACTGTCTCAATCAAGTCTAGGACCAGGAGATGTAGTCTTTATTCCAAAAAATACTCTACACTGGCATGGTGCTATCAAGGGAACGCATCTCTCTCACATTGCACTGAACATATTTACAGAAAAAGGAAAAGAAGCACAAACAATATGGTACGAGTCTGATTTTGAATCGTACGCTACTAAAATAAAATAATCAAGGATTAATTCCTGATGCAGTAAATACGGCCCACGGAAACACTAGGTTGCCATTTTCCTCGTATTGTAATGCATTTCTCTGTGCATCATGTTTTATCTTGTCCATCGTATCTTGTCCATGGCTCTCTATCTTGCTTCTAATTGAATTTGCAGTAGAGTGCATATAGTCTGTCCAGTATTCTTCAAAGGTTCCTGGTTTGTAGACAAAATCATATTTTTTTACAATGACATTTTCAAAACCTGCTCCTGACAACTCTGATTCTAAATCCTTGGGATTACCAAATCTGTGTACAGTGGGTGTCCCAGCAGGTCTAATGTCTGGAATGTATTCCAAAATGGGTTTCATTATTGTACTAAAATATGGCACATCTTCTGCTAGTCCATGAACTGCAACTACCAGCATTCCCTCTTGATTCAAAATCTTTCTAATGGATTCCAAAACTTTTCTTGAATCTGGAAAGAACATCAAACCATATTGACATGTAACTTTATCAAACTTGAAATTAAATCCAATATTTTCTGCATCCATCTCTACAAAATTCGAATTTTTAAATAATATTGATTTTCTTGCAATGCCTAGTGCTGTTCTGGACAGGTCAATTCCTACCAATATGCCTTTTGGACCCATATATTGTGAGATCTCTTTTGATACAACACCTGTACCACACGCAACATCTAGTACTTTATCATCTGGTCTAATGTTTGCCAATTTGACAATCTCTCTTGTAGACTTGAATGGTCCAATCTTTTTGTCAGCCCAGTTGTAATGATATTCTGGAGCGACAGCATTCCAGTTTGCCTTGGCAGTTATCTTGTATTGAATTGGATCAAAAGTTGGTTTCATTTTCTTGTGGCTTTTCTCAAAGCTTAAATTGATTACAACTAAACGCATTTTATGCCTTCCTTTAGAGTTAATGTAATAATTGAAAACAAGCCAGAAATTGTAGATCCTGAAGGTGATACCATACTAAACGACTTGATTCTAAAAGACAAAAAAACCACTATCAAAAAGGTTCGCTCTGCCAAGATGCTCAGATTTGTAATAGATGCAAAAAACAAAGAATCTGCAGAAAAGACAGTGCTTGGAATATGCAATGAATTTAGGATATTCAATCCTCTTGTAAGTAAGGTATCAGTTGAAACAATAAACGGTTAGCTTTTTACTACTTTTCTGCTAAGAGCAGTGACATCATCTAGTGCACCATCTATGAGTAACTTGCTTCGCAAATATTTTGCCAAGTCAGTCTCTGTTATGATTCCAACCAGGTTGTCGTTATCTAAAACTAGTAACCTTCGCACATTCTTGTTTAGCATTTTTTGTACTGCATCTTCTATTAGGGTCATTGGCTCAACCCATCTAAAGTTGGGTGACATGATCTCAGACAAGGGAACATCAGCACTTTTTCTATCTGTTGTGGAAATTTTGCGAGCAAGATCTCGTTCAGTAACTAGTCCAATGGGTTTGCCATCTTTGACTACTACAAGTGAGCTAATTCCCTTTTCTGCAAAAAGTAATGCAACATCTTTTGCATTCTTGTCATGTTCGATAGTAATTACAGTGCGAACCATGATGTCTCGAACTAGACCCATAGCTAGTACCAACGGGTATTAGAATAAAAACGATTCCACTCTTTTTTACAAACAAAATAACTTGAAAATGATCTAAAATGTTTCACTTGATCTATTTTATGAAAACCATGTTACCATGTAGCCTATGTTAATCCTCGATATGGATTTCTCTTGTGACGTTCTACTTCGATCAAAAATTTTGTCACACCAAGTCCTGTGATGAATCCTCCAACATGTGCGGCAAATGCTATTGAAAGCGATGCAAAAGAGCCTATGAATACAAAGAGTACCTGGATTGCAAACCAATAGTATCCTCTCATATCTCCCATTGCTGCTGAGATTCCCATGATTCCCGAGATTGCACCTGATGCTCCAATGAGTATGGAATCTCCGTTTCCAAGCGCAAATGATGAAATGACTCCATCAAATAATGCTCCGCCTAGCCCCGCCAAAAGGTATAGCGCGATATATTTTGGCTTGCCTATTGACCTCTCTGCAAAACCGCCCATGTATGCAAGTGCAAACATGTTAAATCCCACATGTGAAATGTTTGCATGAACAAACATTGAGGTAAACATTCGTACGATGCTGTCTGCAAAATACCCGTCCTTGAACAAACCATTTGGAACAAATCCATACTGGGAAATGATTGCATTTTGTGTATTGCTAAGGGCTCCGTATGCAAAAATCAAGATATTCACAACAACTAGAGCTGTAGTAACAGGCGGAAGTGAACTGAGCCTTAACATTATTTTTTAGACCAAGTTGCTATAATAAAATGATGGGACAAGAATGTCTGTCGCTATTTTGATCGATGTATTCATTATGCGATCAGAACATATTTTGCGATACAATCCCGATTCAATTTAATATGTCTAAAAAGTAATGTAATTTGTGAAGGTTGCAGTAATTGTATTTCCAGGTAGTAATTGCGATCGTGACATGCATCATGTCCTAACTGATGTCTTTCACTTGGAATCTCAACTAGTGTGGCATACTGATGCATTACCAAAGAATGTGGATGCAATTGTGCTGCCAGGTGGATTCTCATATGGTGATAGACTACGAGCAGGAGTGATTGCAGCGCATAGCCCTGTCATAAAAGATGTAAAAAAGATGGCAGAAAAAGGCATGCCCGTTCTTGGAGTATGCAATGGTTTTCAGATACTAGTAGAGTCTGGTCTTTTGCCAGGTGCACTGTTAAAAAATACCTCGCTTAATTTCATGTGCAAGTGGACTGAGATAATTGTCAAAAACAACAAGACTCCATTTACAAACAAGCTAAAACAAAACCAAAGAATTCCAATTGCCATTGCAAACGGTGAGGGCAGATATTATGCAGATGCCAAGACACTAGCAATACTGAAGAAAAATAATCAAATTGTATTTACTTATTCTAGTGAAGTTAACGGAGCATCACTTGGTATTGCTGGAATATCTAACAAGGAAGGAAATGTCGTAGGTATGATGCCTCACCCTGAAAGGTCTGCAGAACAAATCATAAATCCAAATAATTCAAAACCAGCATCACTAATTTTTGAATCACTCTTGAGTACCCTGGGCGTAACAGCATGAGTCTTACTCCTCTAGAGTCAGAGTATCTAGAAAAAAAAATAGGCAGAAAACCAAACCCATTAGAGTTGCAAATTATTGCAGCCGAATGGTCGGAGCACTGTTCATACAAGTCTTCTAAAAAACATCTTCGAATATTGCCAAAAGAAGGAAAACGTGTGATATCTGGCCCAGGTTATGACTCGGGCGTCCTTGATGTTGGAGATGGTTATGTTGTTACAGTACACATTGAAAGTCATAATCACCCATCTGCAGTGGAACCATATGGCGGTGCCGCAACAGGTGTTGGTGGAGTGATACGAGACATCTTGTCTGCAGGGACAAGACCAATTGCACTCTTGGATGGATTGCGTTTTGGAAATATAGAAAAAGATCATCATGCTCAATGGCTGTTCAAAAATGCAGTACGAGGAATTGCAGACTATGGTAACTGTCTTGGAATTCCTACGATTGGTGGAGAAATTGAATTTGACAAGTGTTTTACAAATTATGCCCTAGTTGATGTAGCATCAATTGGTTTTGGCAAAAAAGAAAATCTGATTAGAAACAAGGCAGAAAAAGGCGATTATGTTGTTCTAATTGGCGGCTCTACTGGACGTGATGGTGTTGGCGGTTCACAATTTGCCTCTGATAAACTTGAATCAGAGAATCGCTCTGCGGTACAAATTCCTGATCCCTTTATTGAAAAACTAGTAATCGAAGTAATCTTGGAGGCACGAAATCAAAAATGCATCAAGGCAATGAAAGACTTGGGAGGTGGAGGGTTATCATGTGCAATATCTGAAACTGCAGATGCACTGGGTGTAGGAATTGAGCTTGATATTTCTCTTGTCCACAAGAGGGAGCAAAACATGTCGCCTTCTGAAATCATGATATCTGAATCACAAGAGCGAATGCTTGTAATTACTGATCTGAAAAAACTTGATACATTAAAAAAAATATGTGACAAGTTCCGAGTTCCATATTCTGTAATTGGACGAGTCAAAAGCGATAATCTGATGGAAGTAAAATTGGCTAAAAGTACAGTTGCAAAACTTCCTAGTCAAGTAGTTGCAAATGCACCACTTCTTGATAGGCCATCATCTAAACCAAAATACCTGAATGGTATTGAAAAAATAAAAAAACCAAAGGTGCCACAAAATCTCTCTCAGACACTCTTGAGGATGCTCTCAAATCCAAACATTGCTAGTAAAGAGTGGGTATACACCCAATATGATCACGAAGTAGGAATAAGGACAGTTGTAAAACCTGGAAATGATGGTGCAGTTCTAAGGCTTGATAACGGCAAGTTCTTGGCTGCAAAAATTGATGGAAACTCGAAACACTGCTATGTAAATCCACGAGATGGCGTCATAGGATGTTTTGATGAGGCATGCAGAAATGTTGTTTGTACTGGAGCAAAACCAATAGGGATGGTTGACCACCTCCAGTTTGGAAATCCAGAAGATCCTGAAATATTTTGGACATTCAAAGAGTCCGTCCAAGCAATTACTGATTATGCAAAATATTTTGAAATTCCATGTGTTGGAGGCAAAGTCAGCTTGTACAATGAATCTGATGAAGGTTCAATCAAACCAACTCCCCTTATTGGTGTACTTGGTCTAATTGACAAAAAACCACTTGTTCCACAAAAAATTGAAGACGGTGACTTGGTTGTTATGCTTGGAGTTACAAAAGACGAACTTGGAGGCTCTGAATATTATGAATACATTCACGAACTAGTTGGAGGCAAGTGTCCAATCGTTGACATGAAGTTGTCCAAGAAAACACAGAATGCAGTATTGGAACTAGTACAACATGATGTAGTCAAAGTAGCACATGATTGCTCAAAGGGTGGCTCGGCAGTTGCAGTATCAAAACTCTGCATGATGAATAACATTGGATGCACTGTATCCCTTGAGAAAATCCCTTCAGAAAAATTACATATTGATGAACTGTTATTTTCAGAATCACATTCACGATTTTTGCTTGTAATAAAACAACAAGATGAAAAAAAGACACTAGCCATTCTCAAACAACGAGGTATCACACATGCACGTATTGGTATATTTTCAGGCAAGGACATTACATTCAAAGAAAAATCAAGTGTACCAGTTAGGGTAAGGGTTGATAAAGCACAAGAAAAATGGTTAAACTCGTTGGGGGGACTTGTAACGCATGGTTAAGGTTAAGGAAAACTGTGGTGTAGTTGGAATCTTTAGTCTAGATGGCGCAAATGTCATTCCTATGGTTATTGATGCATTACGTGCACTCCAGCACCGGGGTCAAGAAGCATGGGGTGTTGCCATACCAAAAAAACAGCCATACAAGCAACTAGGACTAGTATCTTCTGCAGTCTCTGAATTTGATAAAGTTACACGTGAATACGAATCCCCTGCAGCAATAGGTCATGTCAGATATTCTACAATGGGCAAAAGCAATTTGGAAAATGCCCAGCCGCTAAAGGTAAAAGATCTCTGTGTTGCTCATAATGGAACAATTTCTAACGTAGAAGAGCTTACCGGAATGGTAGGTGGATGTACATTTACTCCACAAAATGTCAGTGACACACTGATTGCAGCCCAGAGACTTGTTACATTGATGGCCGATAATGGTAAACTGGGAAACGCATTATCTATTTTAAAAAATGAGATGGTAGGCTCGTTTTGTTTTACATTTGTATCAGACGACAATGCAGTATATGCAGCACGCGATCCTAAAGGGTTCAGACCGATGGTCTTGGGCCATAGAAAAGATAACAATACATACATTGTAGCTTCGGAATCTGCAGCTCTTTCGGCAGTTGGCGCACAATTGATTCGAGATGTAAAACCTGGTGAGTTGTTAAAAATTAGTAGTGCTGGATTGGAATCTGAAATGTTTTCAGAAGAAAAAAAACCTGCACACTGTTCATTTGAATTTACCTATTTTGCACATCCATCAAGTGTGATGGAGGGCTCTAACATTTACATCGCAAGAAAAAAAATTGGACAATTTCTTGCAAGAAAATTTGCAATTAAAGATGCTGATATTGTAATTCCAGTCCCTGATTCTGCAAGGCCTGCTGCACTTGGATATGCCCAAGAGCTTGGAGTGCCATTTGAAGAGGGATTACTCAAAGACAGATACAGCAGAAAAGGTCCATTGCGCAGTTTCATAGAGCCACACCAAGCAGATAGAGTTGAAATCAATCGCTGGATAATTCCAATCACACAGGTCATCTCCGGAAAACATGTAGTTGTTGTTGATGATAGTCTTGTTAGAGGTACCAGCTCAAAGGCAATAATCAAGGCATTGCGAAGAGCAGGTGCAAAAAAGATAAGCATGGTGATAACGTTCCCGCAAATTCAATATCCTTGTTATGCTGGAATTGACTTTCCATCACAAGATGAACTTGTAACATACATGGGAGATGGAAAAAAATACACCGAAGATGAGATTACAGAAAAAGTAAGACAGCTCATCGGTGCTGACTTTCTTGGTTACAATGACGCAAAGAATCTTGCAGATGCAGTTGGCATGGATTCTGATTCCATGTGCTTTACTTGCTCAAGTGGCGACTATACCACATTGGGAATAAAGCCTATGTTTAAAACAAGGGCCGAAATCAAAGGGGAATAACATGGAACTCTCGTTTGTCTTGGTGAAAAGTAAGATGGGACACGAAATGGATGTAATGAATGATATTCTCAAAATTGATGGAGTAAAAGAGGCAACAGGAACATTTGGCCAGTATGACATATTTGTCAAAGTCCAGGCTCCTACACGACCTGAACTGGATAAGATCATAACAAAAAAGATTCGCATGGTCCATAATGTCCTTTCAACCACAACTCTTCCTGCACTCGCAGGCAAGAACACAAAATAGTCAAAATAAACGTCATTTGTTTACCTAAAAACCCCAAATTGGTATCAGTTTAAATCCCAGCCTGTTCAATGACCGCCTGTTTGAAGTTTTTACGCTCTGGCAAGGTAAAAGACATCTACGAACTCTCCGACGGTAACATTCTTTTCCAGTTCTCAGATCGGGTATCTGCATTTGATGTAAAATTTCCAACTCCTATTCCACGAAAAGGGGAGGTACTATGCAGGTTTGCCGAATTTTGGTTCAAAAAGTTACCAACCAAGAACCATTACGTAAGAACAGAAGGACAAGACAAGATAGTAGTAAAAAAAATGCAAATGCTTCCAATCGAATGTGTAGTACGCGGGTACTTTTATGGCAGTCTAGTCCAGAGGTGGAAAGACGGTCAGGTCAAGTTACCAGAAGGCTCTACTCCACAGCTTGCAGCAAAACTACCTACTCCAATCTTTGATCCTACAACAAAATCTGAGACACACGATGTTCCAATATCCAAGCAAGATGCAATTGACAAAAACTTGGTAAGCAAAAGCGAATACGAGTGGCTGGAAAATACATCAATTGAGATTTACAAACAAATGTTTGAAACTGCAGATGCAGCAGGATTTGTCTTGGCTGACTTGAAGTTAGAGTTTGGCAAAATAGGAAATGATATCGTACTTGGCGATTCCATTGGACCTGATGAATATCGACTATGGCCAAAGGAATCATACCAAGTGGGAAAGACTCAGGAAAGTTTTGACAAACAACTCTTGCGCGACTGGCTTGCATCAAATGGATATCAAAAAAAGTTTGAAGATGATAGAACCGCAGGAAAAGAACCTGTTGCACCACAACTCTCTGATGAACTCTGTCATGAATTGTCATCAAGGTATATCATTGCGTACGAAAAGATAACTGGAATCAAGTTTTAACTCGAATTTCTAATTGGGACTGACTGTATTTCCTGTCCCCTGGTTGCCCATTTGACCCCAAAAGCTTGTCAGGTTTTCTAAATTTTTTATTTTTTTAAATTTTTTGGTATTTTTTGTACCGGTATGATGATATTAGTAATGGTATCATATTAATGATATCGTTATTGATTTGATGCAAACACTATGATGTGCATCAGTACATGTTAGAAATTATGGTACCGTGATTATGCATATGCTTGTGGATTGACCAAACTTGGAACATAAAAAAAAGTTACGTAATGGACAAAAAAATATGATCTCTTGATCTTTTAGGACAAGTAGAAAAGTAAAGTCGTAAAATGTCTACACTGCTACAAAAAGAACTTAAGATAAGTAAAATACTTAGTACAAACGCAGACCAAGCTAAAGCCCTTGATGATACTGCGAGAATAAAAATTCTACAAATTTTATATCACAAACAACTTGCAACCGACCAGATTGTTGAAGAGCTAAATAAAATTGGATACAAAAAAGCAACCACCACAATACGACATCATCTCGATGTTCTCAAAAATGCCGGACTGATTGAAATTGTAAAGATGGAAGAAGTACGAGGTGCTGTAATGAAATATTACGGTACATCTGTCAGAGTTATGGGTGCAAAACTTCCAGTCAACTTTGAAACGGATTTCTCAAAGACAATTGCAGAGACTTCGGTCAAGCTAGAAAAAGTGATAAAAAACATTGCAGAAAATGCAGGCTCAAAAATAAAGAAAAAAACTTCCAAGCATGCAAACACTGAATCAAATTATGAGGACCAGATAGTGATGGAAATTGTCAACAGGGCAATGGCCAAAGTATTTGAAAACAACGGACAATTGCTTGTACAAAAATAACGTTTTCACTTTACTTCTATTCTGAAAATTCCAACGGTCTTTGGATCTTGCAAGGCCTTTATCATTTTACGCGGAATTGAATCCGATGCAGTATCGCATCCAACTGATAATGTTCTTGGACATGTAAAATTACTTTTTCTAATTACAATATCATGTGGATTTGTCATGGTGAGTTTCTCACTTCCCTTACCTGTGATGGAAAAAGAAAGATCTCCAACTAGAATTGTGCACGTGACCTCGGTTTGAGGTTTTTTCAACATTTTTTTCATTTCATCTGGAATTCCAAGACAACCACATGTTGCTCCTACGCCAACAATACAATCTCCATTTACTGTAAGATTTGGATCAGTTGTTATCTCAATTGATTTTGGATGAAGTGATCTAACATTTCCATGACCATGAAATGAGATCTCAAAACGCACAATTTCAAGTTGTATAAACTTAAATTAAACCTTCAAAGGATGAATTTTGAAATGCTACCAGCTGCAGCAGGTTATGATAGAGCAATTACAGTCTTTTCTCCTGATGGTAGACTTTACCAAGTAGAGTATGCTATAGAAACAGTACGAAGAGGTACACTTGCAATTGGTATCAAAAGCAAGGATGGCATCATACTTGCAGTAGAAGAAAAACCACGAAAATTACAAAATTCTGATGTTACACAAAAAATATTCCAAGTTGACGATCACATTGGTGTGGCAGCAGCAGGTTACATTCCAGATGCACGATCACAAGTTGACAATGCAAGATTTTTCTCACAAAGTAACAGAATGATATATGACGAACCAATCGAGGTTGAAGCAGTAGCAAAACACTTGGCAGACCAGGCTCAGCAATATACACAATATGCAGGTGTGAGACCATTTGGTGTCGCACTAATCATTGCAGGAATTGACAAGAGTGGTAGCATGATTTACCTCACTGACCCAAGTGGAACATACATTTCATATGACGCAGTTGCAATTGGCGCAGGTGCAGATCAAGTTACAGAATTTCTAGAAAAGAATTACAAAAAGGACATGTCAGTTGAAGATGCAGCAGCAATGGCAATCGAATCAATCTATCTTGTCAGCGAAGAAAAAGATGGTACAAAGCATATCAAAATGTCACAAATCCCAATTGCAACAAAGCAATTGACAAGAACAAGCGAGAAAGATATCGAACAATTTGCAGCCAAGGCAAAAGACAACATTGCCAAAAGACCAAAGTAGCATCTAATATTTTATAGCGCAATCATATCAGGACATACATTGAAAGTTTCAATAGCCATTCCAGATTCTTCACTTTCTGAAGAGCCTACTCCGCTTGACAAGGCAATGAAGATATCTCAGATTGCAAGAGCATGTTCAATATTTCATGTAAATACAATTTACATCTACAAAGAGCAAAGCGGTTCTGACAGGGACAGATCGCTTCTTCGAAATCTTCTCCGCTATCTTGAAACACCACAGTATCTGCGTAAGATACTTTATCCAATCAGTGACGAGTTCCAGTTTGCAGGAAGTCTCAGCCCACTCAAAATTCCATCGCATGTACAAACATCTGATCCAAAAAAGATCAAGGCAGGAGATGTCAGAGATGGAGTTGTGGTACAATACAAAGGAAAGAAATTTGTAAATGTTGGCTTTGAACAATTAATTCCATTTTACAGCAAAGATGATGATGGAAAAAGAATCATTGTCAAATTCAAGGAAGGATATCCTGCATTGACAGTAAAACAAATAGAAAAAGAAGAGATCTCACAGTATTGGGGATATGACGTCAAAGAAGTGTCAAATCTAGGCACATTTCTTACCACTTGGGGATCTAGTGTGATATTTACATCAAGAAAGGGAAAACCAATCCACAAGACACAAAAATACTTTGATGAAGTATCACGCGAACACTTGATGCTAGTTTTTGGCTCTCCAAAAAAAGGAGTCCACGAAATCCTTGGAAATACAATTGGAAATATTCCAAAGTCGCAGGTGCTAAATTTCTTTTCAGACCAGGCAACAGAAACAGTAAGACTTGAAGAAGCGATACTTGGCACCCTTGCAGTCTTGAATACTCTAACTCGTAACTAGTTTTAATATAGATCAAAAGGATTGGCAAAAATATGGACAACAAAACACTAGACAAGAAAAAATTTCTGCTTTTTGGCATCATTGCAGGTGTTGCAGGGATAATAATTGGCGGTATATTGGTGGTAAACAGTATAATGCATTTTTCACACTAGATCTAAATTTTCAAAATAAAACCGAACATTCTCTAATTATAGACTTATAATGGGCTTTTCGACAATTTTCTGTAACAATGGGCCATAGGAAGCATAGTCAACCTAGAAGAGGAAGTCTTGCATATTTGCCAAGAGCACGAGCGAAGAGCATGGAAGCAAGAATTAGAACTTGGCCTGATGTCAAGTCTGACCAACCAAAGCTTCTAGGATATGCAGGATTCAAGGCAGCTTGCATGAGAATTGCAAGTATAGATGACAGAGAAAAGACTCCAAACTTTGGAAAACAACTTGTCGGTCTTGGTACTGTTGTAGTTACTCCTCCAATGTCAATAATTGGAATCAGAGGTTATTCACGGGATAGATACGGAATCGATTCTACTTTTGATGTTTATGCTAAAGATTTACCAAAAGAGCTTTCAAGATTATTCAAAACAAAACTAGATGAAAAAGCAATAGATGCTGCAGAAAAATCACTTTCATATGTTGACGAACTTTTTGCAATTGCAGCAGTTCTTCCAAGAAAAGCAGGACTAGAACAAAAGAAACCATATGTCTTTGAAGTTGCAGTTAAAGGCGGAGATATTGCAAAACAATTTGCATTCTTAAAAGATCTTTTAGGAAAAGAAGTCAAAATAGATCAAGTTTTCCAGAAAGGAGTTGAAGTTGATGTTGCAGCAATTACAAAAGGAAAAGGTATTGAAGGTCCAATTACAAGATGGGGTGTCAAGAAGAAACAACACAAGTCAAGAAAAAGTGTCAGAGCTCTTGGTACACTAGGTCCAATCAGTCCTGCAACAATCATGTACTCTGTTCCAAGAGCAGGTCAGAGAGGTTTCCATCAAAGAACACAATACAATAGCAGAATAATGATAGTTAGCAATACTCAAAATGAAGAATTAAAAATTAATCCACCAGGTGGTTACAAACACTTTGGTCTAGTGCAAGGAGATTATGTTATCATCCGCGGTTCAATTCCTGGAACTTATCGCAGATTGGTAAAACTTCGTGCACCAGTCAGAGCAAAATTGACAAAGGTTACACAACCCAAGATCTTGGAGATTATGATATGAAAGTTCCAGTCTTTACAACAACTGGTTCAAAAGATGGCGACATTGAATTGCCACTTGTATTTTCAACTCCTGTTAGA
This sequence comes from uncultured Nitrosopumilaceae archaeon, assembly GCA_964636595.1. Lineage (GTDB taxonomy): Archaea > Thermoproteota > Nitrososphaeria > Nitrososphaerales > Nitrosopumilaceae > Nitrosotalea. The sequence continues at coordinate 13,518 of CAZWSG010000021.1, forward strand.
ACTGAATTAATTCACAAAGCATACATCCACTTGGAATCACACTCTTTCCAAAGACAGGGTAGATATCCAAATGCAGGTATGGATGTAGTTGCAGAATCCAACAGTCCTCCAACAGGTCATCACCAAGCAAGAGTTGCAAGAATGGCTGGTGGTGGAGGTGGAAGACAAGGCCAAGCCGGTGGAGTTGCAATGACACGTAAAGGAAGACAGGCACATCCTCCAACATCAGAGCGAGTCATCCATAAAATGCTAAACAAGAAAGAAAATCGTCTTGCACTATGTTCTGCATTGGCAGCAACAACATCTGCAGCACTAGTAAAACTTAGAGGTCACAAGGTAGAAAAAATTGAATCATTTCCAGTTGTAATATCTGATCAAGTTGAATCCGTAGTAAAGTCAAAAGACCTAGCCAAAGTCTTGGACTCATTAAATCTATCACAAGATGTGGATAGACTAAAGAGCAGACTAAAGGGTCGTTCAGGAAAACCACTGCTCCGAGGCAGAAAGACCAAGGTAGGAAAAAGTGTCTTGCTTGTAGTAAAAGATTCTACAAAACTTGCAAAAGCATCACATTCGCTTTTGGGAGTTGATGTAGTTGATGTAAAAAATCTCAGTGTACTTGACTTGGCTCCTGGTGCACAACCAATAAGATTAACAGTATTTTCTAAAGGCGCAATTGACGAGATTGCAAAAATAAAATCTCCTCATCTTGAAATCTTGGTGATGAACAAATGAATCTAGAAGAAGCAAATCATATAATACTAAAACCGTATATCACTGAAAAGACATTTGCACTAGTTGAAAATGAAAGCAGAATCTGTTTTCTGGTAAGAGAAGAGGCAACCAAGCCCAAGATAATTGAAGCAATCAAGCTCTTGTACAAAGAAGATCCAATCGGATTGAATGTATGCAGAACAGTATATGGCAAGAAAGCTTTTGTAAAATTCTCAACAATTGAAAAAGCAAGAGACTTGGCAACAAAGATAGGAATGCTATAATATGGTCAATCGTGAATCAACTAAAGTAATGGTGAAGATAGATGGTTAAAGAATACAAGTATAGAGGCCTAGCATTAGAAGAAATTCAAGCTTTATCATTAGAAAAACTCTTTGAACTTTTACCATCTAGAGCACGAAGATCACTTACAAGAGGTATCACAGACGGAAAACGAAAACTCTTGGAAGAAATCAAATCAACAAAGGCAGGAAAAAGTAATGGTCAAATCAAGACTCACCTAAGAGATGTAATCATTTTACCATATTTCGTAGGTCTCACAATTCATGTTTATTCAGGAAAAGAATTCTTACCAGTTCCAGTCCGACAAGAAATGGTTGGACACTATCTCGGAGAATTTGTGCGAACCAATAAGAGAGTTGTACATGGTGCACCTGGTGTAGGAGCATCCAGGTCTAGCTTGTACGTGCCATTAAAGTGATATCTATGCATTTTAGCTACGCTTTCCAAAATTATGACAAGACAAGACACGTTCGTGCTGCATTAAGAGAAAAAACAATCTCACACAAACATGCAAGAGAAATTGCACACAAGATAAAGGGAATGTCAATTGAATCTGCACGAAGTTACTTACAATCTGTAAGAAGTTTAGAACGCGCAGTACCTTTCCAGAGATATAACAATGAAGTAGGTCACAAGTCAGACACTGGTGTAATGGCTGGACGATATCCAGAAAAAGCAGCAGGCGAATTTATCAGACTGTTAGATAATTTAGAATCAAATGCAGAATATCGTGGAATGGATCTTGACAGATTAAAAATAATCAATGCAACCGTACACAAGGGACGAAAACTTGAACGATTCACACCACGTGCAATGGGTCGTGCATCTCCTAAAATAGACATTCTTACTCACGTTGAGCTGGTTGCTCAGGAATTATAATCATGTCTTCAGTGAAAAACGTAATCAATGATAGTTACAAATTGATGCTCTTGAAAGATTATCTAAGAGAAGCAATCAAAGAAGCAGGTTTTTCAGGTGTTGATATTCAAAAAACTCCAACAGGAACCAGAGTTGGATTACATGTTACAAGACCAGGTATTGTAATTGGAAGAAAAGGAAGTGGAATAAGAGATCTTACAAAAGTTTTGGAAACAGACTTTGGTTTGAAAAATCCACAGATATCAGTAATTGAAATCACAAAACCAGAACTTGAACCAAGTGTAATGTGCAACAGAATGTCACAACACCTTGCAAGAGGAACTGCATTTAGACGTGCAGTCATGTGGACAATGCAGACAATCATGGAAGCAGGTGCAATGGGTGTACAAATTACAACTTCTGGTAAGCTCAGAGGTGACCGTTCCAGTTTTGAAAAACACAGCAAAGGTGTACTCCCAAGAGCAGGGCACCAAGCTACAGTCATAGTTTCAGAAGATATTGTTCACGTCCCAACAAAAATGGGTCTTATCGGAGTTCGAATCAGAATTGCAAGAAAGGAGCGATTCATACCAGAATTTGAGTTAAAGGCAATTAAGAAAGATACTAAAAAAGTCGAGGTTCCACAAGAGATTGAAATCATTGAAGAAGCACAGATTGATCCAACCAAGCCAAAAACTGAAAGTGAAGTAATTGAACTTGAAGAAAAATTGATAGAGACTGTGGAAACATTTGAAGAAGTAGAGGAGGAGCTAAAGTAATGGCCCGCATAAAGATGAAAACAGTTCGAGAGTTCAATGAAACTGATCTTAAAGATAGATTGGTACAATTGCGTGCTGACTTGACAAAACTAAAGATTGAAGCATCTAAAGGAACACTACGAAAGGACAGTGGCAAAGTAAAGCCTCTTCGAAGAGATATCGCAAGAGTATTAACTAGACTAAATGAGATGAAATCCAAATGATTACTCCAGAAAATATTACACGTCATGAGCTAATAGGATTAGACACTTTTATTGTAAAATCTAGCAATTCTCAAATGGTTGGATTGCACGGAAAAATAATTGATGAAACAAAATCCATGTTTACAATACAAACTACAACTGGAGTAAAATCAATACCAAAACAGAATTCAATTTGGCAATTCAATCTTAATGGAACCTCTGCTCTTGTTGATGGAAATACTATTGCAAAAAGATCTTTTGAAAGAATGGGAGTTAAAGCATGACTAGAAACATTGGTCTTCAAGTAAAAGTACCAAAGACAGAGTGTCACGACGATCTTTGTCCATTCCACGGAACACTAAGTATTAGGGGTAAACTAGTTCAAGGCAAAGTTGTCAGTGCTAGAGCACCAAAAACAATTGTTGTCCAACAAGAATTTCCAAGACTTGATATTAAATACAAGAGATATGCACGTAGCCAAAGCAAATTGCACGCACATAGACCACAATGTATTGACGTAAAAGAAGGAGATGTTGTTCTTACTGCTGAATGCAGACCACTTTCAAAGAGTGTTTCTTTTGTTGTAGTTGAGGTAGTATCCTAATGGCAGCAACAAAGAGTCGTGCAGTTTCAGCAAAAGGAGTTCAAGAATTCAGACCATATGTTACAAGAGCTCTTCCACTTGGTGCCCAAGTAGTATGTGCTGATAACACTGGTGCAAAGATTTTAGAAATTGTCATGGTTCAAAAAACAAAGACCAGAGTTGCTAGATATCCATCAGCAGCTGTTGGAGACTTTTGTAACGTTGTAGTAAAGAAAGGTCCTGGTGAACTAAGAGGACAAATATTTGGTGCGGTTATTGTTAGACAAAAATATGCTGTAAGAAGATTAAGCGGAGTTAGAGTAACATTTGAAGATAATGCTGCAGTACTTGTAACCCCTGAAGGTGAAATCAAAGGCACTGAAATCAAGGGACCAGTAGCAGTAGAAGCAGCTGAAAAGTATCCAAGAATCGCAAACTTGGCATCAATGGTGGTATAAAATGAAGCCAACTAAGATACGAAAGAGAATGATGTATACTGCAACAGCACATCTACTTAGCAAACAATTAGGTTCTCATTTATCAAAAGATCTTAAAGGAAAATACCACTGCAAAAGTATCCGTGTCATAGAAGGTGACAGTGTCAAAGTATTGCGTGGAGAATTCAAAGGAATTGAAGGCAAGGTTACTCGCATCTCTACTGAAAAAAGAGGAATTGCAATAGAGGGCATCAAGCGTGAAAAACTCAAAGGCGGTAATGTCGATATTTACATCCATCCATCAAACGTACTCATCACTTCATTGAATCTTGAAGACAAGTGGAGACAAAGCAGACTGGAAGGACAAAAACCAAAGACTGCAAAAGTTGCTGCACCAGAAACAAAAGTGGTAAAACCAAAAGAACAAAAAGAGGCTAGCAAGGAAAAACCAAAGGAAGTAAAATCTGATGATAAAAAATCTAAACCTAAAACTGATAAAAAGGAGACGACCAAGTAATGGTTAGCATAGCAGGTAGTAAAAAACTAAAAAGACAAATGGCTCCACTCTTCTGGGGAATTACCAGAAAAGACAAGAGATTTGTTGTTACAGTAAAACCAGGCGGTCATAAAAAACACGTATCAATACCAACTGCAGTGTTTATCCGTGATACCCTAAAACTTGCTACTTCACTAAGAGAAGCAAAATCTGTAATCTATGGAGGTAAAGTCAAAGTAGATGGCATTGTAAGAAATTCACTTCATCATGGAATTGGTTTGATGGATGTTGTAGAACTAGATGGTGTCTCTGATATCTATAGACTTGTTCCAAAAGATTTGACTGTCTTAAAGCCAATCAAAATCAACTCTTCTGAAAAATCAAAGAAATTACTCAAAGTCACAAGAAAGGTAACAATAAAAGACAAAAAAACACAACTTGGATTCCACGATGGTAGAACTCTGGTCTCTGACACAAAGGTAAATGTTGGAGATACATGTGTAATCGAGGTTCCAGGAACAAAAATACTTGATGTTATACCACTTGAAAAAGGAGTTCAAGTTATCATTACAAGCGGAGTAAACGCAGGACGTATGGGTAAACTCACAGAACTCAAACCGGGAACATTCATCTTACCAAAAAGAGCAGATGTTGACTTGGGTGAAAGACAAATCGAAATTCCAGCAGAATTAGTTATGGCAGTAGGAAAAGACAAACCTGTTATTCAAATCCAGTGATAAATATGGCACAACAAACAGAATCCACAATGAAGAAAATTTCAATTGCCAAAGTAGTTTTGAACATGGGTGTCGGTAAATCTGGTGAACCAATTGAAAAAGCAAAGCGTGCACTAAAACACATTTCAGGTCAACAACCATCTCCAAGATATGCAAAAGCTACTCAACGTGACTGGGGAGTACACAAGGGTGAACCAATCGGTGTTGCAGTTACAGTAAGAAATGAACCAGCTATTGCACTAATCAAAAGATTATTTGCAGCAAAGGGAAATCAGATGAAAGGCTCTTCATTTGATAACTTTGGAAATCTTTCATTTGGTATTAAAGAACACATAGACATTCCTGGTGTAAAATACGATCCACAAGATGGAATCTTGGGTCTTGATATTGCAATTTCACTTACAAGGCCAGGTTTTAGTATTAGAGTAAGAAGCAAACACAAAGCTAGCATAGGACGCACTCACATAATTACGTCAGAAGAAGCAAAAGCATTTCTAACCCATGAGTTTGGAATTCAGGTAGTATAACATGAAAAATCGTGATTACAAGGTAACTGGAAGAACTGTCCATAAATTTGGAAAAGGTTCTAGATGGTGTAAAAGATGTGGTGACTATAATGCAGTAATTCAAAAATATGATTTAGATCTTTGCAGACGATGTTTCAGAGAAGTAGCAGACTCGCTAGGGTTTAGGAAGTTCAAGTGATATAATCATGCCAGCAACTAATATTCTAGCAAACATGTTTGTGACATTGTATAACACTGAAGCGAGAAGAAAAGGCGATTGTGTTGTATTGCCAACATCAAAACTTGCAACAGATGTACTAAAAACACTCCAGACTCATAATTACATTGGAGAATTTGAGCACGTTGATGACAAGAAAGGTGGCAAATTCAAGATTCAATTATTAGCAAAAATCACAAAATGTGGTGCAATTACACCTAGATTCAAGGTGAAAAAAGATGGCTATGCCAAATGGGAGCAACAATATCTGCCATCATACTCACGTGGTATGTTGATTGTAACTACAAACAAGGGAGTAATGTCTCATCACGAGGCAATTAAGAGTGGCTTGGGAGGGCTATTGATAGGATTTGTCTACTAAAACAGTTGAGATACACGAAGTATCAATACCAATTCCTGATGCAGTAAAAGTATCAATGAGTCACAATATACTTCATGTACAAGGTCCACTTGGAAAAACAAGAAAGACATTCAAAAAAATACCAGTCCAAGTCCAAGTTGAAGGAAAAAATGTCATGCTAAAATCAGTTGGAATTCGTAAAAGAGATTATGCAATATTCAAGACTGCCGAATCAATAATTACAACATTGATCAAGGGTGTCCAGACTGGTTATACTTTTAAAATGAAGATTGTATATGCACACTTTCCAATCACTGTAAAGGTAAAAGATGGCAACATACACGTAGAAAACTTTCAAGGTGAACGTGCAGCACGAGTCTCAAAAATATTTGGCGATACCAAAGTAGTTCCAAAGGGTGATGATGTAATAATCACAGGACCCGTATTGACTGATGTATCCCAGACTGCAGGTAGTCTACAGCAAAATACCAAAGTCAAAAACAAAGATCACAGAGTCTTTCTTGATGGTCTTTATCTTTTTGAGAAAGTCGACAAGATCGAAAAATAGATTCAGCAAGGAATAAATCCGCTTATCCTACGAACAAGTTTGTTGCCGCCCTAGCTCAGCGTGGTAGAGCAGCTGGCTGTTAACCAGCGGGTCGCCAGTTCAAGTCTGGCGGGCGGCGCTTTTAATATTTCTAAATTCGAATTTAGAAATATTTATTTTTGATTCCTGTAATTCATGGGCTGAAAATTCAAAGGTTTCAAGATATGATGTTTCTAAATTCGAGTTGTGCAATATTGTAAATGCGATCACGCTTTAGTTTATTCTATTAGACAATATGGATCTAATACCGATCATATAATGATGATATATGCAGGAGGTCCGCATTGGCCAGAACAAGACGCGCAAATAGATATTGCGTGGATTGTGGGGGCAGGTTAGTTTACTATCCTCGCCTTTCAAACCCTAAAGCTCCCAATGAATACAGGGTTCTGGTTTATGCTTGTCCAGACTGCACTAAAGATTTTGATAAACCAAAGATGTTCTCAATCAAACGAAATGTAGTAGACGAGCCACTGGAGACAGTAGAGATAGAAATTGTCCAAGCCCGGGAAAAGATTCCCGAACTAGTAAAGACTGCTACTGTATGACAAAATGTCAAGTACGTCATAATCCATTCTGAAAATTGTACGAGTTTTTTACACTCTAAAACTAGATTACATTCTTGGAAAAATTGAACTGATAAATTGGAGATAATGTCTTCTGGGGACTGCTTACAATTGTGAGTATGCCATGTTTGATAATTGAAAGTCTGTACACTGGGAGAACGGATGAAAAAAGAAGGTAGAGATCTTGACAAAGTAAAAGATTTGATTCCTAAAGCAGTCAAGCTAGAATTTGATTTTTCAACTGTTGTAAAAAGAAGCGATGGTTCTGTAGCGCTTGAAATACTTGAACAAATTGAACGGCTTTCAACAATTTGGCACAATCAAACAAGATTTGCAATGATTTGCAGTATTGAGTTTGAGCATTTTTTCACCTAGTTTTCATTGAAACCCCCCGGGGTTTTAGAGCATAAACTGGTCTAATCTACAAGTTTTCCATGCCTGGATACGATGATAATTTTTTACAATTTTTTGGACCTTGAAAATTTGACGCAAAAACCCAGGGTTTAGCTTTTATTCGCTGTCAAAAAAGAAAACAGAACTCTTACTAGGCAATGGGGGTGTTTTGACCCTTGGCTGCTATTAGTACGCACAAGTGTTACACCCCCCCTAAAATTGGCCATTTTTGAAAAAATCGCATTATGCCTGATTGTTTGGAAATACTAGGGGGTTTAACTTTCAAGCACAAGTCTTGAAAAAATGATATTTTCAAAAAATGACTCTTCTTGGCCATTTTTTCGAGGTCTGATTTGATTGATCTGACCACTTTGGTGCCAAATAGGGGGGTAAAAATAACCCAAAAACATCTGAAAAGTTGAAAACAGATGGTTCTTTGTTTAAAATGCTTTGAAGAAAAACATGGTCAATGCATGGGAAAGGCAAACATGTTTGATTGTGATTGTCCTGTATGTGTGACTGGTTCTAAAACTACGCAATAGTATCCTAGTACAAAAAATGACTCGATCTTGAAATATCTAATCACAACTTTGTCTTGTTTTCTGATGAAATGTTTTGAGATAACATTCAACAGTTATCTTCAAACTTTTGTACAAAATCTGATCTTTGAATCCTGTAATGGTAAAGTAAATTATCGTGAGAGAGATACAAAAACCCTCACGATTCTAGGCCTGGTCAGTTATGGGTAGCCATCTAGTGGATTGGTACCATGATATCTTAAGTCTCAAGTAGAACTTTGTGGATATTTTAGCTCGATTTTTTTCAAGTTATGCTTTGACAATATGATTAGACATGAACCGTGTGATCGTGTCTATAGTTACATGATGGACACTGGAAGATCTGATGCAAGTCTCCGTTGATGTCTTTTTCTATCTTTGGAAATAACTTGTCCATTTCAAGTCCATTTCTTGGACAATCTTGGGTGGGGCATGGCATGTCGTAATCTAGAATATGATCTAGACAAAAATATCCAATTTTTGAAGAATAGATGCCTTCTTTGTAACACTCGCGTTTTTCACATCTTCTTTCTTTGTGTAAAAAGCCCTTTGGAATCCTGTTTGCGCGAATGTCTTTTTCGTTCATGTTACAAATTTACAATGACTGTAATTTAAGAATCGTTAAACTTGATTGTTCTTGAAACTGTTCTATGCAACATCTAGTGAAATTTTAAACAAAAAGAAGAGATGTTTTTACCTTTACACTAATTAGGAACGATGTTTCAAAATTCGAGTATGGAAAGATTTGAAATTAGCCTCATTGTAAACAAAAAACCGTCAAGTGCACAAATGCTAAAGTTGCAAGAACACTTTGCAGAAATGCCAGTCGAAGAAATACTGTTGGGCCTAAATTTTGCAAATAGTAGATGGACTGCAAAAGATGCTGGAGTTCTCAAAGTGGGTAGAAAGAGCATAATAAACAAAGAAATCCACTCTGTAACCTCTGAGCAGGCTCAATGGAGATTAAAAAACTGGAAGATGATGATTGCAAACTATAGAAAATTAGGATATAGTTATCCTACGATATCTAGAATCAAGAAAAATTTTATAGAATTGAGTAAAAAGCGCTCTAGATAGGCTCTGGCGCTTTTGTGGTGGAGCCAAGTGTTGGAGGAAGCTCTGGGAGATTCTGTCTGACATGTCCTTCTAGTATTGCATTTGCTTCTTCCAATATCTGGTTTGTTTCCGAGTTTGATGTATCCGTGACAAATGAATTGTCGCCACTTACAGATGCTCCTGACATAATCTCGCCTAGTATATTTGACAAGTCTGCCATGGATGAATCTGCTGCTGGCATTAATCCACTTAATCCTGTTCCTAGTCCCTTTATTATTGACATGCAAGGACTGAGTGTCACTACGACATCTCCAAGTTCTGATATTGTGTTTAATCTAAGTTGAATCTGTTCCATGGCCAATTTTGCGCCTGTGACCATTTTATTCATCTTTCTAATCTCATATAGTTCAGTGGAATAGGCATTAGAGTATGCCTTGTTATGTGATCTTACTGCTTCAACTACTTTTTTGAAAATAAAGTCATCTTTTTCTTTTAGTTTCTTTGAAATAGAGTCTAGTTTTATAATTTGTAACTGTAGTTTCTTTTGAGCGTCATCAATCTTGGGCTTTAATGGGGCATCTGGCTTGACCTTGTCTATTACCCTTTGTGATAGGCTATCTTTTTGTACATTCCATTTATTTGTGAAATTCATTTTTTACTGTGCCTTGATTTGAAATGTTGTTTTAAACAATCATGTTCTTACTTGATGTGTAACTGTAGTGACAGCTA
>CAZWSG010000022.1:0-23272 GCA_964636595.1 uncultured Nitrosopumilaceae archaeon
GAATACAAAGAAGAACATGATGTCGTATTTTAAATATTGAAGCAGTTTTTTGATTTCGAAGATCAAGTGCTCTTGCATTAAGTCTATTATCAATTCCACTTTCTAGTCTGCCCAATGGATCTATTGGTAGTGGATGAACTGCTCTTGATAGAATCTCAACTTTTTCAGCTTTAATCTCATATGCAAAATCTCTTGCTTTAGATTCTTGTACTGCACCAGTTATCAGTACTACACTTTGTCTTGTAAGATCTTTTACTTGTTGCAAGTTTTCAGGACCTGCAACTACAATTTGTGATACACCAGTTACATCCCGTAAAGTAATAAAAGTCAGTTTTCCCAACTCCCTCAAGTCTTCCACCCATCCTCCGACTACAACTTTTTGTCCTTTCATAGAAGGACCAAGTGTGCCAATGTCATGGGTTTTTTTTATTTCCATCAAATCATCCTTACTTTCTTTCAAATTCTACTACTAGTTCTATCTTTCGAAGATCGTGTACTATTGCAATTACCTTGTCAGCATCTATTGGAAAACGCGGTGTTTTTTTCCCGGATACAATGACCTTGGTTTTCTGCAGACCTCCCGGAGCCCAGACCTGATTTATGCCAAGTATTTTGATTGGAAAAAACATATCCTCTATGAGTTTCTTGTCATCAGAGTCTTGGTGCACAAGCCAAATCTTTCCATCAAATTCTCCCTGGAGTATCCTGTAAAGCTCTCGGCTCTGTCGAATTGTCATTATATCCTGGCTGCTAAGATACAAAACATAATTCCCATGAGATTCCCTACATGAAATTAGCGTAAACTTGTCTATTAGTGGTATTTTTTGGGAAAGTTTTACCAGTTTTATTGATGCGTCAACATCTGCCTTGGTCAGAGTACCTTGATCTAGTTTTGACTCACACTGAGGACATAGTATGCCATTCATCGCATCAAAACTGCAAATTGGTGTCCTCAAGGAAATCGATTTTTTGCTTGCAAAAACTAGAAGATAAACCATGCGAAATTGGGTTCTGTATAATTGACGATTGATCTTCTCTTTGTCTAAAATCAGTTGATAAAAAATGAAAAATCTGTTGTTTGGAATCCATCAAGTAGTATTTCTACTGAGAACAAACAGAATTTGAATTAGTACAGAGATTCCGAAGACAACAAAGAGGGATGGAATAGTCCATTTTAATCGATCTTGTGATACCATATTCCTTTTAATCAGAAAATATGAAATTATTGAGAGTATTGCAGTGGTAATAACAACTCTTACGATGAGACTTTGATTTAAATCGAGCATGAAAAAATGAAACAAAACAAGACTAATGAATGTGTTTAGTAGGTATTTTTTACCAGCATTCTGAATTAAAATCATCCACTTGTAGTTCTGTTAATTCTATGAGCAATGATAAATTCAGATAATCCAATAAATATTCCTAGATTAAATCAGATCGTATTCCAAAACTCAAATGTACTACCAGTTCATAGAAAACACATGGTTGCGCTATCTATAAAGGATCTAACAGTACAATACCAAAGCCAAAAAAAGAAAGTATGTGCCGTAGATCACGTATCATTTTCATACAAGGAGAATGAATCAATTGGAATAGCAGGAGAAAGCGGCTGTGGCAAGAGTACGCTTGGCCTTGCAATCATGAAAACTCTTCAGGAAAACGCTAGTGTGGTAGGTGAAATTCTTTTGGGCGACAAATCCATACTGTCAATGTCAGATGCTGAATTTACAAAAGACATCAGATGGAAGCAGATATCGATGGTTTTCCAAGGGGCAATGAATTCACTAGACCCAGTTTTTACAATCAAGAAACAATTTGAAGAAATTCTAAAAAAACATAGTTTTGAAGGAAATTACAAACAGACAATTGAATCTACGATTTTATCTGTAGGACTGACGCATTCAGTTTTGGACAAGTACCCACACGAGATTAGTGGAGGGATGAAACAAAGAGTAGTCATAGCCATGGCCCTTGTTTTGAAACCCAAAATGGTGATTGCTGATGAGCCCACCACTGCACTAGATGTTTTGGTCCAGGCTCAGATAATGATTTTATTAAAAAAACTCAAAAAAGAGGGATTGTCAATCATGTTGATTTCCCACGACTTGGGCATAATTTCAGAAATTGCTGAAAAAGTTGGAATCATGTATGCCGGTCAAATTGTAGAGTTTGGTAATATGCAAGACATTTACAGAAATCCCAAGCATCCATACACAATTGCCTTGCTAGATTCCATACCAAAACTAGGTGAAACAAAGAAAATTACACCTTTGAAAGGCAATCCCCCAAGCCTTGTGAACCCTCCAAGCGGATGCAGGTTTTATGATAGATGTCCACAAGCGATGGAAAAATGCAAAAAAGAACCACCTAAAATCAAAACTGAATCAGGCTTTGTAATGTGTTGGTTACACGAATGACAAACTTGAGAAATTTTGAATAAAAAATATCTTTATGATATTTTTACTGACCTGTGCCGTTATAATACGAGTTGTATACTCGCAATGCATTATCCATCGAGGTTTGTTTTGCTTGTGCCAACAGAGTGTTTCTGTCTGTGCTGTTTTCATCTGTTGTTACGCTGTTCAAACCATAGTAGTTTGATTGGAGCAATGCAAGATGTCTGTCATGAATTTGGTTGAATATCATTACTGCCTTGGACAATGCATATGATTGCTGTGGAGTCAAGTTGACAGTGCCGCCACCTTGTTCGTTTGTTACAGAATTTGGCTTGTAAGTAAACTGTGTTGGGTCCACATACTGGCTCAAGTCAATGTATACTTGATCAGTTTTTGCAAGCTGGCTAACTAGTGATGCTGCTTCAGCTTCACTATCATTCATATTTTGCTCAATCTGAGCTTGTCTATTATAAGTTGCAACAGAATCTGTTGTTGGACCGGCCTGGAAGTTTGCATAGTTTTGTCTAATCTTGATTAATTGGTCAATGACATTTTGAGCTTCTGCAAGTGAAGAAGATGTTGCAGAATCAATCATAGCATTTCTGTCTCTACCTTGTGTATCAGTTGAAGTGCTGTTTAATCCAGCATATCCATCAGATGCAATTGCGGATAATTGTCTAACATGCATATTGTCAAATTGTGAAATTGCGTTTTGCATTGAAACTTGTGATTGTGCACTGATATCTCTACCTCTGCTTGTTTCATCAGTTGTTACGCTGGTAAGACCAGACCAGTTTCTTTTAGATTGATCCATGTCTGCAAATTGGTAGTAACTCATGTATGTTGCCATGGCTTTTTGTTCTGCTGCTTGTTGTCTCGCAGCAATATCTGACCAAGGATCATCTGCGAAAACTACATGATTTAGAAAGACTGAACCTGCGCTTAACAAAAGACCAGTAATCATTACAAATGCAAGTAACTGAGACTTCACGAATTTCCCTCGTATCTTAGCCTTTTAAAACTTTGCGATGATCAGTTTTTGACCTATTGATCGCTTGATATATTTGCGATCACATCAAGAAGCCGTGGAAGAAATCCTTTCAGTCAAGGACTTGAAAAAATACTTTGTCAAAAGGGGATTTACTGGAACTGACAAAGAGACAGTAAAAGTAGCAGATGGAATTTCATTCTCAATCAAAAACTCTGAGACATTTGTACTTGCAGGTGAGTCAGGTTCAGGCAAGACCACTATTGCACGCATCATACTTGGAGCGTTAGAACAAGATGCTGGCACCATCACATTTCTCGAACAAGACATCACAAGTCATGCAGATAGCCTCAAAAAAATAAGACTTGGTTGTCAGATAGTTCACCAAGACCCATACGCATCAATTAATCCAAGAATGACTATTTTGGACATAGTAAAAGAGTCACTTGAAATTCACAATATTGGAAACAAGGAAGAAAGAAATCGTATTGCGTTACATGCACTCAGTCAAGTAAAACTAGAACCAGTTGAGGACATCGCATCAAAATATCCACACATGCTATCAGGAGGGCAACGACAAAGAGTTGCCATAGCTCGGGCCATTGTAACAAATCCAAAGCTTGTCATAGCAGATGAACCTGTTTCCATGCTTGACGTATCAGTAAGAATTGGAATACTTGAACTCATAAAAGAATTGCAAGAAAAGCACGGTATCTCTTTTCTTTACATAACACATGACTTGTCAACTGCAAGCTACATCGGTCACAGGATTGCAGTTCTATATCGTGGAAAAATTGTTGAAACAGGACCAATCAACGAAGTTCTATCCACACCACATCATCCATACACTCAAGCACTTTTAGATTCTATTGTAGACCCAGACCCAGATAATTTACATGGCAATAGAAAGATACGTATCAACGAGTCTTCAGGTGTCGATACATATCAAGGCTGTAGGTTTATGACAAAGTGTCCTTATGCGATAGAAAAATGCAAACAGGAACCTGAACTTGAAAAAATTTCAGATACAAGACAAGTTGCGTGTTTTGTAAAGATAAACTAGTTTGCAACTTCTGGCACATTAGAAATTCTATGTGATACAACGTGTGATACACCATTTCTTGGAAAGACACCGTAGATCAAAGTTGCTTTTTTGACTACAGAGTCTTTTAGTGATACCATTATCATCTGACTACCTTTTGCCCTTTCTTCAAGTATAGTAGAAAGTCTTTCAGTGTTTAATGCATCAAGATGTGCATCAACTTCATCAAGCAAGTAAAATGGAGATGGTTTTAGTTTTTGAAGTGCAAGCAAAAATGTAATTGCTGCAAGTGTCTTTTCCCCACCACTGATTGACGTTGATTCTCTTTTTGGTTTGTTTGGAAATTGCACAAGATATGATATTCCGGATGAAAATATGTCATCTTCGTTTTGAATTTCAAGCCATGCATTTCCACCAGTCATCTTACTAAATATTTCACGGATATCCTTGTCTACTTTATCATATGATTCCAAAAAGGTCTGGCGTTTACCCTTGTCAATTTCCTCAATGAATTTTACAATAGAGTTTCGTTCTGCTTCAAGTTCATTCTTTCGTGAAGACATGGAACGATAACCATTTGATATCTCAAGATATGCCTCAGGAGCCCTAGTATTTAGTGAGCCAGATAGAGCGCGTTTTTCAGATTCCAATTCTACGAGAATACGGTCAACATCAAAGGATTCTAAAAGCGTGTTAAATCCATACGAATGCAATGTTTTACGAATTCTTTCTTCGTTTTCCACCAAGTCTTTAACATCTCGAGCTATGGAATCAGACTGTCTTTCCAAGCCGTTTACTTCCTTGCTTAGTGTTCTTTCAGACTCGTACAGTCCCTTTAGTTTGGAATCATATTCTTTTAGTGTGGATACAGAAGTTCCAGAAGTTGAGATTAGTTGTTGTTCTTTTTCTCTCAGGGTTACAAGTAGTGCTTCTGCATTCTCCTTTTCTTTTCCAAGAGATCGTGACTGGACTTCAATGTCATATTTTTCATGATTTATCGAGGATTGTTCTTGAGATAAAAGTCGCACGTTAGCCTTGAGCGAGTTTTCTTCATTACCCAGATTAGTTAGATTTCCAGATAATTCCCTAAACTGGGTCGATATAGTACTATGAGAACCAAGTAGACTAGTACGTTTTTCATTCAGCGATGACAACAAGCTTGCTACTCTTGTTTGTCCTTCATCAGCATAATTTTCCCTAGTTAGTGAGATACGTTCATCCAAAGATGACTCGTAGGATTGCAGTTTTGACATGTTGACCAAGATGCCTTCCTCTTTTTTTCTCAATTGTGAAATTCTTGATGTGAGTTGATCTTCCGAGATACCCAAATTCTTTAGTTTTGCTTTGATGTCTGCAAGACCAAGGCCAACATTTGCAAAACCAGTCTCAGATGAATTATATCTGTTTTCAAGACTATCAGTTATTCTCTCAAGTTTTTTTAGCTGACCCTTTTTGTTTTGGATAAATCGTCTCAAAAGTTCAAGGGATTGTACAAGTCCATCTACCGACGTACTAAGCAAAATAATTTTTGTCAGATGCGAAACCTTAGAGTTTACATCAACTATGACAGCATTAGCATCAGCTTCAAAGAACTGTCCATCAAGAGTTACTGCTTTGTAGCCTTTTTTAGATAATTCGTACGCCTTGTTCTTTGAATCAACTAAAACAATATTTCCAAAAATGAAATTCTTTAACGATTCAAATTTTTCTTCACACTTGACAAATTCAGACAAGACTCCAAGAATACCATCTTCCTTATTGATAGATATCTTAGAGTCAGATATTGCATCTAGCGGAATTATCCTTATCTTTGGTAATTTTTTCTCTTGTGCAAATTCAGCAAGTCCAAGCAACGTTGCAAAGTCATTTACGACCAATCCTTTGAGCCAATCAGAACCAACTGCAAGTAGAGGTCTCTCATATTGTTTGTCCCATGTTAAGATTTCAAATACAAGACCTTGAATTCCAAGCCTCCTAGAATCTTCTTTGAGCTTTGCAATAGAATAATCTTCATGCATTACTTCTTTGACTACTTTGATTTTCGCTTCATATTGTGCTGCAGCTTTACTTGCTTTTTCAAAAATAATAGTAGTTTCTTCAATGTCTTTCTCTATCTTGATTCGTCTCTCACGAAGATTTCCAAGTCTTGTTTTAAGGTCATTGATTACAGACTCGTGACCAGATCGTACCTGTCGGAGTTTTCTCTCAAGATTCAAAAGATTTTCTTTCTCATCAAGTATTGACTTTACTTTCAACGAATTTTGTTCTATTTTATTTTGAATGTCAGTACGTTCTTGTTCAAACCTCGATAAGGAAAGTTTTGTTTCATTTAGTTGATCCGTGAGTTTTCTTACAGTTTCATCAACACGTAGTTTGTTTGTAGCAATCTGAGATTGTTGTCTTAACACTTGGCTTATTTCAGAGTCAACAGATGCAAGCTCTGCATTTGCAGTCTTTCTAGTTTCATTAATCATGTTAATAGAATTTTTTAGTTCAGTGATTTGATTTTCCAGTAATGAACGTCTCTCACCTAACGTTACAAGTTCGGATTGAATTTCTGGAAGTCGCGAATCTATTTGTGATAACCTTCTTGTGTTTGTTACAAGTTTACTGTTTGCAGATTCAAACAAGTGCATTGCACCAGCAAGTTCGGAATCAATGGTAGCTTTTGTCTGATTATACACATTTACTTCATCCATGAACTTTTGTTTTTCTTCTTCAAGTTTTTTTATTTCATCACGGAGTTGACCACGTTGTTCATCAAATTTTTTGGCTTCAGATTGGATGGCATTTAGGTTACGCTCTTTTGATATCTTGTTAGATTCTATATCTCGTAGCTTGTTAGAAGACTGGATTGCATAAAATCGCTTTAGTTCCCTATCCAAGATATCAAATCGAAGTTGATTGTTTCTTTCAAGTTCCAACTCATCAATGCGTTTCTTTATTTCATCCATTCTAGCAAGTGCAATCTCCAATCTTCTGTCTGCTTCGTCAAGTTGTTTTAGCGATTCAACCTTCTTTTCGTCAAAGTATGCAAGACCAATGATGTCCTCAATTATCTTTCGTCTTTCTTCTGAGTTAAATTCAGATATCCTAGTGATAGTTCCCTGCTGGACAATGTTGAGTTTGTGAATACCGCAATTAGCCACCTCAAGTATGTCTAAAACATGGTTTCGAAGTACTTTTTTCTGATTTAAATAGTAAATATTCTCGCCATTTTCATCCATTTCTCTAGTTATTGTAACAGTATTGGAATCCACAGGAATCTTTCTATCAGAATTGTCAAAATGACAACTCACACGTGCAATTTTGGCGCCATGTTTTGCATTGTCAACATCGTGTAATAATGAACGAAGTTTGTCTACCCTCATTACTTTAGGAGAGTTTTCTCCAAGTGAAAACGAGATAGCATCAAGTATGTTACTTTTACCGGATCCATTTGCACCAGAGATTGCAACCAATCCTTGTTCAAAGTTTACCAGAGTATTTTTGTATCCAAAGGACTTGAACCCAAATATCTCCAGTTTACGTATATGGACCAATGTATCCGATAATGTCTGAACCGAGATAACCGATTATTGACAAGTTTCCTTGAGCTGCTGAATAAAAATTATAATGTGAGATCTTAGCTATCGCGCTTGCCTTCTACAAACTCGCCAAATGCCTTCTTTGCCTCATTATATGGCATCTGAATTGGAGGATGTTTGAAGCAATAAGATGAGATGCTTGTCATAGGTCCATACAGTTTCCTATCAAGTGCAATCTTTAATCCCCTAATTGCATCGATCATTATTCCTGCACTATTGTATGCATCAATTACTTTTAATTTTAGATCTAATTTTACTGGGATCTTACCAAAATATTTTCCTTCCAAGTTAATGTAACAGATCTTTTCATTATCAATAAAGTCAACATAATCACTGGGACCAATTCTCATAGGAATATCATAGTCTGCCATTGCCTTGACAGCACTCGTTTTGCTGATTCTCTTGTCTTCAAGTCTTTCTTCATCAAGCATATTGAAAAAGTCCATGTCGCCACCAATGTTTAGCTGATATGTTCCATCAATCTGTACACCTCTATCTACAAAGAGTTTCACAAGAGTCTTGTGAACAACTGTTGCTCCAAGCTGACTCATTACATCATCACCCGCAAGAGGAATTTTTTTGTCAGCAAAGGCCTGTTGCCACTTTGGCTCTGACGCAATAAACACAGGAATTGCATTAAGAAATCCCACCCCTGCCTCAAGTGCTTGACTTGCATAGTGTTTTACCGCATTTGTGCTTCCCACAGGTAGATAATTGACAAGCATTTCTGCTCCAGTATCCTGAAGAACCTTTTTGACGTTAACATCTGGTTCCTGAGAAACAGTCACAACTCTGCTCAAATGTCTGCCTATCCCATCCAAGGTAGGACCTTTTTGCACGGTTACGTCCATGTGAGGCACCTCTGCCACAGTAATGGTATTGTTTGGCCTAGCATAGATTGCCTCAGAAACATCTTTTCCTACTTTGGTATCTGCAACATCAAATGCTGCAACCACCTCAATATCTCCTGGGACATATCCTCCAATGTTAAAATCTGTCAAACCTATAGTATCATGAGTATTTTCAGTATAGTATTTTCCACCTTGGATAATTGCAGAAGCACAGTTACCAACACCAGCTATTGCAATCTTTATTTTCTTACCCAACTTCGATAGCTACCAAATAATCCATTATATTAATTACTTGTGATCGCGAACAGAGGATTTTATAGCCCAGAGCCAATTTGGGTTTCATGACAGAACCTGGTAATCCAGTCAAAGATGTCCACATCAAAAAAGATGATTCCATTGATTCAATATTTGATCAAATGTCAACATCGGGGGGATTCGAATCAAAAAATCTTGTTGATGGTCTTAACATTATGACTGACATGATAGAAGACAAGGATTGTTTAAAATTCATGTCATTTGTTGGTGCAGTTGTTTCAACAGGTCTTAGAGGCGTCATATCTGACATGGTAAAAAACAAGATGTGTGATGTCATAATAACCACCTGTGGGGCTTTAGATCACGATATTGCACGACATTATTCTAATTATTTAGAAGGATCATTTACCATGGATGACAGTGAACTTTTAGAAAAAGAAATTCATAGATTAGGAAATGTTTTGGTCCCGTTGAAAAGCTATGGGCCATTGATTGAAGAAAAAATGCAAAGTTATTTACAAAAGGCTTACAACGAAGGCAAAAAAGAAATGTCAACATATGATGTAACAAAAATGATTGGAGAGAATTTAGGCGAAGATTCATTTCTGTATTGGGCAAACAAGAATAACATTCCAGTAGTTGTTCCAGGAATAATGGATGGTGCAGTAGGAAGTCAGATCTGGATGTTTGCGCAAAGCCATGCCGATTTTAGATTAAATGTTATTGCAGATGCAGATTTATTATCAGGGTTAATCTTCAAGGCAAAAAAATCCGGTGCATTGATGATAGGTGGAGGAATATCAAAACATCACACCTTGTGGTGGAACCAATACAGAGAAGGACTTGATTATGCCGTATACATAACAACAGCTCAAGAGTTTGATGGAAGTTTGAGCGGAGCACTTGTCAGAGAGGCAATATCATGGGGAAAAGTTACAAAGAATGCCAAACAAACTACGATTCATGCAGAGGCTACAACAATCCTACCATTTCTCTACTCTGCATTACTTGTCAAACTCAAATAGTATAAACTAATTTTTTATAGACTTTCTCAAATCCTAATTTTGAATAAAATTCCAAGAGATTGTCTTTCTCATATGTCTCTAAAATCAAAGTCAAGTTTTTTGAATTTGCGTAATATGATGCAAAATCAATCAAGGAAGCAGCAGTACCATTATGTCTCTTGGATGGCACAGTACCAAGACAATAGAGTCCCAAGATAGAGTCTTTTTCATACAAAGCCATGCATGAACTGCCTGATTCATCTACGATATAATCAATAGAATCAAGTGTGTTTTTCAATATAGATATCACAGTATCTTTCCAGCCAAGACAATCATAGGCTTGACAAAAAATTCCTGCCCACAGATCAACGTTATCGCGTGTGATTTTCTTAGTATTTGTTTTTGTTGCAGACCGTGTTCTTTTTAGAGCATGTTGTATATCATGACGTTGAAATCCTTTTTTTTCAAGAAGACAGTCAAGTTCAGGATTGTTCAACGAGTAGACACATGGTACAGAGTTATTTTTTTGGAAATATCCCATTGCTTTGTCAATCATGTCTTCGCTAACACATGTAATACCAGCAAGCTTGTCAAAAAAAATATCATCTGAAAGGTTTTGATTTAAAAAAAGTATTCCACAATCAAGTTTTATGATATTGCTCCATGTCCCAGTAAAACCAATGTCATTTGACTCAATTCTTTGTATCATATTTTATACCAAGTATTTTACACAGACGGTTAAAATCATCTAGAGCGATGCTCTTTCCATTTTTCACTTGGACACATATTTCTTCTAGTTTTAAAAGAGCAATAGGAGAATCAAGATCATCATTCAAAGATTTCATAAAATCACGTATCAGATTTGATATGTCCGCATGAGTAGTGTCGGATACTTTGTATCTAGTAAGATGAATCAAATCAAGCAATGGTTTTTTTGACATTAGATCGTTTTCAGAAAAATCCATGTCATCACGATAATGTTTTGAAAAAACATACAGCCGTATAAGATCAGAATCATATTTTTTTATCAAGTCTTTTACCCAAACAACATTTCCTAGAGATTTTGACATTTTTTCTCCACTAGACAAAACAAGACCTACATGTACCCATGCTCTGATTGGTTGCTCAGAGTCAGACAAAAGTTGGTACTGGGCAAAATGTGCTTCGTGATGAGGATACAATAATTCCCTTGCGCCCCCATGAACATCATAACGAACGCCAAAGTTTTCCACAGCAACAGCAGTATCCTGCATGTGCCACCATGGAATACCTGTTCCAAATTCACTTTTCCATGAAAAATCAAAATCATCAGTACAATTCCATAGCATGACATCTTCTTGATTTTTCTTGCCAGGACCAATATCCAATCTGTGTAGGTTTAGCTGTTCTCGTGTCTGTTGAGAAATCTGCCCATAGTGTCGTACCTGAGATACATCAAGGTAGACATTCCCATGCGCCATGTAGGCAACTTTTTTTTGTAATAGTTTTTTTATTTGTATCTCTATGCTTGAAACATAATCTGAAACATATGCAAGTCTATTGACACTTTGTATGCCAAGAGACTGAAGTGCCACTACAAATGCAGATGCATAAAACTTTGCCACATCTTTGTAGGTTATTGAATTTTCTTTTGCCTTGTCAAACACGTTTTGATTAATATCAGTCATATTCACAAGAACATCGGTTTTGAGCCCTTGATCATTTAAGCATCTAGACAGGAGATCATATATCAGAAATATTCGGGCGTGTCCCAAATGAGTATAGTCGTACACAGTAGGTCCACAAATGAATATCTTTACAAGATCTTTTTCAAATGGGACAAAGTCCTCTTTAGATAAAGAAAAAGAGTTGTAAAGTTTGAGCATTTTTTGACTTAACGCCCGCCCTGAGAAAGGATCGGAGTCAATGTCACAGTAGAACGAACTTTTGGAAGTCTTCGTATTTTGTGTGTGATCAGTGCTTCTAGTGCAGAACTTGAATCAGCTTGTAGTTTTACAAAAATATCATAGATGCCATATGTACCTCTGACCTCTTTTACTTCTGAAATTTTTGCAAGTTCGGTGATTATTTCCACTTCAGAGCCTAGATCACAGCTAATGAGTATGTAGAGTGTTTCCATAAGTATAAACCGCTTTGGGCACATAAAACGATATCCATAATTAAAACGCCGTATCCAATATTCACATTATGGGAAGTGAAGTACACGCAAGAGAAATTATTCCAATTGACATAAAAGAAGGCTACCTGATAGATGGTTTTCCGTACACAGGTCTAGCAAATGCCATTGCAACCGAATCACTTGTCAATACAACATCTCAATTTGAATTGGCAGGCGTACTTGATTCAGAACTGTTTCCGCCGATAAGCATTGTAAGAGAAGAGATACCAAATTTCCCTGCACGTATTCTAGTTAACAAAGATCTCAAGGTAGCAGTCTTTTCATCATATCTTACCCCTCATGAATCAATTCATCGTGATGTAGCACGAGTCATGTTAAAGTGGGCAAGTGACCACAAATGTTCTTTCATCATAAGTAGTTCAGCAATCAAAAGTGATGAAGGTACACCATCAGTGATAGGAGTTGGCAGTACAGAGGCTGCAAAGAAAAAATTACGTGATGCAAATGTACCAGTATTAAAGAATGGAACTATACCTGGAATTCCAGGAGTTTTGCTAAATGAGGGATCACTATCAAACATCAATGTCATCGTATTATTGTGTAAAGCAAGAGAAACAGGACCTGACTTTAGAGCGGGAGCAGAGATTTGCATGGCCATGACAAAACTTGTTCCAGGAGCATCATGCAACCTCAAGTTATTACTCAATGAAGCAGAAGGAATTGAACAAAACTTGAAACAAACAGAACAAGATGCAGGCCCACTCAGGGATGCAATTTACGGATGACATTTCAAGAAAGAACAGTTCCAAAAGAGAACCTTGCAAAGATTCTAAGAGTTTTGGATTCAGATGAGGGTGTGAGAATAGACAATAAATTAGGTCACATATTTGTAAACAAGACTTCGAAAATATACTGCATTGACATATCCACAAACAATAAAGATGAATTCATTTACAAAAATAGTACAGATGAGGTTATCAATTTTCTGAAAAACCACA
This sequence comes from uncultured Nitrosopumilaceae archaeon, assembly GCA_964636595.1. Lineage (GTDB taxonomy): Archaea > Thermoproteota > Nitrososphaeria > Nitrososphaerales > Nitrosopumilaceae > Nitrosotalea. Next base: position 13,241 of record CAZWSG010000022.1, read on the forward strand.
TTAATGAATCATCAAAGATTTTTGCATATTAGATAATTAACCACAATCTAGCTCTTCAATATTTGATTTACATGCATCATTAAATTGTGATATTTTAGAATTCAGCGTATCACAGAGTAGCGGATCTTTTGTCTTATCATACTGCAAGGTATCTTCTGCAATGTTCAATTGGCGTACAGTGCACACATTTGATAATTCAAACACATAAGAAATAACAGATGCAATCAAACCAATTGTCACGATGGTTATAATCCACTTTAATTGTCTATTGAACATTCTGACTTTTTGAAACGTCTACCTCGATAGTTGAAACGTTTCGTTCTTTTCCATCATTTGATTCAAGTCGTTCAGAGAAAATTCTCACACCGCTTACTTTGTAGCCCATTGCACTCATTCTTTTCACTATCATCTGTGATACATCCACTGCTGTGACCATGCTTCTTCCTCTTGCCTTTATGGTTACAGTAGGCTCGTTTGCAAGAAGTGTAAGAGTAGCATTAAGGTATGTCAGAATGGGTTTTTTACCAATGAATACAATATTAGGCGGTCTTGACACAAGACCCACTCTTGTTGTGTTTTATTTAATAGTTAGCAAAGAAAAAACGCTTGTTTGATCAAGTCTGGATACTCTAGTCGAGATTCTTTTTTTCAATGTATTGCTGTAAGACTTTTTCAATGTCTTCAGATTTTGACTGTTTTACTTCTTCAACTATGTCTTTTTCTTCAATTTCATAGCAATTGAGCATCTCATTTTGTTCCTTATAGAATAACAATATTTTTTCTTGATATATACAATAATACATCTTGTCAACCTCCATTTTTTCAGATTTTATCTTGACGCCATCTGATTCTACAGTTATTGGATAGTCCATGTAGAACGTTTACCTACATAGCATATTTAGATGATGTTGACAATAAGAAACTCATAGTATCAACAATAACGTAATAAGGATTTCAAATCATAAATTAACTGTGAGTTACAGAGTCATATTTCACATAGACTTTGATTATTTTTATGCCCAATGTGAAGAAATGCGCAGACCAGATCTGAAGACACGTCCTGTGGCAGTATGTGTCTATTCAGACAGAGGAGGCGACAGTGGAGCAATTGCAACTGCCAACTATGTGGCCAGAAAATATGGTGTTAAGTCAGGGATGCCAATCAAGTTTGCAAAAAAGAAACTTGAAGATGTACCAGAGTCAGTTTTTTTGCCTACAGATTTTGAATATTATTCAGAGGTTTCAGAAAATGCCATGAACATAATAAGAAACCATGCAGATATTTTCGAGTATGTCGGTAGAGATGAAGCATATCTTGATGTTACAAATAGAACTGGAGGTGATTTTAAAAATGCAGCACACTTGGCACAACAACTCAAGAACTCATTACGTAGTACAATAAAACTCTCAAGTACCATAGGAATATCTTCAAACAAACTTGTTTCCAAGATTGCATCAGGTTACAAGAAACCTGATGGACTTACCATAGTAGAACCGCAGTCGATTGAATCATTTTTAGATCCATTACCAATACGAACAATCCCAGGAATAGGCAAAAAATCTGAAGAAAAATTCTCGGAAATGAACCTTGAAACAATATCACAACTTCGTAGCATAGATATCTTTACTCTAAACGGATTATTTGGAAGAAAGATAGGTTCATACATTTACAATGCAGCACGCGGGATTGATGAAGAACCAGTATCTCCAAGACATGATCCTATTCAATATAGTAGAATAGTCACACTAAAACAAGATTCCAAGGATTTTAATTTTCTGGTAAATGATTTGGAAAAACTTTGTGATGATTTGTATAAAGCAATAGTAAGGGATAACATACTTTTCAAATCTGTTGGAATCCAGTTTGTCCAGTCAGATTTGTCAAACAGAACAAAATCAAAAACTCTCAGAAATCCAACATCGAGTTTAGATGAATTGAAAAAAACGGTCGTCTCACTATTAAAAGAATCCCTTGAGGACCAGAAATTACTCATAAGACGACTCGGAGTACGAGTTTCAGATTTTTCTCAAACTAGTGGACAAGTAGATATTACAAGATTTTTTTAAACCAATACACCAATCCGTGAAGCAAGTCTTTTGTGCTCATCATCAGAGATCCACTCGACATGAAGATAATCAAATATCTCAGTGTCATCCATTCCTAGTCTTCTTGCTTCCTCAACTGCAATTGCATATGCCTCAATCTCAGTAGGTCTATCCACATAGGAGTATGACTTGTCATAAAGATCAAGCCCGTGTCTTTGTTGTTTTACATGTACCAATTCATGGATTATATCAAGATAGAGAATCTTTTTTTCAGAATTCTGAAGATGTTTTTTACCTATCACTATTGACGCGTCATCATTTTGGACATGCATATAGTGGGTTTTTTCATTTACAATAACCGATATATTCTCAAACACGTGATCCAAATTTTCTCTAGTTTCAAATATTTTTAAAAGAATTTCTGTATTTTTTAGATTTACAAAAATTTCTTCAATGCCATATGTTCCGTTTTCTACATCACGGTTTACTTTGACTTGATCCATTTTTTTCAGCCTCTGATTTTTTGATGCGTTTTGTTTCAACATAGGTAACGATGAGTAAGAATATGAAGAGCCATGGTAGAAACATTATCTCGCCTGCAATTCCATGAAACGACTCGAATTCATTTACATTGGTAGATATCTTGAGTACAAAAATTGACAGTGATAAGATTCTGATTATGTTTACAGTGATTGTTCCAACTACACCTAAAGCAAAATAAGCAATTTTTCTTTTGCGTGGAATATTCATCTTTAATAAAAATGCCATCATCACAAGTGAGTAAATTATGATGCTGTGTACACCAGCAGATGGCCAAAACACCTGCAATGCAAATGGGCCATGTATGCCATCAAGGAACATTACATTTCCATGAGAGGTAGCCAATCCTAAATGAAACAGGTTTATCAAAAAGACATCAATTTGTACAAGATATGGTACAACATACTGTAATGGTCCTAGAGAATCATATGGGAAAAAGGCATCAAGTGATAAGATAATTGCAGTGCCTGCAGTGTATATTGGACCTGCAGGTGATATCCTAATCCATCGCTTTCCAAATAGAATGGTCATACTGGCTATGAAAAATGCAGCCATTACAATAAAGTCCCACATCCATGTCCAAGAATCTTTTAGTAACACATGAAAACTTGGAGCAGCAGATACCAGGAATGCTTTCAAACCAAATTCTAGGCCTGTAAGATAAATAATTACAATCACTGCAAGCGGAATTATTGCTAACAAACGTTTTTTAGGAATTTCTATTTTCAGACCAATTAATTCTGCTGCTATAAATGCCATTGCAAAAAGAAAACCACCTCTACCTTGATTCCATCCAAGACTGAACGTATCAGGAAATACAACAAGCGCAAACAGTATAGGAGAGGCAAGTATTGCTATCGCAAAGATTATGCTTTTGTTTTGCAATAAATTAAGTCCAAAGTGTGTTAAATAAAAACTCTGGTAACTAGAAAAAATCAGATATTGATTTTTGTTTATTTGCTAAATACAGTTTACTGTGTGCGAGCCATTCTTTTTTTCCAATGCTCAATCCCTTGCAAGCAAGATCGAGTCCTTCTTCAAAATTGAAAACAACCGATGGTTTTTGTTTTAGTGCCATACGAATTCCCTCTCGTACTTGCCACACTCCAACTGGTACTGCATATTCTGGTCGTATTTCACGAAGCACCATAACAGCGGCTTGAATTTTGTTTTCAACAAGATATTCTGAAACTGCAAGCCTTGAAGCAAAATGAGCCCCTGCAGTTTCTGGATAATGCGTCATACCTGCAATACCTTCAAAATCAGATCCAAATCCCACATTTCCTTGTTCATCATACCACGCCTCTTGCATTTCAAACATCCACCTGCTTGGGAACATGACAACTGCGAAAAAATTACCCAAATGATTGTATGAAAATACCAAAGGAGTATCCAGTATCCCGTATTCAGTTATTTTCTCTACAAGTGATTTTGAGATTATATCATCTGTTGCAGTAATACTCCACCTAGTTGGAACAAGTTTTCTATTTTTGCCAAACATTCCAATACTAAAACATTTTTGAATTCGTGAAATTTCTATGCCCCTATTGTAAAGTTCTACCAGTGCATCCTGTGCCAAAAGATCCTTGTCATAAAATGTTCGCTGTATGCTTTTGTCAGACGATGAATTTGTAAATTTTGCAGATTTTATCTCCCCAATTGGTCCAAAAATTGGACTATCTCCACCAACTGTAACAACAGGAGATGCATTTTTCACTAATTCCATCTCTGCATCAGTTGATCTTTCAGACATGGACATTTCTTGGAGATTTTCAATGTATTTTTGTCCAACATCATCTATTTTTACAGATTTGATGCCACGAACCAAGCTTAACCTATAATTTACTATATCCTCGAGACTTTTTCCGGTCCATTTTTCTGGCAAGTCCAAGATCATCGTATCACCATGAACCGGAGGCAGCATTGGACCTACCAAGACCTTTGGATAACCATACGCTCCAACAAATACAGAAGGAGGAGTCGACCCTTCAATATGATTAGATGAAAATAGATTACTATAACGTGAGAGATATTCTTTCCAGTTTGATTCTATGGATTTTCGTATGTCAGCAGCAGAACGTTTCACATAAACATGTAACTGAATCGTACTAATAATATTATTCAGATCATTTATTTCAAGTTATATTCAACTAGATCAAGATTAGATCAAATGGATTCAGAAACCTTTGGTGTTGAAAGAGGATATGGCACACAAGCAATAGAGTGGATGAATGAAGAAGCCAAGAGAATTGGTTGGAAGTTTGAAGCAAGATTGTACAATTATGAAATTCAAACAAAGAATTTTGGTACATTTGAAATGTTTTCATTGATTGGAGACCCAAAAGCTGCAAGGGAAATAACTATGAGAGCAAGTAAACGCTTTAAGATTAAAGTCATAGAGGGAGGATACAAGACAAGAAAGCTTTTGGTCAAAGTTGCAAAAAATGAATATGGAATGGTAAAAAAAGGCGACAGAATTGTAGGCCAGATTGAATTTGAATCTTCTAGATTTGCACATGGTGAATGGAAGATAACAAAAGAAGAGAGAAAGTGAAATCATCCAAATAATTGGTCACGTTATACAATTTAGAATATTTTAGATATGAAGACGTATTTGATTCAAGATTGGTGTGATGTATTTTTCTTGACTCTAATAAATCGTCTATAAATTAGACCTATTGATACCATACAGACAGCAGTAAGAATAGACCAGGATGTAAGAGCAACAGTGTCAAGGTGAGTCAAATCTTACAAGGTATCACTGGATAGATCTATTTTAGTGAATTTAAAAATACCCTATGAGAAAAATTTAAAATTATTTTACGATTTTCCCGCTACCAACTATGCGAATAGAGGTAGATTCAGGTTTTAGGATAACACATGTATCTCCTTTTTCATACACTGTAGATTTACCAAGTGAAAGTTTCATAGGATTCAAGGAAGCAATTTTGACAGGTCGTATTTGTAAGCCAATGCTTGCAAGAAACATTTGGTTTTCAGAAACGATGTCTTTGAAGAATTTGCTTTGTACATAATCTATCTCGATTTCTTGTGAAACTAACATGGTATTTGCCATGCAAAGAACATCGCCTCGTTGAACATCATCTGGTACCACACCTTTTACTGCCAGACCAACTCTTGCAGGACATGCTGCATCTTCAACACTGTCATCATGCATTTGAATTGATTTGACTACAACATCAGTCCCTTTTGGAAATAGTTTTAGATTTTCATAGACTTTGATCTTGCCTTGTGCTATCTTGCCAAGAATTACGGCGCCAACGCCCTTTACATCAAAACAATGGTCTATCACGATTTGTGGACTACCATCTTTAGAGACGGGTTCTAGAAGATCAATTTCTTTTTTGAGGTTTTCAGGTTCTACCAATTTGTATTGCTCTACAACGGTTCCTTTTATCATGGAAAGTAATTTGGTCTTGTCAACATCAAAAGAATGTGAAAGAATCCCTTGTTTTTTACCAAGCGCATCAAGTGCAATTATTTGCTCACCTGTAAATTTATCAAGTTTCGTTACATGAAATATCACATATTCACCCATATTCATGGCTTGAAACAATGATTGGATCTTGTCTGGAAATGAAGTAGGTACAGTCCAAGTACGTAAAACACCAGATTCTTTTCTATCATAAATTGCAATATCAGTAGTAGTACCTTTCTTTCCAAAATCCTTTGCAAGTGATTCATCAGCAAGGAGTGTAAAATTGATAGATTTCATTTTATTTGTAAAATCGATGGACTAGTAAAATATCTTGTGGAATTTATTCGAAGGTACTATTTGTCAGTAAGACTTGTAGAGTATTATTGAGTAGTAGCCCAGCCACGTAGAATCAAAACTTGTACAGTGGACGAGTGGACACATGCAGGTGAGCCATCTTCTGCTTTGATGACCAAACTATAGCCTGATTCACATGTCACAGCCTTTGCTGAAACACCAGATTTGAATTGCTTTAACGGAGACATTGGACCACTTGGAGTAGTTGGAGCAGGTGCCGTAGTCATATTTGACTGAGTGTTAGTCATAGGCATTCCCATTGTAGAATTTGTACTAGTGGAATTAGTATGCATAGCCATAGTTGCATTATCGTGCATTGTTATGGTTGAGTTTGTACTAGTAGAATTAGTGGTCATTGTCATAGTTGAGTTTGTGTGAGTAGAATTAGTCATTGTTTGAGTCATGCTAGTTTGATTACCAGATGATGATGGTTGCATTTGACCACCATAAGTTTGCGCATATGACAAACCAACTGGTAAAATCATAGAACTAACAAGAAAGACTGTAACAATCATCAATGTATTAATTTTCAACATTCATACTTTTTCTAATAACTATTTAAGTCAAAAGAAGAATTTCTGATAATGCACTCAGTAAATATTTTTACACTAATTAAAGAACACAACATTTCAAAACAAACAATATTTTGAATACCGTACAAACCATATTTATCGAAGTCCTTGAAAAATTACAGTCATTAGGGTTTTCCCTCCAAATATTGCACCAATTGACAATCCCACATTTGCAAGAACGTTGATTCCAACAAGTCCGAGTTGCTTACTTTCAAAAAGATTGCTTGTTTCCAAGGCAAAAGACGACATGGTTGTAAGCGAACCACAAAAGCCTATTGCAATCAACAAGGCATATTTTTGATCAAGACTCCATTGTTGAGACAGTACTGCAAACACTCCAAGGATAAAACTTCCAATAATATTGACAATCAAAACGTTCACTGGAAGACTTCCAAAAAGCAACGGCGATGCAGTCATTTTATACCTCAAGAAAGTTCCCAAGAGTCCTCCTGCAGCAATCAATACAATCAACAAAGGTTTCATTTTTGTTTAATCCACTCTTGTTTGCTCAATATAACTGCAAGAATCATATCTACTTTGTAACTTAATTCAAGCCGTGAATTCACATTTAGTTTCCATGAAATAAAATTGGGTTTGTTAGTGCCTTGAATTAATTTGAATTTCATCTGTTTTAGTCTTGTTCGTAATATTTTTTCATCAAGCCTAGTTTTAACAGAATTTTTTCCCCTATCATAATCATAAGGATCAGATAAGAGTAAAAACTTTCTAGATTGCATACCAACAATTTTCAAAAAATTCATGGGTTCAATCAATTCCAAAACATTGAGAGCAACAACAAGATCAAACTTCATGGAACCAAAGGGTTTTGACAGAGAATCTGCTAGAAAGAAATCCATATTTTTTGCTTTATGCTTCTTTGCTTCTAGCAGTGCAAAAAAAGATTTATCAATTCCAAATATCATGCCATGTCGTTTTGCCACGATATCTGACATAGTACCTATGGAACAACCATGTTCTATCACAAAATTACATTTTTCAAGTCTTTGAACAATATTTCGTATTTTTTTCTCAAATACAGAATGCTTGCTTTTCTTGTAAATGTTTACCCAGTTTTTTTCCAAATCAGTTGTGTCATCTCCAATTTTTTTTATATTCTGTAGAGACTTTTTTATGACAGATTTTATTTTCGGATTCCGTACATTTAACAAAATATATCCACCAAGTTTTGCTCTAATAGAGAAAAAAGAAGAGAGATCTTCAACTAGAAAAGGGATTGATAAAATTATAGGATATATGCCAGCACAAGATGCACAAGAAAGTAATCCCTCTACAACCTCAGTTTTCTTTTCAAATATTTCCATTTCCAAAGGCTGACCACATTTGACACATCGAATATACTGCAGACTAGATTCGTGCAATAGATCTCAACAATCAGCAAGAGATTAAATCTATAACGGTTTATTCCGAAATCTTGTTTTCTTGGAACGGTCCTGAATTATACCAGCAATACCTGAAATAATCAAGACACCACTCGTGAAACAACTGATCTTTACTGTAGAACATTTCCCGCATATCTGCATCCCCTTCAAGAGTAGGAAACAATACACATGCCTCCTTTTCGTTTAACACAACAACTACCTTGACATCCTCTTTCATTTTTCTTTCAACCAGTCCCTTGTCAAGCAAAGCCTTCATTCCGAGCTTGTTCAGTAGTTCTTTTCTGCCCTTTGGTACAATGACATTGTTGGAAAATATGTAGTTAAATGTAGTACCATGTTTTACCCTTGCAAGTAATGGTTCGATAAGATCCAAAGGAACTTCAGTGAATAATTCGTAAATGTATTCATCAGCATTCTTGTACACAAGCTTCCATTGTTCCAACACATTGACGAATCCCTTGATCTGCTGCCCTCCAGCAAGAGCACCAATTCTTTGTATGAATTTCATCGGAATGTCTCCAAAATCATGAGTTTCAAAATATTTCCTATTCTTGGATAAAAATAACAGAGAAGGTACTTGAGTACACATTGTCTTTCCATATGTAGTTAGATCATAGTATCCATCTTTGTTTTTCATGATGAGCCCAGCATTTGAAAGACGCTCAAAATTTCGATGTACTTCTTGTACGGTTGCATGTAATTCTTTTGCCATGTTTGAAATTTTGGATTTTTGTTCCAATAGTTTGAATATTATTTTTAATCGTTGTTCGCTTGCAAGTTCCAGAAAATCATTTGCGGCATTTTCATAAATTGTACCCACGTCACATTTAGTTCAAAGTATTTATGTAAATCTTGCTAACCCAAATCCCGTGCAGAGCATGATTACAAGTAAATTTTGATAAAAATTTTACATACCAAAAGAGGTTTTGTGGATTGTTAGACTAAAATATCATTGAAAATCTGGTTAGATATGATCACAATAGATTGTAAAGACATACTTCCCCTCAAATCTCCTCTTGCCGTCTACGTTGCAGATCAAGTAGGAGCAGCACCCGCATTAAAAATACGTGAATTTGTACTGGATTCTATAAGCGATGAGGACATAGATACTACAAGAGTCATAAAAGCAATCAAGGATTTTCTTGACTCACTATCAATTGCAAAACATTTTGCAGTTATCCAAAACAAAAACTTGATCTCAATAGTAGCTCTAGATGACTTTAAGGTAGAACCTCAACCGACACAGCCAACTGACCAGTTTTTTTCATGCATTCATTGTGGATACGTTACACAGTTTGAGGCAGTCTATAACAATCACATGAAGATACATTATCTGTGATTTACAATCAAATAATTCGTAAACCTAAAGAAAGATTGTTCCAGATGTTTGTCTACTGGGATACTACTTCATAAAATGTTGGCTTGGGCGGTCCTTCCATGAAAGAATGACCCTTTGATTGAATTCTGAAATGCTCTTGTGTTTTGTGCATTGCTTCAAACTTTGCTTGGGTTTCAAACTCTACTAGAATCACATGCTTGCCAGCACGTGTTTCTAACAATCTTCTTCTTACAAAGCCATCAAATTTTGAGAGATCACCATTAGATTCTGTTATCCAGTTTCTGAACTCTCCTTCAGAGCCCTTTTTGAGTTGAATTTCTGCTGCAACCACAAACATATGCT
>CAZWSG010000023.1:0-22730 GCA_964636595.1 uncultured Nitrosopumilaceae archaeon
ATTTTGGGTTTATTTTCATCATCATATCAATTACAACTACATCCTCTGCACCAAAACTTGATGCCAAGGCTAGTCTAGGATGAAGATTATCTAATGACCATTTCAGAACTTCTTGAGGAGTTTTCAGACTTTCATTTAACTGCTGGATTTGTTCAGCAGTAAACTTGGACATGATGAAATTTGTCATCATTCGTCATATAATTATTAGTTTCGAATCGGACATTATAATCAAGTAGTTTTTCAGATTCAAAACAAAGTCACGCAAAAAGGGGCACAAAAATAATTTGATATACCCTTTGCTTTCACTTGTGCCGAAGGCACAAGCTGCAAGGTATGTTCGTTTTTCAAATTCATTTCAATTTCCAAATAACAAGGAAACTAAAGCCTAATGAAAGTAACATGCTTCCAAAGGTCATGTAAACAGTACCAAATTTTTCTTGAAATGAATTTAGATCACCAACCATGTAACTATAAATTCCAATTAGGAATAATGCACCACCAACAAGAATTGAAAATATTGATGCGTTCTTAATTTTCTTTAATTGACGAAAAGATACCATGATCAAAGAGAGTCAACCAACACCAGCATAAGACGTTTTTCCTCTCACTCTATCTTTTGCAGTTCTGCAATTAGAGCAAAGACAGTCATTCCACGTTGTGGTCTTGTCATTAGGTGAGCCGCAACCTGTGCAAGTTGGCATCAAAGACCCCCCTCTATTTTGTCTAATTGCATCCAAAAACAAAAGTTATTCATGTAAAACTCGCACATTACCCAAGACATCAAAGCAAGATAGTGAAAGATCCTCGTTCGCATCATTTCATCATGCCCTTGTTGAATCTGCATCCTTGAGTAGTGCAAAATGAGACAGATGCAATCTTTGAGCAAACAATCTTACCAGTTTTGCAAAAGGCACATGTTATCTGCACTGGTTGTTCGTCTGTGGTCATGGCGTTTGTGGTTGACAGTGATTGTTGCAACAGATGCAGAGTCCAGAGTCAGAACCGCAAGGGGTCTTGTTTGGTGCATCAGGATAAAATGTAGCAGTGTGACCTAGTTTGAAACATTTAATGCAAAAATAAGAAAGATCAGTCATATCAAAAAAAAGATTATTTGAGTGGCAGATTTTTTACTGCCGACTCTAAATTGCTAACACGCGAAATTAGCGAACTCAGATCAGTGATGTTGAGATTTTTCAAACCTTTCCAGTTCTGAGCCTCTTGAGATATCCAAGAAACGACAGCAACAAAAGCTGGTAGACCAACACCTACCGCCCATGCTTCCCATGCTGGAAGCATTGACGTGATTTTATCAGTTGTTGATAAAACGTATGTCATTAATGCTGACACTGATAACGCTGTATGTGGTAGATACTTTGTCATTGATTGAATTTGTAAAATTATTGTTATAACCAGACCGAAAATAAAAAAAGAGAATTTTAAGCCTCTTGTGGTGTAGGCTTTGCACCTGCTATTACATTTTCATTAGTTGTTGTTGACTCTGAAGATGTACTTGCAGATGATGTCGAGCTTGTAGGTGCTTGTGCAGATGGCAAACCATTTACAAAGTTTGACATTGTCAGTTTCCAAGTTGCAAGGTTCTGAGTTTCATTTTTCAGTGTTGCAATTTGGTTAGTGATTTGCACTTGCAAAAGGTCTTTGGTTGTCTGGTCTGTTGCCTGTGCTAACTGGTGGTTTAGATCAGTCAGTTCATCAGTTTCAGAATTAACAACTTGCTGAGCTGCATCAACGTATGTTTGATACTGTGCAACTTGTTTTGCTTTTTCGTTTTGAAAATCATCATATCCGATACTTGGAATATCCAAGTAATCCAATATGGTATTTGCAAGTGTCTGATTTCCACCGTCAATCTGGAATGTTACGAACCATTTGTCCTCAATTCCACGAATGGAACCAGCAACCCACTTTTGCAGATCAACACCTAAAGCTTCTGCGGCTTTTGGAATCGTATTTTGAATCCAATCAGCAAATGCTTGTCGAGTAATCATTGATTGAATTTACAAAATTATTGTTTTAACCAGACCGAATTAATGAAAAGTTTTGAGTTGTGCCTTGATGTCTGCAATGTCTTGAGTCTGTTGCTGTAATTGCATCTTAATGTCATGCACATCAGATTGCATTTCTGTAATAGAACCAACAGCCAAGGTATTTTTTTGTACTTGAGCTTGAACACTTGTTATTTGTGGCTGTAAGGTCTGATCAATGAACAAAGTAAAACTAATGCAAGCAGTAATGCAAATCCAAAATATCTTATCTTGTTTTTGAAGTGACAAAATAAAACACCTAGTTAGTTTCTAGACAGTATAGTGTGTATGAAATATTTGGTGCACCACCACCAGCATTTGTTTGTCCGAGTTTTGCTGTTGGGTGTTTTCCAGTTGGAATTATAAAACTTGTAAGAAGATTTGCCACTGCACTAAGTCCAAATATGTTAAACACTGCAACCCATGAAACATAATTTGTTCCAGCACCGTCATCAGAATAACCTAAACCACTATCACCTGCAAGACCTGTGTTATTATTGACTTGCACTGCATCAATTCCCCAAAATTGTAAGTTTGTACTTGCTGGTACAGCTCCATAAGCTGCATTTGTATCTCCTCTTACCAAATCACCGTAAGAAGTGCCAGCTGCACCAAAAGAGTGACTATAAGATCCTTTAAGAATTTTCAAAGAAGGATAATTGTCAACAACGATTTTGACATTTCCACCAACAAGTGAAACGGTTTGAGATAATGGTTTTGTTGCGTTTGTCATTTTTAAACAATCTCCGTAATTGGACCAGGGTTTGAAACTTTCAAACCGCAACCTTGACAAGTGTAATTGTCAATATTTTTCACAAAATTTCCTTTAGAATCTTGCAAAGGTTGACCGTCTGCATCAAGTGGGTCTGCATCAAAAACTAGAACATGAGAAGGTACATCACTTTTGTTAAAAATTTCACCTTCATGTAACTGACAAACATATTTTGTTGAATCGTCTTGTGATACAGACAAAAAGTGTAAAGTGCCAGTAATGCAAGGCGGTGTCAAATAATTCCAAGAGTATGTCTTTGGCATTTAGTAAACCTCTTTCAAAAACCGTTTTAACCAGACCGAATTAATGAAAATCATTTTACAATCCCAACATTATGAAATTATTCAAAGTATCAGTTACACCGCCAATTGTTACAATTGCTTGCCCTGCATTGTTTAATTCGGATGCTTTTACTTTTCCAGAACCGTCAAGTGTTGGTGGATATGTTGCAGTGTCATAGTTTGCTGGATTTGTTGGTGTATATCCAAGACCTGCAATAATGTCAGCAGCTTGCAAAAGTGAATAGATAAGATCAGTTCCATTAGATCGTAAATAATATCCAACAGCTGCAAGTGCAAGACCAGACCACTTTGGAGCTGAATTTCCAACTATTACCATACCTCTAACAGCAGCTTGTGCAACTGTATCTTGATCAACAAGACCGTCAAGTAAATTGTGATTGCCACCTACTGAGGCATTGATTGTAAGATCAGTACGTTCAGAACCAGCATTGTCAACAAATGAAAGTGAAATGTTTGCACCAGCAATTACGTTAAGACCCCTTCTTGCAGAGACAGCTAAGCCGCCAAGCAAGAAATTCAATCTTGCAGTAGCATCAAGCAAGTCACCGCCTAAAAATGGGTCAGACCCACCAGAAACATGATTTGCCTTGTGCACTAGCGGTGCTTTTGCATCAAGTGCAGCTTGCAGACCAGTGACATCAGAGATCGCAAGAGGTATCTTGTCAAACTGTGTGATAACACCAGCATTTGACATGTAATGCCAATTTTGGCTTGTGTAATCATACCAAATTTGAGCCTCTTGCAATGGCGTAAAATCCCATCTTGTGTTTTCAGCATCCCATATTGCAATATTGTTCTCTTTTCCAGTCCACAAACCAGTAGCAACAGAAGTCACTCTGTATCTGTCACCATCTTTTGGCGAAGATGGCGGAGTATTCAGATTGTTGAGAACTGGTTTTAACCAAGTAGGAAATAGCGTACTAGGAGAAAGCAGACTGTCACGATTTTTTACCATTATTCAAACACCTTGGTAATACTAAATGAGCAAGTCAATGTTGAAACTGTCACAATTATTTTCAATCTAAAAATATTATCTCCGCTTGGCAAAACAGTTCCAATTCTAGAATTAAGAAGTGCTGGAACATTTCCAGTGCTAAAATCGGCTGTTTGTGACCGATAAGTTCCTAAGCTAGCAGGATTTACACTATTCAGAGTAAACATTGTTGCTAAAACAGTATCAATGTTAATCGGTCTTTGAATTGTATCACCTACTTGCTCAGATTTTAATTGATTTGTTGCAATAGTGAATAATTCGGTTGATGGTGTTACTGGAACCCATTGACCAGAACCAGCATCAAACATTTCAAGGCTAGGTGTTGCAATTCCAGTTTCACCAACATTATTTGGTGAGTAACCAGTGACAATTACTTTTTTAGCTCCTCTCAAATTGCAATTTTGAACATAAACACCGTTTCCAAGACCAAAAAGATTTACAGCATTTGACAAGACTTGCTGTGGAAATAATACTTCCTGTTCTGATTCTCGACTCACCTGTTGAATTTGAAAATCATAATCAGCATCATCAGATGCCATAAAAGCCCAATCAAAAACATCTGGAATTTGACCAGTTGCAAGCCTAGTTATAGTAACTTTTGAAAAATTGACATGCTTGAAAGTTACCCATTCGTTAAGAGTTTGGTAAACATAAGGTGCATTATCTCCTAGCTGGATTGTGCAAACTGCCTTTGCCTTGAAGCAAAAGGCTTGAACAATTCCGTCTTTTACTGCATTTTTTGCAGATAATCCAAGGAAACGACCAACAAAAGTTTGTTGGTTGTTGTTGAGATGAACTTGACCAGTAAGAAAATTAATCACAGATTGACCAACTTGAAGCCCTTGACCAATTCCTGTTGCAGAGTTTTGATCAACTGTTGGAGTACCAGAACCAAAATAAGAAATATTTGTCATCTAGTTTGTCACTCCAATTTTCATTATTGCATGATGCAAATGGCTAGCAGATTTTGAAAAAGATTCTTTTGCAGAGTTTGCCAGGTGTCCAACAGATTTTGGCACATCACTTAGTTTCATGTTTCCAGCAGAAGGCAATCTTGAAGCAACGTAAGCAATGGAACCCAACGCAACTGCACCACCAATGATAATAGCAATAGCAGCTGGAAGATTGTTCTTTATTCCAGTTTCAATGTTTGTGAAAAACTGTGTAACACTTGGAGTTTGCAAGACACTAGCACCAAAGTAATCAATGTATGCAGATATTACAGCTTGACCAAGAGGCTTGCCAAGAAGTTGAAGATCGTTAAAGTTTATTCCAAGTTTGTTACTGCCTTGCACTAGCAAGTTTGAAACGTCTGCTGTTATCAGACCATCATTAGTTATTGGAATTGATACACCGTTTAGTGTTGCTGGTTGAAGTCCATAACCAAAAGAAGTTCCAAAATTTACTGTAAGAGTTGCAGAAGAAAACTTTCCTACCCAATTTATAGAGAAACTCTTGTTTGCTGGTGAAAGACCAAATGATTCATTGTCAAAAATTACTAGACGTGTCAAGATACAATCACCTGTTTTTTGTTATGTCTTGAAGTCACAATTATCATTGTGCCAATTCCACCAATAGCCAAAAGTCCAGCTGCAATGTACTTGCCGTTTCCCTGCATGAATAAGGTAGCCTTCAAAATCATTTTCTCAAGCAAAGTTGGATTTGAGTTAAGTGGTGGTGAAACACCAGCTGCCGTAGAACCAGTAGGGCTACTAGCTGGTTGTGGTGTTGGCACTTGACCACCCCCTGCATCAAGTGAGCTTGGTGTTGAAGTGTCAGGTGTTGTCGATACTGGTTCAACAGTTGTCTTTGTAGGGTCTGAACCACTTGTAGCACTAGGAATGATTTTAGAAAGAAAACTAGACAGATCAGTTTCAACGGTTGAAATTCCTGATTGTATGCCTGATTGAACCTGTGAAGCTACATCTTGAGCATCATTTGTCGCAGTAGTTGTCACAGATTGTTCGTTTGTAGTCGGCTTGGTTCCAGTAAGCAGATTGTAAAGTGCGGTTAACGGGTCAACGCTAGGAGCTGGTGCTGTTGTCGTTGATGTAGTTGTACTAGAACTGCTAGAACTGTTAGGTGTTGCTGGTTTTGTCGGTGTTGATGGTGTGCTTGGTGTTGCTGGTAAAAGACCCAAAGATTGTAAGACTGAATTTGCTTCATCAGTAGCTGCAAGTCCGGCATTTTGTAATGCAGTTGTCACAGAACCTTGAATGTCAGCACCTAAACTTTTTGCGTTAGATATTGCAGTGTTAACGACACTTGTAACTTGGTCTAAAATATTTGATGCTGGTGCTGATGCTGGTTGTGCAATAGTTGTCTTGCTTGGTGTTGATGGATTTGCCGGTGCAACTGGAACACCATTTATTGCAACAACCTGAGAAACATTTGGTGCTGTTGCAATGAGGCTAGTGTCAGAACCTGTTGCAGCTGCATTTTTTGCAATTTCAAGATTATACTGTGCAATTGTAATTTTTGGCCCTGTTGGATTATCAGGATCAAATACCATTGCATCATTTTCAGAATCACCAAAATCTGCGGCTTGATCTCTTGTTTCCGTCACACCGTCAACTGTAATCTGTGTATTACCAGAACCGACACTTGAATTTGCAGATGCCGCATTTTCTGCCGCCTGAGCTGTCGTAGATAATGCCTTTACTGCATCAATGGTAGGTTGTTCAGCTGCTAAAGCATCTGCGGCTTGTTGTGTTTGCTGATTTGCAAGTGATTGCAAAGTTGCATCCTGTGACAAGATCGCATTAACAATATCTGCATCAGATTCACCTTGCGACTTGAGATTAAGTGCAAGACCTGCATCAGCTGCGGCATTGATAGAGCCTTGTGAAGTGAAAAAATTAACTAACATTGTATAGGTAGAATTGTATTCAGTCCTACCAGAAGGATTAGAAAAAGAGGGGAGGGTAAACATTTTTTGAAATAACTCCTTTATGCCGCCTTTGCCTGCGGTTTTGGTTGAGGTACTCCAAGAATGTTGTTACTTTCGAAGGCTGGAATATTGACTATGCGAGATTCTTCAATGACTCTAATGTTTCCATTAGATGCGTTCTGAGTCCAGATGGCAAGGTCTTTGTCGCCTAATCTCCAACTTGGAAAACCGAACGGGTCATTAGTGATCTCAGTCGGGTAATCGATTGATAAAACACCAGCTAGAATAGTGCTGAGATTGTATTCTTCAGCATCTTCATTTTGACCGTCTTTGAAGGTACGGTCAATAGGTGTCGTTTCATCTCCCGATTTTCCATCATGTAACTGTAATTCAGTTACGATGGCAGAGCTTCTAACAGGAACGGTACTAGTATCCGATGTAACACAGATAGTTCTTTTCTTCAAACTACCAACATCTAGGATAATTCCCTCAGATGGCTTTGTGTTTGTAACCAAAGGTGCGTTACCTTTTACATACACTTCAGGCATCTGATAACGCTCGAGTCCTTGACCATAGATGGCTTGTAATGCGGCAATGGTAATTGGTGTTTTTTCCAAAACGATTGTGCATGTAGCTGCTGTAATTGCACAGCTTCCATCTGTGGAAATGTCGATGTCTTGAGCCCATGTTAACGCCAATGTCAGCCCACCAAATGGTAGAGCTGGATGATTGATCGTTGTAGCTGGTGGCAAATTATTTTGTAGTAATGAAAGTAATTCACCCCTATCCAAAATGAAGTTTGCTTCAAAGCTTCCACTAGCTGCTGTCATGGTTACCTTACCAGCTTTGTCAAGGTAGTTCATAATTCTCATGTCTACACTTGCAAGTGAGTAAGGATGCTGTCCTTTAGAAGTCTTGAGATCAATCAATCTAAATATATTCTGTGGAAATTCTGCAACAAGTTTGTTGTCAGCACCAGAATAAGTTCCAACGACTCGCAAACGAGCTTGATTAATGATTGCATCCATAGGAAAGTCTAAGCTTCCACTTCTGGACGCATCAAGAACAATCTGTTTTGCTAGTGTCTCTTTTTTAGATTGCATGATTTTATCCGCCTCTTATTTTTGCTAGGAACGCTGTGATCGTAGAACCTTTGGAGATTTGCACAACAGTTGTTGCTAGTGCAATTAATCCGCCTATTGTTCCAGCCCACATTATCCATTCCTTATGCTTTTCTTGCATTTCTGAAAACCTTCTAAAACTGGTTTTAACCAGACCGAAAAAGATCAGAATTGAATTTAGACTGGAATCGAACAAGAAAAACGAGTATCGTTTTTGCCTCTCCTGGAGTTTGGATCAGATTTCGTGCCTAAATTTTAAAATTCAAAAAATGGCTTTGGCGTTTGCTGTACGAATAACGTCTAAATTTGATAGGTGAATCCAACAGTATAGAACTTGATTATCTTTTTACCAGTGTCAATGTCTTTTTCTTTTTTAAAATTCATTCCAATTTTCATTTGAGTGTAAAAATGATACTTGTCTGTATCAGTGCAACGTTTCTCAATATCTTCTATTCTAAAAGCCACCATTGTAAACCACTGAAGATCTCTGCTTGTCGTCTTTGTAGATGAAAGAATATCTGTCAAGCATTGGATATTTTGTTTCGAAAACGTGCTTTGTCTTATTTTTTAGATGTCTCTTGAAAGGTTCTTCACATTCTTTGCACTCTGAGAAATATTTTCTTTGTTCCATCTCCATAAAAAGATCGGCATTTTTACCGAAAATGTGTAAGTATCTGTCTTGGTCACCTACATCAAAATCAAACAAGAATTTGTGCCTTGCATTAGAATGAACTGCCTTATGACCCTCGCTTGCTCTCTGCCATATTGCAGTATAGGAAACACCAGAGTTTGCCGCAGTTTCACGTATCAGTCTTGAAAGTTGTTCTCCCATTCTTTGGGCCGACATGTATTTGTGTAACTCGTCAAGAACTACGTGCAAATTGTATTGGTCTGTTGCCAGTTTGCAGAACTTGGAAAAGTGTTCTTCGCTTTTTGACTCGGGTAAATAACATTGAGTGCCTTCAGAGAGCTCATCAAGATAATAGCAAATCTGGTTTTCTGGAAATAAATCCTTGAATCGTCCTTGGTGATCCCATACCCATAATTTGACATCAGCATTTTTTATTAGCATTTTTACAATTTTTCGCTTTGCAAACTCTGTCTTGCCTGAATAATGCTCGCCTATGATGGCAATATTTTCCTGATAGATGTTAAGATCAGAAAATTTGAAATTCTTTTTCTGGTAAAAATCTATCATACCTGAAATTTCTCCGCCAATTCGTACATGTCTCTGAAAATCTTGGCTTGTTCAATATTCGGCAATTTATATTCAAAAACTACTATTTGCCCTGAACCGTCCTTGGCTGGTACAATATCGATGTACTCTGAGAGTATTTCAATAGGATTTTTTTCTAAGAATTTCTTGACATCAAATGCTTTTTTGAGCAACATTGGATTGAGAGGCATTTTATTCCCTCATTGATTTACTGACTTTTTTTATTTCGTCTTTATTTCCTTTGCCTACAAACCACTTGTTAGCTATTGGTTGGAAAAACATTCCAACAACACCGATTTTTATCATCAAAGGAAGCAATTTTTCGCCTATGTCGATTTTTTGTTCTGGTTTTCCAGCAAGATCCATCTTTTGATTAAAAATTGCAATAGTGTGACACATTTTTTTAATTTTATTTTGCTGTGGTGCTGGAACACCTAGACTTTTCAAAAACATCGAAATGTTAGAAAATGACAATTCAATCATGTCAGATTCGAATTGCAACATTGTGTCAAGCTGTTCTTTTGAAAGATTTGTAGGAATTATTCTACCCAGTGTTGAAGGTTCTGTTTGCTGAGGCTTTTCTTTTGGCGGTGGTCTTGACTCTGGTTTGACTGTTTTGACATTAACAACACTACCATCCTGAACACTTGTTTTACTTATATCGCCATTAGATTTTTTGAGATACAGTTTTCCAATCTTTAGAACATTTTGATAACTGCAATTTTCAATCTCGGCTATTTCTTTGAAAATTCTAGGATAGACACTTTTATCTGACATGTTAATGCCTTGGTCTACTTTTTTCTGAATTGCTGTTCGAATATTTTCTGCTGTGTTTGGTGCTTCAGGTAATTGGGATTTGTTTTCTGCAATGACTTCTGGTTCTAGAAGATTTGGCACTTTGATAATTTCTTCAGATGGTGTTCCTTCTTCATTCATTTCTTAATTTGCCTCTTTTTTAGAATCTTGTAACCAGCGTAAGCACCAGCTGCAAGCATTGCTGTAAGTATTGCAACAACAACCCAGTTTGATTTGCTTGTCTGGATATTATGAACATCAAGTTTGTGCTGTTTTAGAAATAATTTTGCACCTTCTTCCGTTTCTTTTTTGCCTATTTTCTTGTTACAATCTTTGCAAAATACAATAAAGGTAAATTCACTATTTTTTTCCTCATTAATTGCAGATAAAACTTGATTGTAAAAACTTGAAAGTTCTGTCAGTGAGAAATTAGACAATAATTTAGTTCTTGTAAATTCTTCCTCTGCCCTAGGTTCCAGTTTGTAGAGTCTATCAATCACAGTATTTTTTAGACGTGTTTCATTTGCTTCATTTTTCTGTTTTTCCTTGAGATCTGTTTTTATTTTTTCTACTTTTTCTTGTTTAATTTTCTCAAGCTCTGCATCTGCCTTTTCTTTTGCAAGTTTTACTTGTTCTTCAGCAATAATTTTTTCTTGTTCTGCCTCTTTTGCATCATGCAGAGCCTTTTGATTTGCTAAAATACTACAATCTTCTTTGTGAGGCTCTTTATTCAAGTCAGACTTGCAAGATTCACATATTGCTGTTTGTTGCTCGTCCTGACTCATGCAAAATGTTAGAATTTATGGCTTTAACCAGACCGAAAAAGATCAATTTAATATTTCAACGATGTTTGATAGGATTCTTCGAGATTTTTTCTTCTGCGTGCCAACATAATATCTGCTTGAATATCATACCAGTGAGCAATATGAAAATGTCTTTTAGCTTCAGTCATTTTTTTCTAAAGATAATCCATACAGAAGGATAGGGTGCAGGGTGTGCAGTAACCAGACCGTCACGCAAGAATTTGACTCGACCTTTGATAAAGTGAACCTCTGCTTTGTTTTCTACAAATTCATGCCACCAGATCGTATCAGTTTTTGCATAAGTGAGACACAAACCAGTAACATTGTGTTTCAGATGTTGGTCATAGGCATATTTCATAAATTGTTTGACTTTGCTATATGGTGGATTCATGAAAAAGTCCAAAGTCCATTGTTGAGTCAAGGCATCATCTTGTATTGTGTACCAAGTGCCAAATTGTGCATTTTCAGAAGATGCACAGACATCTAAGAAGGGCAAGACATCATAGTCAAGCATTGCTTTTCTCAAATGACCCTTGGGTGTGCCGTATTCATCTTGCACTGTGATGCTCTGCAAGTGCTGGACAGACCTTGCAGTGTTCAAAATGATTGCATCCTCAATTCATTGGTAGTTTGTGGCAGTATCTTGATACGGTAGATTTTCTTAATCAAAATTTTATTTGCTCTTTTAATCAAGTCCTCAAGATCATAAGGTGTCAATTCTTCAAGTTGTAAATCTCCTAACATGGATAACACCAAATATGATAGATTTTCCAGATGTCATTTTTAGGAAAATGTGATACTCCAAATTTCACTTTCTTCTTGCACTCATGACAAATCATTTTTTGGGCTTCTGACAATTCGTTCAATTTCCAAAAATCTCCCCGTCGTAATACAAACAGTCAATTACATAATGCATAGTTGAACTACCAAATAATATTAGAGAAGCGTCAATCAGATGTTGAACACGTTCACCAAGACACAGTCCTTTGCAAATTGTAATCATCAGACTGCACATAGAATCAGGTAACATTTCACTAAAGTAAATTCTCAACTCAAAAACCTCTTTGCAAGTAAGATACATGTCTGCAACCAACCCAAATTTTTATGAAGATAAAGACCACAGAAAAAGCAGACAGTTTCTTGATGCTCTGGTGTCAGACTGTAATTCACAAATCGTTTTCTCTTGCTTACCTTGCCGCACATTGAACAAGCTGTCATTTCAAAAACCCCTTGCAGTGTTTGTTACCATATTCGTCAAGATAGCAAATTATAACAGAGTAATCAGAGCAAGCAATGTAAGCAACGCCACAAAATTTCATTTAAAAAATCTCCTGAAAATAAGAATCTTGAACATCTTTGATAGTTTGCTGAGTAGTATCGTAAGTAATTCTGATTCTAATTCTGCGACCCAAAGCATCTTTCATAATATCGGTTTTGATTGTCAATTCAAAATCTCCAAAACATGTGTGAATTTTTGCAAAGTCTGACCTAGTTTGATAAGCTCGTCTTGATGGTCAAAGCAGATTCGTTGTGACTCGACATTCTCAACCCACTTTTTGCAACCCTTGACACTGCATCTTTTTCTTAGGTGCTTGTGTGCTGTTTTAGAGTGTCTGACAACATCAGACATCTCAACAAATTCTTTGTTGCAAGTGTGACATTTGTAACTGCAATAATTTCCAAAGAGATCAAGTTGAATTTTCAAATCAAAGTCCTCTGACCAAATTCAGTTACATCAAATGCAGTTTCTTTTGGAAAATCTTTATGCTTGTCAAGTACGTGTTCACAAATATTAATTAAAAATTCTTCTTCATGATTGCAATTATTCCAGTTGCATCGCCAAGTCATTTTGTGTGAATCTCCTTGTTGATTTCAAACCAAAGAAAAGTTACAACAAATTCCAAAATCATTGCAGACATTAAAAATAAAATCATCATTGGATAATTTTTCACTTCAAGCATCATACCGCAAAATACAGCAAGCGGAACTAACATAGAATTGAATGATGCAACAAGATATTGTTTTTTCATGGATACCACACCACAACGAACTGATGCACACCGTCATGACCTTTTTCACGGATGCAACGCAAATCATGTTGTTCATTGATTGAGCTGCATCTTTCATTTTCAAATCTCACAACATTTAAGACACTTTTTTCGTCTGTCATTTTTTACAAGTCCAATCAGAATTGTATTCTTTCAAAATTTGTTTTCTGAAAATAACACAGACTTTGCAATCACATCTTGCAACAAAAACCTCAGAAAAAATTTCTAAAAATTCTTTATCAGTTTTGCAGATTTTTTTCATTTCGAAATTTCTCCCAACGGTTCAAATTCTCTAAACTCATCATTTGCAAAATCATATCTGGTTTTATTTTTGAAATTCCTAATTTTGTAAATTGTTTCAAAATCTTTTTCATGGAGATATTTTTTTCTCAGATCGTGTCGTAAAACCATCTCATTTACCAATCTGTTTACAGACCATACAAGACCAAGTTTTGCAAAAGTTGCAATAATTCTAGGATTCATTTTGTGCCTAAATTCCCCCCAAAATGGGCTTCTGACATCATGGTCTTTCTGTCAATTCCTTTTTTTGTGCCTAAATCCGACTTTGATAATTTTCTAATCATGATGATAGTTTTACCGTGTCCGTGATGCGAAACAATTTCTTGAATTTTGTAATGCTTCCTTTCTTCTGCAAAAATATCTTTGATCATATTTTTCTAAAATCTCCATTCAGAGTTAGTTTTCGCAAAATGTCATTAGTTACCAAATTAATTTGGTATGTTGCCAAATCTACTACTAGAGCAATATTTGGAATTGATTTTGAAAAAATAAGTAATTGATTAAATTTTTCACTGAAATAAATATCTGGATTCATTCGTCAAGCTCCTTTGGCATCAAGAAAGTTTGACCGCAGTTAGAACACCAGCCTCTGAAATTTGTCTCAATGTCTGATGATAACGGATTAAGTAACCAACCCTCACCGCACTCTGGACAAAATCTTTTTTGATTCAAGCTAAATCTCTCCAAATTGCATTGTTGCGTTTGATGCCGTACTTTTTCGCCTTGGATTGATGGACTAGAATGTAATTGTGACCCTCATGACATAGAATCATTTTCCTTGTTGCAACAGCACCATTTGCAGATTCAATCTTGTATTTCGTATTGTTCTTGTTAACTTGCAAGACCTCATCAAAGCAGATCAGCAAATATTTTCCTTGGAAAGTTGCCTTGATTCTTGCCTTGAAATTTTCTTTTATGTAGAGCTTGTGTAACTGATCAAATCTTTCTTCAGACATTATTTTTGTTGATACAGAATTGACAGATTTTCTTTTTCTGCTTACAAGTTTTTGCTGGTAGAAATCATATTGCTGTCTAGTAATGACAAAACTGTGGTGACCATTTCTAGATATAGTCTCAAAGGGTTTCTTCTGTTTTGACATGATTTTCAAAAATCTAGTCTCATTAACTGGTACGAATTTCAAGGTGCAACAACCTCTTTGATTGCTCGCCAAACTTCTATAATCATAGAATTTGATTTATCGAAAAATTCGTGCTTTTGCATTGGCTGATAAGCATCTTTTGCCTTTTTGTGACACCATCTGCAAGTCAAATCAGTGTGCAAAATTTTAGCAACATTGATTCTTTTGCAATGCTGACACTCTATCTTGTGGGTCTTGGTCGTCTTGGAGTAGGTCAAGGCTTGTGATTCTCCCTGATTAGTTTGGCAGTTTCTGCAAGTCCTTGCAATGCCTTTTTCTGCAATCTGTAAAATTCCTCAAGTGAAGCTAGTGCATTTGAAATCTCAGTCTCAAAAAATTTCATTTCAGTTTCAAAGTGAGGCATCGTTTACCTCCCCACAATGTTTGCAAGTTTTTGTAGTTCCGTGATTCCAAAATTTGTCATTGCCGCATTTTTTGCATAGACTCTTGTTTTTCATAACGTTAAACCAAACTCCTTTGCGGTCTTGTGCAGCTCTCCGCCATGAACATCATGCAAGTGTCGTTTCACATCTTCAGATTCAGCAAAAATTGCAACACAACAGACACCGCAAGAAAATTTTCCAGATGATAATTCATTGATGTGTCTAGAATAAATCCATTCTAGTTGTTCTGGTGTCAACTCTTTTTTTGGCATTGACTCGATAAAGTTTTGTTTAGGTGGTTCTGATTTCCTATCTTGACCGTAACTGCTACCATACCAAACTTTTTGCTCTTGTGTTGGTTTTTGTTCTACAACTTGTTTTACGTAATTTGCTGGTTTTGAAGGATAAAATCCATGTTCTGAAAAATACTCGTTGGTATTTTTGAGATAGATTGTTTGCTCGATTGTTTTTTTGTGCTTGTCTTTCTCATGTTCTAATTTTTCAATCTTGATTTGTTTGTCAAGATCAACAACTTCAGAAATTATTGGCTGATTTTGCAAAAGTGCATCAGTCATTACATCAAAAAGTTCATTTCTGGAAACGCCTCTTTTTTCAGCCTCTACTTGTAGAGCATCCCATTTGACAGATTCAAGTGAAATAGAATTATTTTTTTTCATTTAGAAATCAATCCTACCAGCATCTCTCTTGTCAGATTTTACTTGATCAGCATTAGTTTTACAATACCATGATACAGATTGCGAGTCAGTCCAATGACCAGCAGATGCAATTTTTTCATCAGACCAGCCCTTGTCTTTCAAAATCTGTGCAAATGTGTGAGGCATGATGTGATTAGGTCTTTTTTTGATAAATTCTGCTAACAGTGGATCAAATTCATTTTCAATCTGTTTGTAGTATTCGCCTAATTTTTTTGCCATGATTTTATGGATTCCTTCAGCTCTCACAACATTTTGCGAATCAGTTCCAGTATCTTCAAACCAGACAAATCTTCTAAATTCTGGATGTGCTGATTTCCAATCTTTGAATAATTGTTTCAATTCCAGATTTGGATAATAGTCAAACCAAAGACCATTTTGTCCTAGGTGGTAGTGATCTTTTGGAACTTTGATTTCATGAATCTCAATTTTAAACGAGTCTGCACCATCATCTTCTTTGAAATCAAAATAGATTCTATCCCATGACATAGTAGCAATGGAACCGCCTCTTGCAGATGTTCTCAGACCAATATCGAACCACAACAAGCTCTGAGCATCTTTGTTGTCAATCATCAGTTGCTTTAGTTTTGGAATGAATTTTACAATGCTAACACCAGCATACTTTTTGAAAGAATCATGTTCAGAACCCAAACCGTATTTTTTTCCCTCTTTGTTTGCAAATGAAATTTCGTACGCACTCAAGAAACTTCTAAAAGCACCTCTCAGTCCATGAGATACATTGCTCTTGCCAGTTTTTTGTTTCCATTGAGTCCTGAAATTTTGCCAGTATTGCAATGCGTTAGATCGTGATGCAACTATCGCCTTTGGATTCTCAGGCATCTCTTTGAAAACTGCCTTTAGAGAGCTGACATAGTTATCCAGAGTATCGGGTTTGACATTTGGACTGGTCTTTTCATACCACTCTTTGATGGTTGGATTTTGCAAGAACTTGTCCATGTTCAGCTTTTCCATTCTGTCCAACTGATCTTGGAAGCTAGTCTTGGTGACTCGACCAGAATTAGGGTCAAGTTGCACCAGACCAAGCTCTGCCATTTTGATAAGATACCTTCTAGTTTGACGTGGTTCTTTTCCTATCTCTGCACCAAGCTCAGAAGTACCATTGACACCAGCATCGATGCGTTTTTTGAGATATGTGAAAAGCTCTTGTTCTGTTACCTTTTTACCAAAGAGTCGTATTGGTTTTACCAGTACAAACTACCTCTTGGTTTAGTTGATACTAAGCTAGAAAATACTAGATTAGATCTCGCAACTGCTACGTACACAATTATCAATCAGAAATATGTGATTAATAAACAGTTTGTATAGAAATGTTCACTACAATGTGTCATTTCAGGTTAACAAAATTAACACAGCATTACAAATTAGAAAATTAGCTCGTTGTAAAAAAATCAAGAAATTCAGTTAACCAAAGATAGACAAAAAAAGATCAGCAAACTTTGATAATAAAATTAACTTGTTGAAAATGAATCATTTCGGTCTGGTTAAAACTTGCAAAAATGCAATGATGTTAACTGCATACGAAATTCACAAATTGGTAGTGGGTCAACGGGCAACCAAGAGATCTTGTGTACGGAGCTTTTGCAAACCCTCACCACTACCAATTTTTTTAACTAATTCACTGTTATAACTTTTGCAAGCTAAAAAATTTACTATATCAGTTTTTTAAAATTAGCAAATCAGTCAACAGTCTTTGTTAACCGCATTTTCACCTATGAATAATCTCATTTTTCACTCACAAGTAACCTAGGTAACCACTTGTTAACTAAATCCGTGCGTGAGAATTAACTATACAAAAAATCATGTTATGCCTGATGTTATGATTTACATGCCTATCATAACATATCATGTTATGCGTGAATGTTATGCGTAAATTAGTTAACAGAGTAAAGACAGGGGTAATGTCAGGTACAACCGGACATTATAGGCACGAAATCAGCAATACAAGTGAATAATTATTTAGGTAAAACATTCATTCTAGAGTTATAAATGAGATAAACAATGAAAACACGATGTTAGAAAAAACTGTGCTTGTCATTTTTCCATCTATCTATACATTAAACAAAATAAATAATCTGGCAACAAATGTCTCAAAAATTCTCAAAATAAAAAATCAACGTCATGATGGTGTAAGAAAAAATGAATCACTTGTTATTGTAGAAGCAATTGATCCAGTTCTAGCTTCATCTGCAGTAAATCTCTTGTTTGGAATAGACAGAATTGCAATTGCAAAAGAGGTAGACAATAACTTTGATTCTGTTTTGTCAACTATTACAAATACTGCTTTGACTTTGCTCTTAAAAGGCGAAAAATTTCATGTCAAAGTTGAAGGAAGAACAAAAAAATTCCTAGCAAAAGATTTGGAAATTGCAGCAACTATAATGTTGGTGGAGAAGAGTATGCATCTGGAGGTAAAACCGGGCTCGGAAGCAAGCCATGACAGACTCGTATATGCTTATCTCACAGACACGCATGCTTATGTTTGTATTTTTGTAGACAAGGGATTAAGCGGAATTCCATACAATTCACAAAAAGAAAAAATTCTATGTTGTATTCACGATGAGCTTTCTGCAATATCATGTCTTCAAACTATAAAAATGGGTTTCGAAGTAAAAATATTGATTTGTTATCGTAATGAATCAGATTTGCTCAAATTAGCAAAGATCGTAAACAAAATACTACCAAGAATTATTGAAGAAAATGTTACTCTTCACATCTGTAAAATGAATGGATCTTCAGGAATACCAACTACAACCGTTGCAATAACTCAAATAATGATATCAGTTGCATCAAAGGAAAAAATTGAGAGGATCTCTTTGGGAATATCTCCGATGATCTTTCCAATATCATTTTGTGAATATAACGCAAATTTGGTATTTCAGAACAAGATGATCCCATGGTTTTCTCTTTCTGGCATAGATTCTGGAATTTTTGAAAATGCAAGGGAAATTGGATTGGAAAAATATATTATAAATTTAGAAGATCTTTGTAAGAAACATCCCAACTATGAGAAAATATCCATGGTCGAGATATCAAGACATGCAAAGAATGCATTAAAAACTCTCAAGTGCATACGAATTACTGTGGGTCCAAAAAATATACATGATATAATTGACTCACTAAAATCAAATCATTGAGAATTTAAACGGGTCAAATTTACTTGCTGTTATGAAGAAGATTGGTGGATTCATCTATCCTTGGGGAAATGGTCATTTTACAAGAATGATGAATCTCGATAATACAATTCAAGATATGATGAAAGATGACGTTGAGATACATTACACAAGTAGCGGCGAAATTTATCAAAAGCTATTACAGAAATTCCCTCAGAAAAAAGATGCAATTCATAATATTGAGATGCCAACACCAATAGACGGTAAAAATGGTCCTAGCATTGCATTATCTTCACTTAATTTCCTCTTACCAATATCTGGAAGACCCCCCCTACTTTCAGTTGTAACCAACTATTTGAAAAAGGAAGCAAGGCTTTACAATAATCAGAAATTTGATCTTGTCATAAATGATGGTGATGTAGGATCAAATGCAATTGCTCAACGAAGAAATATCAAGTGTGTTTTTATCACAAATCAGTTTAGACCAAAACTCTGGGCCTCTAGATTTTATCTTTATCCAGGGGTACTATACGTATCAAAGAATATTGAAAAAGCAACAAAGATAATAATTGCAGATTCCCCTCCGCCTTATACCATATGTGAGTATAATCTCAATTTTCCTGAAAGATTAAAGGAAAAAGTAGTGTATGTAGGTCATTTTTCAAATGGTACAATGACACATTCCAAGCCAAAATCTGACATGGAAAAACTAATTGAAAATGTGGATAATTTTGGATATTGGATGATAACAGGAAACAAGTCTACAAAGAAAATAACTCTAGAAAATTATAAAAAAGCTTTTTCTAGTTTGGAGATGAAAAATGAGAGAAGAATAATTTCACATGCAAGTGCTGATCCATCTTTGGATAAAGTTTTGGGAAAGAATGGACAAACATATTCTATTTCGGAAGCATTAGAAAAAAAGATAGATTGGATTCAGATAGATGTAGGATTTTTGTCAGAACAGGAAAAAGACACTGTTCTTAATTTATGTAAATATGCAGTGATAAATGGATCACATACTGCAATGGGAGAAATACTAGGAGGAAAAGCAAAGCCAATCATAGGAATACCAGTCTATGACGAACATACCAATCAAATAAAATGGGCACAAGACAGGAATCTGGGGATTCTGTCTACAACTGTTAAACAGACTGTCAAAGCAGTTTCTTTGATACATAATGATTACAACAAATACCAAGAAAATCTTTTAGAATTTTCAAGAAATTACAGTACAGGCGGCACAAAGAATACAGTAAAAATAATCTCCGAGATGTTAGAAAACTAGAAAGAATTATAATTTTTTAATTTTTAATACATAACTCTGGTACGCGGCATTTTAGATGGGCGAACTGACCTTTTAGGGATGAAGACATAGACCGCGTACCAGAAACTGACCAAAAGCTTTTATGGATAACTTTGATGATCGCCGTCGTTGACTGAATGTCCCGAATGTGCAGCTAAAGAAGTAGTAGTAGAAATGAAATTTGATGCTAACACCAAACACTTCATTTGTAAAAAATGCGGTTTGTTTGCTACTAGGGAACAAGTAAGCGATATTAGATATAGATTGAACAAGCGAGAGAAAACACGTGAAGACAAACATGATGAATATCGTGATTGGTGGACAACAAGTAAGAAAGACAAACAGGGCTAATTACAGTGAATCATAATGGGAAAAGAAAAAGAAATTCCAAAATGGGTACAAGATGAGATAAAGGATGCCAAATTTGGCAAGCCAGAGTCTTTTACAAGAACTGGATACATACTTGAGATTTATGAAAAAGATATGAAGATTGATTCTCAACTTTATGAGGCCATAGAAGATGGAAGAAAGATAGTAGAGGGAATGAATTTGCCAAAGAAGACAAAGGCTGCAGATCTCATGAAGGGAGTAGTCTATGAATTTACAATAAATTCATCAAAGGCACCATTAAGCAAAAAAGTTATCGAGTTTTTGAAAAAAGAAATGGAAATTGACATGGATGCAATTTATCAATTTGAGCTAACAAAACTTGAACTAATGGATGTAGATTCTGATTCTTCAGGAGAAGAAGAATCTGAAGAAGAATAGATTATTCTTTTTAATCTAGTTTAGCGTTCATTGATTTTCTAAAAATTCCACCTACTATGGGATTTATCAAATATGGAAAAGTTTGCTTTAACCATATTGCTAATCTTACTATTTGTGGAACAACAATCTCAAGTCTAGGAGATGATGCAGCTTTGACTACAGCATTTGCCACTGTTTTTGGATCAAGCGAAGTGGCTGAATATCTAGGCATCTTGCCAAAAGATTCATGATCAAAGAAATTAGTCCTCACCATTATGGGACTGACTACAGTTATCCCTACTCCAGTTCCCTTTAATTCGTGAAATAAGGATTCAGAAAATCCCAGCATTGCAAATTTTGATGCACAGTATGATGCCATTCCAGGAATCCCAATACTTCCTGCCACAGATGCCACGTTAACGATATGCCCGGATCGTTGTTCTAACATTTTTTGTAGAAATGTCTTTGTGCAATACATCATTCCAAGAAAATTTGTGGCCATTTGTGATTCCATTTCGTCGATTTTTGTTTTTTCTACAGTATTGTATATCCCAAAACCAGCATTGTTTACGAGTACATCGATTTTACCAAATTTTTCAATTATAATTTTTCCCATCACATCCACCTGATCTTTGTTAGAAATATCACATGCATAAACAAAAGCCTCAATTTGATACTTTGATAATCTAGTAGCAATTTCCTGTAATCGTTTTTCATTTCTAGATACAAGTATCACATTTGCATGTAGTTTTGCAAATTTCTCAGCTGATTGTTCGCCTATACCACTTGATGCGCCTGTGATAACAACCACTTTACCAGAATAATCCAATAACTAAAAATTAAAAGCTTGAAAATAAAGTGCTTTCTATACAGTTTTTGCTTTCTTTATGCTAGGATAAACTACTTTCATAAGGAAGAGCCAGCTTATCACAAGACCAACGTGATAGGTAGCTATTCTCCATCCAATCACAATATTCCATTGAAGACTGTTCTTGGCAGCCTCAAATGTTAAACTATTCAAGTGTCCCAAATATGCCCAAATTGAAAATTCAGTTAGACCAGAACCACCAATGGTAATTGGCAGGTTACCTACTGCAATTGATGCCATTGTAGCCATTAAAGAATGGAAAAAGTCTATCATGTATCCCGCACCATTTGCAATTATCATGAAAGAAAGACCATAAAGAGACCATGTAAATATAGAAATTATTATTGAAACTGTGAATGCTTTTTTGATCTCTTTGGTGTGAAGAGTCTCCCTACTCATGTCACAAATTTCTTTCATCCACAGATTGGTTTTATCAATATATTTCAATGAACGCTCTTTTCCTATTTTTGTAGCAAGTCTAGAAGCCCATCCAGGTATCTGAAATGTCCTTTTTGATGACAAAAAGAATAGAGTAGACCAGAGTCCTGTTATAGGGATGCTAATTGCAAGTATTGTTATTCCTATAGCATAAGCGCCATATGCAAATGAAATTGCGGCAGCAGCAATTGCAAATGCCCCTGAAACCAATACTTCAGTTACAATTTCAATTATTGTTACCCAAGACGCTTTTCCAATTGGAACACCTTTTTTGCCTAGCCACATTATTCGAACTAATTCACCACCTACAAAAGACGGAGTAGTGGATGTTACAAATTCACTACCTACCCTTACAGAAATTGTTCTCCAATTTACATCCACAGGACCCAAGAATTTCTTTACAAGATAATTGAATTTTAGCCCTTGAGTAAATAATTTACCAGCCATAGCAATTGAGGCTCCCAGGAAAGGTAGAAAGCCAATCGCAAGGAGATTTGCAAAACTTACATTAAATGTAGATGCAATGATGAGAAACGGTATTACACTAACAGGGATGGCAAGAAGCTTCCAATTCATTGCCTGCCTTACTCAGAGATGGAAATATAAGCTCAACATAAAATAAATTATCAGAAAAATGAAGGCGATTTTCATAGTAGGAACTGCAGGGGCGGGAAAATCTTTGTTAGCTTCTAAAATTCTTGATTATTATTCTCAAAATGGTG
>CAZWSG010000024.1:0-21429 GCA_964636595.1 uncultured Nitrosopumilaceae archaeon
CAAAGGTTTTAAATTGCTAGATCCAAAATCTAGCAGGTATGGGGGATTTAAGGAAGGATTATTCTATTGATCGCTTTGTGATTACATCGCCTGAAATACACCCTGTAGTTGATTCGAAAAAATGTCCATACTGCCCAGGAAATGAATCCATGACAAATCCATCAACGCTTTCTCTTGTGGCAAAAGATGGAATGCTGCAAAGACTACAAGATACTGAAGATAACTATGTTCAAAATTGGTCAGTTCGAGTATTTGAAAGTAAAAATCCTATTGTTACTACAACATCTGAAAATTCCTATAGTGATAGACCACTTTACAGTGAACCAGCTTATGGGTATCACTATGTTGTTGTTGCATCAGAAAAACACAAAGATTCTCTGGCAAGCATATCTACTGAACAATGGTCTAACGTGCTTGTTGTAATTCAAGATAGACTACGATGGTTATACACACAACGTGGAGTGACATATGTTTCAATATATGTAGACCATGGAAAAGAAGCAGGCGGTTCCACGACTCATGCACATCTAAACATTGTAACATTTTCAACTATACCTCCTGTTATTGAACTAGAGGCAGAAGCTGCACACAAGGTATTAAATGAAAAAGGAATATGTCCAATGTGTCAAACTGTTGGCACTGAAACTGGTGGACCAAGACAAATATTGCAGACCGAAGGATTTCTTGCTTTTTGTCCATGGGCTCCATCGCATCCATTTGAATTCTGGATTTATCCAAAAAAACACATAACAAGTTTCTCCAAGATAACTCAAAAAGAGATAAACGATTTATCTCTAATTTTACGTGCTACATTGGGTGGGCTTGCAAATACAATGAAGAACTTGTCATATAACATGGTCTTTCATCTTTCACCAGAAAAGAAGAACAACAGACAGATTCATTGGCACATTGAGGTTTATCCGCAAGCTGATCCTTGGTCTGGACTTGAGAGGGGATACGGTGTGTTTCTCAATAAGGTGACTCCTGAAAAAGCTGCCGAAGAACTTGGTTCTGCATGCAGAAAAGAACTTGCAAATCTTGTTGGAATAGTTTAGAGAACAATCATTTGGTTTATTTATTGAACTACTAGATGAGTCGTTGTGGCAGTTGAAAAATGGATAGCAGTTGCAAGTTTTGGAATGTTTGTAATGTTTGTAGCACAATTGATATCAATTAGCGTCTATCTTTCACATCCAGCTTATGACATTGACCCATCTTCTGAAATGAAGGAATTCATTTCGATTAGTATAGCTCCTGCAATTGTTCTTGGAGGAACTTCTTTCATGCTTGCTAGAAAATATGGCTCAAGACTGGTAGGATCTTTGCTCATATCTGGTGGAGTAGTCACTATTGTTGGAATGTTTTATGTTAATACTCTCATACCAAAAATCATACCGGCGTACATTGTACCAGAACTTACTCTCTCACCCATAATATTTTCAATAACTTCTATCCCTGTGATTGTCATAGGTGCATTATTGTTTAGAGTAAAACCTATGCCCAAAAGAGATTACTTTTTTGACAGATGATCAAATCGCATTGAATTTGAATGTCGCTTGAATCCCATTTTTTTATAAAATGGAATCAATTCGTCTGTACAGTCAAGAATCGTTTTGTAGCATCCCTGTTTTTGAGCATATTCTAAGAGTGCAGTAACTATTTTATTTCCAATTCCTTTTCCTTGAAATTCTTTTCTTACTACAACATCTTCAATGTGGCCTACCTTGCCCCCATCATGAATGAACTTTTGTTCAATCAAAATACTTGCAGAACCTATTACTTTTGAATTCTCAACTGCAACATAGATTACCTGATGTGGGTTTTTTGAAATCTTGTCAAAAATTGCATTGGCTTTGCCTGATTTGATGTCACTAGATTTTCTAAGAGAATCAAGAGACAGTAAAAATCCATTAAAGATATCTTTTTTTTGTAATTTGCGTATCTTGATGGCCGCCATGTTTTTCGGTCTAAATCCGACCTAGCCGTGTAATGTATTGTTGATACGCTCTTCTGTATGAGGCCTTGTCTCCTATGTCAAGAAAACCGTTCTTTATGAGATGTCCATTTACCTTGTTTTTCTTGGCTATTGCACTACGTATTACATCGTCCATACCATATGGCTTGTTTGCAGGTATGAATTTGAATATGCCTGGCTCCATGATGTAGCAACCAATATTGATATTTCCTTTAACCTCTGGTTTTTCGCGCCATGCGTTTACCTTGTTAGCTTTATCCATTTCTATGAATCCGTATTGTAATTTAGTTTTGTATTCTGATAATCCCATTGTAACAAATGATTTTTTCCTGCGATGGCTTTCTATCATGCTCTTCAGACTGAAATCAAATATTGAATCACCATATAGGCAAACAAAACTATCATCAATGAATTCTTCTGCAGTCTTTAGTTGACCTGCTGTGGCAAGAGGTCTATTTGCAACTGCGTATTCTATTTTTACACCAAATCTA
The DNA here is from genome assembly GCA_964636595.1 of uncultured Nitrosopumilaceae archaeon. Classification (GTDB taxonomy): domain Archaea; phylum Thermoproteota; class Nitrososphaeria; order Nitrososphaerales; family Nitrosopumilaceae; genus Nitrosotalea. The sequence goes on from CAZWSG010000024.1 coordinate 2,467, forward strand.
CTACCGTCTTCAAAATAATCCTCAATTGTCTTTCTTAGATAACTAACACACAGAACAAACTCGTCAACTCCTCCTTTCTTGACCCATTCTATGAGGTGCTCTAAAAGCGGTTTTTCTCCAAGTGGAAGCATTGCTTTTGGGAGAAATATTGTATATGGCTGAAGTCTTGTACCAAGACCACCCGCAAGAATAACTGCTTTCATGTAAATTATTCTGGATTTGTGGTATTTATGTTGAAGGATGAAAAGACTTTGTTATCTTCAAAGTCTTTCTTAGGATGTCTTCTGGATTTTTTCCAAAAATTATGATCATGGCTTCTTTTCCAAAATCGCCAGTATGAAACACAATATCTGGCGGTGTCTTTTTGTTCTTTATTGCTGTCTTGACACCCCATGATACGGTACCGCCTTCCTTTTCTTTGATTCCTGATGGCTCTGTACTTCTATCATATGATGAAACTTTTAATCCTCTTGCGATTGCATTTTTTATTGTTTTTTTGTCATACTTTAGATTTATACCAGATCTGATAGTGGGAAACTTTCTTGTCATTTCAAATACAGCTGATGCCACATGTTTAGAGCCGCCATATCTGAGATGACCTGCAACTGTTACATGTTTTCCTGTTTTGACAATTCTTCCTTCTAGACCCATTATGTCATTTAGAGATGATGGTTTTTGTAATGAATAGACAAAATTTGTCTGGCATTCTGGAATGTGTTCGTAGATGGAACCAATTGAGCAAAATTTTGATATTGCATCTGACAAATGTTCTTCAACCTCATCGCCTTTTGCGTGCATGGTTATAGCAAGACCTTTTCCAATCTTTGCAGCCTTTTTCATTGATTCTATTGTAAAAAGACGTGCTGTATCTACCGCATCTGGTAGTTTTTTTCCTCTTGCAATATTTGCACAAAGAGATGCTGAAAAAGTACATCCTCCGCCATGGTTCTCAAATTGTAGCCTATCATGAGAAAAGATGTAGAATTTTTTGTTATCTAGAAGAACATCTACAACTTTGGAACCTAGAGAAAAATGTCCGCCTTTTATTATGACGTTTTTTGCACCAATTTTTTGAATTTTTTTTGCTGCATTTTTCATATCGTTTAATGATTTGATCTTAAAACCTGAAATCTTTTCAGCCTCTGGTACATTTGGAGTAATAATATGTGACAGAGGAACAAGCAATTTTTTGAAATCTAGGAAAGCATTTTCTGTTTGAAGATATCCGCCTGTTGTAGATTTGAATATGGGATCAAGAATTATTGGAATTTTAATTTTTTCAAGTTCCGAGTGTATTACCCTAATTGTCTGCTTGTCGTAAACCATTCCTATCTTTATTGCGTCTAAATGAAAATCTTCAAGAATTGATCTTATCTGACTTTTCACAAGAGATGGTGTGATTGGAACAACATCGAAAAATTTTCTTGTATTCTGACTTGTAACTGCAGTGATTACACTTAGACCGTATGCTCCAAATGCATTAAATGTCTTCATGTCTCCTTGGATGCCTGCGCCTGAGGAAGGATCAGAGCCTGCAATGGATAAGATATTCATGATATTTGGTTTAGAAACTCACGTTTAAATCCAATTACTGGCTAAAAATAGTAAATTGAGTACACAAATGAATTCCGCCCGAAGGGGCGTTGCTACAGATGAAATGAAGGCAGTTGCACGAGATGAAGATGTAACACTAGAATGGCTAATCCCAAAGATTGCAAATGGTTCTATAATAATTCCTCATAACAATTTCAGACCACAAAAGATTCGAGTGGTTGGAATAGGAAAGGGAATGAAGACTAAGGTAAATGTAAACATTGGAAATTCTACTCTAAACCAGAACTTGGAAGAGGAAGTCAAGAAAGCTGAAGTTGCAATAAAATATCATGCTGATACTATAATGGATCTAAGCGATGGAGGAGATGTTGGTATATTTAGAAGAAGGCTGTTAGAAGCTGCACCAATAGCGTTTGGAACAGTGCCTGTCTATGAGGCATATAATTATGGGGTTGAAAAACACAAGAACCCTCTTGATATTACAGAAGATGATTTTCTCAATGCTTTTGAGCGTAATGTAAAAGATGGAGTTGATTATACCACAATTCATTCTGGGATAACAAAAGATATTGCAAAACGCATTCTTGCAGTGAAAAGACATGCTGGCATAGTAAGCAAGGGTGGTACTATCACAGCTGCATGGATGCTAAAGTATGACAAGGAAAATCCATACTATGAACACTTTGACTATCTTATGGAGATTGCAAGAAAATATGATGTTACTTTTAGTTTGGGAGATGCACTAAGGCCTGGTTCTATTCTTGACTCTCATGATGAACTCCAAGTGCAAGAAATGATCAACATCTCACGACTCACTAAAATTGCACATGAAAAAGATGTTCAAGTAATGGTTGAAGGACCTGGACATGTTCCACTCAACGAAGTTGCAGCAAATGTAAGACTAGCTAAATCTCTAATTGGTGAAGTGCCATATTATGTACTGGGACCCCTTGTGACAGATGTTGCATCTGGACATGATCATATTGCAAGTGCAATTGGTGCAGCAATCTCTGCAAGTGAAGGTGTAGATCTATTGTGTTATCTCACCCCTGCAGAACATCTTGCATTACCTAATGCAGAAGAAGTCAAGGCAGGATTGATTGCATATAGAATTGCAGCACATGCAGGTGACTTGGTCAAGCTACGAGACAAAGCAATCAAGTGGGACATGGAAATGACTGAGGCAAGAAGAACTCTGAACTGGGAAAAACAAATTGCGTTATCAATTGATCCAGAGGAAGCATCTCGTATTCATGCACGAAGTGGACAACTAAAGGGAAATACAGTTCCATGTACAATGTGTGGAGGTGCATGTGTTTACATCATGCTTCCACAGCAGAGATTTGCTACAAACGAAGTAGAAAAGTTACAGCAGACTGGCTAGTACTTTATCAAGACTTGGTACTGTTTCAAATTTTATCAAATCTATGGGTGATATCCATTGATATTCCGAGTTTTCCCAGTTTAGTTTTATTTTGTGTTCTTTGACTGAAAATAAAAATGGAAAAATTAACCATTCGTGATTTTCGTATTGGGGGGAATCTGTTCTCATCTGAGATGCTGCCTTGATGAGAGTAATTTGATCTTCTGTAATGCCAGTTTCTTCCAGTATCTCTTTTTTTGCTCTGTATAGCGGTTCTTCATGACCTTCTATGATTCCACTTATACCTGCCCAGAGATCTTTCATTGACCTCACTTTGTTACTTCGTTTTAAAATTAGATACTTGCCATCCTGGATTAAAAAAGATGTCACTATTTTGGTAGATTTCAATTATTTTTCTACAGCGCTTACCATGGTAACAAGCTTTTTGTATGCTTCGTCAAGATCAACATTCTTTGCTAGTCTTTCCTTTGCACTTGAGATGTACTTGATCATTTCTTCAGTCTTGTTCTCTTGAATTAAAATAAGCATTCTTCCAATGTCTTTCCAAAACTCTTCTGCATATCTTCGAATTTCAGGATTTGAAATTATTGTTTCAATTAGTTCTTGGGGTTCTGTCATGATACCTGTAGTGAGAAGTTTTTGGGCTTTGAAAGTGGTTCCTGCCATTTTCTCAACTAGGGCGAAATTTTCTTCCTTTGCAAATATGTTGGCAAGTGCCAAGTTTACTAGATGTGGCATTCCAAGTACAATTGCTATTTTTTTATCATGTTCTGCTGCATCTATCTGGACAAAATTTGCTTCTTCAAACAATGACTTTGTAACAGCCATCTCTTTTTTTGCATCGCGAATTGGAATTGATATTATATTTTGACCCTTTAGCTTTTTAGTTCCTGGACCAAACATGGGGTGGATGCATATTGGATTTACCTTGTCTGGTATCTTGGAAAGTGCAGCTGCAGTTTTTGTTTTAAGAGAAGAGATGTCTATCAAATAAGAGTCTCGCTTCATCTCTTTTGCAATTAGTCTTATTGTTTCAGGTGTGCGTTTTACTGGAATGCATAAAATAACGTAATCTGCTGTTAGGATTGCTCCAACAAGAGATTGTGCCTTTGTAACAGACTTGTTCAAAATCTCTTTCTCAGAATCGTATCCTATTATGTCATAATCTTTTTCAAGAAAATACTTGGAAAACCATTTTCCCATTTGGCCCTCTGCGCCAATTATTGCAATCTTTTTTTTCATTGTTTTGTCTTCAACCTTTCCTCTATTATTTGCATTCCCTGATTAAGTGTATCTTCTGGTTGACAGGCTGATATTCTGATAAATCCTTGATAATTTCCAAATCCTTCTCCTGGTGCTATTGCTACACCCATGTCTAAAAGTCTGTTTGTGAAATCTATTGAATCAAAGTTCTCCTGTCTTACCTTGGCAAACAAGTACATTGCCCCCTCTGGCTCTACAAAGTCCAATTGCATGGTTTTTGCTTTCTTCAATATGGCCTCTAACCTGTTTTTGATGGTTCTAGTATTACCAGCTGTGTCTGCCTCTAATGCTTTCATGGCTACATATTGAATGGGTTCTGAAACATTTGTTAACGCAAGGGCCTGAAGTTTTGACATCTTTTCTATTATCTCTGGACTTGATATTGCATAACCAATTCTAAAGCCTGTCATTGCATGTGATTTTGAAAATGACTGGGTTACTATGGATTTGTTGTATCCATACGTAATGACACTTTTCCATGGTTTGTTTGCATATGTTGAATAAATCTCATCACTGAGTACATACAAGTTGTTTTTCATTGCCAATTCAATTATCTGGTCTTGTAGTTCTACTGGGAGAATCTTACCAGTTGGATTATTTGGATAATTGAGAACTAGCATTCTGGTATTTTCATTTATGACTTTTTTGATGTCATCTATTTTTGGCTCCCACTTGTTTTCAAGTGTTGTATGTATTGTTCTTACCTTGACTCCTGAATTGAGAGCATTGTCTCTGTATGCGGGCCATGCTGGTTCTATTACTATGATCTCGTTTCCCGGACTAAGTAGGCTAGAGATTGCAAGAAATACTGAGAAACGTGCTCCAGGTGACACCATGATGTTCTGGGCCGATGTTCTAGTACCAAATTTTTCTGTAACATATTTTGCAAGTGCCTCTCTAAAGTCTGACATTCCCTTCGAGTCTCCATATTTTGTATATCCTTTGGAATAGACTTCGGATAATGCACTGTGTACAATCTCTGGTGGGAGAAAATCCGGTTCACCTACTTCCATGTGGATTATTTTTTTTCCTTCCTTTTCCAATTTTTTTGCTTTTAAAAATACTGACATGTGTGTCTGTTTGTCTACAGATTGGATCTTGACAGATTCGTTTAATAGAAAATTTAGCATTGTCATTCCAGTTTTTTCATCAAGGTCTATCTCTTTACACAATTCAAGTACTCTGGTGCGTAGCTGATCTTCTCTTTCTTCATTTGTAACGCTAATGCCAAGATTGTTTTTTAGGTTTCCAATCTCTTTTGCTACATCATTTCTTTCCTTGAGTGATTTGATGATATCAAATGTAATCTTGTCTATCTTGTCGCGTAATTTGTTAATGTCTGACATTTCTTACTTGATGACTGACGGAATAAGGCCTGCTCTAATTGCATGGTCTGCGAGTACCACTGATACTAGTGAATCTACTACCGGAGGTGCACGAGGAACTACGCATGGGTCGTGTCTTCCCTGAACTATCAGAGAAGCGGGTTTCTTTGTATGAAGATCGACAGTTTGTTGTTTTTTTGCTATTGATGATGCTGGTTTGAATGCAACTCGCAAGACAATTGGCATGCCTGTGGATATTCCGCCTAGTATGCCTCCTGCATTATTGGTTTTAGTTTGAATTTTTCCATTTTTAATAATAAATTCATCATTATTCTCAGAACCATGCAAAGTGGAACCATGAAAGCCAGAACCAAATTCTACACCCTTGACAGCAGGAATTGAAAATAACGCCTTGCTCAAGTCTGATTCAAGTGAGCCAAATATTGGTTCACCAAGTCCTACTGGCAAATTTACTGTTAATGATTCAATGACACCTCCTATGGAATCCCCCTTTCGTCTTGCAGTAAGAATTGTTTCCCGCATCTTTGCTGCAATTTTAGCATCAGGACATCTTACTTCGTTATTGTATACGGAGTTTCTCATCTTCATTGTAGCGTGCTCTTTCATTTTTACACTTCCTACCTGACAAGTATACGAAAAAGTTTCAATCCCTAGTGTCTTTACAAGTAATTTTCTTGCTATGGCCCCTGCCATTACAAATGTAGCTGTTAGTCTTCCTGAAAATCTACCTCCACCTCTGATGTCATTGAATCCGTTATACTTTACAAATGCTGGATAATCAGAATGTCCTGGTCTTGGTTTTAATGTGAGATTATCATAATCTTTTGAATGCTGATCCTTGTTCCAGATGATCATTGTAATTGGGGCTCCGGTGGTATGTCCATTGTATATTCCTGAAAGAATCTCTACCTTGTCGTCCTCTTTTCTTTGGGTGGTGATGATTGATTGACCGGGCTTGCGTAAATCTAGCATGCCTTGAATCTCTTTTTCTGCAATTTCTAATCCTGCTGGACAACCATCCACTGTTGCACCAATGCACTTGCCATGACTTTCACCAAAACTTGTAAAAACAAAACGTTGTCCTATGCTACTTGAAGACATGATGAAATTCTCTTTTACGTGCTTATAATCCTTCTAGGAATTACGGGCTAGCAATTATTTGAAAATTCAGATTGTAAGATTTGCACCAATCTTTCTCATATCTTCTACAAATGTTGGATATGAAACATCGACAGAATCAGGATCAGTTACAGTGCAATTTCCAACAAACATGCCTGCTATGGCAAAAGCCATGAAGAGTCTGTGGTCGTCTGATGATTCTAGTTCTGCACCCTTGAGGTTCCTTGGAGTATCTAAAATCAATCCGTCCTCCTTCTCTGTTACTATGATTCCTATCTTTGCAAGCTCTTTGGCCAAAATTGCTATCCTGTCAGTTTCTTTGAATCTTGCATGTTTTACATTGTAAATTTCAATTGGCTTTGATGTTTTTAGAGCAAGAATTGCCATTGGTGGGAGCAAGTCAGGATTGTTTGAAAGGTCAAACCTTCCCCCATTGAGAAGTTTTGGAGATGTCAACGTTATTTTTTCTCCCAAGTTTATCTTGACTCCTAGTCTTTCCAAGTATGATAATATTTCTCTGTCTCCTTGTGGCAAATCTCCCAATGATGCATCAATTGACATGTCTTCTCCTAGTAACACTGCTGCAGAAAGCAACAGGGCCATGCTTGAAAAATCTGATGGGACTACAAAGTCTGATGGTTTGTATCCTTGGTTTGTGATATTGTATTTTTTGTATGGAGATACTGCATCAACTGTAACACCAAATTTTTTCATTGTTGCAATGGTTGAATCAAGATATGGTTTTGATACAAGCTCTCCGTCTATATCTAACGTGATACCATTTTTCATTTTTGGACCTGAGATAAATAATGCAGAAATAAACTGACTAGAGATTGAACCTGATATGTGGGTGTCTCCACCATCTGATCTACCTTTTACAGTGACAGGAGGTTTACCGTCAGTTGATGTGCACTCTACACCAAGTTGTGTGAGTGCATCTAATAGTGGTTGCATTGGTCTTTTTTGTAAACTGGAATCCCCTGTGAGTGTTATCTTTTTATCGGAAAGAGAAGCAATTGCTGTGGCAATTCTGATGGTGGTGCCTGAATTTGATGCATCGATTTGTCTAGTCTGCGGAATTATCTCTCCTGTACTTTCAACTGTTACAGTGGAATCTTTGATTTCTATTTTTGCTCCAAATTCTTTGCATGTACTAACTGTAGCTAGTGTATCTCTTGAGAGTAGGACATTTTCTAGCGTGCTTTTTCCATTGGCAAGTGCAGCAAGAAATATGGCTCTATGAGAATAACTCTTGTTTGGTGGGCACGATATCGTTCCTGACAAAGTAGATTTTTCGACTTTACATTTCATAAACTTCAGCCTTTTTGTTGTTTATTGGAGAGACAATGACACTTCCATCTTGTGCGGCAAATACTTTTTTTATGCTTGATACTTTATCGTTTTTTACTACGGCAGCTATTGAGGGCCCATTGCCAGACACTGATGCTCCAAGTGCACCACTGTCTAACAAATCTGTTAGAATTTTTGGCTCTGATCCTAAGATGGCTGATGTTGCAAGGCCGTTTAATGTCATGGCATTCCAATAATCTGACTTGTTGGCAAGGTCCCATGCTTGTGTGAAAACGCCATTTAGAATCTTGAGTTTTTTTACATTGCCCCTTCTTCTGGACTTGGGAATGAAAATTACTGCGGTCAAATCTTCAGATGCTTTTTCTGATTTTATTATTTTTATGTTAGAGTTGTCTGTTACTACAAATCCTCCAAAGTAGCATGCACATGCGTCATCAAAGGCACCTGTTATGCTCACCTTGGATTTGATGGATGCATGTACTCCATCTTTTAAAATGTCAAGATCACTTACTTTGGGTCTGAATATCTTTGCACATGCAAGTGATATGACTGATGAAATTGCACTTGAACTCTTTAATCCATATCCTGAAGGAATTTCTGATTTTACAAAAATTGTTATCTTGTTCTTTTCAAGTTCTGATTTTGGAACCGATGTTTCCACAACATTTCGTATCAGACGTGAGCTAAGGTTTGATTCCTTGTTATCAAATATTATTCCCTTTCCTGGCTGGGTTTCTACAATTGCCTCTATTCCTAATGATATGCCAAGTGTTGCACCTTTGCCTGTTGCAATGGCATTAACAATTGAGACTGCACCATGCATACTTGCTTTTACTTTGCTCATCTCTAGAATCTCCCAAGCAGGGTTAATTTCATGGCTTGCTGCGGTGCAGGCTTGCCAGTCCAAATCTCAAATGACTTCATCGCTTGAGCAAGAAGCATTTCCCACCCATATATGATGGTCGCACCTTGATTCTTTGACTGATCAATCAAAGGAGTTTCTACTGGCAAGTAGACAATGTCATACACTATGGACTCTTTTCCAATGTTTCTAGTAGATATGGGGCATCCAATTCCTTTGAGTCCAACTGAAGTGGCATTTACTATGAACTTGTATTTGCTGACTGTTTCTCCTGCAGATTCAAGATCAAGATAGTTTGATTCTAGCCCTAGACTTTGAGCAAACTTGACCATCTCTTCTGCCCTCTCGCGGGTCCTGTTTGTAATGGTTATTTTACGAATTTTTTCTTTAGCAAATCCTGCAATGATTGCTCTTGCAGCTCCTCCTGCACCAATTAGCAAAACATCTGAATCCTTGGAATCAATCTTTCTCTGTTTTATTGGTTCCAAGAATCCATCAACATCTGTGTTATAGCCCTTGAAATGGCCATTTTCGTTGATTATTGTATTTGTGGCACCAACCACTTTGCATCCATCATCTGATTCGTCAAGAAATTTCATCATGTCAACTTTGTGAGGGATAGTAACATTGAATCCTGCAATATTGATTTTTTTTAATGCCTCAATTCCATATTCTAGTTCTCCTTTTGGAATTCTGTATGCAATGTATGTGCAATCAAGACCTGAAAATAAAAAAGCGGCATTATGTAGTGCGGGTGAAAATGAATGATCTATTGGGTCTCCTATGACGGCATAGGTCTTGGTCATTGTTTTCTACCTGATGAATCGTGATTTAAGCGATTAGGGAACATGGTGGAGTTTTTATTTGAAATATCTTAGATTCCGTACTTGTCACTTTGAGAATATATTTTCTTGAGTCTTGAACCACATTTTGGACATGCCGGGTCTTGATGTAAAGTGGCACAATCTAGACAAACAAAATTACCTTTAGATGTTCTCGTTGAGCTGTATTGGTATATCATGATAAATACTATAGCTGCAACCCACACTAGTATCAAAAATAATACTAGCCTAAACATGCCAAGTAGTATTGTTACTATTGTAGCTAAAATTACCACATTTCGTGGCATGTTGTTCTGAGCTACTTTTGGGTTCACGGTATCTTTTTCATGTTTCTTTTATAATAAGGGTAGCATTGGTGTTTTGCACCGTCACAGATCAATTAATTAATGTAAACTGTATTGATGGAAATATTGAAAGACAAGGATGATTTTGCTAATCTGCTTGATGATTGCATCAAGGCACTTGATGAAAACATTGATGTCTTAAATGACATCGAATACTCTTTAGAGTCTGAAAAAGAAGATGCTGTAATCACTGATTTGACCAAAAATGATCTTGTAAATATGGCTCATGAAGTGGCTGATTCATCAAAGATAAAAAAAGCCGAATCGAATTTTGTAAAAAGATTTTTTGAGCAAAAATCTTACTGAATTATCTAGTCTTTCTCTCTAAAGACAATATGCTCTTGATTTCTTTTAGACTAAATTGGCCTGGTGCAACTGGTTTACCTAGGGAAACATAGGTGTATGGACTACCGAGTTTTGTACACAAAATTCTTGACATTCTTCCATAGTCTCCCATTGCAAAAGAAATTAAACTGACATTTCTTGGGCATGATTTGTAAAGAGAAAGAATGCGTATTGTATCCTCGATTGTTTTTGAAGTGGTCACAATTTTTATATTGTTTGAAAACTTGGACATTTTTTTGAGCATTGATTTTAGAATCTGCTCATTTGGAGTCTTTGTAAAGTCATGCCATGATACCAATATTCTGGTTTTTGTACTTTGAAGATATCTTGACAATTCCTTATTTTTCTTCAAAGTGTTGTATTCTATATCTAAAAGATATGGTTCAAACTCTGAAATCAGTTTTAGTATGGCGATCCTTTCTCTTTCACTGCCTGAAAATTTTCCACCCTCTGAGACAGGACGTAATGTACATACACATCTTTTGAGATGTTTTCTAACTAGAGTTAAACAAAAAGGAACTTGATTTGGTTTTAAAAAATCTAACCGGAGTTCTGCATAGTCTGATTTAGCAAGAGCATGCTTTAACTCGCTTGACATTTTTGTAGGATTGGACGCTGCAATTGTTACGCAGACCTTGGTTACCATGAGTTTTCGGCACTTACTTTGTTGAATTCTTTGGCATACTCATGGATGGTTGAGTACAATACATCCATCCCTTCAATGCGTCGCTACATTTGCTAGGATCGCGTTGTGCATCAAGAAGTTTTTGACTCATTTTGGACCAGCTATCTGGTGAACATAGTGTTTGTCCACAAATATGTTGTCCTCCTGCAGTTCTATCTGTTTTCTGTGAGTATTTTGGATACACTGTACTTGGTGTCAGTGCACTTACAGCAGGTAATGTTGTTGCAAAAACCATTACGGTTACTAATGCTAATGCGACCAAACCGATCTTAATTTGTTGGTTGGACATTAGTTGCATCTACATTCTACTAGTATATTTAGATTAGCATCCATTTGTCTAAATGAAATAAACTTGAATCTCAATTTTTTATTCATCATGTGATGTCTGATAATTCTTCTCACTTGTCGTTAAAATTATTCATATTTTTGGGATTTGTCTAAGGTGGTAGGTGTTTGGTATGAGCCTGATAATGGAAGAAACTTTTATGAAACGACTGCCATAGAGGGTATCTATGAGTTCAGACACATCACATGACGCAAAAGACGTTGTCTTCATCGGAAAAAAGCCTATTATGGCATACGTAACATCTGCGCTCATCCAACTGGCTAACAACCCAAAAGTCTCAATAAAGGCAAGAGGACTTAGCATAGGCAGAGCAGTAGATGTTGCACAAATAATTGCACGAAGAACTGACAACTCTGGATATTCTATAGGACAAATTCGTATAGGATCCGAACATCTTCAATCACTAGATGGAAGATCAAGAAATGTATCAACTATAGAGATAGAAGTACAGAAAAATGCATGATTGTCTAAAACATGTCAAGTACATGTTTTAGGTGATTTTCTTTGATTTAATTTTATGCTCGAATAATTTTTTTATTTTTACAACTGTTAAATATCAAAATGATTGAGGGATATAATGTGGAAACCAAATTCCATTGTTGTAGCTAATTCTAAAGATCTATCGCACTTGCCTGACAATAAAATTACATTAACAGTTACATCACCGCCTTATCACAATGCCATAAACTATCAAGAGCACCAAGATACTGAAAAGTGGTATCGTGGAACAGTTGAGACATCTATTGAGGAATGGCTTGAAGAGATGCGTACAGTCTTCTCTGAAGTGTATCGCGTAACAAAACCTGGTGGATTTTGTTGCATTGTAATAGGCAACGAAATAATTGAAGGCAAAAATAAACTTCCTTTACCTGCATTACTTCTTGTTGAATTGACAAAAAAAGAGATAGGTTGGAGTTTCTTTGAAGAAATAATATGGAATAAAGTTACGGGAGGAAAAAAAAGATTCAGGGTTACAGTCCAGCATCCATATCCAACATACTATTATCCCAACATCATGCATGAACAGATTATAATTTTCAGAAAACCACCGTTTCACAATGTAAAGGACAAAAAAAGTAAACTGGTACTTGATGATTTGATGAAAAAAGAGGTTGCAAACTCTGTCTGGCATATTGCTCCAATGCCTCCAAGTTATAGGAAATTTCATCCTGCGGCATTTCCAGAAGAGATTCCATATCGCTTGATTCAACTGTATAGTAATGCAGGAGACATTGTTCTTGATCCATTTGTTGGAAGTGGACAAACTACCAAGATGGCAAGATTTCTTCATAGAAAATATCATGGAGTTGACAAGTCTGCAAAATATGTAAAAATTGCACAAAAAAGAACATTAGAAAAACCGTCTCTTCGTAAGATGCAGCTTGTTCCTAACTGGAAAAAACCAATATCACTATAGCACCTGTTCTAGTCTAACTGTATAGGAAAGGTTATCTATTAAGAATCAAGATTCTTCATATGGTTACTTCTAACAGCAAGTCATATTTTCGAATTGTTGAGAAAAGCCACAGAAAATATACTGCTGCATTGAAACATGCACGATCCAGACAATCAATGATGAACTTGTACTGGAGACATAAAAGAGAACATGAATCTCTTTTGAAAAAACATCTCAAAGACGAGATGGCTGAAATAATCCAGCTAAAAAAGAAATTCGAGTAAATATATTTTTTTTATTTTTAAAAAAAATTTGCTAGTGTACAGTTTGATATGAATTTAATCTGTGATGTTATTTCTAGACAAATGATTTTAGCCACATGGCAGCTACGCTTTTGTCTAAACCTTTGCCAGTTGTAGAAATTTTTGACTTGTTTTCAAGATGGTTCGGTGAATTGATGTGTGATTCTACATCGTTTTCATTTATTTCTGTGACACATATGTTACAATGAAGACTCATGGATACTCTAGTTATATTTGAGTATAATAATTTTTTAGGACTTATTTTTCTACGATATACTCGTCATCTACTTCCATGCCAAAATGTCTTCCAGTTGCTGGCTTGGAATATGCTAGAACAATATCTCCTTTCTTTAGGTGTGTAACTGATACTAGGTGACCATTTGGACGCACAAATCGTATGGTCTCTGCATTTTGTGCAATGATGCCACCAACTTCATCTCCTATCTGTGCTTTTATCATCAACATTGGCCTGCTTTCTATTTTGGAGCGACCAACAGTAGCTCGTCTTGCCTTGCCATGTGAATTGATTACTAGAACTTCTGAGCCAGTCTCTAGCTCTGATAAATAATTTGTTGTTCCGTCTGGGGATAGCGTATAGCAATGTACTGCACCTGCGTTTACTCTAAAAGGTCTTGGTGAAGTAAATGATGAACCAACTGATTCATTATGCACTAGGAAAAGGAAATTGGAACGGCTTCCAATCAACATTCCTTCTCCACGTCCTAAAATAGATGCAGTATCGACACAAACGCGTTCTCCGTTTCCTACTTCTTTAATTTCCAAAATCTTGGCAGGTCTTAGATCAAAGTTCTTTGTCCCAAGGTATACCATGGTCTCTTTTACCTCATTTATGGAATTTGTTGAAAATATCACACCATCGACACCTATCTCCAATATTGAAAACATCTTGCGGGTCTCATCAGGAGTATTTGCCACTGCAAATACTTCGGTGTGAATTTTGTGTAGCTTTGCTATGATATTCTCAAGTGGAATTATCTTCCAGTCCATCACCTCTATTATGACAAAGTCTAGTCCTGCCTTTGCAAACTGGAGTATTTTTTCAATGTCTGCGTTTGAGAGAACCTTGAACTTCATTCCTATCTTTTTGCCCTTGATCTTTGCAACCTTGTCAACTATGACATAATCTGCATTTGTTGAAGTGTGTACAGTAGAAACTTTGGTCTTGATTCCTTTGAGCAAAGCCGGGTCTAGACTTATCGTTTTAATTCCTTCTTTTTCTATCTCTGACAAAAATTTGACAAGCTGGCCCCTTGAAACTTTTGGGGCAATAATTAATTCTCTATTTTTGCTCAATGTATTTTGCAGCTTCCTTTGCTGTTTCTTTTCTAAATATTATTGCAGAAAGAGCATGAGTCATCTTACCTGGATCTTTGTGTTCGAAAATATTTCTTCCATACGTTACTCCCTTGGCACCTGCTTCCATTGCCTCTTCAGTCATCTGTAGTATATCCTTGTCTGTCTTTGCCTTTGGACCGCCTGCAATAACAACAGGTACTGGTGTGCTCTTGATTATTTTCTTAAACGAGTCCACATCTCCAGTGTAAAGTGTTTTTACAATGTCTGCGCCACATTCTGCTCCAATTCTTGCAACGTGGCCCACTATTTCTGGGTCGTGTGGATTCTTGACGTTTTCACCTCTGGGGTACATCATTGCTAAAAGCGGCATACTCCATTTGTGACAATCATCAGCAATCCTGCCAAGTTGCTCTATCATTTCTGGTTCTTCTTTTCCTCCTATGTTGATGTGAAGTGAAACTCCATCTGCACCTAGTCGTAATGCTTCTTCAACAGAGCCTGTCAGCATCTTTCTGTTTGGAGACATGGATAACGAAGTGCTACCTGAAAAATGTACAACTAGTCCAATCTTGGTTGGTTTTGGCAAGTTCTTGAGAATCCCTTTGTTGATGATAACTGATGTAAGACCGAAATGTTGGCAATTGTAAATCAATGCATAAGGATCTTCAATTCCTTTTAGTGGACCGCTTGATATTCCATGGTCCATAGGTATGCACAGCATCTTGCCATTGCGTAAAATACGATTCATTCGAATCTGGTGGCCTGTTACCATTGGTGTTAATCGTTGGTGTGCCCTACTTAAAAATAGCGGGAAAAATCCACAAGAATTTGCAAGTTGTACAACTGTAGAAATTATAAAAAAGATAATTCGTAATTTTCCAGAAATTAATTTTTGATATACTCTGAACTTTTTCCGATGTAAGACAGCCATTTTACTCTCAAACGATTAAATACGCTAGAGAGAAAACACAGTCAATTGAGCCAACTGACTGCACAGCTTCATCATTCTGAAATTGGTGACATTTTAGAGAATTCTTTGATTGGTACAAGACCTGGAATCGAAGAATGCAAGAGACTGTTGGATTCTACTGATGTTCATCTCATGGGACTTGTTGCTGGATATTTGACAAGAAAAAAGTTTGGACGACGTTCATCTTTTGTAAACAATATGATTCTAAATTATACAAATGTGTGTATCACCGATTGTAAGTTTTGTGCATTTTACAGACCTCCGGGCCATGAAGAATCCTATGCTGTAACACTTGACAAGATAGAGTCTAGAGTTAAAGCGGCTTGGGAGATGTTTGGCATAACTCAGGTAATGTTCCAGGGTGGACATAACCCGTCTCTTAAGATTGAATACTTTGAAGACGCATTTAGATTAATTAGGAAAAAATTTCCTTCAGTTGGAGTTCATGGTCTGTCAGCTTCTGAAGTTGACATGATATCAAAAGTTGAACACACTAGCACAAAAGAAGTCTTGTCAAGACTAAAAGAAGCTGGAATGCAATCAATTCCTGGTGCGGGTGCAGAAATTCTAGTTGACGAAGTAAAAAAAATCATCAGTCCAAAAAAGATCTCAAGTGATACATGGATCAGAATAATGGAAGAAGCCCATACCATTGGAATTCCGGCATCTGCTACAATGATGTACGGTCATGTGGAAACAAGAGATGATGTTGCAGAGCACTTTATGAAAATTGCAAAACTGCAGGAAAAGACAAATGGATTCATGGCCTTTATTCCATGGAGCTTTGAGCCAAATAATACTTTGATGCAAAAACAAGAGACTGTACAATATCCTGCAGGGGGAACACAACTCTTGAAGATGATTGCAATATCTAGAATAATGTATAATGATTTGATTCCACACATCCAATCTTCTTGGCTTACAAATGGTGTTGCCATGGCACAAATGGCATTGCAATATGGTGCAGATGACTTTGGGGGAACACTTCTTGGAGAAGAGGTTGTCTCATGTACAGGTGCACGTTCAACTGAGCTTACTGGTGCAAAAATAATCCAAGCAGTAAAGCAAATTGGTTATCAAGTAGAAGAACGAGACAATTTCTACAATACTGTGCGAGTCCACTAGATACCGTAACTAGACCATTTGGAATCAACTAGATTCTTTGTGGCTGGGTCTGATTTTACAAGTTCTTGAATCTCTCTTTGGAAACCTTCTTCCCTTGTTTTCTGTGTCGCATCAATTCCAAGTTTGGAACCCAAGTTTACAAAAGGCGATGCTGGGTCAAGTGTATCAGTTGGAGTGTTGTTGATAATTACAGTATCCCTTGCAGCATCTGACCTTGTGGTAATTGCCCAGATTACATCATTGAAATCATGAACATTGACATCTTCATCTACTACAACAAAGAATTTTGTCAGTGCAAGCTGACCCATTCCCCATAGGCCCATCATGACTTTTTTGGCCTGTCCTGGATATCTCTTTTTGATTGAAATTATTGCCATGCCTTGGAACCATCCTGAAGCTGGCATTGCAAAATCAACAACCTCTGGGTGGAACATTTTGATGAGCGGCAAAAATGAACGCTCTATTACTTTGCCAATGTATGCATCCTCTAAGATTGGCTTGCCAACTATGGTGGTAAGGTAAATTGGTTTTTGTCTTCGCATGATTCCAGTTAATGTAAACACTGGGTACGGTTCTTGTGGTGTATAGTATCCTGTGTGGTCTCCAAATGGTCCCTCCATTCTAATGTCTGATGGATCCACATATCCCTCTAGTACAATCTCTGCATTGGCCGGAACCTCCAAGTCTACTGTTTTGCATTTCACAGTCTTGATTCCTGTCTTTCTTGTAATTCCTGCAAAGAGGTACTTGTCTAGCCCCTCTGGTACAGGAGCTACTGCAGAAAATACTGTAGCAGGGTCAGAACCAATTATTACTGCAGCTTCAATTTTGTTTCCAGAATCTTTTTTGATATCATAATGATGTGCACCGCGTTTGTGTTTTTGCCAGTGCATGAATGCATGTGTGCTGTCTATTACCTGCATCCTGTACACGCCAAGATTTCTTACGCCAGTCTCTGGATGTTTTGTTGCAATCAAGCCAAATGTGATAAACTTGCCTGCATCTTTTGGCCATGTTTTTAAAATTGGAATCTTGTCAAATGATGGTGTCTCATCTATTACTTCGGTGACAGGGCCGCTTTTTTGCAGCTTGGGTGCAATGTCTGTCATCTTTGACAACTCTGGAAGTTTTCGTAATTTATCTAAAATTCCTGTTGGCATCTCCATTCTTGTCATGTCAACAATTCTTTGACCGATTTCAGTAAAGTCTTGCATCTCTAATCCAATTTCAAGTCGTTTGATTGAACCAAATGCATTTGCAAGTATTGGGGTGTCATAATTTTTTATGTTCTCAAAAAGTATGGCAGGACCATTTGCATACATTACTCTGCTGAGAATTTCTGAAACCTCGAGATTTGAATCAACTTGGGTTTTTACCCTTTTTAGTTCTCCTGCCTTTTCTAGTTGTTCTATAAATTCTGACACATCTTCAATTGGCACATGTTTACTGGATTTGAGATATTGTATAAGCGTAGCTGGATTTAGACTGGTTTTTTAAAAAAGTGTCACACTAGAGAACTTTAATTATGCTATGGCGCAAAATGCCATCAAGTTGGGTGACGAAAAATGCACAGTTTGTGGAGGTCAGGGAAAAATTGCGCTTCTTGACACACAATGTTCTTTCTGTAATGGAACAGGGGAATATTCGAAAACTGCTGATAGTTACATGAAATCACATATCTGTCAATGCATATTTCTTGACAGGATTACCTGTCCTCTGTGTGGAAAGAGATGCCATCATGACACTCCAAACAAACCCAAAGTCTTGATTAGTCCTGTTTAGAAAATTGGCGGAAGTTCGTTCTTCTTGTCATGTCCGCCAGAACCAAATTTGCAGTAAAAACATTGGTCTGACTGCATGTATTTTAATTGTTCAATCTTGATTGCACCTATCTTGAGTGCAATCTTTGTCAAGATTCTGTACTTGAGAGGCATGGATGGAATTACTTCCTTGAGGTATACGTTATAGTGATCTGGACAAAACTTTAGTGTAATATTGCTTGGCTCTTTTGAAGTCTGACTCACAGTCTTTGCAACACCTATCTGCTCCCTGATGTATTCGTGCTTTGGGCATGGGCAGTTTCTTCCGCCTGGGTGCTTGTATGCTGGGGTATTCTTCCAGTCAAAGCCTGGATATTCCCTTTCAAAATCGTCCAATGCCTAAAATGTGTGCCTGCTTCTTATAAAACTTCTATAAATTGGCAGATCCGTACTTGATCAAAATGTAAATAAACTGCCATATCTCACAACTACTACATGTCTAAAGAATCTCAACCAAAAAAACCACGTTCTACTAAAAAAGTTACAGAAGGATCTAACACTGCCGAACTAGAAGCAAAGATAGCACAGCTTGAAGCAAAGCTTGCTAATTTATCCAATCAGGTCAAGCCTGCAGAAACAAAACCAGCACCTGCACCCGAACCAAAACCACAACAAAGACCAGCTGCATCAGG
>CAZWSG010000025.1:0-18415 GCA_964636595.1 uncultured Nitrosopumilaceae archaeon
ATCAACATTGGCAAATGCTTGTTATAGTATTTGTCAACAAGATCTTCATCAGTTCGCAGCTCCTTGGCCTTTTCCAGATCAAGTGTTGCAAAACATTCCACAGCAAGTCGAACCATTTGTTTTATTTCACCTGACAGGGTGTAAATGACTTCATTTTTGCAATCAGAGAGATCGCCAAAAGTATCTCTAACCAATGTTATATCATATGCATATCGTCCAAGTCTAGTAAATCCATATGAAATTTCAAGTGAAGAACGTATGAGTCTAAAATCACTTGCTACGGGTTGATATCTTAGAATCATGTCAAATGTCAGTTCTCCGACTTTATCGTATAGATCCATCATTTCGCTTGAAAGAGTATGCACTTCTTTTCGTGCATTTTGACCGCCCAAGTATGCATCAATTGCAAGATTTGTACATCGAACAGAAAGATCGCACATTTGCTTCATCATTTCAGATAAATTTGATAAATGTGGGTCTATGAGGCGGGTCATGATTATCCAAACTGGCCTTGAACATACTTGGCAGTTATCTCGTTTCTAGGATTCTCAAAGATTTGCTTTGTTTCGCCAAATTCTACCAAGTCTCCAAGATACATGAATCCAGTATAGTCAGAGACCCTAGTTGCTTGTTGCATGTTATGCGTGACAATAATTATGGTATATTCTTTTTTCAACTCTTGTATCATTTCCTCAATTTTTTGAGTTGCAATTGGATCAAGAGCAGATGCAGGTTCATCCATCAAGAGAACTTCAGGTTGTATGGCAAGAGCGCGTGCTATACACAAACGTTGTTGCTGTCCACCTGAAAGACTCATGCCTGGTTTCTTCAAGTCATTTTTAACTTCATTCCAAAGCGATGCCATCTTGAGACATCCTTCTACCACCTCATCGATTATTTTTTTGTCTTTTACACCATTAAGTTTCAATCCACATGCAACATTATCATAGATAGACATGGTTGGAAATGGATTTGGTTTTTGAAATACCATTCCTATTTTTCTTCTATTGATTATTGGATCTACCTTGTTTGAATAAAGATCTTCACCATCAAGCAAAACTTTTCCAGTTAGTGTTGCATTCTTTGTAAGCTCATGCATTCTGTTCAAGCATCTAAGAAAAGTTGTCTTTCCACAACCAGAAGGTCCAATGAGTGCAGTAACTGCCCTGTCCCGGAACTTCATTGAAACATTTTTGACTGTAACAATTCCATCATAACTTGCAGAAATATTTTCTGCAATGAGTTTGTATTTTATATCTTCAGTAGAATTATCTTTCAATGGAACTTTCGTCATTGTTTCCATCATGATACACTCCCTAGTTTTCTGAACTTTAATAGTGTTTGCCCTTTCTTTTGTAAGAACAAATATCTCACACCAATATTTATTGAAAGAACAATAATTATCAAAATGAATGCACCGCCCCACCCTTGAGCTACTGCACTATCATATGGAAGAGATGAAAGTCTCCAAATTCGAAGTGGCAGTGCATCAACTGGTCCACTGAAATCTTGTATGAATTGACTGCTCCCAAGAATTGTAAATACAAGTGGTGCTGTCTCTCCAGCAATTCTTGCAACAGATAATAAAATTCCTGTAACAAGACCGCTTCTTGCACTACTAAGTACAATTGTAAAAACTACTTTCCATCTTCTAATTCCAAGTGCATACCCTGCTTCTCTATATGTAACAGGCACTAGTTTGAGTGATTCTTCAGTTGTTCGCATTATAATAGGCAGCATAATGATAGAAAGTGCAAAAGATCCGGCCCAGACAGAAAAGTCTCCAACAGTCAAAACAATCAAGACAAATGTAAAGACTCCAATTACAATTGTTGGAAATTCTGCAAGAACATCGTTAAAAAATCTCACAGTTCGTCCATATCTATTGTTGCCATATTCTGAAAGAAATATTCCACCCATAACACCGACTGGAACACCTATGAGACTAGACAAGCCAATAAGTACCAGCGTTCCTTGAATGGCAGGACCTATTCCACCTGGATCATCGCTTCCTACGGCTCCGGGTACTTGAGTAAGAAATTCCCACGATAAAGCACTTGCACCATTACTAAAGACATTGACCAATATAGCTATAAGCGGCACAATTGCAACCAACACACATACAAAGACTACGCCCTTGACTATTTTGTCCAGAACAAGTCTTCTACCAACATTATAGCGGAAATGTTTTCTAAATTCTGTTCTCTGTTCAACAGTTATCATGCCAATACAGCTCCTTCATGTGATTTGACCACTCTAGCAACAAGAAGATGTGCAACTACATTTATGGCAAAAGCCATCATGAATAAAATTAGTCCAACACCAATGAGTGCAGCTAAATGAAGACCTCCTTGAGAAGCCTCTGCAAACTCATTTGCCATTATGCTTGCCAATGTTTGTCCTGGCGCAAATAATGAAGACGGAAAGGCAGCAGCACCCGTAGCATTCCCTATCAACATTGTAACGGCCATTGTTTCTCCAACGGCTCTTCCAAGGCCAAGTATTGTAGCGCCAATTAATCCAGATTTTGAATATGGTAAAACTGCAATTCTGAAAACTTCCCATTTTGTTGCGCCAAGCATGTATGCAGCTTCACGTTGACTATTTGGTACTGCCAACATTATTTCTTTTGAGATAGAAGCAATTGTAGGAACGATCATGATGGCAAGAACTACACTTGCAGTGAAAATATCCAATCCAAATGGAGTTCCGGCAAATATTATACTCTGATCACCAAACAGATTGTGTAGTGGTACTTCTATCCAGTTTTGAATATAAGTTCTAAAAACAAGAAGACCCCACAATCCATACACTACACTTGGTACAGCCGCTAAAAGTTCGATAACCATAGCAAGAGGAGTTCGAAGTAGTTTAGGCGCAAGTTCAGAAAGAAACATGGCAATTCCAAAGCTTAGAGGTACCGAAATTATCATGGCAATTCCTGCATTGACCAGAGTACCCATTATGTAAGGTGCTGCACCATATGATTCTCTACCGTCAACAGAATTCCAGTCAGAACCTGTAAGAAAAGAGATTCCTTCTTGTTGCCAAATTTGAGCCGAACCTGTAGTGAGATTAATTACAATCATGGCTATAATTACCAAAACATAGGTAGCAGCACCAATAGCAACAAATTTGAAAATTTTATCAGTGATAGGTGATCCTTTCTTCATTTTAACAGATAACATGTAACACATTTGGTTGCCAAATCAGATATGAGAGAATCGACCATAATTTCTTAGATTTCATAGTTCTATGGTGAACTATATAGAGATACATAGAATCTGGAGACAAGTGCTTTAACTATAAGAAGTACAACTCATGCATTGTCAGAAGTATTAAACGATAAAGAGGTTAGAAAATTACAACTCGTAGGTGGATCCACGTATGTTTTGTCGTTACCAAAAAAATGGGTCGACGAATTGAAACTAAAAACAGGAGATCCTGTTTCAATAGTTAAAAATGTAAACAAATCGCTTTCGATATTACCAACACAGAATTATTCAATTCCAAAGATTTCCAAATCAAAGACAATCATAAGTCAGAAAGACTCTGTTGAATCAATCCAGAGAAAAGTCATTGCAATGTACTTGGCAGGCTATCAAATTATAGAAATACATGCAAAAGGAGGCAGAATACAGATAGAACACAAACAAGCAATAAGAGATCTTGTAAGAAAAAACATGATAGGAACAGAGATAGTTGAAACCACTCCAGAATCCATTACAATTCAAATTTTAACCAGCCTTCCAGAACTCTCAATAAGTGATGCACTCAAACGAATGTTTTTGCTCACATCAACGATGCACAGACAAGCAATTGATGCATTAAAAGAAATGGATGTAGAGTCTGGCGAAGAGATAACTCATCTTGATGACGAAGTAGATAGATTCAGTTTGTACATATTACGAAACTTGACACTTGCAGTAGAACATGAAAAGATCCTTCGAGACATCGGACTCAAAAAACCATCAGACTGCATCAGTTATAGAATCGTAGTCAAATCAATTGAAAGAATTGCAGATCATGCAGTATCAATTGCAAGTAGAATAAAATTCTTAAAATCAACTTTAGAGCCAGCATTAATACAAAAAGTAACACGTCTAAGCGAAGACTCTCTGAAGGTCTTTGAAGACTCTATTTTGGCTCTAAATAAAAGAGATTATGCCCTTGCAGACAATGTTGCCTCTAACGCACATAGAATAGCTGAAAAAGAACAAGAATTCACAGATAGCCTAGAAGAATCAAAAAAATATTCTAGTATTATCAAGTTTGTACTAGAAGACATCCGTAGAACCGCAGAATATTCAAGTGATATTGCAGAAGCAGTCATTAATGAAACAGTCCAGGATGTAATTTCAGAGAACAGTTCACCCTAAAACAAGCAGATCGTAGATATTTTTTTATCTATATAGATTTCATTTCCTATATAGGTCAGGTATTTATCTATGAATCTTAGGAGGAACTACATTGGCTCAGTGGTTATCATGGATAAAATCAAATGATAAGGAAATCATTGCAATATTAAACGATCTTGCAAGTAAAGCAGAAGAATCTGCAAAACTGTTGGTAGCATTATTTACAGACTTTGATAAATTGATCCAGATTCATGGAGAAATTGAAACAATAGAAAAAGAAGCAGACAAACTTACACATTCAATCTTTGAAGAATTAAACAAGACATTCATCACCCCACTTGACAGGGAAGATATTTCCAGAATCGCCTCAAAGACTGATGATATTATAGATTACATAGAGGGAATATCGGGACGACTGATTGGCTTTAAAATCAAATCTACTCCTCCGCACATGTTGGAGATAGCAAAAGAGATCCACAATTCTACAAAGGAAATTAATTTCATGATTACAAAATTAAATAAAGTAAAAGCAGACAAGTCAATAATTGAACATTGTCGTACCATAAATGAACAAGAACATCGTGTTGACGCCATTTATCGCAAAGCAATGGGAGAACTGTTTGAAACAACAGATGTCATCAACATAATCAAGATGAAAGATACCTATGAAGCACTTGAGCATGCTTCAGACAGATGTTTGGATGTTGCAGATTCTATAGAGGACATCGTTCTCAAATACACATAGGTATTGGTATGATCGAACTTGCAATTGGAGCAATATTAGTTGCACTAGTTTTTGATTTTCTCAACGGCTTTCACGATGCTGCAAACTCGATTGCAACAATAGTTGGAACACGAATTCTAAGACCACTGCATGCAGTTACATTAGCAGCTGCTGCCAATTTTATAGGTCCATTTCTTTTTGGAGTTGCAGTTGCAACAACAATAGGAAAGGGAATCATAAATCCAGATTTTGTTACACTCAACATAATAATTGGTGCTTTGGCAGGAGCCATAGTCTGGGACATCATAACATGGCTACTAGGATTGCCCACATCAAGCAGCCATGCGTTAGTGGGTGGAATCATAGGAGCCGGAATAGCAGGAGCAGGCTCACACGTATTGATACTAGATGGAATTCAGAAAGTTGCAATAGGAATTCTAGTTTCACCAATTGCAGGTTTTATTGCAGC
The DNA here is from genome assembly GCA_964636595.1 of uncultured Nitrosopumilaceae archaeon. GTDB lineage: Archaea > Thermoproteota > Nitrososphaeria > Nitrososphaerales > Nitrosopumilaceae > Nitrosotalea. The sequence goes on from CAZWSG010000025.1 coordinate 5,552, forward strand.
GTTTGTAGCAGGACTTGCCATAATGGCAGTATTTGCAAAAGCAAAACCACATGCAGTAAATTCTGCATTTGGTAGATTGCAATTGATTTCAGCAACATACTTTTCATTAACTCACGGAGCAAATGATGGACAAAAAACAATGGGAGTCATTGCTTTGATTTTACTAACCCAGGGGGTGATCACAAAATTTAGCATTCCATATTATGTCATCATAATGGCTGCACTAGCAATAAGTCTAGGTACTTTCTTTGGAGGTTGGCGCATAGTAAAAACAATGGCAGTAAAAATTACACAGCTTAGACCCTACCAAGGTTTTGCAGCAGAAACTAGTGCGGCTAGCATACTTGCAACTCTTGCTTGGCTTGGAATTCCTGCAAGTACCACACATGCAATTTCTGGGAGCATAATGGGAGTAGGAGCAGTAAGAAGAATGTCCGCAGTTAGATGGGGCATTGGAAAAAGAATTGTATGGGCATGGATAATCACAATACCTGCCAGTGCAGCAGTATCATTTGTCATAATGTTTTTCATAAAAACAATATCTCATTGAACCAAATTCATGTAAATATCAAATTACACAATTTGAAATACACATTATTACACCACAACAATTACTAGAACTTAAAAGAAACAACGTATTACATACAACAAAATGAAAAAATCATTAAAAATTAACAAGAACATATTTCTTAAAAAATTTAAAAAGATTTCAGACAACTTTTGTCAAAAGTTAGACAAATACATCACAGATTCTAATGATGAGAACATACATGACATCAGAGTATCAATTAGACGCCTAGAGGCAGCATACAAAATTCTTCCAAAAAATATTCGAAAACAAAAAAAGATGAAAAATTACTTTAAACAAGCCAAGAAACTCTTCAAGATGAATGCACAGATAAGAGATGTGGACATAATTTCTGCAAACATGGAATCAAAATACCCAGACAAGACACAGGATCTAGTAGAATCTCTAAAAAGTTCAAGGGTGGAGCATATCAAAAATGCCAATAGATTAGCAGTCAAGATATCACGTTTATCCAGTCCCAAGATTCTCAAATCCTCCTTGAAAGAATCAAAATTAGAAAAAAAATACCTCGAGGTTATAGACAACATAATGTTGAACATACAGAAAAATACAATAATTACACTACGCGATGAGAAAAAAATTGATGAGCTCCACAGGCTCAGAAAAGACTTTAAAAAATTACGATATTCTCTTGAGATCATATCAGACAAGAAAACAATTTTTGAAACACTCAAAAATTTAAAAAATATTCAAGACATGCTTGGTGAAATCCATGACACAGATATTACAATAGACTACCTCAGAGGAATTGAACAAAATTCAAGATATTCAGACATCATATCAACAGAAATGTTGGAGCGAACCAAGAGATATAATGAATTTGTCGCTTTTTTTAAAAAATATCCAAAGGCAGGCAATTTTGATTTAGAGTTCTAACATGGTATTATGTGAGCTTCCCTGATACTGACGAACTGAAAGAATTACTTTGACATCAAATACGGCTTCAAATTTTCTCAAGGTATCTTTGAGTAGAAAAGATTGTGTTGATCTAGATTGAGTTATTACAAACTCTACTATTCTCGAACCATGTAATTTTAGCTCAACCTTCAATTTTGTTCTCTCAAGAATCTTTCGTAGTGTGACTAGAACAGATATTTTCTTCACCGATATCTTGTCCTGCTCAGACAAGATTGTTTTATACCTAGAAAATAGCCAATCTGACGTCTTTGAGTGTCTTGCATGAACAAGAGAGAGACCCAATACCAGATGATCATTATGATCAAGTGGTAGATCTTCGTCCATAATTGAATAAAATACACTTTGGGGATTACTATAGGACGATTTTTCATATATATTTTTTTCAGCATAATCAAGTATCTTTCGTTCTCTTTTAGAAATCAGTTTGACAGAATACAAATTATTAAGAAAGATCTGTTTTTCCGGACTAACATATTGTTCATCAAGACCTATTGTCTTTCGAATTTGTTCTGCAGTGATGTTTCCATCATGATATATTTTTGGATCTTCTAAAAATATGGACAGTGCGCCCTCTCGTAGTCCATGATTGCTCACATAGAGATTTGAAAAACCATATTTTTCCATCAACGTATTAATCACACACGATCCTGCCACAATTGTTTCGGCCCTACTTGAACCTATGACTGAAATTTTTGAAATATCATCAGATTTCATCTTTGAGAGTTTGTTAACAGTAGAATCAAGTGCTTTATGACTAATTTTGTAATTATGAATTTTATCAAGAGGATATTTTGATAATCTTTGTTCATATCTTGCCAATGCACGCAATGCACCTCCCACTCCCACAAGTCTAGTATCCTTGCCAAAACCAAGATCTTTTTTGTTTGGAAGAAGATCCCAGACATGTCTCTGAAGGCTTTTAAGATTTTTATCAGTCAATTTACCTTTTTTCCCATCAAATTGATGTGTTAATCTAAGAGATCCCAGAGGCAATGAAATTACTTTTTTTATCTTGAATCGTTCTGCATGAACAATTTCTAGACTACCTCCACCAATGTCAAAAAATAGCGTGTCAGGAATATGAAGTGATTTTATAGCACCAACATAGGAATACAGTGCTTCTTCTCGTTCAGACAAAACTTTGAAATTAAATCCAGTTTCTTTTGAAACAGAATTAACAAAGTCATCTCTGTTACTTGCTTCTCTTACTGCACTAGTGGCAATAGGCAAAACAGATTTTATTGGATTTAACTGGATTATCTCTTTGAAAACTTTGAGCGTATCAATCGCCCTTGACATGGGTTTTTTTCCCAATGTATCTTTTTCATCCAGTCCTTCTCCAAGTCTTACTTTGACTCCCTCCTGTTGATAAACATCAAATGAATCATCGTCTTTAACATTATAGATTACAAGTTTGGCAGAGTTAAAACCAAGATCAATTACTGAGATTTTCAGTTAAACATTACCTGCCTTGATACTAGCATGTTACTATTAATCTACTTCTGATTTACATTTTTTTACTAAATGAAAAACATAGGAAACGTAAAGATCTTATGCAATTTTGTTTAGATGTTTTGGAGCAAGTAACCATCTCAGTTCGCCCTTGATTTTTGGAAGTATAGAAATGACTTTGATTCTTGCCAAGCCTGCTTTTTTTAGACGTATTCTGCAACCAGACTGGGATATTGCCTCACTTATCATTTCACTTAGATATGGTTCATGACCTACCACAAGTACCACCGAATCACGCTTTAATTTCGATAAACTGGCGTAAAATTCTAGCCTGCTGCCTTCTGGTTTTAAAGAATTCAATTCTTCAATTTTACCACTATATTTTAGAGATTTTGCCACAACCTCTGCTGTTTGCTTGGCGCGTAAAAGAGGACTGGTAAAGATGTAATCCAGTTTTATCTTTAAAGATTGTAAACCATTTGATAAATCTGCAATTTCTTGTCTTCCTTCTGAAGTAAGTGGCCTTTTAGAATCTCCAGGAGATAGAGAATGTCTTCCGGCCTCACCATGTCGTAGTATAAGCAAATCCATTGACGACTCATCAATTTTTCATGTATTTATAAGTTAGAGAGATCATGGCACAATATTTTATTAATTTAAAATAGTCAGATATCAAAAATCCGACTGCGATTTAGGATATTTCATAGAGTTACAATTACTATATAGATCATAGTCATTATCCCTAGTCCTACAAAACAAATGTCAAGTGAAAGAGCATGGTAACTTCAGTAAAAACTAAAATTGCCTCACATCATAGTGATTCAAGTATGAAGACAGAACCAAGAGGTAAACTAATCATAGTTGAAGGCATTGATGGTTCTGGAAAATCAACCCAGATTCATCTTTTAGAAAAATGGCTTGCATACAAAGGTGTCAGTGTTTTTAGATCAGAATGGAATTCGTCAGAGATGGTAAAAGAGATTACGTCAAAAGGAAAAAAGAAAGGATTACTCACTCCAACCACTTTTAGCTTGTTGCATGCCACAGACTTTGCTGACAGATATGAAAGAAACATCTCACCGTTACTCAGAGCTGGTCATTTTGTATTAGCAGATAGATATGTGTATACAGCTTTTGCAAGAGACATTGTCCGAGGTTGCAATCCAGAATGGGTCAAGAAGGTTTATGACTTTGCAATAAAACCAGATGTTGCATTTTACTTTAAGGTTCCAGTAGATATTGCAGTAGACAGGATTTTGATTGGTAGACCCAAGCTAAAGTATTATGAAGCCGGCATGGACATGAATTTGAGCAATGACCAGTATGAAAGTTATAGAATTTTCCAGGGAAGAATAATTGAACAGTATGATTCACTTGCAGAGCGCGAAGGATTTACAGTTATAGATGGAACTACAAATATCGAAGAACAGCAGAATATTGTAAGAAAAAAGATCATGCCTCTTTTAGAGGGTCATCAAACAAACAAGACAAGGACTAGGAGATAAGAAAATGACACGAACAAAATACAAGGATCTTGGAAAGAGAACCGTAGAATTCTACGGTCATGGCATAAAGAATTTACAGGAAATAGAAATCAAGGGCAGACTCATTGTAATAGAAGGCCCTGATGCATCAGGACGCAGTACACACATTCAAGAGATTACAACTAGATTAGAGGCAGACGGCCATGCGGTGCTCAATACAGGTCTGAAAAGATCAGAACTTGTAGGCAGGGGAATATTGGAGGCCAAAAGAGACTATAACCTAGGCAGAAAAACTCTAGCACTATACTATGCTGCAGATTTTGCAGACCAATTTGAATACAAGATAATACCCGCATTACAGGCAGGCTATATCGTACTTGCTGACAGATACATCTACACCCTCATAGCAAGAAACTTGGTGAGAGGACTTGACAGAACATGGTGTCATAATTTGTATGGATTTGCCATAAAGCCAGATATCGTATTTTATTTAGACGTAGAACCATCAGTGCTTATACACAGAGTGTTCCAAAAGAATTCGACGTTAGACCATTATGAATCAGGAGCAGACATGGGTCTATCAGAAGACATGTACGAATCATTTTTGATCTATCAAAAAAGAATTTCACAAGAGTTTCATGCAATGCAGAAAAAATATGGTCTAATACCAATCAATGGAAACAGGACAGTATCAGAAATACACAATGACCTCCAGAAAAGAATTGATACATTTCTCCAACGTATAGGTCACTAATAATTTAAACAGAATCCAAGACGCAATAAAATCTCATCACCGGTAATGATTAGAAACCATTACAACAAGAAAATCAGATATTACTAAATTGGTTCATGCGACGGCATGTTTTCTTTGAATGAAACATTTTCTGCAAGTATTGGTGATTGTAGTGTAATCATATTGGTATACACAGCTTTTCCTTTCGACATTGGAGCCAATATTTTTTTCAACTTTTTTAGATGTTCACTTTTTTCATGTGTCTTTTTTGCAGTCTTGTCTACAAAAGACATGATATGTATGAATACAGTATGATCACTTTGATCTTGAAATACTTTGTATTCTGTTGTTCCAGGTTCATTCTTTTTTACTGCTTCAACGTATTCAAATATTGCACTAGTTGCTTTGACAAGTTTTTTCTTTTTTATTTTATATTGTACCGAGACTGTAATTTGTTCCATTAGTACATTTACCTAAAAAACAACTAGTACCTTGATAAATAAAAACTTGATTGTATTTTCAATGATTAAATTTCTAATAATTTGAAGAGTAGACTGCATAGCCTCATATTTTCTATATAGACATCATAAACAATAACAGTCTATACGGCGTATCCTTTTGAGTCAGCAATTGCATCTTGTCATCATGTCAATAATACATGATAATTATTTTGGATTTGACATTCTATGTAAGGACATTACCAATCTAGACAATGACATCGAATTGGTTGCAGTGCTAAACCACAAAGGTAGAGTCATAGAAACTAAAGCTAGAGAAGAAGGAATCGACAAAGCATTGACTATACAAAAAAGGGAGATGTTTTTCATGCAGTCTGTTCTGCAGACTTCAATGAATAGAGATCATGATGATGAGTTTGGAAAAGTCAAGAGTTCAATTCTAGAAAGAGAACGATTTACAACACTTTCATTTGAATTTCACAATTATGTTATTTTAGTGGTTTCAAGACCAAGTTTGGATCCAATTCAACTCAAAAACAATATTCTAGAAAAGATGCTCAGCATCAGAAAAGTAGAACTGGCTCAATAAATTAACATCACAAGAAAAATAGATTGTGTTTTTATTTTTTCAAGTTTAATGGAAGAATTATGATAAAACTAGTACCAGAACCCATCTTAGATTTAACACTGATTTTTCCACCATGGTATTCTACAATGGATTTACAACTTGATAGTCCAAGACCCGTACCAATTTGTTTTGTGGTAAACAATGGATCAAATATTTTAGGTAGAATATTTTCTGGAATTCCAGGTCCGGTATCTCGAATTTCCATTACCAAGTGATCTTCGTGTTTATCACAGATTATGTCTAGCTTACCTTTCATCCCCATTGCCTGGATTGCATTAGTTATGATGTTAATCAATACGACTTCAATTTTTAAATAATCACAAACAAGAAAAATATCTTTTTTAAAATATTTTATCTTTATACCATCAGGAGCATCTACTTTTTCAAGTGCAGATTTTGTTATAATACGTAGATTTTCCTGTTTTAGTGTCAATGTCGGAGGCCTGACATAGTCCAACACATTGTCTACTTGGTGAGTTATTCTCAGTATTGCTCTTTTGATCCTTTCAAGTGCATCTTTGTGCTTGTTTGTAAATTTAGGATCTTTGTATTGTAATAGTTCGAAATTATTTTTAATTATTGAAAGAGGATTACGAATGTCATGCGCTACACGTGCAGATAACTCACCAATAGTAGCCAATTTCTGCGAATTATCTAATTTTACCAATAATTCTTTTTCTCTTGTAATATCAATTCCAATTGAGACATATTCTGTGATTTCATTGTCTTTTACATGCGGAATGATGATGGTTTTTGACCAGTAAAATGAACCGTCTTTTGATCTATTTTTGAACTCGCCTTGCCATATTTTTCCATTAGATATGGTCTTCCACAGTTCTACGTAGAATTTTTGTGTATGATATCCAGATTTGAGAATACTATGGTTTTCACCTATTAGCTCATCGTATGAATATTTGGATATTGTACAAAAATTTTCATTTGCTTCAATTATGGCACCATTTCTATCAGTTATTGCAACTATTGCAGATTGGTATAACGCATTTTTTATTTTTGAAATTTCTTCTAGATAATCTTGTATGATGATATGATTTGTATGTAATTCTTCTTGTGATTTTTCAAGTATGGTGTTAGATTCTTTTAGTTTTATTGCAAGATCATGCTGGGTTCGAAATGATTTAACAATGAAAAAAGATGAAATTGTTGAGACAAGCAATATTGCAACTATTAGTATTTCAGATTCTCGTATGGATGAATTAACTTCATGAAATGCATCATCATATGGTTGAATCAAGACAATTGCCCATGGACTAGAACCAGCTATATACAGCGGATAATAAGATACATACATTTTTGTTCCATATACATTTTCAACAGACGTGCCAGAACCTCCAGATAATGAAGCAGAGATTGAACTGAGGTTAAGATATGAAGATGTATCATTATCAGATGATGCCACTATGTTTCTTTCATCATCTATTATCAAAAATTTTCCATTAGTATACGATTGAACATCATAGAGCTTATTTTGTAAAGTAGATAGATCTAATACACCAGTTAGAAAACCTGTAAAGTTTCCACGTTGAGAAAAAATTGGAACCCCCATCATTGCAATTTTTTTTCCAGTCATATCTGATGTTGTTATCGAGCTTACGTATGTATCAAGGGTCGAGGACATGATTATGAACCATGTCGTGTTGTTATAATTCGAAATGAGATTATTCTTTTGGAATGAATATGGCTCCTCTAGATAGACAGTACCGTTAGACAAAACATGCGTGATACTCTCAAAATCTTCATACGTTTGTAGAGTTTTTGTGAATAAATTTCTCTCATTTGTTGCATTATTTTCAGGCACTCCATGTAGATTTTTATCAACAAGTGAAACAAATCTTGGATCTGTCACAGTAGTAACCCGACTTAATGTCTGTAAAACTTTGGTAGCATCTGAAAATCTCAGTTCTGTTGTAGATGCAATTTGTTTGAGTAAGATTATTCTATCAGTGTCAATTATTCGTGTTTCTTGTTTTAGTTGTTCTTGTGCATAAAACACAATGAATAGAATCAAAGCTAGTGTAGATACTGAAATAATAGTAAGAATATGGATTGGTTTCAAATGTCAATTACACCATAAGACATGAAACTAACAAATGATCTAGATGCAATATCATTTAGAAATCATGTTTCCATGACATTTGTAATTATTTCAATTGCATCTATAGACAATACAATCTTTCATAGATCCACATAGACTATGACTTGTATTTCTTACACATGTTAATTGAAGAGTACAGTTGACTTGATATGACATGTACACAAACAGTCCAAGTCTTCATGTTTTATTTTTTGATCATTTGTTTCTGGATTATTTTTGTGAGTACATTCCAATGGGATTGGATGTTCACAGATGTAACATATTATCATGCATTATCTGAATAGATAGAAAAATTATAAGTAAAACACAAGTGAAAATCATATAGATATTATGTATCATAGTTATTTTATACAAAGATAAAAAGAAGAATTGAATGTGTATGTACAACAGATGTTACTTCACCAGTCATATTGTCCAAAAACACGTGGAACACATACTTGAAATGCTCACAAAGAGAGAAGTTATTATAAGTCCAATGATTGTAGATGTCAGAATTCTTATCATTGAGACAGAAATTATCTTTATTCAACATGTCCACATTCCAAATAGATTCCATTCCATTACTTGATAAATAGAAGTAAAATAAAATACAAATTATTTTACTGGATATCATTGATCTCGTGAAAGATCACATAGTAGACAAGCTACATACGTATTGATCAAAAACACTATAGTAAATATTTAGATAAAGAAATGTACTCTGTAGATCGGTCTACAGAGATTCCTTAAAATGGTTTTCTGAATTTTTGTAGACCCTCCCCGCAATTAATAGTGTCATTGTTTTTAGATGACAAAAAATGGAAATAGAATTGACAATTTAAAAATAGAGATTTCATTTTAAAAGAATTTTTAATAATCAAAATTAAAACATGTCATTATTTTTCTGGATTCAAAAAGACTTGAAATAAAAAAGATTGAATTTTACTGGACGATTGGCAATGAATCAGTCCCAGTAAAGAATTCAATTATCACACCTTGTGCATTCTGAACGTTTCCGCTAAAGTATGTAAAGCTCGAATCACCATCTGGACATCCAGATGTGTTACCCCACGAGTAGACTCCAGGACCCTTGAATGTATCACCATCTTTTCCTGTCAATTCTACTATCCCAGACTGCTCATAATTTGTTCCAGACTTGCATACAGAATTTTCGTGTGTAATACTAGTCTTGTTTAATGGTTCAAATTTTAGGTCATACGATGTAGTTCCAATCATAACAACACCACTTTGTGTGAAAAGATTCATGGTTCCATTAGACATGGTAATCAGATTTCCCTCTACATGCACTTTTGGAATAGGGCAACACTCAGACATGACAGTAAATCCAGTCAAGTCTGCATGCATCTTTTGCATAGTATAGTCCAAAGCCAATGCAGGCGTTACAGCATTTGTTGTCAGAATAACAACTATTGCCAGAATAGTTGTTAGAAAAAACATGTTGGTTTTCATCACATCTTCATAATAGATATGGTATTTTTCCAAGACACCAGTAAATACAGTGTCAATATGTAACACATGTGAAAGAATTTTACAATATGTTACTTATGACATACTATGTAATGGACACTATTTTGTGACTAGATTTGATTCCTTTTGTTTTATTATCTTTCCAAGTGTTATTGTATCAAGAGTAGAACGAATTTTTCCTTCTTTGATTTTTGTATTCCATTCTTTTACTCGGACAAATTTTTCAGCATCACCAATTATTTTTGTAGCCAATACAGGATTACTTGACCACCATGAAATTGCAGTCTGGATTACATACTGGAGATCATTATCTGAAATAATTGGCCAGTGTTGACTGAGTACATTTTCAAGAGGCAGATCAAGAAGACCGAGTCTTTTTTTAATCATAACCAGGATCTCTACAAATCGTGGCGGATCTTCAAGAGCAGATACAGCTATTTTTACCACATTACCATCCTGAGAACTCTTGTCATTATCAACAAATGTTATCGTTATCAATCCTCGTGTACCTGATACAGTAATGTGGTCTTTTTCGACCTCAATTTTGCCACCTATTTCTTTAACAATATCCAACATAACTTGAAGACGATCTTTTTGTATCGCTTCAATTAGTATTGGAACATCAGATTTTTTCTCTGACAGAGTAGTTATTGTTTCAGAAGATACAATCAGTTCAATCTTGATGCATCCTAACACAGTCTTTACCAATTCAAAATCATTATTTTCAAATATCATAGTATCAGGAACTTTCTTGTTAACAGTTGCTAGTCTTCGCAATACATTGTAAATCTCATCAGGAATATTTGGTAACTGGTCATATTCAATAAATCCATGTTGTGCACTACCATCAGGCTTCCAGATAGCTGTAATGGGCTCTGCTAGAGTAGATACGATATTGTACACTGCTCGTTTTTCCATAGGAACAAGCATGGGTGTGTTAGCGTTCAAGTAGGTACGAAAATATGTCGTCCCTTCAAAACTTGAACACTTGAGTACATTGCCTAGATTTACAAGCGCATGAAATTTTTCTTTTTTTGTATCAACTTTTAGTTGAATCCAATCTCGGGATTTTGGATCAAATTCTTCCCATGATTCAGGGGCTGGGAGTTCAACTTGTTCTCTGTCACCCAATTTTCTCACCTCGGGTTTATAGAGTTGAGTTATGACTTTAACATGGTCCTCTAACGTATGTACTGTGACATTGATGCCCCACAAGGAATCAAGAAATTCTTTGCGTTGCTCTGATGAGAGAATCAATGTCCAGCGTTTCTCAACTGAACGTGGTCTTATCTCCAATCTAGTAAGAATCCGGTCTAACCTAGTTTTTTGAGAAAATTGTAATGAAACAATTTTTGTAAATGTATTCTTGTATGTTTCACAAAGATTTGGTTTTCCTCTTTGAAAACAAACATCACAAAATTCAAGTGGCTCCAAATTGATATCTTTCAGTACGTATAACCCAGCATTATAATAGGTATGACAGAGTATTTTCTAGTCTTTTTTGCCTGCATGAATATAACATATCACATGAATGATGTTAATGCAAAGATAATGATTCTATGAAAAAATACTTTAATTAATTTAACTAATAGAAGCATACGATTTTACAGTAAACGTTAGCTTGTAAATTCTAGAAGATATTATCGATATTCTCGTGAGTGCCGCAGCCCAAGCATTAGAAGGAGCAGCAGGAAGATATGCAGCAGATGCCATAAAACAAGATGGTCAGGGAGACAAGAGTGCAGCAGCAGCCAGTTACCAAAGAGCTATCGATGCGCTAGAAAAATTAATACAATTATTTCCAGACAATACACTAAACCCAGTTTACGAACAACATTGTGAACAATATAAAAAGAGAATAAGCGAATTACACCTTCCATCGGACAGTTTCTCCCAGAATGGTAACAATCACGGTAATGCTTCAGAGCATGGAAGTTCCAGTCAAACCGCATCTAACAGTAATCTTGAAAATATGATCATAAAGGAAAAACCAAATGTAAGCTGGAAAGAAGTAATTGGATTAGAGGATGTAAAGGTAGCACTGCGTGAATCCATTGTATATCCTGCTAAAAAACCAGAACTTTTTACACTCGGGTGGCCTCGAGGAATTCTCCTATACGGACCACCAGGATGTGGAAAAACAATGCTTGCGGCAGCTACTGCCAGCGAGATCAATGGTTATTTCATAAATGTAGATGCCGCATCAATGATGAGCAAGTGGTTGGGAGACGCTGAGAAAAATGTATCCCAGTTATTCCACATGGCACGAGATTCTTCCAAAAAAGAGAATGTACCAGTAATCATGCTAATAGATGAAGTAGATTCTCTCCTTGGCAATTCACAGAATGAAAACGGCGGAGAGATTAGAGTGAAAAATCAATTCCTTACAGAAATGGACGGAGTAAATGATAAAGGAAAAAATCTTCAAACATATGTAATTGCAGCTACTAACAAACCCTGGAAACTAGATTGGGCATTTCTTAGAAGATTTTCAAAAAGAATCTACATACCACTCCCATCATTAGAGACTAGACAAAATCTATTTTCGTCATATTTATCAAAACTAAAAAAAGATTCCTCTGTAGAAGCGCCACAACTTGCAGAATTAATAGACGGTTACAGTGCAAGTGACATAAGAGACATTTGTCAATCAGTCCAGTTATCTGTGATAGATGAGTTTTTCAGTCAAGCAGAATCTAAAGGAAATGCAGATCTCACACACGTACAACTACGAGATATTACCATGGATGATTTTAAAAAGACAATCAAGAGAAGAAGACCAAGTGTTAGTCCTGGCATGATTCAAGAGTATTCAAATTGGACTAGAGACTTTAGTGCAGCATAGATTGTACTTTAGGTAATTTCTTCACGTTAGTTCATTTCTATCAATTTGGATATTGTGTAACAATCATTTGTAAAAATAATTATACAGATAGATCATACTATACAAGATTTCTCTTAGAATTGAAAAATAAAAAGGAAAAGAGAGTTTAGGATCAGGATGATGATCCACTTGGGGCTG
>CAZWSG010000026.1:0-5972 GCA_964636595.1 uncultured Nitrosopumilaceae archaeon
GAACTGATGAAGATCTTGTTGACAAATACTATAACAAGCATTTGCCAATGTTGATAACATTAGGAAGTGTCAAATGTGCACTTGCTGATGCACTGGTTCTTCGATACATGGAACGAATGGCTGATCATGCTGCATTTGTAGGAGATTCTGTAAGCTATATTGTTACAGGCGCAAGAACATATCATTAGATCTAATTTGAAAAATCTATTTTACAAATTCTAATCTATATAGATTATTAATTAATATGAAAACTATGTTGACCAAGGGTAAATAGAATACATTTCCTGTTGTCACCATGACAAAAAAAGTCATTATGGGATTTACATTGATGTTAATCCTACTAGTGCCCGCAATGTCGATGCATGCAAGTGCACAGACTAGCCAATCTTATACAATCACAGGGGCAGGATCAACCTTCGTGTTTCCATTGATGGATAACTGGAGAGTTGAATACAACAAAATACATCCTGAGATCATGTTAAACTATCAATCAATTGGTAGTGGAGCAGGAATAAAGCTCTTGGAGCAAAAAAGTGTAGACTTTGGAGCATCTGATGCACCATTATCTGCAACTGATATGCAAAAAGCTCCTGGTGTACTTACCATTCCAGAATCAATAGGTGGAATAACAATTGCCTATAATCTTCCTGGAATTGATAAAGGACTAAAATTAACAGGACCTGTAATTGCACAGATCTTTATGGGGAATATTACCTCATGGAATGATCCTGCAATAGCTAATCTCAATCCTGGAACAAGTCTACCTAACCAAAAAATAGTGGTAGCACATAGATCTGATGGATCTGGAACAACATATGCGTTCACGGATTATCTTTCTAAAATCAGTCCAGATTGGATGGCCAAGATAGGTCAAGGAAAGTCAGTGCCATGGCCAGTTGGTACTGGAGGTCAAGGAAATGCAGGCGTGGCAAACATTGTGAAAACTACACAATATGCCATTGGATATGTAGAACTGGCATATGTCTTTCAAAATAAAATGACATATGCATTTGTCCAAAACGCTGATGGTAATGCATTTGTGGAACCAACTCTTGATAGCGTTGCAGCTGATGCTGCAGTAGCTAGTGGGAACCTACCTTCTGCTGATGGCGACTGGAGTAAAGTGTCTATAGTGAATGAACCTGGAAGCAATTCCTATCCCATATCTACACTAACTTATGTGATGATATACAAGGATCTCTCCACAGTAAATGGAGAAACACAAGACAAGTCTACTCAAGTACTTGATTTTCTTAACTGGATAATCAACGATGGTCAACAGTATGCTTCAGGTTTGTTGTACGTACCTTTGCCTGATTCGATAAAGAAGATTGATGAAGCTGGACTTGCTCAAGTGTCATTTTCTGGTGGCGCAGTTCCAGAATTTGGTCCAGTTGCAGCTCTAGTTCTTGCAATTGCAATTGTATCTATAATTGCAGTTTCATCAAAATCTAGAATTGGATTTAATCCAAAAATCTAAAACTCTTTTCTTTTTTTATTGTACAAAAGTTTTCAAGTACTTGTTTTTTAATCTCTTGTTGCAACAATGATTTTTCATAGGATATGTTGATCTAAAAATGAATTACATATGTAAACATAGAATATAGCTATTTACATGATCTATGTCGATTATATGTAAATAAACAAATCTTACACACCCATTGATGACAAATAAAATCTTGTTAGGATTAGCATTGATGCTAGTTCTAATAATGCCGACAACTGTTCTTAGTGCACGTGCAGACACTACGCCACCACCAGCACCTGCTGATGGTGACAAGTTCAACTATAATGCTGGGGGATCAACTTTCGCATTTCCAATAATTGACAAATGGAGAGTAGAGTATCATCAACTGTACCCTGGAATTACGTTGAATTACCAACCAATTGGTAGTGGTGCTGGCATTAAGCTGTTTACAGCCAAAAAAGTAAGCTTTGCAGGAACTGATGCACCTTTGCAAGCATCAGATATCAAAAAGGCTCCAAAAGGAACATTGACAATTCCAGAGTCTATGGGTGCAATAGTTGTTACATACAATCTCCCAGGAGTTCAAAAAAATGGACTCTTGTTAACTGGGGATGTAATAGCAAAAATTTTCTTGGGTCAAATCATTTACTGGCATGACCCTGCTATTGTAAACCTACAAACTGATCCAACAATTGCAAAAGCATTAGCAGCCGATAGAAACAAGATAATTCTTGTTCACAGATCTGATGGATCCGGTACAACCTTTGCATTCACTGGCTATCTTTCACAAGTTAGCTCTGATTGGAGTGCAAAAGTAGGACATTCTACATCTGTTCCATGGCCAACAGGCATGGGCGGCTCAGGCAACGCAGGGGTTGCTGCAATAGTAAAGAAAGTTCCAGAATCTGTAGGATATGTAGAATTGGCATATGCCAAGACTAACAAATTGGCATCAAAGATTCCAATGACATACGCCTATATTCAGAACCATGACAAGACTGCATTCCTTGATGCTAATTTGACAACAACCGCAGCAGCCGCATCTGGAGCAATATCCACATTGCCAGCAGCTGACGGAGTATGGAGTAATGTATCCATCAATAATGCACCTGGACCAAATGCATACCCAATTGCAACATTCACCTATCTATTGGTGAATCCAAACCTTGAACAACTTAAGGGTATGACTCAGCAACAGGCACAGGATCTTGTACACATGCTTTACTGGTTTGTAACAGACGGACAGCAATACGCTCCAAAACTATTGTATGTACCACTACCAAGTGCAGTACAAAACATAGATGAGAAGGGTATTTCTGAAATGAAATTCAACGGTCAACAGCTCTGGTCGTATCCATAAAGAATCTCTTTCCTTTTCTTTTTATTTTCTCTAGTAAATCATCATATGATATACCATGTACGGCATGGCAGAATGTTTGTCATGGAACTACAATGGATTCTATGGTATGCTACTGGATCTATTTGCACTCTGCTAAAAGCAAAGATCTACGTATCAAGTGTGATTGTATAATGCCTGATGAGAGCTGTAGAACCTGTGGAGGAGAACTTGCAAAACATCTTTGGTGTAACCAATGCAGAAAAACAATACAAAAAATATGCAAGATGTGTAGCAGAAAAACATCCCAGCAACAACATGTGACGTGTCACTCTGTGGTAAATTTGGGATATTTGACAAAAACTACCATAGCTGGCTGAAAATCTAGTTTTTTTAAATATAAAAATAAGAAAGAGAGTTAGTTCTTAACTATTGATTGTCGTAATGTCACTTTCATCTTGTATGCCGTGAGAATTTCCTTGCATCTGTTTCTTATGGTGACCTCAGTTATTCCTGCAACACTTGAGACATCTCTTTGAAGGATGCTCTGCCCAAGAAGAGTTGATGCTATATACAAATATGCAGCAGCCAACCCGTTTGGTGCCTTTCCGTCTGCAAGACTGTGATCTGAAGTCTTTTCTGCAATTTCTGCAGCAAGTCTTTCTACACGAACTTCAAGCTTTGCCAGATTTGCTATTTTTGATATGTATTTTTCAAGAGTGACTGTAGGTGCTGTCTTGGAACCAAGTTCCATCACAAGTGTTCTATAGTATTTTGCTGTCAATTTGACATTGAGCTTTTCTTCCTTTGAACTTCCTGTTGCAGCACAAATCTCGTCAAGGGATCTTACAACATCGCATTGTTTGCATGCCATGTAAATTGTTGCAGCGGACATGCAAGCAACTGATTTGCCTTTTGCATCTGCTTGTCCTTGGAAGTTTCTGTATATCATGGACGCTGACTCGATGACATTTCTTGGCAGTGATAGGGCATGACATGTTTCTCCTATCTTTGCTAAAATATTTGCAAGCCTTCGTTCTTCTGGAGATGCAACCCTTATTCTAGTCTGCCATTTTCTTAGGTTGTACATCTGATTTGCCATGTCACTTGATATTGTTCTTCCACTGAAATCTTTTGTTCCCATTGCAATCTCTGTCCTGATTCCCAAGTCATGTTGTGCATAACTTGTCTGTCCTGACGCTCTTGTCATTTTCATTTTTTCTTCAGGATTTGTTGCTCTTGATTCAATTCCGTAATCTGGCATCTGTTCCATTGCGACCAATCCACAGCCTGAACAAATCTTCTCGCCACTGTGAGTGTCGTCAATCAAATTTGAACGACATTCCGGGCAATGTGTTTGTAATTCTGTTATTGTGGTCATCTTCTTCTTCCTTTGAATCGTTTTGGTCTCATCACAGGAGTTTCTTCGACGATGAAAACTTTCTTTCCGATTTGTTTTTTTATGTTGTTGGTAAGCGGAACTGCCGACGCATATGGTGCATCAACAGGACCTATCATTTCTGATACTTTGGCGACTTTGACTCCAGAGTTGTCTACGACTATCTGGTTATCTCTTAGTTGTTTTGTGAGTCTAATGATGACTCTACCGCTACTCGCTAGATGCAATACTTCGCCTACCTCCTGCAATTGAATTCTCAACAAAATACTGTTATCAATATGGTTCTGTCAACATTACTTTAGCTGCAAGCTATAATGGATATTTACTTGGATTGTTTGGCTCTTTTTGAAACTAGTTTTTCAGAAATCGCAGAAATCATTTTGGATTTTGGCTTGGCCTTCGCAAGTGTGATATAACCTGATCTTACATATGGTCGTCTTGGAAATCTAACTTGATCATTTGTCTCGGTTGGTTCAAGTCCTGCTGCCTTGGCAGCAGCAATCAATTCATTCAACGATGGGTCAAAAACACTCTTTTCACGAGAAACTTTTCTGCCCATCTTCTTTGTGATAGTTTTATTGAAATAGTCAAGCCAGATTACGACATGTTCGTAATCCTTCATCTTATCACTTTATCAAGATTGCATTTACTACGCCGTCTTGACCAGGTCTTGAAATTACTCTGCATTGACCTGCTTCGGTTTCTAAAATTGCACCTTTGGAAATCACTCCACGTCTTTCATAGTCTTTGTTTGACGGATTTTTTAACACCTTTAGAATCTTCAATTTTTTAACTTTGGAACCTGGAACTGTCAAGTTGACGACATCTGTTGTCTTTAATGATGTTTTCTGATTTCCTCCTCTTGTCTTGCGAGTCACAGTTACTTGTTCTCCTGGAACTGCTTCTACGGAATATCTGTCAATTTCATACTTGCGTCTTGATCTGAGTGGATATCTTCTACCACCAGTAATCTTACTTGTTGCAAGATTTTCCACAGATTTCTTCATGTTGACTCGATAAAGTATCTCTAATTTATACCATTTACAGGTTGGGGCACTATTTTTGAACTAGTTATTGACTTGGAGTCAATGGCTCTGCAGATACTTCAGGTGCTTGTTGTTCTATAGCCTGGCTTGGACTTCTTACTTTTGTAAAGAGCTTTTGCTTGAGGAGATCTTTGTCTCCCTGTATGCCGAAATATTTCTGGAATTTTTCTGTAGTGTTGTAGATTTTTAGCCTGCCGACATTTTGATGTTCGATATAGTCTAACTGTTGTAATAATTTTAGATGCATGTATACTCCTGATCCCCTTACTTCGACTAGTCTCTTTGAAGAGACCGGCTGCATGTATGCAATATACGACAATGTTTTGAGAGTGGCTGTAGGCAACAGTGGTTTTGATGCATATTTTCTAATTACTGTGTTAAACTCTGGTTTTAGCTGAAATACATACGAGCCGTCTGGCAAACTTGCAACCTCGATTGCCTTGAAGACTGTCTTTGTTTTTTTGACAAGATTTGTCATTATGGCCAAAGTCTTGGTTCTGGATTCTGTTCCTGATGCTTTGATCAATTCTTCTATGGTTAATGGCCTTCCTGCTGAATATAGTGCAGCCTCTAGCCTTGCCATTGCATCATCGTCTTCTATCTTGCCCATTTACAACATCCGGATATGCTAAAGCATACTTAAATGAAATTCCTACTTAGTATTGATCTGATTGTAAATTTCTATTTTATCAGGGAGACTATAATGTCGTCTTCTGTCTGTTC
>CAZWSG010000026.1:6072-18381 GCA_964636595.1 uncultured Nitrosopumilaceae archaeon
TGATTGTAAATTTCTATTTTATCAGGGAGACTATAATGTCGTCTTCTGTCTGTTCCAGATCCACTTTCATATCTCGTGCCAAAAATAAGATGGCAAAGAAACATCTGATTGTATCAATAAGATCAAGTTCTGATGTTATTCTCTTGAAGGAGCCAAAACCCGTGGCCTTTATCTTGCTCATTATTAGCTCTTCATACTGGCCTATTATCTTCTCAAGAGAGATGAAATAATCATCAAAGTTAGGTGCCTGGACTGGCTCAAATTCTAACTGTCTTCTGCTTGAACGCGGGTTTGCTATTGTTCCAATGAGGTTCTCAAGAACTGATAGTAGCTCATCTAATGTTACTGGATATGTGGATTCATGTCTATATGGCATGTTTATCACTTCGATATCGACATCTTCTCTCTGGGTAAGAGGTTTTTTCTCCATGGCTGCCTTTTGTAGTGCAAAGATGCTTTCTACTTTCATTCTATGTATCATTGCAGAAGATAATGCTGCAATTCCTGCAACTCGAAGATCTTTTTTATCTGCTTGACCTAGAATTTTAATCAAAATCTCTAGAATTCGTACTACGTCAATACTCCATACGTCTTTTTTTGAGGCATCTAGTGGGCTAAACAATATGTTTACGGGAGGTTGCGAAATGCCTACGCTAGGGTTTTCCTTGCTCACTCTATTACTCCTCCATTTTTGTTTATAATACATGTGTTATCTACTCTTTTCTTAGTTCAAGTCAAGAGTTTTCTTCTTACACAAATCAAATATTATGCTCAATTCTGTATAATGCTGATGGCAGAAGAAGATCTAGAGAAATTTGATCTGGCCTGTACGTATCTGAAAAATGATCAAAATATGACAGCTCATAACATGTTCATGGATCTGGCTCAAAAGGAAATGAAAAACAACAACTATCGAGCAGGGTTGTATCTCATACTTGCATCAGAGTGTAAATCAAGACAAGGAAAAGAAAAAAAAGATGAACTTGTAGAAGCAGCCAAGTTTTATTTGAAACTTGCAAAAAAGGACAAAAATAACTCTAGTTATGCGTATCAATGCGCAGCTAGGTGTTTTCTTAGAATAGGTCGTTATGATGATGCCCGAAATGCATTTGAAGAAGCACAAAAATATACTCATGAACTAGTTGAAGAGAAAAGACCGATTGTACTAGTTGATGATAGCCCTGCAATTTTATTAAGACTTCAAAGTTTTCTGCAGCAATTGGGATACAGTGACATCCAAACAGTTGGTGATGGCAAGTCAGCTATTGATCTTGTAACAAAACTTGTTAAATCAAAACAAAATCCAATTATATTGCTTGACATGGACTTGCCTGACATAAAAGGAGACGTTGTAGCAAAAACTCTACTGGAATCAAAACCTAGCATGTCTATCATATTGATAACTGCTGACGAAAAATCAACACCACGTGTTAGAAAGACTATTGGTTTTGGCTCTACGGCATTTGTTCAAAAACCATTCTCGATAAATGAATTGAAAAATGCACTAGATGCAACCACGTTATCTGAAATCAAGTAAGTAACAACATTGACATGTTGAGCAGATTTACATCCTTGATTTGAATTCCACCCATCTTGTAATCTATGATTTGATCAGAGAATTTTTCTACTATTCTTGCAGATGGATTTTTTTCAGTTCCTTCTATTCTTAATACTGCAATCATATTCCAATCTCCATCTACTGTGGCAACAAAAAGATAATTTGGTAAAGTTTTGATGTAGTTCTTTATTGCTTCTGTTGTATTTTCCATGGATCTCGTTATTTTGAGTTTAAGGAATAGTACTTCGAACTGATCATTTGAGGAGATTCCGCTCAAGACTGCCTTGTAACCTTTTATGATTCCGTTCTTCTCTAATCTCTCAATTCTTTTTCGTATAGTTCTATCTGATACATCTACTCCTGAATTTCTTAGCTCAGATGCAATTTCTTTTGAAGGTGTTCTTGCATTTTTGTTGAGAATGTTAATTATTTTTTGATCAACTTCGTCCAATGTAGACCAATTTTTATCCTCTGACATGATTTGTATCTGAACAGCTTACTTTTTGAAGTTTATGATATGGTCCCACGCGCAGGATTTGAACCTGCGACAACCCGGTTTCTGTAAGCCTGATAGGCTGGATTACGGTTAGCCGCTGGCCAACCACTACAGCCGGAAGCTCTACCAGGCTGAGCTAGCGTGGGACTGTTTCTCACGCAGTTTTTTCGTATTAAATAACTATCGATAATTCAATTTTTTTAAAAAATTTTCAGGCCATATGCTAAATTTTTGATTGATCAAATTACATATAAACAGGAAAGAAAGTCTCGATACTGTGTCGGGGGCTACATCTGAAGGAGGATACGTTTGTGTACCATATTTACAAAATAATGATTTCGCTACTCTGAGAAATAGTTTCCAAAAATCTGCTTTTATCAATGACATGTATTTTGTAACTGCTACATTTTCAGAAGATGGTCGTGCATATTTTCCATCTCACTCTAATACATATCTTCTTGCTAGATTCAAGGATCGCTCACAAGTAATGACTGAAGTTGAAAAATGTAATCTATCCACTCCGACATTTGTGTTTACACAAAATGATGAATTATTTGAGAGACTAACTGGTGATAGTCTCAATCTTGTTTCAATATACTATCTTGAACATGGAGATACCATGTCTGATATATCAGATCTTAGTTTCATTGTAGCAAAACGTCATCGAGTCAGAAGGGCAGAACTTGGAAATCTTAAATTATCCACTAGCCAGATTCAAAAATTCACTTTTCCATATGAAGGAAATCTCATAGTTCTTGAAGTGACAAGTGACAATAAACATCAAGCTGATCACAAGTATTGCGAAAAAACAAGAAAAGAAGTACAAAGAAAAGGAATTGGAATGACCAGTCTTCTTAACCTGTCCGTAATTGAGAGACTGAAATAGAGTTTTTGGCAAATTCATTTCACGAGATCAAATTGCAAATCTGATAATAGAAAAGTTATATACTCTGCTAAATTCTGTTTTGGTGATGAGTAAGCCATCTGAGCTTGGTGCACTAAAAATTGGTTCCTACATATTGCTTCCAGTAAGTGGTCCAAATGAAGAACCATGTAAAATAGTTGAATATGATACAAGTAAACCGGGAAAACACGGTGCAGCAAAAGCAAGAATTGTGGGAGTTGGAATATTTGACAAGAAAAAATATTCTCATGTCTCACCTGTAAGCGCTCAAGTTCAAGTTCCTCTCATTGATAAAAGAGTGGGTTCTATAATTTCAAAAACTCCAACCAGCGTACAAATCATGGACTCTGAATCGTTTGAAGTCTTTGATGCACAACAAATTGAAGATGAAATAAAGGAAAAAGTTTTGCAAGGCGTTGATGTTGAATACTGGAAAGTAATGGATAGAACTATTATAGTAAGAATCAAAAGTTAATCCAGATGCTGATGATGACTAGAAAAGCCAACTGACTTTATGATGACGATTATGAGTATTGAAGCATCTTTTAGGCTTTTCAATAGTAGCACTAGTTATACGATACAACATGTATAGATGAAATATGAAAGGCATGTGCCATGTTTGCTTGGCATCTAATGTGGAGACAACCATGAAGGATAACCTTACACTGTGCCAAAACTGTCTAAAACATGTAACTGAGCTCGAAAAAAATTAATTGATTAGATATGTTGTGAACTTGAATTGAAACTGGCATCTCTTTTTTCAGGTGGAAAAGACAGTACCTATGCTGTATATCGAGCCAGAAACGAGGGTCATGACATTGAATGCCTTGTTTCTATATTTCCACAATCTGAAGAAAGCCATTTGTTGCATTATCCAAACATTGCATCTACATCATTGCAGGCCAAAGCAATGAAAATACCACAAATTATATCTCAAATTAATACAACCGATCCTAAAGTTGAACTTGATGCATTACAAAATTTACTGGAGAAAGCAAAAAAGGATTTTGGAATAGATGGGATTGTTCATGGTGGACTGTTTAGTGATTATCAGAAAACGCGTTTTGATAAGATTGGAAATAATTTAGATCTAAAAATAATATCACCACTATGGCATATTGATCAAAAAAACTATTTACAAGAATTGCTAGAATCTAAATTCAAATTCATTGTAACAAGTGTAACATCTGCAGGATTGGATCAAACGTGGCTGGGAAAAGAGATGACCAGAAATGATGTGGAAAGACTTGAAAAATTATCTACCAAATACGGTTTTAACCTGACTTTTGAGGGCGGGGAGGCTGAAACCTTTGTGGTTAACTGTCCATTATTTTATTCTCCAATTAAAATAGTAAAAGCAAACAAGATCTGGGATGGTTATAGAGGAAGATTTGAAATAACCGAGGCCGTTTTAGAAAAGTAATGCTAGATGGCTTAAAGACTGGTCTTAGAGCTGCACTAAAGAAAATAGTAAACTCTTCTGCAGTTGATGAAGGTCTAATCAAGGAACTCTCAAAAGACATCCAAAGAGCGTTATTACAATCAGATGTAAATGTAAAACTTGTTTTTCAAATAACAAAGAATCTTGAGGAGAGGTCAATCAAGGAGACTCCTCCACCAGGGCTGTCTAGAAAAGATCACATTGTAAAGATTCTATATGAAGAGCTTTCAAAACTGCTTGGCACTGAAGAACAATATGTGTTCCAGCCTGGTAAAGTAAACAAGGTTTTGATGCTTGGAATACAAGGTAGTGGAAAGACTACGGTGACTTCAAAACTTGCAAAACTTTTGACCAGACAGGGGTATAGAGTTGCAGTTGTTGGTGCTGATACGTATAGACCTGGTGCACTCACGCAACTCAAAACAATGTGTGAGAAAACAAACGTAGAGGTATATGGCGAAGAAGGAAACAAAGACTCACCTGATATAGTAAAAAATGGTCTAAAGCATTTTGAAGGACAAAATTTTGATATTATTCTAATAGATACAGCAGGAAGACACAAGGAAGAAAAAGATCTTCTTGAAGAAATGACTCGAATTGGCGCTGTTGCAAATCCTGATCTTGCGTTATTGATAATCGATGGAACAATTGGTCAGCAGTGCTATAATCAAGCAGAAGCGTTTCACAAGACCGTTCCAGTAGGGGGAATAATAATAACAAAATTAGACAGCAGTGCAAAAGGTGGAGGTGCACTTGCAGCAGCTGCTGCTACTGGTGCACAAATAATGTACATTGGAACAGGCGAACGAATTGATGATCTTGAAAAATTTTCTCCTACTAGATTTGTTGGAAGGATGCTTGGCATGGGTGATATTCAGGCATTACTTGATATGGCAAAAAGACTGGAGACTGAAGGCAATGAAGATAGACTGAAAAGAATTTCACATGGCAAAATGAACATGGAAGATTTCTATTTTCAAATTGAAGAAGCGACAAAAGCTGGAGGGTTGCGTAATATTTTAGAAAACATGCCTGGCTTTTCTGGAATGGTAAAAGAAGATCAAGTTGAACAACAGGAACAACGCATGGAGAAATGGCGTTATATCATCCAGTCTATGACAAAGGACGAAAAATCTGATCCTGATTTGATAAATGCATCTAGAGTGAAAAGAATAGCAAGAGGTTCTGGTTGGCCAGAACACGAAGTAAAAGAACTTCTCAAAGCATACAAAAACTCAAAAACCATGATGAAAGCTTCCAAAGGACGTCAGATGCAAGGTATGCTTAGAAAAATGGGATTGGGCTAGTCATTTCTTCAGATGTGTCTAAATATCTTGAACTGTATAGCCTAAAACATCTTGTTGAACACCTATCAGTGTTATCAGGTACTGGGCATTCAGGAAGGAGTTTCAATAAAGGACATAAAATCTGCCTACCGAAAACTAGCTTTACAATATCATCCTGACAAGAATTCTTCAGACCAAGAAAGCAAAAAATTCAAAGCAATAACTGAGGCATATCAAACACTTCGTGCAGAATACAAGAGTCGTGTAGCAAAAGCCTCTGAAAAATATGTTGACAAGGATTCAAGGAATAATTCTGGATTTTATTCTGGGAAATATTCTTGGGGTGCAAGAAAATCTGATAGGAATCCAAATGAAGATTGGACCAAGCATACTGGATATGCTGAAAATGAATATCAGGATTTCTGGACACGCTATGAAAAAACTTTCTGGGATTATTACGACAAAGTAAGGTCTGAGACAAAACCTGAAACGGATCCTATACGTGTTGAAACTGATATCTCAGTTTCTGTAAATGTTGATCCTAGTAAGTGTATAGCATGCTGTAGCTGTGAAACCATTGTGCCATCTGTATTTAGAGTGGAAAAAAATGTCAAGGTGAACCCAAAATCTAGGGTAATTGATGAATCTGGAGCAAGTTCTGAAAAAATACTTGATGCAGCACAAACATGTCCGACAAAAGCCATCAGTGTTTCAGACAAGGAGTCTTCCAGAAGACTATATCCTTGGTAGATGACATAATTAGAATTAAAACACCTTCTTTGGTTACTTGATGCACTGTTGAAAAAAACCAAGATGGATATAGTGATTGAAGAGACTAGACAAATTTTGAAAGAGTATCGACTCTGTGATTATTGTCTTGGACGAATGTTTGCAAGTAAATTGCGATTGGTCTCTCACAAAAATCTTGGAGAGAAAATTAGAAAAATTACAAAACAAAGTAAACCAAAATCATGTTATCTCTGCAAGAATCTCATGCCAGGACTTGATACATTTTTGAACAAAATTCTTGACATGTCAAAAGAATACGAGTTTTCTACGTTTCTTATTGGTGCAATCCTCAAGCCTTCTATTTTGGATAGAGATGATATCATACGCTCTAAATTCAAACTCAGAGGCATTGCAGGAATAAAAAGCGATGTAACAAGAGAGATGGGAAAACAATTTGGCAAAAAAACCAGAACCAAGGTTGACTATCAAAGCCCTGACATTGTATTTACAATTGATTTCAAAAAAGATCAATGTGACATAAAACCCAAAGCACTATTCTTGCAGGGGAGGTATACAAAAGAAACAAGAGGAATTCCACAAAAACAAGTCTCTTGCAACAGATGTGATGGAAAGGGGTGCTTTGTTTGTGACTTTCATGGAATATCTGAATACAATAGTGTGGAAGGTCACATTGCCAAATTTCTGTTTGAAAAATTTGGTGCTCAACAAGCCAAAATAACTTGGATAGGAAGTGAAGACCAATCAAGTCTTGTTCTTGGAAATGGAAGGCCGTTTTTTGTCAAGATGATAAACCCACACAAAAGAAAAGTAATACTGCCCAAAAAGGTAAAACTTGATGGTGTCTCAATTCTTAATTTACGAACTGTTTCAAAGATTCCAAATGATCAAATAAAATTCAAGACAGATGTCATACTGGAAATAACAACTGAAAAAGACCTAATCCCTGATGCATTAAATGTGCTGGAAGGTCTAAAAGACATGCCTATTGTGATAAGTGAAAATTTACCATGGAAGAATCAAAAAAAAATCTATGATATCAAGGTAAAAAAACTGGATACAAAATCATTTACTCTCTTGATGACATTGGATGGTGGAATACCTCTGAAGAGACTTGTAACTGGAAATAATGTGGAACCAAACATAAGCATGTTGCTTGAAAATGCATGCAAGTGCACAACATTTGATTTTCATAAAATAGTGTCTAATGACTGAATTTTCTGCGTAATTGTAACAATTCTGATCGAATCTGTTGATTGCAACAAAACTATTTGAAATCTATCTTTTTGTGTCAAACTTTTATTATCGTCAAATTCAATCTTGTTGGATTGGATCCTTTACTCAGAGTACACGAAGCCCACAAAAATGGATTGATTCCTGATAAAGTTTACGCGTTAGTAGTAAAGCGATTCGAAGTTGCCTTGTCTGGAATACAACGAATAGAAAAAGCATCTGGAATTAATTTTCCGCTTGCATATGTGGAACCTGCTGTAGTTGTATCTCATCCGTCTGCCGGCTCTTTTGATTATGGAATATTATTTGCAAGAACAATTCCTGTTGTTTCTAACGATAAACTAAACATCATAATACAAATCACTGCTCCACTTGTTGCATATGGTCTAAAGGGCACAATACATGCTATTCTTGCACATGAATTTCTACACTATTTGGAATTGATACGAAAAGTATCCAAGATGGATATCGTCTCTGATGAACTAAGTGGCAATCTTTTTGAGAGTAGCTATTCTGACTCTGCTAGATTGTCTGAACCAAAAGCAGTCTTTGATGACAAAACTTTGCTGTTGCATATTACTAAAAAATTCCCAGAGGGATTTCGAGATTATAAACTAGAAGACAAGGTGATGAAACTCTGGATAGAAAAGAGCCTTCCTACTATAAACATCACAATGGATACAAACATTGCCAAGATTCCGGCATCTGTAATTGCAAACACAACCATTGACACAACTCTGTTGCAGAAATTAGATCAAATAGAACAAAAGACTGCTAGGCTTAGAAAAAAACAACTATACTGATTATTGGTTAAATTCGGTAAAGCCACACTTGCCGCAACTTCGTCTGTTTTTGTGATTTGACATGAATACACCCTTGCCGCATCTTGAACATTCTTTCTTTACTCTTTCTACCTTGTCGCCAGAAACTTTGTAGTATTTGTATACTGATGGACTAGAACCTTTCTTACCTGCCATTACTTGCTCTCTTCCTTTGCTTCAGCTTGTTCTGCTGGTGCCTCGCCTTCTGCTTTAGCAGCTGCGCCTTTTGCTTTTTCAATTCTTGCAAAGACTGCAGTCTTGAGATGTTCCTTGGCAAGTTTTTCATCTTCATACACGTAAAAACTTCCTGATACAACTGGTCTTCCAGTTTCATTTTTCAACAATATTGGTATCACAATTTTTCCTTCTAGATTGAATTTTTTTGAAATCATGTCTACTGCCTCTAGTTTTTTGAGTCTGCCAGAAAGGCCTTTGAAATTACACGTAATTTCCCTTCTTGATAGTAGGGGATTCTTTACATCTCGGGTAACTTCAATCATTGACATGTATTCCAAGTCCTTTTAATAGTTCATATAAATCTTAACTGCTTCTAGATAACAATTTAAGAAATCATTATGTAAAAAATTCGTGGACAGGTTTATGGTTCACCTGAAAAACTCAGGTTATGTTCCAGTTGATGCCAAAACGCTACTTGCAAAAGCTGATCAATTAACTTCTGAAATGAATGTAATTGTAAGAGACATGAGGGTTTCAACCAAATATCTAGAGTTTGATGTATCTGTACAAAAAGAAGAACTGGATGTAGTTGTAGAAAAATTTGAAACAATTGGATCTCTTTATGATGCAAGACCTGTTGTTGAGGAAAAAATTGAAAAAGAAGATGCTCTAAAAAGAGCAAGACAGTACTTTAATGATGAGCGATACTGGGAATGTCACGAAGTTCTTGAAGGTGTGTGGAAAAATACACATGAGAAGGAAAAAGATCTTGTCCAAGGAATAATCCTTGTTGCAGCTGCGTTAGTTCACTATGAAAAATATGAAAATGATATCTGTCTTTCAATAATGAAAAGAGCCATGGAAAAGTTTTCTAATGTTTCTGGCACGTATCATGAAATTGATGTTGACAAGTTCCAGAAAACTGTGGCAATTATGATATCTTCAAAATCCATGGGACCATTCATGATTTGATCATTTTTACTGCGGTCTTGATCACGTCTGCTCCCATGAGTAAGCCAATTTTGCCTTTCTTTGCCTGATCTTCTGTAAATCTTGTTGTTCCATCTTTTTTGATAAAGTCGCCTGAAACTAAAACTGGAACTGGATCATCACTATGGCTCTTGTTTATGCATGGTGTGGAATGATCTCCTGATATTACTACTGCAACTTTTGATGTATCAATATTGGCAAGCAATGTGCCAAAGAATCGTTGGTCTATCTCTTCTATGTTTTGCATCTTGCCTACTGCATCTCCATCATGGCCGAATTCATCTGGCCCCTTGATGTGTACGTATATTGCATTCTGGGTCTCCATTGCTTTTGCTGCAACACGCGCCTTTTCTTCATAATCTGTAAGACCTCCTGCACTAAATGATTTCATCTTCAAGACATTTGCAATTCCAATCTCTACTGGCATGTCCACTATACATGAAAACTGCATTTGGTGTAGGTCATTTATTGGAATAACATTTGGAAATTCGTTTCCAGCATCGCGTAATAATATGGAATTTAACATTTTCTTTCCGTGGTCTTTTCTATTTTTATTTACTGCACTATCTTTCATGATTTGAAGAGACTTGTCTGTGAACTCGTTTACAAATGACGCTGAAAGCTTGGCACCATCGGATTCGTTTAGTGGCAATGATTTTTCCACCTTCATGTAATCACCTACTGCCTTGGCAACTCCCATGCCTCCTATTCTTGCATAAGCTGGATCTGTGTTGCTTATTTCAGGTGTAAGAAATACACCATCGCATCGTATTCTTACAATTACTCTGTGTCCAACTGTTGGGGCCACAACAACTGATGTTTTTGGATTTGAAAACTTGATCTTTGTTTCTACTTCATGTGCAACTGCAGAGGCATCTTCTTTTTCGATATTTCTTCCTGCTCTTCTATCTGTAATTATTCTCTCGTCATTTACAGTTGCATAGTTTCCTCGTAATGCCAAGTCTCCGCTTTTAAAATCAATACCTATTCCAATTGCTTCGATGACTCCTCTTCCAACATATTGTGTATTTTCAAATTTGTATCCTAGCATATTGAAAACAGCAATGTCTGATTGGGGGGCTATACCTTTGCCGACTGAAATTACTTCTCCGATGGCTCCATTTTTTGCAAGTTTATCCAAATTGGGAGTTTTTGCATAACTCAATGGTGTGGAGCCTTTAAGATCTGGATGAGGCAGATCTCCTATGCCATCAAGAAGAACATATATCATATGGATATCAGAATTGTCCATTAGTCTACAAAACAGAGTTTTCTGATATCACACATAAACCTTGATTTTTTAAGCGATCTAAATTTTAAAATTATTCAACAATGCAACAACAAATAGTTTTTCTAAAATCATATTGTTGTATGATGTAATAAAAAACTAGAGAGATATTATTGCTACCACTTTGATCTTAAAAGTAAGTTTCTTTCCTGCAAGAGGGTGATTTAGATCAACTGTAACAATTCCTTCTTGTACTTCAGTTATTGTTGCAGGTACTTTTTCTCCTGTTGGAAGTCCTGCCTCAAACAATAATCCGGGAACAAGTTCTACATCTTGAGGAAATACTGCTCTTGGTATCTTTTGAACTAGAGTTTGGTCGTGTTCTCCATATGCATCTGTAGGCTCGATGCTGAACTGTTTTTCCTCGCCTTCTTTCATTCCCAATGTCGCATCATCAAATCCCTTTATCACGTGACCGCTGCCAACCTCAAACTCTAAGGGGTTTCCATGTTCTACTGAACTATCAAAAACTGTCCCATCTTCTAGAGTGCCTGTGTACTCTATCTTGACCTTATCACCAGTCTTTACAGTCAAGATTGGTCCATCCTTTTTTGTATGTAGAAACTTGTTATTTGATTCATAATGGATTTCATATTTTTCTCAGAAATGTATACTAGAAAAGTCCTTTGGTAATTTTTTGATAATCTAGTCTTGAGGTGGAAATTGTTTTGTAAACTCGTCTGCGAATTTTTCATAGTATTCTCTTTTCTTGCCTATTTCCAAGAGCTTTGCATCTTCTACTTCTTGAAGACTTTTGTTGACCTGCTCTGAATCATTTCTAAGAGCCATTTCTGCCATTTCAAATAGTCTGTTATTTTCTTTCCAAATGTGCTGTACTACGTGGTTGATGTACTCTTGCATATCTACTATCAATTGGGTGGCGTCTCCATTTTTCAGGTATGTCTTTGAAGACGCTTCCATTCTCATTCCTATCTTTCGTGTAACTTCGTGTTCCATCAACATGACTGCAATTGGTCCTGAATTTCGTGGCATTCCTTTCTTTTCAAGTTCTGGAAATAGTGAATTTTCTTCCTTTCCATGGTGACAGACATCTGTGAAATTTATTGAAAAATCAATTACTTGATTTAGGATTGGTTCTGGTATGGTAGTTCCAGACTTGAGTAATGGTATAGTTGACCACATTGATTTTAGTACTTTTTCAATTAAATCATGATCTCGTTTTAGT
This sequence comes from uncultured Nitrosopumilaceae archaeon, assembly GCA_964636595.1. Taxonomy (GTDB): domain Archaea; phylum Thermoproteota; class Nitrososphaeria; order Nitrososphaerales; family Nitrosopumilaceae; genus Nitrosotalea. The sequence goes on from CAZWSG010000026.1 coordinate 18,200, forward strand.
GATGCTGTAGACATGAACAATTTCAACGATCTGATCTTCCAATTTAAGTTTTAATTTTTATCAAAATGATATCCTGACGCAATTTGTGTCAAAATGACACTGCATCTACGTTTATTTCCGATCTTTGCAAAGGTTTTAAATTGCTAGATCCAAAATCTAGCAGGTATGGGGGATTTAAGGAA
>CAZWSG010000027.1:0-18322 GCA_964636595.1 uncultured Nitrosopumilaceae archaeon
CTCGAAAAAAGACTAGGCGAATTCCAAAAGAACGTAGCCACACTTGACTGAGCATATATTGAGTACTGTCAAGTTTTCTTGAAATAATTTCAATCAACCCAACTTGACTGCATCGACTCGACAGATTACTGGTTGACTTTTACCAGATGCTATCATCACCGCTTCACCTGCAGTCCCGTCTGGCACGACCCGTGTACCTCGAAGCAAGATATTATGAGCAGCATTGACATCCCTGTCAACTACACTCTTGCATATGAAACATGACATCTTTCGATGCTCTTCGGGTACTAGTTCTGACCCATATATCGCACACTTTGAGCTTGTTCCATATGCCTTTACGTATTCTACTGGTAGACCAAGCCATCTTGCCTTGTACTCGATCTGCCGTTGCACTTCATAAAACGACCAAGAATTCATCTTTCTTCTGTATTTTTTTCCTTGACCATTTCCCCTCCTGTACAGTTTTCGTATGCCTTTGAGATCTTCCATTATGATTCCAGAATTTTTTGATACAATCTTCTTTGACGTACAATGTAAAATATCATGTACTCTATTTTTTTGAAGTTTACCATACTTTTGAAATATCTTTTTTCGTATCCTAGAATCATTACGTCTGAATTTACTTTTTACAATACTATATGAAGCAATGATCTTCTGTGCTTTAGATAAATCATGAATTGCATTGTTTCCCTTAGAGTCATATGTTGTCACATTGTCTAGGTTTCTATCAATTCCAAGAAAATTAGTTACCTTTTGTTTTGAAATCTCCTTCGAATATGAGATAATAATCTTGTCATCCGTTATGGTGACATTACCTAGCTTTGCACCTTTAATTTTCTCACAAACATATCTGGTCAATTTAATGAAGGCATAACGGTCAGGCTCTATTGGGATTCTTATAATATCATTTTCGATCTTGTAGGATTGGCAGTCAAGTATCAAATGATTTTTCAAAATGTATGGCTTTTTAGCAGTAGGCTTCTTCTTGAGTGTCTTTTTGTATAGTTTTAACTTTGAAGCAGCACATTCTAGGGAACCGTAGACATACCTGCAATGAAATCGTGAATTCAGGCGTAGTTTATGGTACATCTGGTAGTATAGTTTGAACTTTGATGTGAGGTTCTTTTCAATACCAATTCTAATTGCCTCGTTTGCACAGTACTTGAAATAATCAAAAACTGGACTGAGATCGTCTTTTTTATCATGGTACTGCCAGACACACTTTGTTACTTTTGCAATGCCTTCCTGGAAGTATGGATTTTCTTAAGATCAAGGTAATTATGATATGTCTCATCACCCTTAGTATCTAATATATTATATTTGGGTAAAAATGGGCATTATTACACATGACTAATCAGATTGTTATTCAAATGGTGAAGACCTTACGTGGTGCTTCTAAGAAAAACAATGCCCCGATATGGGAGAGATTAGCAGATCTGGCTTTAAAACCAACCAGAGCAAAAAGAACAATGAATCTCGGTCAATTAGACAAATTTGTATCAGACAATGATGTAGTTGTAGTTCCAGGTAAAATTCTGGGAACTGGAAGTCTCTCACACAAAATAACATTATGTTCATTTTCAATGTCAACTACCGGTGCAAAAAAAATAATCCAGTCAGGTGGAAAAATATTAGATATATCTGAGATCATCAAGAGTCATCCAACAGGAAAGGGAGTGAAAATAATTGGTTAAACAAGTTACCGAAGTAAAATCAGCAGAAAAGAAGATTGTAGCACCACAGACAATCATAGTTGATGGAACAAACATGATAGCAGGTAGACTTTCTTCTCATGTTGCAAAATTACTCATAAAAGGAAACAGAGTATCAATTGTCAATGCAGAAAATATCATGATTTCAGGAGATAGAAAAACAATCATAGAAGAATATAGAAAGTTTTTGGAAATTGGAAGTATCAATAATCCTAAATTCGGTCCATTCCATCCCCGCAGACCAGACACCATCATCAGTAGAATGGTACGAGGGATGCTACCAAAGAACAAACCTTCTGGTCAGACAGCTTTGAAAAGATTAAGAGCATACCTTGGTGTACCAAATGAATTAAGATCAAAGAAAACAACACAGTTTGATGATGCTAAAATTAGAAGACCTTCTCCATATTATACAACTCTAGGAGAATTAGGTAAAATGGTTGGGTGGCACGAATAATGGTAAAATTAGAAAGCTATTATGCATCTAGAAAGACTGCACGTGCACATGCATACATCACAAAGGGAGTAGGTCGAGTAAGAATTAACAACATTCCAGTAGAAATGGTTCAACAAGAAGTGGCACGAGAAATTATGTTAGGCCCATTAGAGGTTGCAGGAGAGTTAAGAAATAAAATTGATCTCTCAGTAAAGGTCAAGGGCGGAGGTTTTGTCGGACAATCTTATGCAAGTGCAATTGCAATTTCAAGAGCAATGACAGGTTGGACAAAATCCAGAAAAGAACCAAAAGATCATCCACTCACAAGAACAGTAAGAGAAGATCTTAGAAAACGATTGAGTGAATTTGACAAGCACTTGTTAAGTGGAGATGACAGAAGAAAGGAACCAAAGAAATTTGGCGGTCCTGGTGCTAGAAGAAGAAAACAGAAATCATATAGATAGATTTGAAAGCTGTAATTTTGGCAGGAGGCCGCGGAACACGCGGAAGGCCATTTACAGATTACATTCCAAAAGCAATGATTCCAGTCAACGGAAGGCCACTTGTGTATTACATTGCCAAGTACCTTTCCAAGTTTGACATAGTTGATGAAATAATCATACTAGGTAATTTTTCAGGCATCGGAAAACAAATAGAAAAATATTTTGAAAATCACACTTTGTTTAAAAAAACCATAAAATTCACACAAGATTCACAGAGTGGAACAGGAGGAGATCTTGTTCACCTAAAAACATCTCTTGGTAAAAGTAAAGAATTTCTCTTGTGGTTTGTGGATAACTTGTGTCCAGTTGACATAAATAAAATGTATCAATTTCACAATGATTCCAAGACAGATGCCACTATAGCTGTGAGAAGATATAGAAAAGAAGAGACTGGATTTGCCATAGTTAAAAACGGAATAATTCAGGAATTCAAGGAAAAACCCACAATTGAATTACAGATGGCAGAATGTCTTGGGATATACATCATAGATTCTAAGATAATCAGTACAATAAAGACCAAAAGCCAACGAAAAAAAGATCTGAATCTTTCTTATGATATCTTGCAACCATTATCCAAGAAAGGAAAAATTGCGGCATATGACATAGGAAAAACTCAATGGTTAGACATTGATTCACCTACACGAGTTGAGAGAAACAAAGAGTTGGTTAGTTCAATAATAAAGAAATTGAGTTAATTTTTCAAGACTAAATAGAATTTAATTTGCAAACTAGAACATTTACCGCTGTCATAATCACTGGCATATGCTTCAAGAATATGCAAATCAATTGTTTTATCAGTCACACTTTACTTGTACGGTACTAATGGTTTAAAAAAATGCTGCAGAATTAGAACCTACAAAACTCTACTATAAGATTCCTTTCCATAATTTTTTATTTTTATCTAGTTTCTAGAATATTTTCCCAATAGAGTAGATTTTGTAATAACGTGCCCGTCCATCGCCTTTTGGAGATCCGTTATACTTGATCCCTCAGCAAGATCTAATTCTGTATCCAACGCATAAATTTTGATAAAGTATCTATGAGTACCAGATGGAGGACATGGGCCACCATAAGATGATGTTCCAAAACCAGTACGTCCTTGTGGAAAATCAAACTTTTCACCTTTTGCAAATTCGGTCTTGGAAGAAGGAATGTTCCAGACAATCCAATGAGTAAAATTTCCTCCCGGAGCATCAGGATCAGTCATTATTAGTGATAGAGTTTTAGTATCACGGGATATGTTTGTTATACTAAGAGGAGGGGATATATCTTGTCCATCACAAGTAAACTCTGATGGAATAGTTCCTTCATTTTCAAAGGCAGAACTTGATATTTTCAATATTTTCTGATCACTGTTAGACACAGATGAAGTTTTTGATGTAGTATTATTTTCATAATATACTGAAAGCAATATTCCAACTAGGATTATAATAACTGGAATTATGAAAACTGATTTTTTCATACAATCATTTTCATTTCATACTAGTATTTCCACTTCTCACATATTCCATTCCATAGTATGCGATACTTGTCAAAGTCTGGAGTATACTTGAAGAGAAGCTCATCCACTGCGGAGTCAAAGTCTGATGTCATCTGTGCTATTCCGCCATATTGGTAGCTATCTTTGCCGAGTATGCCAATCTCTTCCTTAGTTTCTTGACTATCCGATGCGGTAGGGTTTGCATGCAGTTTCTCAAGCAATGTCATAAGTGGTCTTCCCCATGAGCGCATCGTTCCCTCTCCAACAGGGAACAGAGGACGGATGGGACCAGAAATGAGAGGAGATACATGTATTGATTCATACTGTGAGGGGATCTTGCCATACTTTTTCTTGAACTGGAATTCTCTTAGCTTCTTTAACTTATGATCATGATGTCGAATCTCACTTACATCTCTTATCTTGGAAATCATATGCTCATATCTCGGAGATTTGGTAGAGAGGTCTTCACCACAATAGGGACATAAAACAGGTTTTTCATTTGAAGGACTTATTATCCAATCAAGACACCAACCGCATCTTACCTGGTGAAATCTTATAGTATCAAATTTGAAACTTGCCATGTACGGTATCTTACTATAAGCAGCATATAAAAAATAGGAGTTTAGGGATTGACGTAGCCAGTACCCTCGAGTTGATTTCCGTTTGCGTAATATGACGTGACGATTACCACGTATGGATCGCCTGAGATGAATCCATATGGATAATTGAACCATTGATTGACCAATGGACTTGTTGTTGATGGATATCCCGTTGATTCTGCCGTGTCATATGTCCATAAGTTTTCCACTGTTACCGTTGCTTCTTGAGCAAACTGTTGTGTTGTGCAAGATGGCCATGTTCCGGTTGACATGCTTGGCGATGCATTTGCTGAGATATACACCCACCCAGTGCCGGTGTATGCATTTCCACTACCTGAGACACTATCCCAATTAAAGTCACAGCCATATTGTCCTCCACTAATATTGAAAACAGGATCTTCTGCAGAGCTGATTTCTTTTGGTACAACCGGAGTTGAAGACATCTTCACTATGTTGCCCTTTGGAAGCTGGCCTAGTGCTTGTTCAAATTGTTTCTTGTGGTTCTCGTAATCTGATGCAATCTGTTTTAGTTTTACATGATCACCTGCAACTGATGCCTTTACTGCAGCATCATGGTCACTGTGCATTTGGTCTATGATAGATTCGATCTTCAGTGCCAAATCCTTTCTTGCTTGTGGTATATTATTTGATACCTGTGCAAATGCGGCTGTGTTTGAAGACGCCATTATCAGTGCGACCAATCCTATTGCCAGTATCATCTTGGTTTTGTCAATGTCGATATTTTTGAAAGTCATTGTACAGTACAATACAAACAAAGTAGTTAAGCCACGCTCAGTCCAACTAGCTAGTGAGACTGAGTAAACTTTAATTAAAATAAAATTATTTCATGAAAAAAATTATGTTAGATGCTGATTATTGACTTGTATTTCATGACATGATCACGTAATTTCAGTACTATGCTAATCATTTCCTTTCCATCATCAGTCAGTTGATATTTGTGATCTTTTCCATCAACCATATATTGTATGTAATTCTTGGTTTGTAACCAATGCATGTATTTTTCAAATGAGTTCCAGTCTGTTCTTGATGCAAAGTGTAGATGTGTCTTTTTGATTGCATTACTCTGAGAAAATACTTCTGCAATACGGGCAAGAACCGGTGTATTTGGCTTGAATTCTTTACTCACAAGGTATTTCTTGTACCGTACTTTCTATTTAAGTGATCCGCATATATGACATCATACTACACCATAACAATATAGAAGATACATACCTAAAATAGTAGACCTGTACGGTTCACTCGGTCATAGATAAGCACAATTCTTCATGAATAAAGAACATGTCTGGTTTTTGTAAGTTCACACAGCCTTTGAGATATGAACGATGTTTCCAAATAACTATCTCGTAGATAGACAGAATAAAGATCATATTTTAAAAGTGTGAGACTTTTCATAGTTTGCAATTGCACTTTCGTATAGCAAGGTCACTGCAATATCATCAAGACCTTCAAGCAGAACTTTTTTCCAATGTGGCTCTATATGAAATGAGATTGGTACATTGTCTACCATGATTGATTGATTCTCTAGATCTATTTCAATTTCTGATTTTGTTGAAAACAATTGTTGCAGAACCTCATCTGAGACTCGAATTGGAAGAACTCCATTTTTGAAACAATTATTGTAAAATATATCAGCAAACGACGTAGAGATTATCACTCTAAAACCATAATCATCAAGCGCCCACACTGCATGCTCTCGACTAGAACCACAACCAAAATTATCTCTAGCAAGCAAGATCTTAGAGTCTTGGTACACAGGATCATTTAAGACAAAATCTTTTTTTGGAATCCCTTTCTCAAATCTCCAGTCATAAAACAAGTATTGACCAAACCCAGTTCTTTGAATTAGTTTTAGAAATTGTTTTGGCACTATCTGATCAGTATCAACATTTACTTTGTCAAGCGGAGTAGCTATGCTTTTTACTTTTTTGAATGGTTGCATTCTAGTTCAAATCCAATTCCCGTACATCGACAAAATGTCCATTTATTGCAGCTGCTGCTGCCATCACAGGGCTAACAAGATGTGTTCTTCCCCCAGTACCTTGTCTTCCTTCAAAGTTTCTATTTGAAGTACTTGCACACCTTTCTCCTGCTGCAAGAATATCTGGATTCATGCCAAGACACATACTACAGCCAGATTCTCGCCATTCAAATCCAGCATCTTTGAATATTTTATCAAGACCAATTTCTTCTGCATTTTTCTTTACAAGTTGAGACCCTGGTACCACCATTGCCCGTACTTGCGATGAAACTTTTTTCCCCTTTACAACTTTTGCTGCCTCCATCAAGTCTTCCAATCTGGAATTGGTACACGAGCCAATGAACACTCTATCAATTGTAATATCAGTAATTGCCATGCCAGATTTTAGATTCATATATTGAAGAGCTTTTTCTGCACCCTTTTCTTCTTCAGGATTTCCTTTTCCATATTCATCTGGAAATGGAACAGTGCCGGTTACATCAGTTGTCATTGCAGGATTTGTACCCCAGCTCACTTGAGGAGCAATGTCTTCTGCGCCAAGTGTAAAGGATTTATCAAATCGTGCTCCACTGTCAGTCTTCAAGTCTTCACGCCAGAGATTTACATATTCATCATAATTTTTTGGGGCATATTTTCTCCCGCTAAGATACTGGTATGTCTTTTCATCAGGTGCAATCAATCCAGCACGTGCTCCTGCCTCAATTGACATGTTACAAATGGTCATTCTCTGTTCCATTGTCAACTCTGATATTGTTTCGCCGCGATATTCAATTACAGTTCCTGTTCCCCCGGCAGTTCCAATTTTTTTAATAATTGAGAGGATAATGTCCTTTGCAGTTACAGCATGAGGATTTTTTCGTTTTCCCCGAATATTAATTTCAAAAGTTTTTGGTTTTTCCATCATTATACATTGAGTTGCCAATACATGTTCAACATCACTTGTACCTATTCCAAATGCAAGTGCCCCAAATGCACCGTGTGTAGAAGTATGACTGTCTCCACAAACAATAGTTGTTCCAGGAAGTGTTATACCTAATTCTGGACCTATGACATGCACTATACCTTGATTTGGACTGTGAATATCAAATAAAGTGATTCCAAATTCTTTGCAGTTTCTTTCTAGTGCTTTAATTTGAGTTGACGATGTTTGATCTAGAATGGGTAGTGACCTATCATTAGTAGGTACATTATGATCCATCGTGGCAAAAGTAAGATCAGTACGTCTTACGGTTCTTTTATTGAGACGTAAACCATCAAAGGCTTGTGGAGATGTAACTTCGTGAACAAGATGCCTATCCACATAAAGTAATGATCTTCCATTTTCTTCTACAACAATATGAGAATCCCAAATTTTCTCAAATAACGTCTTTGACATTTAGATTACCATAGTCAAGATAGGAGATATAATAGTATAAGATCCAAACTAGGGTTTGTAATTGAACAATCCACCGGCTTGTATTATTTTACCAATTAGTTCTGGAAAAGGCTTCATTTTGTAGGTCTTGTTCTTTGTCAGATTTTTAATCTCGTTTGTAGATATGTCAACTTCAAGCGAATCAGTATCTGAAATGTCTTTGTATGCACCCTCGTCTATCTCAATTGGAAGTAAAAAGGCGCCATCTACTGCATTCCTATAAAATATCCTTGCAAAAGACAGGGCCAAGACTGCCTTTATTCCAGAATAAGATAGCGCAATTGGTGCATGTTCCCTAGAAGAGCCGCATCCAAAGTTCTTTCCTGCAACTATGAAATCACCGGGCTTGACTCTCTTGTGAAAATCTTTATCCAATCCCTCCATGGCATGGGTTGCCAACTCTGCATAATCATGAATTTTTAGATATGGACCTGGCAAGATTACGTCAGTGTCTATGTTATCGCGTTCGTATTTTATTACAGAGCCCTTCATTTTAGGTCCCTCGGATCAGTTATTTTTCCCGTAACTGCAGATGCTGCTGCAACAAGAGGTGATGCAAGATATGTTTGTGATTCGACATGTCCCATTCTTCCAGGAAAGTTTCTATTTGTTGTACTGATACAAATTTCATCTTTTGCTAGAACACCCATGTGAGCGCCACAGCAAGCACCACATGTTGGAGGTCCTACAACAACTCCAGCATCCATGAAAATTTTCAACAGTCCAGTATCCATCGCTTTTCTAAATATCGACATTGCTGCAGGCAATATTTCAGTTCGTATCTTTACGGTTTTTCCTTTTAGGATTCTTGCTGCAGCTTGTAAATCTTCTAGTTTTGCTCCAGTGCATGAACCAATGTATGCCTTGTCAAGTTCTACAGAAGATAGATCTCTTGCAACAACGGTATTTTCAGGCGAAAATGGTTTTGCCACAATAGGTTCCATTTCAGAACCTTCATACTCGTAAATTTTTTCATATTGTGCATCTGCATCACCATGAACTTCATCATATTTTGTAACTCCTCTTTCTGCAAAATATTCTCTTAATTTTTGATCAGGTTCTACTATACCGCTTTTAGCGCCCGCTTCTGTTGTCATGTTTGTCAAGGTTAATCTACTTTCAACAGACATTTCCGATATGCCTGTTCCACCAAACTGCATAGTTTTGTATGCGGCTCCATCAGTTCCAATATCGCCAATTATTTTCAATATCAAATCTTTTGCCATCACATGATCTGGGAGTTTTCCATTTAGCTTGAAGAATAATGTCTCTGGCACCCTAAACCATATTTTCCCATTCAACAAGACATATGCAACATCTGTATGTCCAAGACCTGCTGCAAATGCACCAAGAGCCCCAGTAGTGTTTGTGTGAGAATCTCCTCCGACATAGACTTCACCTGGAAGCACCATTGCTTCTTCATGAGACAAAGTATGACAAATGCCATACTGACCCATACCATATTTGAAATGTTTCTTGATTCCAAATTGTTTTGTAAAATTTGTTAATAGTACAACATTCTGTGCAGATATCTTGTCAGCTGCAGGTACAAAATGGTCTTCTGCAACCCACACCCTATCAGGATTCCATACTTTGTCAATCACCATTCCTTTCTTTCGCAATTTTTCAAAGACTGCCAAGACTCCAGGTCCAGATACATCATGGACCATCACCTTATCCACATTGACAAAGACTACATCACCTGGTGAGACTTGGGTATTACCAGAAGCACGAGCTAGAATCTTTTCAGTAATGTTCAATAGTAAAAATTAACGTTGAAGAAATTAAAATGTTTGCAGAACGCTAAATAGTAATTACAATCTAAAAACAGACATGTCACTTACAGTTTTACCCATAAAATCCACATTGAAAAAAGAACTATTCTATTTGTTTGAGAGCATGGCATCAGATCTGGCAGATGCAAACATAGTTCCCCAAAATGGCGATGTCATTGTAATTTCAAGCAAGTATGTTGCAAATTCACAGGGAAGAGTTCTAGAATATAACAAGGTGATGCCTTCAGATGATGCAGAAAAAATTGCCAAGAGGTTTCGTATGAAACCCAACATTGCAGAGATAATTCTTAGAGAATCAGATACAATATTTGGTGGAATTCCAGGGTTTGTCATCACATCATCAGACAATATCATGGCACCAAATGCAGGTATAGACAAGTCTAATACAAAAAAAGGAACGCTAGTTTTGTATCCAAATGAACCATACCTAGGCGCAGAACATCTTAAAAGAAAATTTCTGTTAAAGTACAATGTTCATGTCGGAATAATCATTGCAGACAGCAGACTAATGCCTGGTAGAGTTGGAACTGTCGGAGTTGCAATAGCATGCTCGGGTATTGAACCTACATCGGATCTTCGTGGAGAAAAAGACTTGTACGGAAATGCTCTCAAGGTAACTTTTCAAGCAGTTGCAGATGATCTTGCATCCATTGCAAATCTAAAGATGGGCGAGGGTTCAGATGCAACGCCATGTGTATTAATTAGAAATTCAGATGCCAGGATTACTGATAGAAAGATAGGAGAAAATGAGATGGCAATTTCATATGAACAGTGTGTTTATGTTCGTGGACTAGGAATGAGAATTTAAAACAACTATAGTTTTAATAGGAGGTAAAATGGACGCCAAGCTATGGTAGAGTTTCTTACTAGATATCCCAAGACCATGTCTTTTCTTGACGGTAAGAACGACAAAGTCAAAGTGGATACAAAAGGAGTCGAGCAGCTTACCATAGTTGTAAAGAAAAGTGTGGAAGAAATGTTAAAGATTTTTTCCAATGAGGGTTTTACTCATGTAAAGTTTGAACACAAACAAGAAATGCAGATTGGCAGCGGCCTTTCATTGAAATTGAAAAAACCATGGGAGATGCACGTTAGGCTTTTAGAAATGAAAAAAGGTCTTGTTGCAATTCAAGCAGAAGTAGAGGTTTCACGTGACTATCTGCAACATCTTTTTTGTCAGAGAACTCCTGTGTTTTACGAGATAGAAACACTATTAAAAAAACACCAGATCGAATACAAGATTTGGAACGAACGAATAAGAAAGTATGTCAACACAGTCCTTGATAATTATAAAGTTAAACTTGCAACTCCAAGTTTTCCAGTATTGGCATGGAAGCCAATGGTATACGTAATTGCAACAATAGGTGTATTGTACATGTTCAAGTACATAATGACAATTTAGAGCATCATATAATAGACGAATTAAAAAATAAAATTACTTGATTTTTTCAGAATGGCATCTTACACGATAACTCGAGTTCATTACCCATGTCAGATTAGATGTTTTTATAAAAACAATAATCTACTTGTTTTCAAATAGTAAAAACTGGATATATTTTTTAGGTAATTTTGTTTCATAAAATTTAAATTTCTACTTTTCAATATTGTGTTGAAACGAAAACCGAACGTTCTACAAAACCAAGCCTAATCATAATATCATGTATGGTTATCATTGGAACACTTGCTATTTCGCATACACTTCAAGCCTCCGCTCAAGAATCCCCAATTCCAAATTGGGTAAAAGATACAGCAAAATGGTGGTCACAAGGCCAAACTACTGATTCAGATTTCTTGCAGACCATGCAATACTTGATAGATAATAACATTCTTCACATTCCAAGTTCTAGTCAGTATATCCAATCAAACTCAACTGTTGGCAATACATCAGGTGTTTCAAACAGTCAACTTGCCGCAAAACTAGACGACTTGCAGATCAAGTATAATTCCCTTCAAACAAAATACAATTTACTAGTTCAACAAGTAACAAGTCTTGGAGATCATTCATCAAATACAGAAGATAACAATGCTACAATATCTGCCGTTGCTGTAAGCCCAGTGATTCAAAGTGATGGTTTTTTTGAGACCACATCATATCAAGGAGCAGTACTCAAGATTACAGTAGATGTCAGAGACGGCACAGGACTTGTTTTAGTAAATACTGCTATTCCAACAGGAGTAGATTTTCAAACTTCAGCAAAGACAGCAGTAACAGTGGCTCATAATGTTACTGGAATTGATTTATCCAAGAAAGATGTTATCTTCTCAATCAGTACTGGAAATAATCAAAACTTGCAGGCAGTTGATGGAGGTAGTGCAGGGGGTGCCATGACGGTTCTCCTTATCTCAGACATACTTGATAAATCCATAAACAGTCAAGTATTGATGACAGGTACAATCCAGGCAGATGGAACAATAGGACCAATTGGTGCAGCAACAGAAAAAGCAGATGCTGCAGGACAATTTGGTGCAAAGATCTTTTTGGTTCCACAAGGACAGGGTGTAATGCAAGTTCAAACATGTAGTCAGTCAAATGAAGGTCCAGTCATGTATCAGACATGCACTACACAAGAAAAACTACTTTCTCCTGCAATGGAAAGCAAATACGGAATGAAAGTAATTGAGATAAACACCATCCAAGATGCGTTAAAGTATTTCAATTCATCTTAATAATTCACATTTGTGTCAGAAGTAATTTTATCAAAGAATTTTTCAGAGTGAACCTTTAATTAGAAATTTTCATTATTAGCTGTAAATGAGTATATCAAAACTTCCACTTTACTTGAAATTTTATGGTATTTCACCATGGGAATTAGAGGTTCTCTATAGTCTACTACATAATTTGTTCAATGTACAAGAAGATCCTAACGCAGAACAAGAAGAAGATTTTACAACCATGATAGATATTACATTTCCACTAGCGTTCAATGAAGTTTTTTTCAAACAGTTGGGAGTTGCTAGATGGGACAAGATGAAGGGCATCATAAAAGAGATGAAGAGACGAAGAGGAGGAGGAAAAAGTTTACGCGTATACATTAGATTCAATGCAAATCCAAGTATTTCATTTGTGATAGATCTTGATGAGAGGCATTCATTTGATACTGCTGTTGACAAGATAGATTTTGTGTTAGAATTATTACCATATCATCTCGACTCGAAGAAAATCCCAAAATCCATCACACAAATTGCATATCAATTCGATGATGCGTCTGGAAAATGGAAGATCACTGCCAATTCAGAAGATCAGACATATCACTTTACAGAAAATGAATGGAAGATTACTTGATTTCTTTTTCTAGAGGTTCCAGCATTGACTGTAATTCACGGTATTTTTTTTCAATAAAATCTATCGATTCATCCAATTTTTTGGATTTGCCATATTTGTATCGAATAAGTTCCCTATGTCTCCAAAAGTTTTTTCCTTCGCCAACAGATAGGGTACTAAAATAATCAGGGCCCTTTAGACTGTCAGGGATTTTTATATTATAAGGAAAAAGAAATTCTGCCATAAACCATTCATCACCATCAGGATAATCAGAGCCGGTATCGATATCAAAAAAAAGATGCAAAAGATTTGTCTGCATCAGCCCGTCATCCCTAATTGTAGGATGTTTTACATTTGATTTTTTAAAATCGAGTTTTACAAGATTTGGTTCGAAATACCCATCAATGATAGATTTCCGAAATATCTTGTTTACTTCTTCCAAATTCAAAGTAGAATTACTCTTTTTACGAAGATGCTAATAACTTATATCATTATTGGAAACGATTATCCAATGTTTCCACGGTATCACAAAATTTCCAATTAGATTTCTAGTTTATCAAGCATTTTAGATATGTCAGTTATTGACTTGCCAGCAGCAGAGATTTCTTGATATGCAGGAGGGTTTTCAAGATAGTTTGGAATTCGTCCTGCCATTCTTTCATCATATGATTGAGCGATATCATTTTTATAAAATATTCCAGTTGGAATCTTTGCATCCCATTCATTAGACTTTATCAGGGCTTGAGTTAGTTTTTCGTTTTCCTCTTGCGGTGAATCGATATGCACAACTGGATCATATCCCACATCTTCAAGTTTGTATATTCTTGGTCTTGGTCTATTTGTCATCTCATCAATGTTATCCATGCCTGAAAACCAATCCCTAGTATTGATATCATTGTAAGTTGGACATGGTTGCAATACATCAAGAAATGAAAGGCCCCTATGTTTTACTGCTGCAATTATCAAATCTTTGAGTTGTCGTACATCATATGCATAACCTCTTGCAACAAATGTAAATCCACTTGCAATAGCTAATGCAATTGGATTTACTGATTGGTTGACATTTGGTTCAGGAAGAGACTTGGTTTGTAATCCAAGCTTGAGTGTAGGAGATGCTTGTCCTTTGGTAAGGCCATACACTCCATTGTTAAAAATAAGATATGTCATATCGACGTTTCTTCTACCAGCTGCAACAAAATGTCCTGCTCCAATTCCCAATCCATCACCATCACCGCCTACTGCTACTACGGTCATCTCAGGATTTGCAAGCTTGGCACCTTGTGAAAATGGTAGCACTCTGCCATGCAAAGTATGAACACCATACACATTCAGATAATGTGAAGTTTTACCTGAGCATCCCACTCCAGAAAAAATTGCAGCCTTGTGTCGTGGAATCTCCATTTCTGCAAGAGCCATTTGAATTGCACTTACTATACCAAAATCTCCACAACCTGGACACCAGTCGTTGTGAACCTCTGTTTTGTAATCAGCTACATTAGACACCATATGTTAACACCTGTTTTTTCTCTGCCTTGTTGTCGATAATTTTTTTGATAGAATCAAAGAGTTCATTACAAGTCATTGGTCGTCCTGTGTATTTTAATATGTAATAGTCAACTTTTCTATCCAAGTATTCATTAAGTAATGATCCCATCTGTCCTGATTGATTTGCTTCGATATCAATTATTTTCTTGACCCCTGAAAGCAATGATTGGACATATTGAGTTGGAAATGGATGTAATAATTTAATTTGGATAAATCCCACCTTATAGCCCTCTTTATTGAGCATTTCAATGGCATCAAGAATTGGACCTTTTGTAGAGCCCCAACTAAGAATACAAAAGTCTGATATACCATAATTTATTGCCTGATCTTCTTTTGGAATTCTTTCTAATGCAAGTTCCATCTTGTGAGCACGT
This sequence comes from uncultured Nitrosopumilaceae archaeon, assembly GCA_964636595.1. GTDB lineage: Archaea > Thermoproteota > Nitrososphaeria > Nitrososphaerales > Nitrosopumilaceae > Nitrosotalea. The sequence continues at coordinate 15,121 of CAZWSG010000027.1, forward strand.
TTATCCATCTTGTAGATACGATTTTCTGGGTCTTCTGATATATGGCCAGCCTCATCACTTTCATCACCAGTATTCCAAAATATTCCATTTTCAAGTCCAAGTCTTGATCTTGGAGAGATTCCATCCGGAGAGGGTGTAAATCGTTGATATCCAGGTGCTTCGATTTTTTCTAAAAGTTTTCCGCGTTCTATTGTTATCTTTGTAGGATCAAATCTTTTCACGGTAGAAACTGTACTTGCAATAAATTTATCCATCATATGTATGACAGGTATTTGATAAATGTCAGCAAAGTTGAAACACTTTGCAGTGTCATAGAACCCCTCTTCTGTATCACCTGATGCATATACAATTCGTGGAAAGTCACCGTGTCCTGCATGTATTGCAAATTGTAAATCATCTTGTCCATGTCTTGTGGGAAGACCAGTAGAAGGGCCACTTCGTTGATACAATGTTACTACGATTGGAACTTCATTTATTCCAGCCCAACCAAGAGCTTCTGCCATAAGAGAAAAACCTGGACCTGATGTACTTGTTGAAGATCTAGCTCCTGTCAAAGATGCGCCAATAATCATACCAATTGCAGATATCTCATCTTCGGTTTGTACAACTAGTGTAGATCCAGGTCGATTATTTTCCACCTCAAAAATTTCATTTGATTCCAAAAATACACTTTCATCTGATGCAGGTGTGATTGGATAGTATGATTGAAATCTGCAACCACATGCAATCTTTCCAAGACTTGTAGATTGAAAACCTTGAGCCATTATAGTATGTTCTTCTTTTGGAATTTGTGATAGTTGATATCTGAATTTAGAATATTTTACAGTAGCAATATTGTAAGCATAATTTGCCGCAACTTTATTCATCTCTGCAATCTCGGCTTTTCTTGAAAATATCGAGCCAACAGATTTCAACAATGTTTCCGGTGGAAGTCCTAACAGCCCAATCGATATAGAGACGGCAAGAACATTCTGCATACGAAACATTCCACGTAGTTTTGGATTTTTGGTCTCATCAGATAGATTAGCCAAAATTTCTTTGAATGAGACAGGATAGAGAGTAATCCCTCTTTCTTTGGCATCGTCAAGGGATCCCTGAATGGTCAATGGTTTATTTTTTGATAAAAGATATTTTTTCAGACGTTCTTTGAATTGTGCATCAAGAGTATGAACTTCATCTATTTTTATTTCAGATAGATCAGTCTCATATACAATTGCGCCATCATTGAAGACCGCATCCGCATGTCGAAATAAGGTCTCAGCATCAAAGCCTACCAACATTGTAATTCCACTTACATTTGATCGAATTATTTTGTCAGAAACTCGAACTCCGAAATAACTATGTTCACCTTTAATATTAGAATAGTATTCTCTTTTTCCAAAGACTTTCAGACCACAGCCAGCACATGCACCAGCAAAGATATTTGCTGCAGTTTCAACACCGCCTCCTTGAGGACCACCAATAACCCAAGTGAAATCAATAGAGGACATGTTGGATCTAAACGCTCATCAAATATTAATAATGCTATAAATCCCAATACGAAAATTTATCCGCCTGTAGCTGCATCAAACAAAGCACATTCACATTTGTCTCTTTCACCACAAAATGGACAAACGCATACACATTTTTCGATAGGATTCCTACACTGTACACAAATAGCAAATTCTTCTTTGTGTTTCAATTGCATATTGATTATCAGGATTAATTATAAATGAGTTGTTGTGGTAAAACAAGGCAAATTCTGTGTTGAATCCTTACTTGTTATCATTTGATTTTTTACCAGAATACGCTTAAAATTGCCACATACTATAATAGAATAGTTGAAGATCCTACTTACACGAAAACTTCATGATTTTGCCATAAAGGAACTCAAAAGAAAATACGATGTAGAAATGTACACAGGAAGTATTCCGATACCAAAAAAATTGTTAATATCAAAAATCAAGAACAAGGATGGTCTAATTTGTTATCCTTATGACATTATAGATTCTGATGTGATAAATGCCGGAATCAATCTCAAGGCAATTTCCACATACAGTGTAGGTTATGACCACATCGATGTCAAGACTGCCTCAAGGAGAGGCATAGTTGTAGGATATACTCCAGAGGTATTGACTAGAGCCACAGCAGATCTTACCATGGCTTTGATGTTATCTCTTTTTAGAAGAACATCAGAGGGTGACAAACTGATTCGGGACAATAAATGGAGAACAATATTTGGTCCATACGAATTTCTTGGAACTGATTTGTACAAGAAAACTTTGGGCATATTTGGAATGGGACGAATAGGTAAAGCAGTGGCAAAAAGAGCATCAGGGTTTGAGATGAACATAGTATATCACAACAGAACTAGATTGTCAAAAAAAGAAGAAAGAGAGTTGGGAGTCAAATACACATCATTAGATAACATGTTTAGAATTAGTGATGTCATTAGTGTTCATACACCACATACCAAACAGACACATGAAATCGTGAATTTGAAATTATTGAATAAAATGAAAAAGACAGCATTTTTGATCAATACATCGCGTGGTAAGATAATAAATGAAAAAGATCTTGTCATTGCATTAAAAAGAAAGACGATTGCAGGAGCGGGTCTTGATGTATTTCAGAAGGAACCAATTGATTCTAAAAATCCAATTACAAAGATGAATAATGTCATATTAATGCCCCACAGTGGAAGTGCTACTGTAGAGACAAGAAAAAAAATGGCAGAAATTGCAATCAAGAATTTAATATTGGGACTCTCAGGTAGAACTCCAATCTACCAAGTCAAAACATAACTAGTCAAAACATAACTAGTCAAAACATTTACAGATCAAAGTTTAATCAAGTCATCAGGATTTACTTTGATACAACTAGTACCAACAGGTTTCAAACCAGTAAAACTAATTGTTCCTTGTGGAACTTTGCCTTCTTTTTGTAATAACTCTAATTTTTCTGTAAAAGTGGTTTTGTGTATATCACATGTTACTCCAACCATATATTCCCCATCATCAGATTTTACAGAAATTGCAAATTCTGGTGGCATCAGACAATCTCGTCCTTTTTTTCTAATAGAGCAACGTTCTGGAAACATGAATCTAGTTTTTTATTTTAGAATATTAATCTATAAAACATACTAGTTTTGCCATATAGAAGTGATTAAAGGCGCCGGGAGAGAGATTTGAACTCTCGAACCCTTGCGAGTACGCGCTTTATG
>CAZWSG010000028.1:0-17585 GCA_964636595.1 uncultured Nitrosopumilaceae archaeon
AATGTTGTTTTAAACAATCATGTTCTTACTTGATGTGTAACTGTAGTGACAGCTACCAGGGGTTACAGGTTAGCTTTGTCTAGTTGATTCAATATGTTTCTAAATTCGAATTTAGAAACATCGTATTCTGATTATCCAAAGGTAAACGTGTAGATTTCAAAGCCAGGGTGACCTATTATGGTCAAAGTGTGAGAGCCTGCTTGCTTTGATGAAATGATGTTGTATAGTCGATTCTCTGAAATCATGGCAGTACTATCTTTGGTATCTTGACCTGCATCGTCACTTGTAACTGGCTTGCCATCAAGCAGTACTTGTATTGTTGTCCCAGGTCCTGATGCTACAATATGTACATCTTGTGCAGTATATGGAAGAACTATTTTTCCATTATCTGATACTAGCTTCATACTGTCCTGCAAATTTTGCCATTGTCCTCCTAAATAGAAATGATCTTTTTGCAGGTCTAATGGAATTGTATAGTTGACTGTTTTTTCTGGTTCAAAACCTTCAGTGTTTCCGAAGTAATTTCTTCCATCTGCAAAGTTGTATCCGAAATAAAGTTCCGGAGTTTCAAATATTGCAAACTCGTGCGCTTGTAAATTGACAAGACTTTGATCTGCTGTAATGTTTAATCCAAGTCTTTTTGCTCTCTGGTCAAGTAGTTGCTGAATTACTTGCTCTGTTTGGTCGTAATCTCCTTCTCCAAAATTAGTGTGACGTATGTGTCCTAAATCGTCTGTGATATATTCTGCCGGCCAATATCTGTTGGAAAATGCATCCCATGTCTGATGATCACTGTCAAGTACTATTGGATATGTAATGTTGTATTTTTGAGCAGCCATCTTTACATTGTTTATGTCTTTTTCAAATTCAAATTCTGGAGAATGTACTCCAATTATCAACAAACCCTTGTCTGCATATTTTTCATTCCATGATTCAAGAAATGGTAAAGTTCTGATACAGTTTATGCAACTATACGTCCAAAAATCATACAATACAACCTTGTCTTTCATTTGTACTTGTAGTTCTTGTGGTGTGGTATTGATGTATCCTGTAATACCTGTCAAGTTAGGTGCTAGTGGATAATTATTCTCATCAGGATATGTGACAGATGTGGTACCTGTACTGTTTGCATTTTGTATTGTATTGTCTACTGTAGTGTTTCCAGTATTTGCAACGGTTTTATCAAGTGATGTGAGAAATACGCCAATTCCTCCCACTGATGCAACTATGATTATCGCACCAATTATTGCGGTTTTAATCTCTTTTCTCATCATTATCATCCTAATAGTACATTATTTAGCAACGGAAAACTTGCTATGGCAGCTAGTTGGTTTGTGTATACTAGAACTCCTAGTGTGATAATAAGTGATCCCATTATTATGGAATAGTATTTCAAGTGTTTACTCATTGATTTGATAAATATGGTAAATCTTGAAAAGAATACTCCCATCAAGATAAATGGAATTCCAAGTCCTAGCGAATAACTAAGAAGTAAAACAAATGCGTGGCTTGGAGATGTTGCAGCAAGTGTTAGAATGCTCCCAAGAATTGGTCCAATACATGGAGTCCAACCTGTTGCAAATGCAAGACCGAATACAAATGAAAGGGGATAACTAGATTTGGTTCTGTTTGGTAAAATCTTTTTCTCAAAATTAAGTTTTGAAATCTTGGATGATAATAGCATAAAAGCTCCAAATACAATTATTATGATACCACCTACATGATTAAATCCTGCAAGCAACGATCCTGCTGATGTAGAAAGTACGCTGTTTAGAATTACTCCTAGTATTGAAAAAACAATAGTAAAGCCTGCGACAAAAAATAATGTATTTAGTATGATATTTAGTCTGCTTGTAACAATGTTTACAGTTCCATTATTTCTTTGAAGATCTGTTAGTGTGGTGCCAGATATGTATGCAAGAAATGCTGGAATCATAGGTAGTATACATGGTGCAAGAAATGACCCAAGTCCTGCTATTGCTGCAATTCCTATGGTGAGTTCTACCATGGTTCCAATAATGATGTTTTTTTATTAATACCTTGTTCCAAATCTATTCCAAATTCTATTTATAAAATGCCAAATTTTTTACCTGCTTTTTCAAATGTATCAAGTGATTCTGATATGATGTCTTTTGAAAGCCAATCTGTGACTGATATTCGTATTCTTGCAGATCCCATGTTGACTGTGGGATAGCGTATTGGCTGGGCAAATATGCCGTTATTTTTCAAATACTTGGCAAACTCCAGCGTCTTTTTCTCGTCTCCTATGATTATTGGTATTATCTGGCTTGGCGATTCTATTTTGTATCCAATTGAGCATAAACCCCTGCTGAATTGTCTTGTCTTTTTTTCTAATCCTGACCGTTTTTTCTCCCTGTTTGACAAAAACCTCTTGAGGGCAAAATCTGCCAAAAAACCTGGTAATGCAGATGTATAGATAAATGGCCGTGATGTATTCACTGCAAGATCAATTATCTCCTTGCTTGCAGAAATATATCCGCCAAACGCACCAAGTGCCTTGCTCAGGCTACTTATGTACATGTCAACATTTTTTGCAACTCTGAAATGGTCTGCAGTACCTCTTCCATCTTTACCCACTACAAAATCCCCGTGTGCATCATCTAGCAAAAGAAATGCGTTATTTTCTTGACACAGTTTTGTTATTTCATCAAGTTTTGCATAGTCGCCGTTCATTGAAAATATTCCTTCTGTTATCACAAACTTGCGTTGTGCTTTTTTACGTAATTTTTTTTCCAAATCTGCCGTATCATTATGTTTGTAGATTGTCTTTTTTGCATGTGATAATCGACATGCATCTATTATACTTGCATGGTTGAATTCATCACTTAGGATCAAATCATTTTTCTGTGTTACAATTGAAATTGCACCAAGATTTGCCATGTATCCGGTTGGAAAAACTAGTGAAGAGTTTTGCGATTTGTGACGTGCGAGGTTATGTTCAAGTTTTTTAAAAGAAATGTCGTTTCCTGCAATTAATCTTGAGCTTGATTGTATTTGGGAGGGTGTGTATTTTCCATCTAGTCCAAGATAATCATTTGATGATAAATTGATCAATTTCTTTCCTTGAATTGTGATGTATGGGCCTGAAACTTTGCTGTAAACAAGTGTTCTATACAGATTTGCTTTTTTTATCTGTCCTAATCTTTTACTAATAAAACTTGTACTATGCTTCAAGGCCGATTTTTGATATCATTTCAAAGTCATCTGTTGGTCTGTTTCCACCAATTGTGAGATATCCTCCAGTAATGATTCCATTTGCTCCTCCTAGGAGAACTTTTTCTTGGTCATTTGATAGATACACTTCTCTTCCTCCTGCAATCTTGAGTATTGTTTTTGGCATCAAAAATCTAAAGACTGCTATTGTTCGAAGTATTTCTGATATTGAGAGCCTTGTTTGAAGTTCAAGCGGTGTTCCTTTTTGAGGAACCAGCATATTGATTGGACATTCCTCTGGACTAAGTCCTGCAAGATCAAGTCCTAGTTCTAATCGCTGCATTCTTGTTTCACCCATTCCAATTATTCCACCGCAACACAATTCAAGGCCCACATTTTTTACAATTAGATTTGTCTTCATCCTGTCATCATAAGTATGAGTTGTACATATTTTTTCAAAAAAGCTTCTTGATGCTTCTAGGTTGTGGTTGTAACGTTTTACGCCAAGTTTTTTTAGTTTTAATGCCATCTCTTCATTGATAAAACCTAGTGAACAGTTGACCTCTATTCCAACTTCATGATTTATTTTTTCTATGATGGACGAAATTTGTTCAAAATCTTTCTCAGTAGGACCACGCCATGCGCATACTAGACAAAAACTTTTCACACCATCTTCTTTTGCAAGCATTGCATTTTGTACTATGGTTTCTGTAGGTAATAGCTTGTATGTGTCAATACCTGTTTTGAAGAATGCAGATTGGGAACAAAATGAACAATCTTCCTGACACTTGCCTTTTTTTGCATTTATCAATGCTTCAACGTCTACTATGTCTCCGCACAATTTTCGGGTAATTTCATTGGCAGCTTCAGATAATGCATGTAGGGACTCGTCTGATATGTTGATTAGTTGTTCAGATTCTTCTCTCGAAATTTTGTGTCCTGCTAACACCTTGTCTCTGCAGGAAATTATTAGGTCTGCTTCTCTAGTCAACATCTGTCTTATTTTCCAGTCTATTAATTAAGATTATTTTAACTGTAAACCTGCTTGGTCAAAATGGTTTACAATGAATTTACATGCCTACTAAATTCTTGTTTGGCATGTTCTAATCTGTGGCATGTATACACATGTGTTATTTTCACTAAATGCATCTAGTCGTGTATGCCCTGGACTGCGGGAATTGCTACACTTGAGATGAGACATTCTTGATTGTCTTTATGATTCCATCTAAAAGAAAGTCTAATTCTGGCTCTGATATTGCAAGCGGGGGGATTACCATTATGATTGGCCCCAGAGTTCTTTGGTATATTCCATGTCTTTTTGCCTCGTTGAATATTTTTTGTGGTAATCGTTTTTGTAGAGATATTGAAGCCTTTGTTTTTTTATTAGATACAAGTTCAATTCCCATCATCATTCCTTTGTGTCTCACGTCTCCAACTAGGCTTAAATTCATGATCTCTTTTATACGTGATTTTATCTGGGTTTCACGTTTTTTTATCTTTGATATTAAATTGTATTTTTTGTACAGTGAAATGTTTTCAAGGGCTGTAGCACATGCCATGGGATTTCCAGTAAATGTATGTCCATGGAAAAAATGTTTCATGTCTTTGTATTCTCCAAGAAATGAATCGTAGATTTTTTTATTTGCAAGTGTAGCAGCAAGTGGAAGATATCCGCCTGATAGCATTTTGCCAAATGATACGATATCTGGAATACTTTCTTGATTTTTGTATTCTATCATTGATCCCAGTCTCCCAAATCCTGTCGCAATTTCATCAAGTATGAATAATACATTATATTTTTTACACAATTTGCTGATCTTTTTTTGAAATCCATCTGGATATATGATGACACCTCCTGCTATCTGTGCTCCGCTTTCCATTACAAATGCTGCAATGTTGTCATTTTTTGAAAATACTTGCTCAATTCTTTCCAAACAAAATTCTTGATAGTCTTCAAACGAGTATCCTTTTGGAATTCTGTATCTATTCGGTGATGGAGTTCTTAAAACTGGAAATAATGAAGACTTGAATTTTGAAAAGAAAAGAGGAACATATCCAAGTGACATGGCGCCTATTGTATCTCCATGGTATCCGTTCTCAAGTGAAACAAATTTTGTCTTTTTCTCACCCTTGTTGCTCCAGTATTGCAGGGCCATTTTTGCAGATATTTCCATTGCTGTGGAACCATCATCAGAGTAGAATACTCGATACATCTCAGGTGCTAGTTTTACTAGTTTTTCTGCCAAGTCTTCTGCCTTGTCATTTGTTAGATTAAACAATGAAGAATGCTGTAGCGTTTTTGCCTGTTTTGTAATGGTTCGTGTCAACTCTTTGTTAGAGTGACCCCAAACATTGCACCACATGCTTGCAACACCGTCCATCATGGCATTACCATGGGAATCATAAAGCCACATTCCTTTCCCTTTTGTAATTACATCAAATTTTTTCCAGTCATTCATCTGAGTGTAGGGATGCCAGACAAAACTATGCATGGATTTTTTCACCAAATCGGATTAATAATCATAAGGTGGGTTATTAAACAACATTAATGGTAACACCTCTGATGAAATCCTATTTCATAACTGCTACTGATACGGGTGTTGGTAAAACAACAGTTACATCTGCATTGGCTACCTGTATGCAAAAACTAGGAATCAATGTAGGTGTGATGAAACCTGTTGCAACAGGAATTGTACAAAAAACTGGTTTCAAATCATCTGATGTTTCAATGTTATATCGTGCTGTCAAAGTAAATGATTCTGAAGATGATATTAATCCAATATTCATGCCGTCACCAATTTCTCCATATGATGCAAGTAAAGTTTTAGATCTCAAATTTGATAAAAAAATAATCTTTGAAAAGTTTGCAAAATTACAGAGTAGACATGATATGATGCTTGTTGAAGGCATAGGCGGAATATTGACTCCGCTAAGTAGGAATTACTTTGTAGCTGACATGATAAAAGAAATGGGTCTTGAAACAATCATTGTAACACGAGCTGCTCTTGGAACACTAAACCATACAATGATGACGGTTAACACATGTCGTGATAGAAACATTCCAATCACTGGAATTATTGTAAATAACTATGATGAAAATGGTGGACTGGCAGAAAAAAATGCGCCAACCACATTACATGAAATTACTGGAATTCCAATATTGGGCGTATTGCCGTTTGTCAAAGATTGTGAAAACACTAGTGCACTGATTCCACATGTTGAAAAAAACATTGACTTGAAATCACTTATATTTTAAAAATTTTCAACTTGGATTGCTTTTTGTTTGATGTAAAACCAATCAAGTCATTTATTATGTTTACAAATGTCATAGAATCTTGTAGCGTGTATGTCTTGACACCATATGGAATATCTTTTTCAAGAATCATCCATATGTTATTTGTATTTGGTTGAATTTTTTTCATGTTCTCAATCTGGGATTTTATTATGTTTTCATCATTTGTCTTTGGAAAAGAGATCACGATTACATCTTGTGGCGATGTTCCAAGTGTTATTGTGTCTGGAACTGCAATGTCAATGTCAACTGATTGAAATATGGTTTTTCGCTTGCTTGGGATCATTGTAATTGTAAGTAAATAATGCATTAGTCCCTCTGAAACTGTAACACGTGTATCTGGCTTTATCCCGTCTGTTTGTTCGATATTTGATATGCACTGCTCAAAGATGTGTTTTATGACTTCGGCACTTTCACCTTGTACAATATCTGAAAGTATTCTCTGTTCGCCATACTCTGAAATTGCATTACGCATAATTTCACCTAATTCCAAGACATCACTACTTGGTATATCGTAAATTAAAGTTGTGATTAAAAATACTTCTAGGTGGGAATCAAAAACTAGTTTAAATTACTAATTGTAATAACTGACCTAAGAGTAGTATGATACGAATAGAGGCAGAATTGCCACGAAATGATCTAACTGCTGTAACTGATGCTCTTGATATGATGGGAATTACTGTAAATGTTGTCAAAGCAAAGAGTAGGGGAACTACGGTTGGCTCCGAAGTTCATGCGGCAAAAGGTACTGGCATGTATCGTTCTGAATTTCGAGACAAATTCATACTCCAGATAACTGTGTCTGACACCTCTGAGCATGATATTATCGAAGTAATACGCGCAAACTCTAGCACTGGAAAAATTTCAATATTTCCAATATCGCGTATAATTGATATCAGTTCTGGAGTGGAAAATGAACAAGGACTGGCACTAAGTGAATACGATAGTGTCATACTAATTGCTGCAAATAAACAAAAAACGTCTTTTCCTTTTGGTCTTACTACAAGTAAAGTAAAACTAGAACCACAAGCAGTAGAGGGCGAAAAAGGGTATTACGATGTAATAGAAAAAAAATTTGTACCACTTGAAAATCTAGAATCTGTAATCTCTCAAGTGAAACCTGTTGAAAGTTTTCAAATTATGACACCTGATGATGCGTTTGTAATTCAAAGTCTAACTAGAATACAAAGAAACTTTTCATTATATAAAAGAAAACAAAGTGATTCGTATTCACAAGCATTTCTCAAGTATATTTCAAACAGATTTTTGAGTCTCTGGCCTGAAAATGAAATCAATACAGCTATTTTGTATGTTGATATTGTTGGTTCTACTAAAATTGCAACATCGCTTAGCTCAGATGACCTCTCTGGCTTGATAAAGGTATTTTCTGAGGAAATGTCTGTTGTAGTATCAAAACATGCAGGTTTTGTTCTAAAATATACTGGAGATGCTGTGATTGCATTTTTCCCAGAATTAAAAGACTTTGGAAATATGGCAGAAAATGCAGTACGTTGTGCACGGTCCATGAACATGTTGGTTACGCATTCGTTAAATCCAATGTTTGCAAGCTTTGGTCTACCAAAAATCAATGTAAGAATTGGAATTGATGTTGGTAAAAATAGAATTGTTGTTCTTGGTTCAGAACCTGATTTGATAGGGCATAGTATTACGATAGCTTCAAAAATTTTACCTCTTGCACAACCAAATCAGATGACAATAGGTGAGGAAACATACAAAATGCTATCACCTGAAATGGCTGCACAATTCATGAAAATTGATCCTCAAGACAAGAGATGGAACTATAACCATCCAACTACTGGAAAAATATATCCGATATATTTTTCAATTCCTGTAATGCAGATATCAAACCGCGGAAACTAGATTACTTTTTGAATTTTTTGTCTGCAAATTTAGCAAGACCGAGTTTTTTCATTTCGTCTGATTCTTTTAAAACGGATTGGTGCTGTAAGTCTTTGTGTTTTTTTAATTTGGTTTTCAATTCTGGAAATTCATTTGCAAGAATCTTTATTGCGTACAGTCCTGCATTTGCAGCCTTGTTTACACCTACTGTCACAACAGGAGAGCCAGTTGGCATTTCAGATATTGATAATAGTGCGTCCAATCCTCCAAATGCTGAAAATTTGAACTTGTCAGAACTTGTCTTGTCATTGTAAACCATTATTGGAACACCTATCACAGGAATTGTAGTGTGTGATGCAATCATACCTGGTAAATGGGCAGAGCCACCTGCTCCTGCAATGATTACTTTGAACCCTTGTTTTTCTGCATGTTTTGCATAGTCTGCTAGTCTTGTGGGAGTTCTATGAGCAGAGACAATTTGATCTTCATGTTTTATTCCAAATTCATCTAGAGATATTGCAGCAGAATGCATCACTTTGCTATCTGAGCTAGATCCCATTATGATGCCAACAAGAGGCTTTTTTGAATAAGACATAGAATAAGACAACCTCGAATTAAATAATTAAACTCAACGTTTTTGCATGATGTTATGCTTCCAGTGAAACTCAATCTCTTAAATTATATCTGAGCTGAATCTGACTTTTAGTTATGCAACAGTCTCCTCTAGAAGTAAGACGTGCATTTGGAGTTTTATTTGTAGGTGTAGCAATAGCAGTTGGCTCTGCTTCTATTCTAAGTGAGATCTCGTTTGAACACAAGGAGCCAATTTTTTACTATGGAATAATCTGGTTTGGAAGTTTTGCAATCACATTTGGAATAATTTTAGGTAAATTCCGGACCTTGTTATCGTCCATCAAGGGCAGGATGAAAAATAGTGTGGCATGGCCTCCTGCAGTTAAAGCCGTAAATGGGCTGTGCTGGGCTGCACCGTTTGCAGCCATAGGAATTGCTCCACATCTATACCAATATTTGATATTATTTGGAATTGGTCTTGGAAATACATCTACATTTTTCTTTATGAAAAAATTTAGCAACCTTGTAAATCTAGAACAAATAATTGTGGGCGCTATATCTCTTGCAGCAATACCTATTGCAATAATGCTTGATACCTCATTGATATCAAATCAAACAACTGCTGTGATAACATCTAGAATAATGATTGCAGTGGCTTATGGTGCCGGCGGCATATTCGCACTGGTCAAAAAATGATCTAATTCTGCGAAATAAACTGGATGGAATTTTTTATCTCTTGTGTCTTTTCTAATAGCGATTTGATATCATGTGTATTTGATTCATCTACCACATTAAAGTGTCCAAGTTTTCTTTGTGGTTTTGCATCATCCTTGTGATACATCTTGAGATAAACTCCTTTTTGTTCTAGTGTGATTGGTTTGTATTTGCCAGCAAAATCTTTTGGTCCTAAAATGTTGCACATGACTGTAGCATGTCTTAATTTTGTACTACCGAGGGGTAATCCAAGTATTGCTCTTAGATGCTGTTCAAACTGTGAAGTTTCACTTGACTGCAATGTGTGATGCCCTGAATTGTGCACTCTTGGGGCAATTTCATTTATCAATACCTTGTCATCTTTTGTTACAAACATTTCAATTCCAAAGACTCCTGCGCCATGCAAAACATCCATTGTTTTTTTAGCAATTCTGTCTGCCTCTGATGCAATCTTGTTGTCAACTCGTGCTGGAGCAATTGTGAACTCTAGTATGTTGTCTTTGTGAATGTTTTCAACTAATGGATATGTTGCAATCTCTCCATGAGTGTTTCTTGCTGCTATGACTGATACTTCCATCTTGAAGTCCACAAATTTTTCAATCATGGTCTGCTTTCCAGCGAATTTCTGATATGCTGTTTCTAGTTGAGAACTATTTTCTATCTTGAAATTTCCTTTACCGTCATATGCATCACGTCTTGCCTTTAATAATGCGGGATACTGAAAATCAATAATTTTTTTCTTCAGGTCATCTAGTGATTCTATTGTATCAAAATCTGCAACAGGGATATTATTTTGACGTAAAAATTGTTTTTGAATATACTTGTCTTGTATTATTCTTAGAGTGTTGGGGGATGGATTAATTGAGACTTCACCATGTAGAGATTCTAACACCTTGCTGTCTCCTGATTCTATCTCGTATGTTATAATATCTGATTGAAGAGACAGTTCAACAATGGCATTTTTATCTTTAAAATCTGCAACAATTTGTTTTGCACCTACTCTTGATGCTGGACAATTTTTTGTCGGATCTAAAACTGTGACATTTGATATGTACTCTGGCATATTTTTTGCTGCTTCAGTTAACATCATTCCAAGCTGCCCGCCTCCAATTATTCCTAAATTTTTAACCAACGGCATGCCTAAAGCATAGTTTTAAAAATAGTTACCTGTTTTTGACCCCTTTTAAAAAAATGTTTGATTATAATAGGTCAACACCTGTCTTTGTCATTTCTTCAAACTGTTTGTCTAATCTTGACACACTGATTAATATTAGAAGATGGATATTGACGTTGAGTATATGTCTGATGATAGTAGTACAAAGTGTTCTACTTATACCGCACTTGTAGTTGACGATGATGAGGACACTGTTAATCTTTTCACAGAGTTTTTGGAAATTTACAATATTACCGTAGTGGGCAAGGCCTTTGATGGGAAACAGGCAGTAACAATTTACAATAACCTATCTCCTAATATCGTCTTCTCTGATGTGATGATGCCTGATTATGATGGTTTTTACGCACTAGAAAATATTAAAAAAACAAATCCAAAAGCAATCATAGTCATGATAACTGGTGATGTGCGAGCTGATACCATAACTAGATTAGAACAATTGGGTGCAGATGCTATTATCTACAAACCTTTTGACATGCCATCTGTAATGCAGACTGCAACCAGTTTGCTTGTAAAAGCTATGTGCAGTCCATCTAGTACCAGTTAAATTTTTGTTTGCATAATGATTTTATTTATTGGATTCTATTGTTAAAAATTTAGGTTCCTGATCCAATTCCTGGAAGGGTTCCTGCTGCAACACCCCCAGGAGAATATGTATCCAATATGTGCTGTGTGAGAAATTGTGATAATGCTGCAGTTGTACCATACATTGTAATTCCTCCAAGCACTGTGAACATTGCAATGTTGAACCAGACTGTCTTGAATAGTCCTCCCTGACCTACTTTGACTGCTAGCGCATTAATGGTTGAAGTGATGAGTATCACTAGTGGTAACATCATGTGTACAAAATTTGGATCAATCGGACTGAGTGTGAATGCATTGTTTGACACTGGTACTGTTGATAGCAACGTGTGAAATACTTCAATTAATGTGCTCATTAAACCAAAGATTGCCATTGTAAGTCCATGTAATACGATGATGATTGTTTCAAAAGTTCTTGATGTCTGCATTCTCTTTGAACGAAGCTCATTTAGTTTTGCTGAAATCTCGGCAACCTTGTTGCCAACCTGATTCATGTCCGATCCTTTGAGAAGTGATCTCGACATTATTGTATTGCCTGATTCAATAACTGATGTTCCTGCTTCCATAGAAAATATCTCAAAACATATCTCTGGGTCTATCCTGTTTTTTACACGATTCTTAAAAGCAACAATCTGTGTTTGCAAGGGCCCAAAATTGCTTCTAAGTACAGCATCAAGTGACTGACCCATAGAACCCACCATTGTGTAAATCTCTCCAAAATGTCTGATAAATGGTGGGTACCATTCGTCATGACCACGTAATTCTGTCTCTAGTCTTCGCGCCAAGAATCCGGGAATAAACAATGGGGCTGCGGCAACAACTACTACTAGTGTAAGAGGTATTATGTTGATCATAGTAAGTATGATTCCGATGGAAATGCCTGCACCAAGTGCCGCAAACAATGACATTCTGAATTTTTGTGTATTGGCATATTTACCAGATGCCAATTTATCTTTTGGAAATATCATGTACATGATTACAATGAAAGAGCCCATGCTTACTATGACACCAACAAAAGACATTGTAAACACTGATTCAGAATTGGAGTTGCCCATGAGCATTGCCATGATAGAGTTGGCTGCAATCATAAAAGATGCAGTTGATGAAATTGTGTAAAACATTTCAAGAAAAAGTTTCTGGGTTTCCAAGTTGCGTTCATATCGTATTGTAAAGGTATGAATGGCAAAAGCCATCTCGTCTGTGAAAAATACTTTTAATTCATCTCCCAGTCTTACCACCTGCGATAGTTTTACTAGAAGCTGCTTTAATGGATCTGCATTATCCTTTATTTTTGCTGCAATCATTTCACAAGACCTTGCAAGTCCATATCCCCACCCTACTCCTAATCGAAATACTTCTTTGAATGAATTCGAATATCTTCCATATCCTGAAGACTGGCCGCTTTTTATCATTTCAACTGAACCAACTTCACCTGTTGATAATGCATAAAGAAATGCAATAAAATACAGCAAATCTTCATCTGATCTTTTAAGCTCTGCAAGTTTTTCCTTGAAAGATGGTTTTTGTATCATAGTGCATTGAGTTCCTTCATAAATTGTTCAAGACCGATCTCTCTGCAACGAGATATGGAATCATAAACATCATAGAAATTGAAAATTTTCTTTTCTACCATCTTATCCAAGATCTTGGTTCTTAATGCAAGTTCTTCGTATAACAAGCCCTCATCTTTTCTTGACATTCCTCTTTTTTCTAAAACTTTGGAAATGAATAGAGCACTGCTTCCTTTGCCTCTGAACTTGACTGTATCTGTTCCTGGATCCCAATTGAATACTGGGATGAACATTACATTATTGCCCTCTGGGTTGTATCCAATTACTTCATTTATTGACAGCACTCTTCTGACTCTCTTACCATCTGGACCTGTGACTGCAGCTTGAAACATTGCAATGTTTAGGTTTTCAACGTTAGTCTTTGGTATGTTCATTGGCGGGTTTGTAATTCTTTGAATCAGTGCAGTCATGTTTGCTGCGTGAAATGTACTAATTACCGGGTGACCTGTCTGCATTGCACCAAACGCAATGTTTGCTTCAGCACCTCTAATTTCTCCCACAAATATGTAATTTGGTCTCTGTCTTAATGCTGCCTTTAAAAGATCAAACATTGTTACACTTGAGTTTGCGTTTCCTGTATCTCTTGTAACTTCACTAATCCAGTTAGAGTGGGGAAGTGTAAGCTCAGGCGTATCTTCGATGCTTACAATTTTCCAGTTGGATGGAATAAACGCAGTCAGGGCCATCATGGTTGTGGTCTTTCCAGATGCTGTTTCTCCGTTGATAAACACACTCATTCCTTCTGCAAGCATCATCCACAGATAGGCAGCTTCAATTGCAAGTAACGATTTACTTGGAATAATCTGCGTTATTGATAGAGGAGTACTTGCAAATCTTCTGATTGTGGCGTTTGTACCTTTTCTGCTTACATCTTTTCCAAATACAATGTTAATTCTGGAACCTTCTGGAAGTGTAGCGTCTATGACTGGTTTTGCATGAGATACTGTTTTTCCAAATTGTTCTGCCATGCTGACAATGAGATCATCAATTTCCTCGACACTCAAAAAGACTGGACATTTTAGTGCACCAAACATCTTGTGGATTACATACATGTTGCCTGCTCCTACTATTGAAATGTCTTCCAAATGTGGGTCTGTCAGGAATGGATCCAATAATCCCATTCCAGCACGTTTGCGCAAAAAATGATATTTCAGACTAGGTATGTCTTTTTCAAGTACTGACAAATTTTTTGTTTTGAATGCATCAAATTTGGTATAATCGACTGAGGCATTTGTAGCCAAGATTGTCTTGTCAAGATATTGGTCTATCATGTTAAATCTCTCTGTAAGCTCAATTGGCGGATTCATTGTTCCTGCATGTAACGCAAATAGCTTGTCTGCATTCTCCATTAATGCACGGTCTGGTTCATCAGGCTCTATGATTGCATATTCCACGTAACCGTCTGCAGAGTTGGAATGTGGATTTATGTGGATGTATGTATTGTCTGATATTGGATATATCAAATTAGGATCTTTGAGTTTTTTATGTTCACCTTCTAGTTTTTCTGTAAATAATGGAATTGGATTTCCTCTCTCGACATATGTTGACAAGTAATTTAGCAAGTGTGCTGATTTTTTTAATGCCTCTGAGAATTTCTTGTCACTGACTAGAGATAGACTTAGCACCATTTCATTTCACCTGATTTCTTGTTCTCATAATTTCATCCTATTATGCATTAGCTGTGGATATTGGTACAATCTTGATTCCAAAGTTGGTGTCAATCTCAAAAGCAAATGATGACTCGGATGCTTCACTTGAGCCAATCAATTTTATAACTTTCATTACTTTTACTGCTTTTCCACCTATGCTTGCAGTGCTAAGTGAAAAGTATACATCACATGCTGATTTTATTCTCAAAGAAATATCTTTTGGAGTTGATGTTTCATGCATTGTAAGTATTACAGTCATGCCTGTCGAAACAAGATATTTGCATCTGGTTAGAAAATCAAGTATCTGTCCTGCATCTGCATACATTGTTAAAAGTGATATTGAATCAATTACAACACAATCAAAGTTCTTGGAATTACTACTGACATATCTACCAATTACCGGTAACAAGTATGCTGATTGTTTCTGTGACCATACTGCTCCGTATACGTGTAGTGGAAGTATAGAAAATCGATTTTGTAAAAATGCCGTTGTAAAGTTAAAAGTAATGGTCTTCATTTTTTCGATGTAATCCTTGACGGTATTTTCTGTGACGCATAACACCTTCATCTTTGATGATATCATTCCTTGAATGAATTGGGCTGCAAGTGCACTCTTTCCTGTACCGTGTTCTCCTTCTATCATCATTAGACATGGTGTGGGAATTCCGCCTGCTAGTTGTCTGTCTACTTCTTCATTGCCTGTGGGTACTGTCTTTATCATGATATCCTCACCGAATTTGTGGAAAGTACACCATTGTCAGTTCCCATGTTTGCAGTCAATATGCTGTCTGAATTTGTTGGATTTTGTAATTTTGCTTTAACATTTAGTGTTTCTTTAGGATCTAATATTCCTGGATGTGTAAAATCATCTGTTATGCTTTGGATACACCAATGATCTGATGCCAGTGCTGTACAACTGTTGGTATATTGCAAAACCTCTGTTAATGTAGTAGGTGTGCCAGTCATGTTTGCTTGGTATGTTACTATGGCATCAAACTTGTTGTAGTTCCACAGTATGGTGTTCCCGGTATTATCTATAGAAAAATTAACCGTACTATTGCCACTTGTATTTTGTAAATTTGAAAGATTGATGTTTGTGTGTAAAATTAAATCAAGTGTATCGGACATTTGTGCTGAAGATGTACTCACCTTTGTGGTGTCATCTAATATTGCAGGAAATGACATCATGGCATATACTATTGTAAATGTGACAATTCCACCTGATATTGCAATGCTCAATCCCATTGCATATCACCTTTAGCAGAATGTAGCGAAGTATTCATCGCTAACTCCATTTGGTGTTGTTACTTGTAATTCATATACGCTGCTGCATTGAATGTTGGGTAAATTTGAAAGATTAATCTGTACTGTGTTTGCTTTGTCCCAACTAGTTACAGGACTTGAAAATGTCCACGATGTTGAATCTGTATCGTATGGAATTTTTTGCATTGCACCAGTTTGTCCAAAATACACATCAATGTTTTGAGTATTGGTAATCGAATACGTCCCAATGTTTTTCACCCATGCATTTACGCTTGTAGATGTCGGATTTTGGGCATAAATTATCTTGATGTTTGTTAGTATGGTCTGTTTTTGGTTTTCAGTCGTCTGGGTAAAAGTAGACTGGAATGTACCTACCTTTGTCATGACTACCCCCGCAAGACCTGCAGCTATTATGACGGATGCTACAATGAGTATTGCTTCGGTAAATACTGCTGATCCCATCTATTTCACCTTTGATTCCACTGTTACAACTGAGCCATGTGATTTACCTTGATTCATCATGAGTTTTGCATATGTCAAGTCTGCTTCATTGTCTGCGATGCCCATGACTTTGCCAAACTTGTAAAGCATGATGAGTATCTCTTTGACTGATAGTCCTGATTGGTCCATCAAATTGATGATGTTGTATATGACACGTTCATCTTCTTGTCTGAGGCCCATCAATTTGCATTGTTCTATCAAGATGTCAATTGAGCTCCTGTCTACTGTTTGAAGAATCTCTTCTAGTATTGTTGTTGTTGTCATGAGTTTACCAAGGGTAAGACTACCGTTGAATAACTGAGTAAATGGAATTGATTCTGGTGATTCTTTTGATTGAATCTCTTCTGTTTGTCTAGTTGTCTGCGAATTATTGCTTACTGGTATAGTTTGACTAGTTTCTGTTTGTTGGTCTGAATTGTTTGGCATCGAGTTTTCAGGACTGCTTACAATATGTATTGGTGATTGTTCTGCATGCAGCGGGAGTGTTGGATCTGATAATCCTTTGATGTCCATTGAATCAAAGTACTTGCGCATAAAGTTTAGAGGATTTGCTATCTCTGTCTGAAACGCTTTGATGTCAGTTAACGATGTTTCAAATGTAAGTGTCAGATCTTGAACTGTACTTCGAAGTGTATTGATTTCTGCTCTGACATCACTTACAGTATCCTGCATTCTTGCCAACTCTCTTTGAAATGGATCGACTGCACGCATTACCATGTCATTTAGAACATTCTCGTCAACTACTGGTTGTGCCATGGTTGGTGCAACCATCATCTCACTTGATACTGGTGAAGGCATGATGATGTCAGAGTTTGCGCCTCCTGGAATGTTGTTTGTCATTATCATACCGCTTTCTTGTTTTGGCGCTTCAAAAGAAACATTTTCAATTGGAGGCTCTGACTGCATTATTCCCTGATTCTCATTCTGATTTGGTTGATTTGGAATTTTTTTTGTCATGAATTTAGGAATGCCTATCAGTATTGCGGCAATAACCACAACTGGAATTACAAAATAGTATAATGATGTGGGAAAACTAAATAGATATTCTGGCAAAAGCTCATAGAGAAACAAACCATAACATGCTATTGCGCTGACTGTGGCAAATATTCGTGTTTTACTAGATAATCTTATTATTAAAAAGAGTGGATTTGATGTGATGAATTTCAAATCACATTCTACCTATCCTAGGTCCACAGTTGTTGTTGTAATTGCTGGCACCTGTCTTTCTACAGTCA
>CAZWSG010000029.1:0-16522 GCA_964636595.1 uncultured Nitrosopumilaceae archaeon
TTATCCTGAATATTCTTTAGTAATTTTTCATATTCGGCTTTTGTCAACTATTCCAGTGTGGGAATCGCTACCTATATGGATTTACATGGTAGATTTACTATCATGAATGTATAACACTAGTCTGAGGATTTTGCAACATTAGAGTTTGAGCAAGACTTGCTCAGAATGAGTTTTGGCTACGAGCTTTCCAAATATACTTAGCATCATTTTAAGCTCATTTTCCCTATACGTCATATCTTGTACTCCTTTAAATAATTCAATTAGCATTTTAGATTTTAATTCAAGATCTACATCTTCAAGGAACTTTGCTCCTCCTCGAATTACATCGGCAGCATTAACCATTCGATCTATAGTATCCAAATCAGTAGGGTTTTTTTCGAGTTTTTGTAGACAATCTAAGACAAGCCTAGTCAATCTGGAACATTCCTCAAGAAACAGATTTTTGTGCGTCTCAATGAGAGCCATACCGTAATACCGTACATTCCCCATTTAAGGTGATCGTCAGATATAAAATCCCCTTACATGGATAATTACATAATTTAGTACCATAATAATTCTACCAAGAACTTATCCATATGTCCCGGACATAATAATCAATTGCCACGAAAAGAATACAAAACAATCACAGTAAAATCCGAAGCTTTTCAGAAATTTGTGAAGGCCACAAAAGAAGCAAAAAAGAATGATCCTTCTATTGATAACAGTACATTTCTAAATTCGCTCATAGCCAAGTACCAAAAAAACAGGAGAACGTCCTGATTGAGAATTGATGGCTTTATCAAATCATGGCAAAAATAAAGATAAACATGTCTGTTGGTGAGATAATGATCGAATTTACTGATACAGAAGACTTGGAAAATCAATTAAAAAACATTGATCTTTCCAGAATAGAATCAATGCTTACAAGAAGAATTGACAGTCACATACATACAAAAGAATCTAGGCAGACAACCCCAAATGAGACACAAATTGTAGAAGAACTTGGCACAGTAAACCTATTGAAGATTTCAGAAGGCGGTCAAGATGCTACAAAACTTGCCATATTCCTATCTGCAAATAAAATGAATTCTGAAGACGTCAAAAAAATAACAGGTATAACAATACTGAGTTGATAATATGTCATTAATAGAAAATCAAAACATCCCGTCATTTTTAGAAATGTGGAAGTTCATTGAGAAGAATCTAAATCCAATAGGAATGATGCCAGACATGGCAAGTTTGGATTATGTACAAGTTTCCAGATTATATCTAGAATTGAGAAATTTAGATAGAACGTTTAGAGATTCAATACAAGTACATGTGTTAAGAAATGAATTGGCATATTCTTTGTTGTGTACCTTGGTAAATTAGAATACGGCATACATAATAATTAAAAAATATAGAGTCAATGACCAAGTCATTGTAACCAATAAGACTTTGGTCTCAATTCCTTAAATGTGAAATAATCTGAAGTATATTTGGTGTCAACAAACAAAAATGAATCATATGAATACAAAGAAGAAGATCTCAACATACTATTAGAACGCTATGAAGCAATGTCAGAAAAATACAGAAATCTATATGATAACTCTCCAGATCTTTATAGAACAATCAACATTGACGGCATCATTTTAGATTGCAACAAAACTTATGCGACCAAACTAGGATACACAAAAGAAGAGATAGTTGGAAAAACAATTTTTGAACATGTGGCAGAAAATAGTCACAAACTATTACAAGACGCCTACAATACATGGAAAACTATAGGAACTGTATCAAGTAGAGAGATATGGTTGCGACGAAAAGACCAAACAATATTTCCCGTTTTACTTAGCGCCACCAATTTGTACGATAAAAATGGCACTATGATAGGAAGTAATACAACAATAAAAGACATGACGGAAATTCATAATGCAAAAAAAGAGATTGAAGAACATAAACTAAAAAATCTTAATGTCATAGGAGATCTCTCCGCTAGAATATCACATGATTTTAGAAATCCCATATCAATAATCAGAAATAGCCTAGAACTAATGAAGATACAAAATCAAGATCTTAGTGAAAAAAACAAAGATCATATATTAATGATGGAACGTGCTATCACGAGAATATCTCATCAGTTAGAAGAGGTCTTAGACTATGTTTTACCAAGACCATTGGATCTAAAAGCCAATTCATTATCTAATATTTTAAAAGATGCAATCTCGAAAATAGATTTTGGAGAAATAGTATTGAATTTTCCAAAAGAGGATCAGATCATAGTATGTGATGGAGCAAAAATTGAGATTGTGTTTACCAATCTGATATTAAA
Source organism: uncultured Nitrosopumilaceae archaeon (assembly GCA_964636595.1). GTDB lineage: Archaea > Thermoproteota > Nitrososphaeria > Nitrososphaerales > Nitrosopumilaceae > Nitrosotalea. The sequence goes on from CAZWSG010000029.1 coordinate 2,291, forward strand.
CGCAGTTCAAGCCATGGGGAAGAAAGGCAGCATCTTTGTAAAAATCAATGATAGAATAGATTTCATTACAATAGAAGTTGAGGATAGCGGCCCTGGCATACCAAAACACTTGATAGAAAAAATGTTCGAACCTCTATTTACAACAAGACAAATTGGAACGGGTTTGGGACTAGTCAGCTGTAAGAGCATTGTAGAAAAACACAATGGAACAATTGACATAAAGACTCAGATTGGCAAGGGAACTGTATTTATCATAAAACTACCAAAACTCAAACCAACCAATACTTGAATTGTAAAGAACCACACATGGATTCTTTAGAATGTACTTGGAAAAAGAAGAAAATTGTACTAAGGCTTTCCTATTCGGAAGACATTAGTACCACATTTTGGGCACACGCCCTTTACCGCAGGTCGTCCGTTCTTTAGCTTAACTTCCTTTGGATTTGAGATGTCGACTTTTTTTCTGCATTTTACGCAGTATGCTTGAGTCATTTCAACTTCTTACGAATGAAGTGGTATATAGCAAGACGCTGTAAAAATTATTTCACTATACACTAGAGGGTGTTAAATTTTTACATGGTCTAATTCAGATCATAGATCCAGTTTTTACATAAAAACATGTATTTTTATAACATTTCTTACGAGGAAGGGATCCAACACCATGAAATTAACAAATTGGTCACAAGAATAATCAAATTGTTGAATGTAGTTATGCTTTTAAAAGCCACGAAAAGACACACCTGAATGGCAACTAAGAAAGGCATCATAATCACTGCGGCCATATTAGCGGTCATTTCAGGAGCAAGTTTTGTAGTATGGTTTCTTCCACAAAACCATGGATCTTCCATCGTGGTTTCAGATTACAAAAGTGAGTTAGATAGTGTGAAAGAGAGACATTCTCTCATCATTACAGACATGGAATCAAACCTCAATGGATTACTAGACAAGTCAATAACTCCGGACAACTTTACAAGCCAAGCCCAAATTTCATCATCACAGGTTACTTCGTTGATAACTGAGATGGTTGAAAGTAACCCGCCAGCAGAATGGAAGCAGAGCTATGGTGCATATTATGAATCTCTCAAAAAGTATAATGACTACCTAGCAGAGACAATATCTCTTGCGAACAAGATCAAGGTAGCAGCACCTTCAAGTGATATCAGTGATGAGATGTCAAAACTTGACTCTCTCAAGAAAGAGTCAGACACTTTAGCATTAGAATCAAATCAGACTCGTCCATAAAATTATCGAATCTATAGAAACTACATTAATTAATAGGAAACGCTATTTTCGTCTATACCATGTCAACAAAAGAAGCTAGTTTGCAGAGCAGGGTGACGGAGACAAAGACCAGCCGACTCTTGGTAATTTGTGTTGACAGAGACGATGATATTGGAAGTAAGGCAGGAGTTGTCACTCCAGTGATTGGTCGCAATGCATGCATAGAAGCAGCTCAACGGCTTGCACTGGAAGACCCAGAAGATGCAGATTCTAATTCAATTTTTGCAGCTGTTAAAACATTTGAGGATTTGACAAGCAAGGGATACCAAGCAGAGGTTGCACTTGTTTCAGGTACAGAACACAAAGGAGTACAAGGAGATGAAAAAATTGTTGCCCAAGTCAAGGCAATTACAATGAAATTTTCTGCAAATGGAGCCGTCATAGTATCAGATGGAGAAGACGATGAAAGTGTCATACCAATAATTCAAAATGTTTTGCCCATAGTTTCTGTAAAGAGAGTTGTAATGCGTGCAAGCAGATCAGTTGAATATTCTTATGCTGTCTTGGGAAGATATCTCAAAACAATTGCATTTGATTCAAAGTATTCTAAATTCTTTTTAGGTGTTCCCGGAATGCTTTTGTTAATAGGCGGAGTAGCAACAGTTCTTGGATTAACCCGAGAAATATTTGCAGTCCTAGTAAGCATCTTGGGAGGAGCATTTCTAATAAGAGCATTTGACATTGACAGAGCTTGGACAAATTGGAATAAACCTACACCAGGAGGTTTCATACGAACATTCACTCTAATAGCAGGAGTTGTAATGATTCTTGCATCACTTACAGCTGGTATTGGTTCTGCGGTACCAGGTATTGCTACAAAACCTGATAGTATTTTGAAATTAGTTTTGAATCAACAAACAACTGGACTTTTCATATCAGGAATGTTACCTTTCCTTTGGATGGGAATAGGATGCATTTTCGGAGGTTCATTGCTAAGTAGTTGGTTCAAGGGAAGCATTAGATCAATTACAGACATACTAAGATTGATTGTACTAGTCACACTTTATCCAGTTGTTTCCCAGTTTACAACAATCATGGTAAAAGGAGAGAGTCCATTTACTCTCATTCCACCACTATTAATCGGTCTTGCAGTAATACTGATATCAGCATCCTTACTCTTCCATAAATATAGAAAGAAGAAGGGTGGCGAAGTACTATCAGAATAAAAGATAAAGTTCTCAACTTGGGTGGTTTGTACAGCCTATACTCCAGAAGATTAGAGAATGACATTCAGAGTGGAGAAATGCCAAAACACATTGCCATCATACTTGATGGCAACAGAAGATGGGCAAAACGTAATTTGATTATGAAGATAGACGGTCATTTCAGAGGTGCTGATGCTGTAGAAAAATTATTGGATTGGTGTGAAGAGTTGAACATCAACATAATCACCTTGTATGTACTGTCAGCAGAGAATCTTAACAGAAAAGATGATGAATTAGATTATCTATATGATTTGATAAACAAGCGATTACACAAGTTATACAACGATCCAAGAATACACAAGAACCGCATGAAGGTAAAAGCCATTGGCAGTATAGAATTGTTACCAGATATTCTAAGAGATATTCTCAACAAGCTTGAAGAAGCTACAAAGGATTATGATGATCATTATCTAAACATTGCAATAGCTTACGGAGGACAAAATGAACTAGTAGATGCCATCAAAAAGATTGGTGCTAGAATCAAGGATGGTTCTCTTGATGTCAATCAAATAGACAAGGAGGTAATCGAGTCTAGTCTCTATACATCACATCTCCCACAATCATCTCCAGACATGATATTGAGGACATCAGGTGAAAAACGATTGAGTGGTTTTCTGCTCTGGCAGAGTGCCTATAGTGAGCTCGTTTTTATGGATGTATATTGGCCAGAATTTAGAAAAATAGACCTCATGCGTGCAATTAGGACTTTTCAACAAAGAGGTCGTAGACTTGGAAAATAGAAATACTGGATGCAAGAAACTCTTTTTGTAAATGTTGGAAGAAAGATCCGCTGGTTCTATTATTTATCGCCAAACACCCCAAGGCAAGCTGTATTTGTTGTTAAACTATCCCTCCGGTCATTGGGATTTTGTCAAGGGAAATATTGAGAAAGGTGAAACTTTCAAGCAAACGGTTCTAAGAGAAATGAGAGAAGAAACCGGGATAGTTGATATTACATTTGTGGACGGATTTGAAGACAAGGTGGAATACCACTATCAACGAGACGGTCAAGTCATACACAAGGAAGTGGTTTTCTTTGTATCAAATACAAAAACAGATCAAGTGATTTTATCACATGAACATCGCGATTACATATGGTTAAACTACAATGATGCCCTTGCAAAATTGACCTACAAGACGGCTCAGAATCTATTCAAAAAGATTAAAGATCTATGATCCAAGTGTTAATTCTTGGAGTTTTTGTGCTTCAAGTTGTGGGTTTTTTGAATTAAGAATAGTCCTTCCAACAATCAGATAATTCGCTCCTGCAGATAGTGCATCGTTTGGATTCCCACCCTGAGTTCCAACACCAGGCGAGTAGATCTCAAATTTTCCCTTTGCCTTCCTTGCAGATAGTTCAATGAGTTTAGGTACAGTAGCTCCAACAACTATTCCATCAACATGCGATGAATAAGACCATTTTAAGAAAAGATCATGAATATTCGACATTTTTCCACTAGATGGATCTTGTACTTTCAAACCATAACCAAGTTTTGCTCCAGGATGACTCATGTGTACAAGAGTTATCACACCATGACTATCACTATGAGCATTTTTTACAAGTTGCACCAAATTTTCTGGTCCCATTATTGGATTGGCAATTACAGCATCAAATTCACTGTGCCAAAGTCTTTGCAAAGTAATCATGTTAGTATTTCCAATATCGTTTAGCTTAATGTCAGCAATTGTCTGCAACCCAGAGTCATGTGCAATCTTGTTTATTCTCTTGATGCTTTTCTCGCCCAGAGGTAGCAAGAGATGAAAATTAAATTTTATAGCGCACAAGTACTTGCCAAGTGTCTTGATGTTTTTCAGAGTATATTTTTCAAGTAATTCTAAATTTGTCCCATCAAGATCATTTGCTAATATCACAGAGCTTCTAGAAGAAGAATCCTGCATTCTTTTTCTAAAACTACTCATAGCTTGACTAGAGGATGTTTACCTTTGAGTTTTATCACTTTGAGGTATGAGTATCCATGGTCATTTACTGTGCTAACAAAAGACGGTTCCGCACCATCCTTGCTAGAATATTTTAGAAATGGTTTTGTGGGTTCTGAGTCAAGTTTAACATGACAAAAATACGAAGTCTCATCAGATTCGTTGAAATTCATGAATACACCCAGATTCCACTTGCTGCCATCTGAAAAAGCAAACAACGGAAATGGAGATTCTTCAAATCCATAGCTTAACTTTATCAAACTTGTAAGATCTTCAAGTTCAATTGATTGGTATACCACTTCTGGAGGCGATGTAGTTTCAGGTTTGAGAGTTTCAGGAAGTGATTTTACTCGAACAATTGGTGAATAGATATACATTGGATTTGAAACAGTATTGACAACATCAAAGTCTTCTTTTCCTGCCTTGAATCCATATGAAAGATAATGTCCATTTGTTTCTGTTTGAACATAATAATTAACAGATCTTTCCTTTAGGAGATCCATCTGAACTGAGATTATTCTTTTACCATCAAGTTCAAAAGAAAAGGCAGTACGTGGAACCCTTTCCAAGGCACACACCATTCTTGAAAATTCAGTCATATCTGACACTTCAACATAAAAAGGAAGTTTTACCATAAGATTTCTCAAAAACTATCCACATTAAAAGTAGTCGTTTACGGTTTTCTTTTCTTTACTGCCTTCTATCAATAATGTCATTTACATCAGGTCCAGTACCAATTAGTGTCACAGGTACTTTGAGTTGTTCCTCAATATTTTTAATAAAATATTTGGCAGGAGAACTTAGATCTGAAAATGACTGCATATGTGCACACTCTGGAAAGACCACATCCAATTTAGTGATTCCCAATTGGGTTGCACTGTTTAACATTATTGATCTTCGTGCAAGATCAAAATCAAATTCAGCTGCACGTCGTTGTCTTCCAGTTACTGTTCCCACCTCTTGCCATCCCTTTGCTACTGCGTTTTCTGGACTAATTTCATTTTTTAACGGACCTTCTCCTACTCTAGTAACAAAAGATTTGAAAACAACAAGTACTTCATCAACACTCTTTGGGCCTATTCCAACATCTGCACAAATTGCAGATGCAGTGACATCCTTTGATGTAACAAATGGATAAGTACCATGCCACAATGAAAGAAAAGTTCCTTGAGTTCCCTCTACTATCACATTTTCTTTTCTGTCAAGTGCAAAATTTACTTGATTAGGAATATCATCAAGATATAGAGTAAGAGACTCTACATCCTTTGCAAGTTTTAGTGTACGCATTGCCCTATCAGCATTAGCTGGTCCAGTTCCAGTACCTGTACTGCCTATGGATTGCTTTAGTCTACCTCCAGAATCTGTTGTTCTGTGTGATTCTTCAATTACACCACATTGAAAATCGACAAATGATCTATCATGAGTGCCAAATTCTTCGATTTCTTTTAGAAGTACTTCTGGACTTACTACTACTCCAGGTCCTATAAGCAATCTAGTACCAGGATTAAGAAAAGCACTTGGTAACATTCTAACTTTATATTTTTTATTTTCATGTTCAATTGTGTGACCTGCGTTAGGTCCTACTCCACCACGAACAGCTACTGTAGGATTGTCTTTCATTGCAAGATAAGAAACAATTTTTCCTTTTCCTTCATCACCATAAAAACCACCAACAATAACTGTAGAAGGCATACACATGATGAGCAGAACCAGAGATATTTAAGCCAAATCTTAACAATACGGTTTTAGAATAGATCCAATTCCTAGATTTACATGTCTTCTCCAAATTACGCAGGAAACATCATAGTAAACCTAGCAGGCCTTCCAGAGTTTCTAAGAAAACCAATATTGCACAAGAGACTGTCAGAATTTTTTTCAATGAGTCAAGAGGATAAGAAAGAGATCATAAATAATGCATTACAAGCAGGGCCTACAATACAGTTTGATAAATTTTCTACTTTGTTTAAGACGTGGCTTGAAACTCTTTGTAACTTGTCTGAAGAGCAGAGAACAGTCATGTTTTCAAGTTACATTAATGAGATCATAAGTCATCCAGAAAAACTGATTGTCTTTAACCTAGACGGAATTTTTGAGATCTACATGTCATTAACAATAGATCAACGATCTATACTTTCTACAACCATCAAGAAAATAATTAATGCCTTTGATGAAAAAGACAAAAAGAAACTGTACATGATAATTCCAAAAATGGCAAAAAATGAGATAAATATCTAAGTTGGTTTTTCGGGCTTTCTCTGACTCTCATCTGCAAAATTGACAACATCGCCTTCAGGAGTCAGAACACCTACAAACACTTTCTCATATTTCTTTACTACTTTTCTATGATCAGGCATTGACATGTCTAATTTCATTTCATTCATGACCATGACTCTATATTGTTTCCATTCAGCCCAGCATTCATTACAGCACGGATATGCAGAGGCAAATGGATCAAGTTCGATGCCATCTGGAATTTCCTTTTTACACTTGGTACATGTTCTTACCATAATAAAACAACAAAAATGTAGCAATTTAATTCTTTAAGAGATTAACACGTACAGATTTACAGTGTAATTAGGTTGAATTAAGATTACACTGGCATCATAAAGTTAGGAGATTTTATTAAAACATGGAATTTCACTATAGTTTTGTTTTAGGTAACTCAATAGTAAAGGTAGTAGGATTGTTTTTTACCAAAATTCGTCCTCCATGACTTTTTATTATAATATTACAACTGGCCAATCCAAGTCCAGTTCCTCGCTGTTTTGTTGTGAACAGTGGTTCAAATATTTTGGCCATGTATTTTTCAGGTATTCCAGGTCCTGAATCAGATATACTAATTGCAAGTACATCCGGTTTGTCTTCGATAGATATAGTGATCGTACCAGAACTTTCTATTGCCTGTATTGCATTGATGATAACATTAGATAAAACAATCTCTAACTTGAGAAGATCTCCTGCCATAGATGCATCTTGTTCAGGAGTAATGATTTTGATACCATCTGGAATAATGATGTTTTCAAGAGCATGTTGTATCAATGTGTTTGATGAAAATTTTGTGATTTTCAATGGTCTTTCTCTGACAAAATCTAAAACTCCTCCAATTTGATAATCCATTTTATCAATTGCACGCATTAGATGTTGTACTCTTTTTTCTATATTTTCATCTTTAAAGTCTTGAAGAGATATTAGAGAAACTTCGCTTTTTATCACTGTAAGAGTATTTCTTAGATCATGTGATATTCTTGCAGCCAAGTTTCCTATAGAAGTCATCTTTTCAGTTTTTAGCATAATTTCATTTGATTTTTTTAGTTTGTTTCTCAAGATTAAAATCAGATTTATCCCGACAGTTAATGAAACTAAAAGTATCGGCACAATTTTGACATTATAATTATAATCATCTATTTGAGATTTAGCTGTCTGCGATAAGATGAAGGTAGAATAATCAGTAGTTTCCTTCCATCCGTTTTCATTAACAGCTATTGTCTCATTGTTTTGTACCTGATAATCTTTCCAGCTTTTTTCAAATTTGACCAGATCTCCAGTTATTGGTTCAACCCAGAAAGTTGAATTTGTATTAGACAGTATTTTCGTATTTCCATATTGAGGAAAAGTGTAACTAATGTCTACATTATGTGTCTCAGATTTGAAAACATAGACATAAAGTCCATCAATTACGTCTGTTCCTTGATAAACAAGTGGTGCATCTGCAAAAATCAACGGATGAAGAAAATCATAATTTTGTTTTTGTACGCCAGGTTTGAACCAGAATTGTTTTCCAGGCATATCCTTGTAGGTCAGGCTGTACGCATTAACGTTGTAGGATTGTTCAGAATGAAATACCTCTTTTTCCGTATCTTCATTTATTCCACTTACAACAGATGAAATTGTTACATATGCTCCATCAATACTAGTTACTTTTTGAATCAAAGATTCCCTCAATTCAAACTGTTGTGATAGATTTCCCCCAACGCTGCTTGCAATTTGATCTTTTCCTTCTTGTTCAAGATAAATCTGAAAATCACTGTTTATTTTTTGAGATTCAGGAACATATGCTACAAACCAAATTGTAATTACTGTAATTGTCGATATGAACATGAGAAGGATACTCTTTGAAATCATACTTACAAAAAAATTATAAAATGTCTATTAAGGTTCTTCGCCAAATCCAATTTTTAAGAATATTCTACAAAATTGTCGCTTTAAACCGATTTAGTGTTATCAAGATGGATAGAATATCTAGTGTGGAGTTATTCCCAAGAAGAGATATAGGCCTTGCAAGTAATACATAGGTCATGAAAATAAAGTGTCCCAAGTGTGACAAGATAGCAGAATTAGGAGATGATTTTTCCTACGTCAAATGTTCAAACTGTTCACTAGACATATCATATGGTGAATATGTGAAACTTATCGCGTACAAGGACGCAAGATATTCTGATGTCCTGGGAGATTATGCCAAAGACACTAGTGGTACTACATCCGGAACTCTTGATGATTGGTAGAAAAAAATCCACTACAAGACTTATGTAATTTCAAAAGGCAACAATACCAAGTTGGAGTTTATAACTTTTGCAGAGTCTACACTCAATCTTTTAGGTTTTGTAGTTGGGCTAATTTTAGGAATATTTGCATATATTGGATTTAGAAACACAGGTAGTCCAACACTTTTTAGACTAAACATTTCTTTTTTTTCAATCAGCGTAGGATTTGGAGTTGTTGGATTTGGATACATGTTCGAGTCTCTTGTTTTGGGTTATGTCAAGATAGATACTTGGATCCAAACACTGGGAATAGCAATTCAAACTATCGGGTACTTTTTCATAGCATTTTCTCACGGGATAAAATCATTCTTTCCAAAGTCAAGATACTTCAAATCTATTATCGCGCCTCTTTTTCTCATTCCAGCTAATTCAATTGAGCATATTATAAGGTCAATTTCTTTTATCCTACTGGTATATGGGACAATTGAGACCATAATGTCCTATATGGAGAATAGAAATAGGAATACTATTTTCGTAGCTACAGGCCTAGGTTTACTTGCACTGGGTGAGTTTTTGGGATGGTACTCGATTGTATTTCCAAAATCCGTGTTGTATTTCATCTCGGTTTCTACAAAAATAGTTGGACTAGGAGCACTCTTTGTTCCAATTTCTCAGGTTCCATTGAGAGGAGGACCACGATTTGGCAATAACATATAGAACTCACATGAGTATAATTGGTGATATACTCTCTACTACTAGAGATGAAATTCCTGACGAGTCAGGAGCTAGTGTAACATATCTAATCCGAAAGGCAAATATTTCATATGCCAGACTTTCAAAAATTTTAGAAACTCTTGTCTCACAAGGTCTTTTGGAACAGACAAGTTCTGAGAGAGCTTGCAAATACAGAATTAGTGAGAAAGGAAGAGACTTTCTTCAAGCATATCGTGGATTTAGAGAATTTGCAGATTCGTTCGGTCTAAGAATTTAGTCGTCAGTCTCATCACTAGATACATTATCATCATCGTCTTCTACATCGTCTCCAGGATCATCCTCAAATTCATCTTCAAAATCATTTTCAAAGTTATCAGACATAACAATCAAACAAAATATTTTCCTATAAAAGACTTCACAGTCCAAATGCCATCATCATCAGATCTTAGTTAGTTGGTCCTACCCAACCACTGCACGAAGAACAGATTTGCACACCATCTTCATTTACGTAGGTTTCTCCGCCTGGAGGACAATGACATTGTTGTATTTCATACATTGTACCATAATACGCGTATCAATCTCATATCATTTTCATAAAAAGAGATAATTTACTATTAAACAGCAAGAAAAATTATGATTTTACCGTGCAACGATACTGGAATAAAAGAGGCTTATGAAACCATACAAAAGGGAGGTACAGTGGTATTTCCTACCGATACAGTATATGGAATAGGCTGTGATCCACGCAACCAAGATGCTGTCAACAAGATTTACAAAATAAAGGGCAGAGAAAAAATAAAACAACTTCCAGTTTTGGCATATTCAAAAGAAGATGTTGAAAGCATAGCATTTTTTGATGAAATTTCAGAAAAAATAGCAGACAAGTTTTGGCCTGGTCCAATTACATTGATTCTTAGAGTCAAGGACAAGAAAATTGAAGAGGCCCTTGATCTTAAAGACAAAATTGCAGTAAGAGTTCCCAATCATCCTTGCGTTCTAGCTCTTTTAGAAAAATGCCGATTGCTTGTAGGTACTAGCGCAAATTTTTCTGGAAAACCATCATTTAGTAATTCTAAAGAAATACCAAGTAAATTTTCAGGTTATGACGTTTTACTTGATGGAGGACAAATTGTCAACTCGTATGAATCTACCATAGTTGAAGTTGTAAATAATGAGTTAAAAATAGTAAGAGAAGGCAAAATAAAAATGGAGTCACTAGTATGAATTTAGTTGTTACATGTAGCAGACATATGGAGGAAGAGGCCTGTGATGAAATTGCTGAAATTATAGAGGAACTTGGAGATGACTCGTCCAGAATAGGAAAATCAAGTTTCTCTGGAATAATTTGGGTTGATACTGTTATTGATCCATTTGCAGTCATAGACAACATAAAAAAAATAATTTTAGATGAACCATGGAGGATGAGATATTGTCACAGATTCATACCAATTCGATATGCCATTTCAGCTAGTCTTGAGAATATTGTAGAAGGTGTAAAAAACCAAATCAAAGTCATGAAGGATGCAGATACGTATAGGATTACAATTGAGAAGAGGGGGTCAGACATATCCTCAAAAGAATTGATAAATTCAATTGCAGATACAATTCCAAACAAAGTATCTCTAGAATCTTACGATTGGAATGTCTTGATTCAGATAATGGGCGGCATAGTAGGCATTTCCATATTAAAAGAAGAAGACATAGTAAGCACGTTAAAGCTCAAACGAGATTCAATGGAATAGTGTAGCAGACCTTTCTGCAAGCAAATCTTCCAAGGGCGTCTTAGAAATAACACACTCAAGTTCTTTCTTTGTAATTCCAAATTCTTTTTGTATGAATTTAGAATTGTCTTTTGGGAACACATTACTCTCTAAAAGATCTTCAATTTCATTGAATATTTTTTCAAGTAATGGTTTTTTTCCAAGCATTACAAGCACGGTATTAGTATTTGTTTTTACACCTACTTTGGCTATGGCATCACTGATTTGTCTAGTACATGCAAATCGCATCAAAATATCAGTCTCGATTTTATTTGAAAGTAAAGTATCTGCTTTTTTGGCAGACAAGGAAATTGCTACTGTTTTTTTAACATGTCCAACATTCAAGATATACTGTGCTTGAATTCCTTGGATTACAAGACTGGGATATTTCTCTCGAATAGATTCAAGAAACTTGATTGGTTCTTTGATAGTTTTTTTTAATAGTACAAGTTCTACAGTAGTGTTTATCAAATCAAATTGTAGTCTTTTTGATCTTCCGCCATGAATAACAGGAATTATGCTAACAACATCACCATTTTTTAACAATGTCTCATTTCCTTGTAACACAGATGAATCCACACCATTTACTGCAATCAGAATATTATTTTGATCAAGTTGTGACAGATGTGCAGGAATGTATGCCTTGAGATCATCCAATAGAGCAGATATGGTAACATCGTCTCTTTGAATCTCAAGTTTATCAGATGAGAATGATTTTTTTGCACCCCCCAGTAGTTTGACTGTTATCATAATACCATCAAAAGATATGTTGGACTAGGAATTTTTATAATGTATCTAATTGAGTATCTGTTCTTCAATCTCTTCAGTCTCATCAACTGACTCATCATGTACAACTACTTCAGACTCTTTTTCTTTTTGATCTTCTAATTCACGTCTGAGATAAGAAGAGATGTAACCAGCAATTTCGTTCTTTAGACCTTTAGATCGTACAATTGCAATTTCATTTAGAACCTGTTTGTTGTGTGCAAAATCAATATCGAATTTTCCTTTATAAGTAGACATGAGTTCCGTGGAAATTCGTCTGATTCTATTCACGAATTGGATGAGCTAAAGGGGTTTCTTATACTATACTTTTTTAGGCATAAAATCCACCATTTTTAATATATTAAGCAAATCTTCTTGATGTCAGTTATTATGATATAATGAATTCAATTTATTGGCAGCCCCCAAGAACGTGCCAAGAATTTTGTAACATCTTCAAGTTTTATACACCCTGGTGAACCATTTTCTCTTTTTAAAATTAGTTGAAATCCTTGTTTGCATACTACTTTACTTGCATCAGTTCCAGACTTGAATTGTTTGAGTGGACTTGGGATATGTGATGGAATAAGATACGACATAGTTTGATTTTTTGCATCAATTATGACTGGTTCATCTTTAAACATCCAGTTTGTTCCATCATACTTCCATACTCGTGAATCATGATAATAATCAGAAAGTTGTGGAGTTGTGAAAGTGTAATTATTTCCTAAATATCGATATTGTATCAGAACAGTACCTTCTGTTGTTTCTAAAAATCGACTTGCCACTCTGCACTGTTCATGTGGATACAATATCAAGGAATTATTTGTTTCATAATTTTCATAAAATCCAGTAGAATTCCATTTCATATTAAAATTTGAAATGTTTATTGGTATGGTCTCTGTATTTTGCAGTAAAATCCATTGATTACCAGTGGCATATTTTTCGACAATTGGAGTACCATCCGATTTAAATCCAGAATAGAAATAACAAGCATCAGTGAAATTGTATTGTATATTTACAGGATTACAAATAGTGGAATTCATTAAAGAATAACCGCATTCAACTGCTTCCTTTGGTGTGACATTTTCAGTGCAATAATAAGGCACCAGTCCCTTGTTTGCCATTTCATTCCATTGTGTACAGGAAAAGTTGGATGGTATTGTCTTGTATGCATCGCCAAGCTCCACCTGTGTAATCATTACAGGATGGTTTTCGTTTTCAGCATAAGATATTTGTTTGAATAATACCACATTAAACAATAGTAGTGCAAATAGTATTATTGCAAGATGTAGTGTTTTCATTTCCTTTTCTTTATTTTGAAAAAATAAACGATTATCCCCACTGTTAGAGCACCAAAAAATGTGTATGGTAGAGTTATATCAACAGGTTCAACATAAACAGCCGGACCACCAGTTCTTGTCAGATTATTAAGTTCATACGATACAACCAAATTGTTTTTTAAATTTACTTCAGCTGTAAGTTCTTTTGTATTATTTAGATTGATATTTAGTATCTGATATGTTCCGTTTTCAGTATACAGGGTTGAAAGAGACATAAACTCACAGTAGATTCCATTATCAACTAGTTTCTTTATGGCCGGATCAGCCATAACAATTGATTCTACCTGTTCTTTTTTTGTGAAACCAAGATCAAGTTGAAGTGTCTTCAGTTCAGTGCTACAAGATATTCCAACAGGGATTGTTGTATGTGTCTGTGACCACCAATTAGAGATAACAAAATATGTAGTCATAGTTCCTGCTCCTGCAATTAGAATTATTACTACGGCATTTACTACCTTCAAAATACATTCTCATTCATCCTTCAAACTTTAAAAAACTGGCGTAGATTTTCACAGTAAGATTCTTCCAAAATCAAGCGACTCAATTAACAAAAATACGCACTAAACCAAAGCCCTAACGTTAATAGAGATTTGACTGGCATATCGGGTTTTTTATACACATACACCAAGATACGAGTCGACATTTCTTTCTGCAATAAGCAGCATTTCATCATATGATTTGTTTAGAACATTGGCAGCACAAAAAAGAACACTTGGAAGAAATGCTATTTGTGCAGTTTTCATGCCAA
>CAZWSG010000030.1:0-15180 GCA_964636595.1 uncultured Nitrosopumilaceae archaeon
GTATTGCCTCTTCAATGGCACCAATTAATGCATCAATGTTTAGTTTTGATTGTGCAGAGATTGGAATGATTGGCGCTTTAGCAGCACTTGTTCCCTTGACAAATTTTGTAATGTCTGCATAGTTTTCCATGGCTTGCTCATATGATATCAAATCAACCTTGTTTTGAACAATAACAACTTGCTTTATCCCAAGTGTCTGCAAGGCAAGCAAGTGTTCCTTTGTCTGTGGTTGCGGAACTTTTTCATTTGCTGCAACTAGAAGCATTGCACCATCTATCAAGGCAGATCCAGATAACATGTTTGCCATCAGGCTTTCGTGACCAGGACTGTCTACAAAACTTACAACACGTGAAAGTTCACTTTCCTTTCCACAGTTGTTACATTTTGGTGTTACAGAGTAACCAAGTGGAACTTCACAGCTCTTACACTTGTAAAATGCAGCATCAGCATATCCAACTTTAATTGTAATTCCTCGTTTGAGTTCTTCACTGTGTGCGCTGGTCCATACACCAGTCAAGGCTTGGATGAGAGTAGTCTTTCCATGATCGACATGACCTGCAGTTCCAATGTTTACACATGGTTGGTATCCATATTTTTTTACATACCAATCCGGAAGAGTTTCTTTCCAGTGCACGTACAAAGATAAAAAAAGCGAATATGTTAAGGTTCTGCTACTTGTTGGAGTTTTAACCTTAGATTCTACAATATTACCACTGGATATTTTTATTGTAAGCAAATAATTTTTCAAATTGTTTGTCAAGTCAAACAGCCAACATCATTGCAACCTAGACAAGCTAATGAAACAGTTGGAAGATATGGAATAGATTGTGCCGAGCTTGCTTTTGGTAAATTCTGAAAGTTAGTAGAACCTTAACCTATGCCTTTTTCTCGGCAGTTTCTTCAGCTGGTTTTTCTTCTATCTTGAGCTCTCCGTCAAAAAAGCAATTTAGTTGATAGACTTCTTCTGTTACAGTACCGCCTCTTACAAGTTTGCGAATTCGCTGTCCGTCTTCAGCATCACGCAATCCGACACCCTTTGATAATAAAATGTATTTTCTTGCACCGCCATGAATATCTCCTCTTAGTGGAACTCCTGACTTGTCACTGCCGCCAGTTATCTTTAGCTTACCTGCTTCACCAATCAATGCAGCATCAAGTTCAGCACCTACGGTTACACCCAAAAATGGTCCTGCTTCCTTTTCCTTTACCTCTTTGGTAATGGTTTTTCCTTTTTTATCCGATATGTTTAGCTTGAATGTAGCCAAGTAGTAAAAAAAATCTTTAAACTATTAATTAATCTTTGTACCTAAATCTTTTAAAAATGCAAACACGTTTGCCATATCATTGAATGAATCAATCAAGTGTCCCCGTTGTGACAAGATAATGGTTTCAATGCAAGCCTGTCACATGATATGCACAAATTGTGGGGCACATTTGGATTGCTCAGACAAGGGCTCGTTTTGGTAAACTAGAAACCAGGTCTATCAAACTGGAAATTTTCTGCCATGTCTCCAACCTTTTGTCTCATCAAAACAAGATAGTCATCATATTTTGCCTCAAACCCACAGTGTGGACATTTGACACTTGTTATTTCATCATCAAGTATTGCAACTTTATCACATTCTGGACATTTTGCATCCATGAATTAATTTGTCAACCAAACTATATAATGTTAGGCACCAAATTTTGTTCAAGCGGAGTTAGTCCAGCCTGGTAGGACGTCAGCTTCCCAAGCTGAAGGTCGCGGGTTCAATTCCCGCACTCCGCACTCTTATTTTGAATAATTTTTACAATCTTTTCTGATTCATCTTGATCAAGGGATGGCCTTTTTGAAAACATGTTATGAACTGGACCTGCACCATCAGATTTATCCCTAGGTATAAGATGCACATGCACATGTGGTACCTCTTGTCCACTTTCTTTTCCATTATGAATTGCAATCAATACAGATGAAGAGATAGATTCAAGTTTTCCAGCCATCACCTGTACTGCTTCAAAGAGACTCTTGTTGTCGTGTCCACTCATCTGCTGGACCTTTTCATAGTGATTCTTTGGAATTACCAGAGTGTGTCCCCGCACTAATGGAAAGGCATCTAAAAAAGCAAGAGAGTTTTCTGTCTCATATATCTTTTTTGCAGGAATTGTTCCGTTTACAATATTGCAAAAAATGCATGCCATGTATTCCTTGATTGTAAAATGTGTGTTAAATCTTTTATGAGTAGATCACAGCTCAGATATTGCCTGCTCAATTCCAGCCCTGTCACGTGCTTCAGGCATCTGTTCTAGATATTTTTGAAAATCTTGTTTTGCAGCACCAAGTTTTTGTTGTTCATATCTTACCAATCCACGATTTTTGTAAATTGGTGCAAATCTTGTCGAGTCGACATCTATTGCCATAGTATAGTATTTTTCTGCATTTGCATAGTCCTTTGTCTTGAGATAATAATTTCCAAGGCCCCTGTATGCAAGATAATATTTTGAATGAGTTGCTATGGTTTTGTTATAGTAAGATACTGATTCACTAGAGTTTTGGTCATTTAGTATTCCTGCCAAGAGACACATTGCAGTAGAATTTGACTTGTTGATTTCAAGTGCTTGTCGTAGTGTATCAATTGCCTCACTAGTCTTGCCCTGTAGTCGTAGTTTCTCCCCGTCAAAGCATAGCCTATTTGATTTTATTTTTTTCTCATCAAACGTATTGATGTCTTGCAGTATGTCTTGTGGAACAAGCAAGATCATCAGCCTATCATCTTCGTTCCACTGTTCATCAAATATCTTCTCAGGTATTGCACCAATTTTTTCAGGCTCGGGTATATAGTGAAAGATTGTCTTTTCTGTCTCATCGTATCCCACAATCAATGATGCATGCTGTACCACATCTTTTACCCCAGGCAAGATAACAATTGGTGGAACACCAATGTCAATCATTTTTTTGAGTTCTTTTAGAGTAGAATTTACTATAACACCAGCAAGGCCATGTCTTTCTGCAAGCTCAACTCCCTCTATGAGTATGCTGCCTTTCATGTTTTGATATTTTTTTGCAATCTCTGCAGCTTCTTTTAGCGACAAGTCAATTCCCCAGTATTTTGATACGGCACTTACAACAAGCGGTAGACAAATGTTCTCCTCTTGTACAAGCGGTATCTCTAGTGTGTGAGTTGGGTCCATCAAGGAATCAATAATTTATGTGGTATTAATATCATTAATGGAAGAAAATTTTTCCAACAGTAATCTTCCATCTGCACTCATCTCTGGATGAAATTGTGTTCCAAAAATATTTTTGTCTCCATACTTGAATATCTCAAACTTGCAATCATCAGATGATGCTATTTGGATAAAGGGCAAACCAAGTTTTGATATCATGTAGGAATGACTCTCAAAGGCATCAATCTTTCCAGTTACAAGAGGATTATTTTCCATGATTGTCACCTTGTGTAACCCATGACGAGAGGATGTCATTTTTTTTATTGTCCCGCCCAGAGTTAATGCAAGAATTTCTGCCCCATAGCAAATACCAAGCAATGGCTTGTTTGCATCTAACGAGTGTTTGACTAATTTTGAGTTTATTGCATTCATTTGCAGATTATTTTTTCGCCTTCCAGATAATATCACAGATGAATATTTTTCCACATCTGCCAATGATACATCAGAAAATACACGAGATTCAAACGGTACACCAAGATCTTGTATGCAATCAAGTAGTGAGGAAGTGTAGACAGAGCCATTGTCTACAACTAGCAGCAAGCTATCGTACACCTATTCGGATATAGTGTAGTTCTGGTACACTGTTATCTACCGTTACAGCTCCGAGTTTTACCGTACCATTTTCTTGCCAGAACAATATCTTACCACCGCTTTGTGGCAAAAAGTCCTTGACAAATTCTGATATGAGACTCTTTGTGTTGGCAAGGTCAGATTGTTGTACAAATGATGTATTACCTTCCTCAAATGTAAGCGGGAACTGGATTCCAATTGGGGTAAGTATGGTTATCTTTTGATCAGCAAGTATTGTCTTAATTGTAGAGACCCGAGTTGACTCGTCTAGTTGTAGTGCAGCAGTAACTGTATCTGGTGCAACACCACTTACCTTTGCCAAGTAAGATGCAAATGCCTCTTGCGGTGTATTTCCTAGGCCAACAAAGTATTCACCATCAAATGCAGCACCCACTGCAGCAATGGTTCCTAGCTGTGTTACCACACCACCAGAGCCTGCGGTATAAACAGGAATAAAGTAAACATCTTGATCTCCTATCTTGTACAAAATATTATCTCCCACTCTAGGAGTTCGTAGTAAGGTCTGCAGCTGTGCAAATGATGACTCTCTTGATAATGCTTCGCGTACTGCAGTAGGTCCTAGAAGTTTTGTCTTGGAATCAAGCGGAACTTGATAGAATTGCATCTTGCCAAGGTTTGGAACATCGTTTTGTACAATCATGTATCCTGCCAAGTTTCTTCCTTGAGAGCCTCGCAGTTCAAGTGACAATATGCCAACATACGTAGGCTTGTCAAATCCAGGTGGTTTCTCTTCTACATAATAAGTTCCAAGGCCATCTGGTACTTCGTAGAAATCTTTTGCCTGGATAAATGTAGAAGTATCTGTTACATGGTAAATGTTGAACATCTCAACTTTCCAGTTAAAGAGAGCTTCTGGATATCGAAGTTGTTTTCCAAGCCATGGCGGCATGTCAATGAACTGGTCGTGATACTGGTTTGCAAACATGTCTGTGAAAAAGTCATCGCCAGTTTTTATCAAGGTCACATTACCATTGTAAATGTCAACTAGACCATATCCTACCAGTCGCAAGTATGGATTGCTAAATGACCACGGAACGTTACTAGTGTCAAAGCCTACAACCAAAGGTACAAGCCAGTATGTCTTTTGTCCGTCGCTTACTGGAAGAATATCTAGTTGTTTTCCAAGCAAGTCATATTGGAAGTATGGATAAAGCAACTGCATTCTGTCATGTACATCCCTGTATCTGAGAATGTGTATTGGCTCAGTTGGATATGACAAGAAAAAGTTTGGCTCAAAGAGTTGGCTTATTGGTGGCTTGACATCAATTCCTCCAGTTCCATTGTATGTAGCATTGTTTAGCTCAGCTGATGTTTGCCTGTTCTGTGGATAGGCAGCCCATGTTTCTGAAAAGAGGCCACCCTCTCCATAGTATATCATTCGTTGCTTGAAGAACTGGTTGCTGTCAACAATTGATCCATTTTGTGCATTAAGTGTGAGAAAACCATTGTCTACGTGAGTGTATACAAGATGTTGGTTATACCACTCGTTTTCTTGAGTAACTGAATCTGGAAGTATTGGTTTCATAGATGCAGTCCAGTATAGTGTATCATTGAATCTGAGTATGTCGTTATTTTCAAAATCGACATATGGTATGAGACCAATCTCAGGCTTTAGTTTTGCAAATGCTGCATCCCAATCCCATACTCGGATCTTGTTTAGCAGATCGTTGTTTTGTGCAACATAGTTTGGAATGTCACCTGGTGCAACAGAGTTTAGCGTTACATTAGTTGGAACTATAGATATCTGATCTAATTGTCCAAGGTATCTGTTTACACCAATCTGTTCTGCCTTGTATGGACCAAGAAATTCTATTTTTCTTGCATCTGCAATGCTGTTGTTTACCATCATTATGGAACCAGCAACTAGAGCAATGATTACCAAAACAAGTACACGAATGTAGATGTCACGCTTTGACGGAAGTATGATTACTCGAGACTTGAACTTGTCAATGAAATAAAATGCAATAAGAGCAAATCCTGCAGCTAGTGTACCGCCTATGGCGTATCTTGTATTGTAATCAATTTGGTTTGTAAAGAACATGTTAACGCCAGCCCAGATGACTCCAATTCCAAGTATTGCCTCAACTGTAGCAATATAATCAAGAATCTTTGGTTTGCCCTTTGCTGCATCTTGTAGATATCTAGTGACTAGTCCTATGATATTATGTAACCCCACATAGAGCACAAGTCTGAGACTGATTACACCAATTATTGCAGGAACAAGAATTGTCAATGATGGAATCATTGGCACTACATGAGTTGTAGCGTATGACGGGTCAGTAGGTGGTGTGCTAAATGGAAGTGAGAATATTCGCCATATGCTATTGACACCCAAGTCGTGTCCATCAATCAAGTAGGCAAGTGCAAACCCAAACATTAGATTTGTAAAGAATGCACCAAAAAGTACAACCTTTGTTATTTGCCAGATGATAAAGTTTGGAATATTTAGTTTGTAATCCTTGAAACTTGGAACTGTTTCTGTTACGGAATAATTATTTCCCCTCTTGAAAAATGTCAGGATGATATTTAGTGCATACCAAGACATTGATGATCGATTTTTGATGTTTACTCGAATCAGCGCAATAGATGCCAAAACCACTGCAGAGAGTAATGAAAAGTAAAGTGGCTTTGTAAATAACGTACCAAACTCTAACGAGTTCATGTACATGACTACTGCCTGATTGCTTGTCAGGACAAAAATTATGATAGCTATTAGAGCAACAATGCCAAATTTGACATATTTACTAGCATCACGTGGTGGCGGGTTGGATTGAGTCGATGAATTATACAAATCAGTCTACCTTCCTTTGTGTCAAACTAGTCTCTACCTAGGTTTCTTTTGCAAATTACCATTAATAAGTCAAAAGCATGAGTTTTTCAGATTGCATTTCCCAATCCCTTGCACAACATGTAAACTGCAGCGTACTTGGGCAAAGAAACAATTTCATTCTTGTATGGACCAAACTTCTTATTTTTTAGTTTGATTTGCAATGGACAGTCTGCCATTATTTGCACATCATCGTTTCCAAGTAGACATGCTTCCAAAAATGGATCAAAAGAATCAAGATTATCACATTGAATTTTTACAAGACCACTCTTGCTATTAATTGATCCCTCTAGTCGAAATATTCTATGAATATCCATGGTTACCTTTGGGTCAACTCGTACTCCCATAGTTTTTTTTATTTCTTCTAGTTGTACCTGAAATGCAGAATAGCCACTTGTGATTATCTCTCGTGTAATTTTTGGTGCCTTGGACTTGGACGAGAATAGTTTACGTGCAACTCTGCCTCGCCATCCCTTTTCCTCAAAGGTGGGAAGCAAGGACTTGGAATTGTCTTGTCGTCTGATTCCAAATGATTCAGGTATTGCGCCGTTGAACATGATATAGTCCACCAAGTCTGCCCTCTCCTGAGAACCCAATGGTTCGTAATCAGCATTAGTTACACGAACATGAAACCCTTCGTTTCCAGAAAAATATGTCTCGATCTGTTCTTTTTGCACATTTAGATCAGTTGTAAGTATATCAACAAGTTTTGTAACCTCTTTTTTAGATTCTGATATACAATTTTTGCAAGCCACAGATGCAGTCTCAAATTTTCCAGAACCACATTTTGTACACTGGGACTGGAATTCAGTTGAAGAATTATTGCAAGAGCTGCACTTGAAGATGGTATGATCTTTTCTGCAAGGAAGCGCCAAGTCCTTTGCGTCAATGTCAAATATCAAGTCAGCACCTTTCCAGTCTTTTTCTGACATGGGAAGGTTTGGAAATGTATAGTATGCATTGGAACAGTACACATCAGACGGAACTTCTTTCATCAACATGAGGTGGAGTTCCTTGTCGTTTTTTACAACAAGGTGTCTTGTCATTCCAGAGTTGAATTTTTGATATCCAAATTCTCTTTGCGTGGCTTTTTGTGGAACATGTATCAGATCAAAGCGATTAAAGTAATATTCCTTGAATGCACTTTCTATCAAGAAAACATTTTTTTCATTCATGGATTCTTCCTCTTTTTGCCAAACTGTACAGGATTTATTATTCCATCACAGTCAGGGATGGCAAAGCAGAGACTCTCGCTTCGTAGTTTTTCACATGATGGACATTGGTATTTTGTTCCACCGCCAGATGAGCCAGAGATGTGATCTAGTTGGTATTTCGTAGTTCTCTCGTTGTAATCAGGGGCATTTTTGAACAAGGGCGCAATTTGATCAACTGTCTGGCCCTTTGACAGAAGATATGTTGCAAGCAAAAATCTTCCAGAGTGTGGCAAGTTCTCGCCTTTTTCCAAGACTTCAATTCCATGCTTGACACATGGTGGATATTCTGAGGAAACAAAGACAGTATCAGAAAACTTTTTGGCAAGTGACACCAGATCGTCTACTCTTTGCCTAAAGCTTGATGGTATAGAATCAACATTGACTGACTGGATTCTTGCATTGATGTATTCACCAAGCTCAGCACGTATCAGTCTGACTGTTTCATGTGCACTAAGGTAGACAAGGCCATTTGTGACTCGACGATTTACCAACTTCCATTCTTTTTCATGAAAATGAATTGCACGATGTAAATAATCAGGAACTTTAATCACAAATTCTTCATTGTCAATTGATACATTTACTGCAAAGAGATCCTGGATAATCTTCAATGGAAGCTCTAGGTTTTTTTTGTCTCTACTCACCCAGAGATCCTGCTGTAGATACCTTTCTGCTCTTCTTGATTCTGCAAGAGAAAATCTTCGAATTAGAGTTGCCATGCCTGCAGATTTTAGTAAAATGATTGCCACTATGAAAGAGAGCAACTCAGAATCATTGTCAAGTGATTCAAGATCAGATCCATAGATTTGTCCAGACGATGCAACTACAATTCTTCCATATGCCTTTTCAACAATGGGCTGCCAGTCAGGATGCCCCAGCTGTTCAAGACTCAGTCCAGTGTTTTTGAGATATTCACCAGCTTCTGTGAGAAAAGGATATTTTGCCAAATCCTTTACTCCAATCTTTAACATGTTTTTCTTGCTCTTGTTAACCTTAAAAATTTGATTATATCATAGTTCCATGAAAAACTTTGATAATTTTCCCGCGAGTTTAAATTATGCCCGAATGAATTAGTGGCATGCAGGTTGGATTACATGTATCCATTGCAGGTTCAATAGACAAGGCAATTGATAACGCTGTAGCAACAGGATGCTCGGCATTTCAGATTTTTACCCGCAACCCAAGAGGATGGGCTGCAAAACCATTAACAAGTAATGATGCAACAAGTTTCAAAGAAAAACTTGCCAAGACCAAGATTGACAGATTTGCAACAGTAGCTCACATGCCATATTTGCCAAATCTTTCATCTCCAGAGGAGGACCCATTTGTAAAATCACTTGGCTCCCTAATAGATGAGGGTAAAAGATGCAGCAAGTTAGGAATTCCATATCTTGTTGCACACTTGGGAAGTCACAAGGGTGAAGGGGATAAGAAAGGAATTGAGATGCTAGTTCGGGCATTTACAAATGCTGCAAAAGAGACCCCAGATGATGTCACAATTCTTTTGGAAAATACAGCAGGACAAAAAAACAGTGTTGGTTCTGACTTGGACCAGCTTGCATCAATTTTATCCCAGCTAAAACCTGCCAAAAGATTTGGAATCTGTTTTGATACATGTCACGGTTTTGCATCCGGTTATGACATGAGTACAGAAAAAGGCGCAGCTGCAACACTTGACAAATTAAATGACGTAATAGGCTTTGAGCATCTCAAGATTTTACACCTCAATGATTCCAAGGGAGAACTTGGAAGCAACCTAGATAGACACGAACACATCGGACTAGGACACATTGGAGAAAAGGGATTAGGATATATAATAAAAACAATAAACCGTAAAAAAATTCCAATAATTTTAGAGACACCAATTGATGAGAGACGCGATGATGTTGGAAACTTGAACAAGGCAAAAGAGTTGGCTTAGGATTTGATGATACCATGAATTACGAACAAATAATGCAACTTGCACTGGAACGTGGATTTTATTTTCCAAGCTGTGAAATTTACTCTGATGCACACGCAGGATTTTGGGAGTATGGACCATCGGGGGTTAGCCTAAAGAACAAGTTCATCGAACTGTGGAGAAGAGAACTAGTAAGAAGAGACAGGATGTGGGAGATTGACGGCTCACAGATCATGTCAGAAAGTGTTTTTGTCGCATCAGGTCACTTGGCAAGTTTTGCAGACCCAATTGCAACATGTACAAAATGCAAATCAATCTTTAGGGCAGACAAGATGATAGAAGAGATCACAGGAATCACAGTCCCAGAGAGTGCAGATTTGGCAGAGTTTGATAAAGTTATAGAAGAGAAAAAGATTGCATGCCCAAAATGCAAGGGAAGTTTTGATGGTATCAAAAAATTCAACATGATGTTCAAGGTTGGAATAGGAGCCCAAAGCGAATCAGCATATCTCAGACCAGAGACATGCCAATCCATCTTTGTTGATTTTCCAAGACTGTTCAAGACAATGCGAGGAAAATTACCAATTGGTGTTGCCCAGATAGGAAAAAGTTTTAGAAATGAGATCTCACCAAGACAGAGCCTTCTTAGATTAAGAGAATTTTACCAAGCAGAAATTGAAGTCTTTTGCAATCCAGCCAAGCTTGATGACCTGCCCAAGTTCTCAGAGGTAGAAAACACCCAGATAAGAATAATGATAGATGATACCATAAAGAGCATGACATGCAAGGAGGCACTGGACACAGGTCTAGTTCCAAACAAGCTTGTGGCGTATTATCTTGGCTTGCTTGTAGAGTTTTACCAAAAGACAGGAATTGATGTATCAAGGAGCAGATTTAGAAAACTAGGAGAAAAGGAAAAGGCATTCTATGCAACAGTTGCATTTGACTTTGAGGTTGAGACAAACACAGGTTGGCTTGAGCTTGTTGCATGCAATTACAGGTCAGATTATGATTTGAAGAGTCACAGTACTACAAGCAAAGAAAAATTCGAGGTGATGGACGACGAAACAAAGGTCTTGCCACATGTATTTGAGATATCAATGGGAATAGACCGAAGTCTCTATACAATGATAGAGCACAGACTACGAGAAGACAAGGAAAATGACAGAGTTGTACTTTCCTTGGAACCATACTTGTCTCCAGTCCATGTAGGGGTATTATCACTTGTAAAAAAAGACGGATTGGCAGAAAAGACTGATGAGATTTACATTATGCTACGAAAAAAATATGATGCATTTTTGGATCATTCTGGTGCAATAGGAAGAAGATATCGAAGATTAGATGAAGTAGGTGCACCATTTGCAGTAACAATTGATCACCAGACATTAGAAGACGGAACCGTTACAATACGAAACCGAGATTCGATGAGCCAAGAAAGAATAAAGATTTCAGATCTGGATTCACATCTTTCCAAGGCTATTGCATTTCCCTGACTAGTTTTTACTCTGATAGGAACGGTATCTCTACTGGTCTATAGGTTACCTTGAGTGAGGTACTATCCATCACATGTGTTTGTGGTGTAAGATCTATCTGAGAATCAATCTCAACATTCCATGTTCCAACTATTGGATCTACTGATGTAATTGAGAATCTTTCAAGTGTATCATTTACTCCAGTATATCTAACTCTGTAGATTTGATCTCCGATAGTAATGCTCTTTATTTGTCCAGGTGCATTGAGTGTAGAGTTTTGTATAAGACATTGATCCGAGACACCTATTACACATGTACCGTCAGGTGCAGTTACCTTGTATCTCATGGTACCCTCGTTGTTAAATGAGGAATAGAGAACTTCAGGATTGGCAATTGTATGTCCACTAGCATCGTTGATTGGAGCGATACTGATTGGTTGTGCAATTGGTGCAACCTTGATTGACGAGAACGTAATGATATTTCCTTGTGCTGTAAATGACTTGTCGTAAATGTTTGCTACTGCCTCAATCTTGTGATTGGTCAGTGCATCAGTTGGCTGGGTCTGCCATTCAAGTCTTACCTGAGTCTGTCCGTTGGAGAATAATTGTCCAGGTGATGTATAGACAATCTGGCCGTCTACTACAAGTGAGATTGTACCATATACTGAACCTCCATCAACTGTAAGGTATGATGAAGGTCTTGCGGTAGTTCCAGCTGCTCTATTTTGTGAAACATCTAACTCTAGTGTTGCATTGATTGGATAGTTTGGCTTTACTCCAATGGTAGCAACATCTGAATCAGTCTTCTTGTTTGCACTGTTTTCTACATGAATCCAGTATTGTACACCAGGTGCTTCTAGTAATTCAGATGGTATTGTTGCAGATAACAAGTATGTACTGTTGGATACTTGTAGTGGGACAACATTCATTGTTATTGTATGGTATTGTGCTGAATCATTATTTTCAATATTTGAGAATCGTAATTCAGATGTAGTAATTTGTGTAGGTGTATTGACTATGGCATACACTGAGAGTGGAGTACCATGTACAAATTGAGTTGTTGGCTCTGATGCAAGTTGTTCGGTTCCATTACCTACTTGGAATTTGAGATCAAATATCTGTGGTGCAGATAGATCTATTTCAGCAGGTTGTGTTATCAATTCAATCTTTGTGAAATCAAGATCTTCATTGCAACCAGTAACCTCGACAGTCTTTCCTACTGAGAATAGGTTAGTTCCAATTGTTTCAAGTGCAACTACCTCAAATGATGTCTCTTTTGGATTAATGGAAGCTTCGTAGACTAGTTTTCTGACTGAGGCGTTGACATTTTCTTCTGCATATGGCTGGACTGGAATAAGCTTTGCATCTACTACACCGTTAATGGATGTACGAACTATTACAGTTGGATCTGTTTTATTGTAATCAGTTGCAACTTGGATTCGTACAATTTGTTTGTCACAGACATCGTAAGATACGTCTTGGATCTTAAGATATGGTCCTGCTCCTCCGCCATTACTTGTTGTAGCGGCTGCTGCTGAGCTTGTGCCAACTCCAACAGCACCTCCACCAGCACCACCAGGTCCTACTGATCCTGGTGTAGATACTGTTGATCCAGGTGTTGTACTGCCAACACTATGACCTCCCAATGCAAATTGTGAAAAGTGTGGAGCTGACACCACTACATCACATGTAAGGCTGTTATCAGCAGATGGAACAGCTGATAATATTGTAACAGGATTAGTTACCCAGCTACCTGCTCCACCGTTTCCAGTAGGATCAAACAAGAATATATCAGATACTGGACAGTTATTGGAATCCAGTTCTACTCCTGGTGCATTCTTTGGTAATTGTAATGTCAATTGTGGAGGAGTCTTAAAGTTAGCAGGGTTTGACCAATCAAATCCTGTGCCTGTTACTTCGTGTTGGTATGTTACATTGACGTATAATGTTAGCTTGTCATTTAGTGGTAGTACAGGTTTTGAAGATGGAAGCTTGTTGTCAGTCTTTACCAAGAACCAATCATTTGATGAACTAGGAGTATATGCTGCACAACCATTTTGACCAGGATCTGTACATGCTGTTACGTTGAGTTGCTTAAGACCACCTGTTTGTGGGATTACTGATGTTTCCACTGGGATGATCATCTTCTGTCCAGGAATTATCTGGTTGAGTGGTGGGGTAGTTATCACTTGGTTGGTACTAGTTGTACTTGTTGTTCCCACAATACTTGGTAATACTGCTGTAACATTTGATGATTGGGGCATTGAATATACTGGCACACCCAATGCATTCATTATTGTAGTTGGAGTTGTGCTGTCTGCAAAGGATGTCTTCAATGATACTGTTACTTGGTTGGAAATTGCACCACCAAGTCCTGTATTATTTGATCCTACTGAAATTATTGGAGGCAAGCTCTGAACTTTTGTGATTGGTGTCTGTACTGTACCGTTTATTTTTACTGCATCAAATCCTGAAGGTGACCACATATCAAGTGTAGTAGCATTGAGGTTTGGTGCTGATGTAATTACAGTAGGTGGCAATGTATTGATGTTGTAGTTGATTGGAGTAAGTCTGAATATGGCAGTACCATTCAAGTTTGTATTATAGACTGTGTAAATTGTAGAGTTTCCAAGTACATTAAATCCAGTAGGTATTGTTGTCATTGTTATATTATAAGGTCCAAATGGTACCAAGGTAACAACTGCTCTACCGTCATTTTGAGCATCATTATCATTGCTACCTCCATCAATTATCACTTCTGGAGTGTTACTGCCATTTGGATTTGGTGAGAGTGAGTAGATTGCTCCAGTAATTAGATTATCATTCTGATCTCTTGCCTCAATCTTGACTCCACCCTTGAATGATACTGCATCGTGTAAAGTTACAGTTTCAGATAACGTTAGATTCTTTGTCAAAGTAGATGATAGATTATCTGAAGTGGTTACTGTTTCGGTTAGTGTAGTCTTTCTTGATGCTGCAGTTGTTAGTGAGTCAGAGACGGTTACTGTTTCTGTGAGTGTTGCTTTTCGTGATGCAGCAGTTGTTAGTGAGTCATGAGCAGTTACTGTTTCGGTTAGTGTTCTACTCTTTGATCCTGTAGTTGATACCAAGTCATGAGCAGTGACAGTTTCTGCAAGTGTTGTCTTCTTTGCTGCAGTAGAGGATAACAAGTCTGAAGCGGTGATGGTTTCGGTTAGTGTTGTCTTTCTCGATGTTGTAGTAGAGGATGTGTCAGAGGCGGTTACTGTTTCGGTTAGTGTTGCATTCTTTGTTCCAGATGTTGATACAGAGTCATGAGCAGTGACAGTCTCAGCTAGTGTAACATTCTTTGTTCCAGCTGTTGCTAGATTGTCGAAGGAAGTTACTGTTTCGGTTAGTGTTGTCTTTCTTGATGTTGCAGTAGAAGATGCATCTGAAGATGTGACTGTTTCAGTTAATGTTGCATTCTTTGTTCCAGATGTTGATACAGAGTCATGAGCAGTGACAGTTTCTGCAAGTGTTGCATTCTTTGCAGATGATGTGGATGATGTGTCAGAGGCGGTGACGACTTCGGTTAGTGTTGCGTTCTTTGTTCCGGCTGTTGTTAGATTGTCAGAGGAAGTTACTGTTTCAGTTAGTGTAATGCTCTTTGATTCTTCAGTTGATGATGCATCTGAAGATGTGACTGTTTCGGTTAATGTTGCATTCTTTGTTCCTGCAGTTGTTAGATTATCAGATGTGGTGACGGTTTCAGATAGAGTTGCATTCTTTGTTCCGGCTGTTGTTAGATTATCAGATGTGGTGACGACTTCTGTGAGTGCGGCGTTCTTTGTTCCAGCTGTTGTTAGATTGTCAGAAGTGGTGACGACTTCGGTTAGTGTTGCGTTCTTTGTTCCAGCTGTTGTTAGATTGTCAGAAGTGGTGACGACTTCGGTTAGTGTTGCGTTCTTTGTTCCAGCTGTTGTTAGATTGTCAGAAGTGGTGACGACTTCGGTTA
>CAZWSG010000031.1:0-9415 GCA_964636595.1 uncultured Nitrosopumilaceae archaeon
ACATTAGAGATTGAACTTGATCTTTCTTTTACTAGTAAAATTGCTTTATTTTGCTCTTCAAGTTTGTGTTCAAGCTCGGTAATTTTCTGGTTTGCAGTAATAGATTGCGATGATTTACCATGTTCAAGAAGATTTTCTGAAAAAAGTGAATCCAGTCCTTCCATGAAACTAGATACTTTTACTGCATTGTTCCTCTGACTCATGTCGCCAAGGGGTACGGGAATTACATCTGAATTTCTTACGTCACGTATGATGTATGCATCATGATTCCCTGTAATTATTTTATCAATCAAATCTTTTGTTGCTTGGAAAATGTCATCGATTTCTTTGTCTGATAATGTATTTCCCAACTTGTCTGGATTTAGATTACTTGCTCGAACTATCTCTTCTGCATATTTTCCTGGCAGTCCTAATGTTCTTCCAACCCATCTTACAACTGGTGTGGAACTTGTTTTAATTTCTTCAATATTTTCTCTTGTGACCTCTAAAACATTCAATCCAGAAGATGGAGGTGGTATGTAATCCAATCCTACTGCAAGCTTTCTGTGTCTGACATCAATTGAATGCAGCAGGGATAGAATCTTCATTTCTTTATTGCATAATATGATGTTGCCATCTCCGAAGAATTCTCCAACCAAGATGAATTCTTGATCAAATCCTGAAAATGTTACATAGACAATTCGTTCGCTTCCAAGCTGTTTTATTTCTGTTATCTTGCTGCGCAAAAGATCATTTCTTAATCGTTTTACTAGTCGATTCTCTTCCATCTGATTTATCTTGATTCCAGTTACCCACAAACCAAAAGTAGAGAACATGACAAGCAAATCTGGTTTTTCTGCATGATGTAGCTTGAATAGAAGACTGGTGCGACTAATGCCGTAAATGTTGCTTACATAATAGTCCTTTACTTGTCTATTCATCTCTGTAATTAGATAACGTAACTCAATACCTGCAAGTGTCATGATTACCAACTCTTCTGGCCATTGATTTACCTTTACTATTACAACCAAACATTTTAAACGGGATTAAACCGAGTGATTTTGAAAATTTAGTTGGTACGACATCCAAAGAAAAAAGAAGACGATAAATCTAATGTTGATGATACTACGGATAATCCAGTAGGCGCATCACCACCAAGTCCTCCACAAACTGATGAATCAAGGGTAAAGGGTGGACTGGATAAATTATTCTGGTTGCGAGTAGGTCTAGGAGTTCTAGCAGGAGCACTTTCTGCACTAATTGGAAGCAGCCAATCAATTGAATCATCTAGGGTAGCATTGGGCTTTGGAATCATGATAATTCTATTCATTGTTTCATATACTATAGCAAAATCAATGAGGATTCCTATTCCTGCAGCAGATAAGAAAAAACTCATTACAACAGGATATGGAAGTTATTTTCTCATGTTCATATTTTGTTGGATATTGGTAAATACACTAATTCATCCAGAAGTTGGAATTGCAGCAGTCAGGTAATTCTAAATATTAACTAGTTTCGAGTAAATTAATGTGGAAACATAAAACTCCGGGAATTCCAGACGAATTATTTGAGCGAGTGGAAGATGTACCAATTACAAAAGAAGAAGTTCGTGTTATCCAAATAAGCAAAGCAAGACTCTCATCTGGACAGACAGTATATGATGTTGGATGTGGTAGTGGGTCAATATCGATAGAAGCTGCACATCAAGTGGGATCTTCAGGCAAGGTCTTTTCAATAGATATTGATCAAAATGCAGTGGATCTTACAAAGAAAAACTTGGAGAAATTCCAAATTTCTAATGTATCTGTTATCTTAGGGAATGCAATGCAAAAAATTAGTGAATTGCCAATAGCTGATGCAATATTCATTGGCGGTACGGGTGGAGAGACTGCTGAAATAGTAAAACTATGTGAATCAAAGCTAAAGCAAGGAGGAAGAATAGTAATAGGAACAATTCTTGTTGAAACGTTATACTCTGTCCTGAATATAATGGAAAAATTATCATTTTCGTCAGTTGATATAATTCAGGTAACTATATCCAAGAGCAAAAAAACTTCGACAGGCACCATGTTTCTTGCACGAAATCCTGTTACTATAATATCTGCAACCAAAATCTAGACTTTAATTAGGTACAATTTTGATTTCAATTAATGTCTGATCTTATCTGTGTTGGCTGCGGTCCAGGAGATCCCGAACTTTTAACGGTAAAAGCAGTCAAGGCAATACAAAATGCTGAGATTATTGTATGTCCTACCTCTAAAGAGGGTAAACCAAGTATTGTTTATTCCATAATTGAATCGCTAGTAGACAAGTCCAAAAAAATAGAAGTTGTTAACTTGGTATTCCCAATGGTAAAAGAAAAAGATACTTTGGAAAACAGTTGGTTACAAAATGCCAAAGTCATTGCAGAAAAAGTTCTTTCTGGTAAAAAAGTAGTCTATCTTACAGTGGGAGATCCATATCTTTACAGTACATGGATCTACATTGATAGAGAATTACATGAAAAATATCCTGAGATAAAGATAAGCGTCATACCTGGAATTGTATCCATGTTTACATTTGCATCCAAAGTGGGAATCAGTCTTGCTGAAGGTGCAGAAACTATGGCAGTAATTCCATCCTGTTATGATCTATCGCGAGTCAAGGAGACTGCAAAAAATTGTGATACTATGATATTTCTTAAAGATGGAAGATATTTTGATCAAGTAATAACACTTCTTCGAGAAGCTGGATTTCCAGATAGTTCAATTTTTGCAATTGGCCAAGATATTGGCACTGATCAGGAAATAATTAAAAAGCTGACTCTGGGTCAAGTTACTAAAGATACAATGACTACAAAATATTTTTCAATAATGGTGGTCAAGCGTGCATAAGGTATACTTTGTTGGCTGCGGCCCCGGTGACCCTGAACTAATAACAGTAAAAGCAAAAAAATTGATTCAAAAGGCTGATGTCATAGTATATTCTGGCTCGCTCATTCCACAAGAAATAATCAAAATGTGTAAAAAATCACAACTCCATGATGCTGCAAAACTTGTGCGAGAGGATATCTTCAAAATTCTAAAAGAAAATGCATTGAAAGGAAAACTCGTAGTGAGATTACATGATGGTGATCCAAGCATTTATGGTGCAATTAGAGAACAGACCGACAATCTCAAAAAAGCAGGAATAGATTATGAAGTGGTACCAGGAATTACATCCTTTTTGGCATCTGCTGCTGCACTTGGGTGTGAGCTTACACTACCAGGTGTTACACAAACCATCATTGTAACAAGAGCCGAGTCAAGGACTAAAGTGCCAAAACGAGAACAAATATCAGAACTTGCAAAACACAAGGCAACTCTAATTTTCTATCTCAGCATTCACCTACTACCAAAAATTGTCCAAGAGGCAATCAAGGGTGGATATTCAAAATCAACACCTGTTGGAGTAGTTTATAGAGCAAGCTGGAATGATGAGAAAAGAATTACAGGAACTCTACAAGACATTGCAAAAAAAATACGTGATGAAAAAATAACAAGAACTGCAATCATAATAATTGGAGATGTTGTAAACCCTCAATCATATGAATACTCAAAGTTGTATGACAAGACATTTACGCATGGATACAGAAAAGCCCAAGTAAAATCATAACTGATTTATTTTATTTTTAATTCCAATCTTTACTAATTGTTTATGTAACTTTTTTGTATCACCGGAACAATAAATTTTTAATCTAGGTTTTTCTGATCTGTGTTTTAATATTGCTGCAATGTGTTGTGCTATTGTATCTGCAGGATCTACGAATACTATACCTGGAAATAATTGTATCAATATAGGTACAAGAAACGGTAAATGTGTACTTGATAGAGTAAACACGTCAATATTATTTTCTACATGTGGACTGATAATCTTCTTGATGATATTTCTTGACACTTGTTTTTGAGAAATAAATTTACCAGATTCTACAAGATCTACAAGTGCAGACGCGTTAATCTTTGTAACGTGAATTCCAGTTGGAATATTTTTTTGTATATATTTCTCCAAACATTTGTTTTTGACAACTGTTTTTGTAACAAGTACTCCAATTTTTCCAGATTTTGTTTTTCCAGCAGCTTCCTTTAATGGAGGAAATACTCCAATTATCTTGTCTTTTTTTTCAATGTTTAACAATAACGATGGAGTGTTGGAACCAACTACTATGATATCTGGATCAAATTTTTCATGCAATTTTGAAATTGTGGACTTTATTATTTTGTCCAGTTGTGGTACAGTCTTGGTACCATATGGATAATTTTTTTGATCTGCAAAATAGATTATTTCTGTCTTGATTCTTTTTTGTATTGGTTTTATCACCGATAGAGATCCAAGACCTGAATCAAAGACTACTATTCTTGTCATGTTACCGTTGGAACCAAAAGTCTGATTTACGTTTTGTTAGCTAAATTTAGCCTAGTGTTGAGGATAATATACACCGGCCATTAAGAACCAACTTTAGGACTACCCCGCATGACCGGCTTCGATAAGACCT
The DNA here is from genome assembly GCA_964636595.1 of uncultured Nitrosopumilaceae archaeon. Classification (GTDB taxonomy): domain Archaea; phylum Thermoproteota; class Nitrososphaeria; order Nitrososphaerales; family Nitrosopumilaceae; genus Nitrosotalea. The sequence goes on from CAZWSG010000031.1 coordinate 4,490, forward strand.
GGACTCGACCAGAGTCTGTTGGTATAACCGAAAAATTACGTGAAACTGTAAAACCACAGGGTGCACTCAAACCTAGGATCGAGGGCGCTGTGAACAAGTTACAGGGTCAAATATCGAAGATGGATTCTATGTTGGGCAAGCTGAGAGAAAGAGATGCTCAGTTGTTCAAGAGAATCGTAGCCGCAATGCAACATCACGATGCAGCAACAAGTAGAGTTCTGTCAAACGAACTAGCTGAGATTAGAAAGGTGTCAAAGATGTTAGGAAATGCTAGAATGGCATTAGAGCAAGTACAATTGCGTCTAACCACAATACATGACCTCGGTGATGCGATGGTAGCAATCGCCCCTGCAATGTCCACAATGAAGGGACTAAAATCATCACTTGGAAGGTTCATGCCAGAAGCAGATTCTGAACTCAATGCAATGACACAGACTCTCAATGGTTTGATGATGGACTCACTAGCAGGTGGAGACTTTAATGTTGATACCGATGCATCAAACGAAGAGACAGAAAGGATTTTGCAAGAAGCATCTGCAGTTGCAGAACAGCAGATTGGCGACAGATTCCCATCAGTTCCATCACCCTCCGGCGTATCGTCACAATCAACATACGAGTAGGGAAGCTCGGATGGGGAGACTGGCGAATGCGTCTTCTTTTTATCTTACACAAAAAAATATTGTATAATATTTGATACTTTGAAATTATTCAGTTTTTATCTACATATTTTCTTGCAACTGCAAATATGTGTGACCATTGTTTCCATGTCAAGCGACCAGTCTGAGTATTTTGCCTGCTTGGATGATATGATGTAATTATAACAAAATTTCCATGTGTAAATATTCCACCGTGAGAAAATTTCTTACCTTTGATATCAAGTAACGTACAGCAGGAATCAAAAGCTATTCTTCCCAAACAAATGATTATCTTGACATTTTTTAATAATTCAAGTTCTTTTTCAAGAAAACTTGAACAGTTATCACTCTCCTCCTTGAGTGGCTTGTTATCAGGTGGTGCGCATCTTACTGTGGCAGTAATGTATGTGTTGATCAATGCAAAGCCATCATCTTTACTTACACTAGTCGATTTTGTTGAAAAACCATACCTGTATAGGACTCTAGCTAGCCAATCTCCAGAACTATCGCCTGTAAACATCCTGCCTGTTCTATTGCCACCATGAGCTGCTGGTGCAAGACCAATTAACAAAATCTCTGCGTTTGTATCCCCAAAACCGGTTAATGGTTTTCCCCAATATTTTTCATTTTGAAATCGTTTGACTTTGTGTTTGGCTATATCTCGTATGTATTGATACAGACGAGGACATTTTTTACATTTGATTATATCATTATCAAGTAATTCAAATTGATTTGATATTTTTCTCAAATCTTAAACGAATTGTCCTTTGGTAAAAAATTGTCTTCTGGTAATAAAAATAGTTAGAGAAAATGCAAATATCATCATAACAAGAGGCCAAGGAAACTCTGGTAATGTTTTATCTGGAGAAATCAATTCTCCCCATTCTGCTGGCGATGGAACTGAAGGAAATTCATTACTAGTTACATTCTGTGGCCAACTGTATACCTTGTTGGTTTTTGCGTCATATGTTGCTGCGTAAAAATTGTAAATGTCAGAACTTCCAATTGCTTTGATTGGAATTTTAAATTCGTATGATGTATGAGGGGAACCACCATAACGATCATGTTCATCAGAAATTCCACCAACTGCTATCAAATTTGGATCATTTTGTATTTTCACAAGATAGTTAGTTGCTGCTAAATCTCCACCTCCTTGAAAAGTTAATGGGTTGTATGACCCAAGTGCAACAAGAAAACAATAATCGTCTTTTTGTAAATTTGATTCCATGGTTTTATTTGCAGTGACACAAACTATTCCATAGTCAGATTTTTTTTTAAATTGTTCTTCTGAAATAAAATCTAGAAAAACATACAAGTTTTGACGATCATGTCCAGTTTTAACTGACAATTCATTTCCATCATTGAATTGGAGAATATTTTCAGTTGTTGGTTTCCATTCTTGCAAATAACTCCATTTGCCATCCCATACAATAGAATCTGTACCTCCTCTTAATGTAGTGAAAATTTGTGGTTGAGCAAAAGCAAAATGAGGATAAATTATGATTATCATTATCAATACAATAATTAATTTTTTCATATGTTGGCTAGAAAAAACAGAGATTAAAAGCATGTCAGAAATTTTGGCAATATCTGCCAGCCTTTTATACTACTAATGGAAGATCTAATAAAATGAGAAAAGGTATCATGATAGCAATAGTAGTAATTCTTGCAATTGCTGGAGTTGCACTTGCCATGTCTGGTAATAATACAGACAAAGTTGTTTCAAATCCTGGAAACACTACTTTGCCACAACCGCCTGTAACTCAGGGTAGACATATTTCAGTAACTTTGTCTGAAAACGTTGGAGTAGGTGCGCATTGATCTATGCCATCTAGTTCAAAATTTGCGTGATCTAGTTCCATTTTGGCACTTTCATAAAATTTTCAATTCCATACCGGAAATTTCTAATTTTTTTAGTAAAGTTGTCATAATTTCATGATTATTTATGAAATTCTCACAAAGGTTAATTAACTACCGTTTGCTAAAAATGACAATGAAAATTTCACAAAGAAGCATGGCTATGGTCCTATTAGGAGTAGTAGCCATGTCAACTAGTGGAGTGTATTCATTGACACAAAATGTACAAACAACCCCGACTAGTTCTGGTGTTCAAGAATCACCTGTTGTACTTGGTCATATTACAGCAGTCGTAAAAGACCAGTATGGTGATATCAAGGCATACAGACAAACTGACAACATGGTGGTAAGCAATGGCTTGAACTCTACAATCAATCTTTTGTTTGGTTCAGGATTGCAGACAACTACCGCATCTCCTAGTCTATTCAAATATGTTGGAGTAGGAACTGGTAGTACTACAGCTGCATATACGCAAACAAACCTTGCAACACAGAGAGGTGCACATGTACTTGGCACCGTCACTGCAATAACTGCTAGTGGTGGTACCGGTATGGGAGCTCAAATTGTAGGAAATTGGGCAGCAGGAAAACTTGCTAATGCATCATCAACCACAACAACCATTCAGGAAGCAGGCTTGTTTGATGGATTTAATTCCACCAACATGTATGCACGTCAGGTAATAAGTCCAGGAATTAGCTTGGGTACTGCAGATACACTTGCTGTCACATGGCAAATTACATTCGCACACACCTAGATCTAAAAAGCGGTTAAATGATGGTGGGAAACCCTCATTTTTTGTTTATTTTAATTATTAACTAACTTTGGTTATAGATCAACATTAAATTTTACAGGATCGTACTTTGCTGATACATTTCAAATTTTGATACAACATTATTATTTTCATAATATGGATTATTTTCAAGAGAAGGAGACATTTTTCGATAACTCTGTCAGAAAATGTTGGAGAAGATATGTGCTGATTTGTGCCAACAAGTTCAAAATTTGTGTGATCTAGTTCCATTTTGGCACTTTCATAAAATTTTCAATTCCATACTGGAAATTTCTAATTTTTTTGTGTAAAACATATGAAAATCAGAAAGTATATTAATTTTCAACAATACGAAATTCTATTGAATCGTATTATGTATAATCAAAAAATTCTAGCGATTACTGTAATCTTACTTATTGTTCTAGTTCCTTTATCAAACAGACCAGTTTTTGCTGATGACGGAGTTATTGCTACAGTTGGTTTGTCCTCCGGAGCAAATCCTGTTGGTATCACAATTAATCCTAATGGTGAAGCCGCAGTAGCAAATAATGCTCTTGGTACTATCTCAACTGTCAACACTGCAACAAATACAGTAAATGTTGGTGCTCCTATTGTTGCAGGTACTGGTCCATATGGAATTATTTTTGATTCTTCAAGTAACCATTACTTTGAAACAAATAATGGTGATAGTACAATTTCAGTTATTGATGCTACTTCACACGCTGTTGTAGATACTATAACTTTACCAACAAACTCGGATCCAACAATGCTTGCTTTAGATCCGGTACATCATTACATATTTTCTGCAGACTCTGGTCTTAGTAATGTTGTAGTAATTAGTACAGCCAATGACAGTATTGTTACTACTATATCTGTAGACTCACAACCATATGCATTAGTTTTAGATCCAACTAATGGTTATGTTTACACTGCAAATTATCCAGATATTGTAAGTGTAATAAATTCAGCAACAAATCCTCCGTCTTTGGTTCAAAATATTACAATTCCAACTGCAGCTGGTTTAGATGGTATTGAATATAATCCAACAAACGGTAACATTTATGCCGTTGATGGAGGAACAGCATCTGTATTTGTAATTAATGGCCTAACATTACAACCAAATTCTATCCCAGTAGGTTCTGGTCCACAAGCACCTGGATATAATCCAGATAACGGCAACATCTATGTTCCTACTATTGAAGATAGTTCTGTTTCAGTAATTAATGGTGCAACTAATTCTGCAACTCAAACAATATCATTAAGTCCATCATCACCAATTGCTGAACCATTTCAAGCTCTATACAATCCAATTAACAAACATGTTTACGTAACAGATACTGGTAGTAGCCAACTCTCAATAATAGGCTCTCAATCAAAAACCACACTCACACTAACACCATCATCAGTTAATGTTGGTGTTCCAACTACAGTCTCAGTTACAGTAACAGGTACATCTCCAACAGGTACAGTGTCATTTGCTACATTAACAGGTTCTGGCTCTTTTACTGTAAATTCTTGTACGCTTGTATCTGGAACATGTTCTGTAACATTCACACCAACTGCAGGTCCTGTTAAAATCACAGCAACATATAGTGGTGACCAAAATAATACCTCAAGTGCTGGACAAGCCATTCTTACTGTAACTAAACCTACTACAACTACAAC
>CAZWSG010000032.1:0-8299 GCA_964636595.1 uncultured Nitrosopumilaceae archaeon
AAGGCGCCGGGAGAGAGATTTGAACTCTCGAACCCTTGCGAGTACGCGCTTTATGGTATATCAATTTCCAGGCGCGCGCCCTACCAGGCTAGGCGACCCCGGCATCATTTCGCCAATCGTTTTCGTTGTGAAATCTACCATATATTACTGTAAGAGACAATCGTTTTACAAAGGAGATTTCAATGAAAACAAGAAATGCAGTAATAATTGAAAAAATTGCTACAAACTATGAACTATCAAGTACTAGATGTTAAAAGATCATTTCCTTGCACGAGATAACTGTCAACGGAGTTTAAGTTGAGAGCAGATTACGTCAATATGTTTATGGTAACAGATCGCTGTAGGACATTCCCATTGTCCAAAGATGCATTTGAAATTATTTTGTATCGTCCTTGATAGGTCTTGCTTCCATCTGTTTTTGTCTGATCCCATACAAAGTTTTTTTCTTCTTTAGGATCTAACTTGGAAATCACTTGAGCAGATATTGGAGAATAAATTACTGTGCCATCAAGTTGTGCAATTTTTAATCCATATGATGAATCTGCAAATGTAAGTGGTACTGTTCCCGAATTTATTATTCTAATATGGATTGATTCACCTGGATGATAGTTTATTTTTTCAGGAATAATAGTAAGAGATGGTCCATCAACATAGACAAGCGTAGGAATTTGATTTGCAATCTGTAAGAGATATGTTCCTAACAATCCAGCAGCTATCAGTCCTACCATGAAAAATATAGCTGCACCCTTTGGAATCAACTTGAAAAAGTTAGGTTTGATTCCTTTTTAATTGTTAACTACAGCCTTTGATCTCCAACTTTTTGGATATGTGTTTGGAGCCATGATAATTCTCTTTATCTTAAAGGCAAAACCTTTTGTGTTTTCAACAATTTCATCCTCATTCAGGGTTGCTTCTGCAAGAGCAACAATTTCTCCCTTTTGCGTGTATATTGCAACAAAATCTCCACTCTTTAGTCCAGGCGATATTTCAAGAATGCCAGGTATTGCAAGCTGTGCTCCATGACATAAAGCGTCTACTGCCGAGTCTCTTATTACAACAGATTTTATCTCACTCAAAGTAACTTCTATTGGCATCATTATTCTCCGTAGTTTAGTATCATCTCCATTTTCTTTCCACAGTGCATATGCATCAACTAGGTCATGCATTTTTACCAGATTAGAATCCTCATTAAAATGTCCCACCCTAGTTCTTCGGAGCTCAATCATGGTTGCACCCTCACTAAGAATCTCTCCCATGTCATAGAAAATTTTTCGAACATATGTTCCTGCTTCACATAAAATTCTAAGAAGCAAGAGTCTTTCTTTTTGTTCTATAACTTCGATTTCATATACATGTCTAATCCTAGTTTGTCTGGATACCGCAGACCTTTGTGGCGGTTTTTGAAATATCTTGCCTGTGAGTTGTTTGAGCACGTTACTCAGTTTTTCTTTTGGTGGAAGCGTATGCAGTCTTCCAAGAGCATGATATTCTTTTGGTCCAAGTAATAAAACTATGAGCGCCTTGGTAGCTTCTCCTAGTCCTATTGGCAACAATCCAGAAACTTGAGGATCAAGTGTTCCACTATGACCTGCTTTTGGAATATGCAATATTTTTTTTACCCAGGATACAGTTTCATGGCTTGTAGGACCATTTGGTTTGTCAAGCAGAATAAAGCCATATTCTAAAAGTTGTTCAATTGATCTTTTGTCATAATATGTACCATAGGCATCATTTGTGATGTCTTGGTCTACTACTCTAAGATTTTGTAATTGTTTGAGAGTCATAGTAATTTTTCACCGCATTTTTTGCTTGTTCCAGAACTTGGTCTGGCCCTAGATCATCAGTAGATATTATTGTATTAAACACAGATAGGTCCTCGCCAAAATTAAAACCATAAAGTTTGTGGTACAGAGTCTTATTTTCATCATATCGTTTTTTGACTATTTCAAGTGCATCGGGTATAGATATGTCATCTCTTGTTGTCATTCTTTTAGCACTATTTTCATGTGATCCTGCAAGCCAAATTTTCATGCCATCTTTAACTAACCAAGGCAATGTGTAGCTTGTTATGATGACATCTTCTGTCAAAAATATTTTTTTCAGTTTTTCATCCACCTCTTTATCAAATTCAGGATTTCCTTTTCGTATATTCAAAAAGTGCATTCCTTCTTCGGTATCCCAAAAATCATCCCTATCAGTTTTAAAGCCTTGATCGTTGGCCATTTCTTTTAACACATCACCTCCGCTCAAATATTTCAGATTGAATTTGTCACCCAGTCCTTTTGCTATAGTAGTCTTTCCAATGGCTGGTGGACCAGAAATTATTACTGAGCGGAGCAATTTAGCTTGTATCCATTGTAGTTTTTGTAATTCTCATTATGATACCACTAAAGGCAGCAGAAGAAAGGAAGTACCATGCCCAGAAATACAATTCGTTTACATGATGACAGATATCTGGATGTCCTGCAATTTGAGAATCTGCAACTTTGGCTGCAGTACAAGTCAATTCAAAAAATCCTCCAGGTATGAAGTTTAAGGATATTGGAGATATTGCAACAGTGTAGGAAAATAACGGAGGAAGTACAAAGTAGAATACAAGAATCAGTGGAAGAAAAGTAAACATCATTGGTCTCATGTTCATCTGCATTACTTCCATGTTCATCTTGTTCATGTATGCAGATTTTTTGTTAAGCTCGTCTGTTTTTGCTTGATCTTTTGACTTGAATGCTGCCATTCTTTCCTTTTGCCAAGCCCTAGTTTCCTTGAGTAATCTTTTGAGTTTTTCTTGATCAACCATCTTTCGTTTTATTATTGCATTAAGCAGGTTAAGGCCTACAGATATGCCCATTATACCAAATGCAGAAGGAATCATTCCTTTCACAATAGGATTTGCGCTACCTAATGGTCCTCTACTCAGACCAGGTATCTGAAGTACTATGGAATTGAGAAAACTAAGAAATATGCTATGTTCCATTGTTATACCCCATTGCTTTAAGAATACCTCTTGCCGCTTCATCAACTTTGCCTTCTGTGTTAAGAACCATCTTAATCGGAGAACCGCACAGTATTGAACAAGTAGATAGCATTGCGCTTGTAACATCGAGTTCTTTTTTTATTTCATCAATAGATACAATGTCTCTAGTTCTAGTCGTATCAGTCATTCTACGATTATAGATCTCTTCAGGTCGTGCAGTTATCATAATAAAACTATCAGGATTGAGAATTTCTAAAACATTGTGTGGAAGTCCAGGATAGAATCCCTCTTTTGTTGAGATGAATGCATGTGTATCCACAATTACTACATCATCATCAATAGAAGAGATAGTTCTTGCAGCCATTGATTGTAATTCTTTTTGTTCCTTGACAGAAAGTTTTCTGAGATCATCTCGATTTTGTACTCCTTTCTTTTTTGCTTCATCAAACATTACTGTTCCAAAAATTGATACACTTACCCTGATGTTTTTTTCTTTTAATAATTCCACTACTCGTGATACAACAGTGGTTTTTCCAACACCTGGAATTCCCACAATTATGACGCGCTTACTTTCTGCCAAGCAATGCACCCAGGGTAGGCATTACTTCCTCGACTCTTTCTCGAACAAGTAAATTGTAATAGTTAATCAAGATATCAACTGTTAACAACATTCCTGTTCCTGATCCAAATGTTCCCAGTACATCAGAAGTACCAGCTAACAATCCCAGTATGATAGAACCAATTATAGTAACAGATGGAATGTATTTTTGGAGTAGATTTTCAACAGGTTGGTTTGAACGTCTAAAGCCAGGAATTTGTACCTCAGCATCAAGCAAGTTCTTGGCTGCGCTCTTTGCAGAAAGACCTCCAAGTTCAATCCACAATCTACCAAATAAAACAACTATTCCAACCATGAATAAAATATACAAAACAGCTCTAGTTGGATCTAATGCAACAATATCAAGACCACGTGGTGCTGTAACATAGTAAAGTATACCTCCAGTAGGAGTGGATGGAGAGGTTGGATCAAACATTCCCAAGAAATTCATAAATGGATTTGCGTTTCGCGGGTTAAAGTTAGCCCACATGATTTGTCCTACAAATACAGCATTAGCAGTAAGTGCGGAAGCTAAAATTACTGGAATGTTGGATACATACATTAACTTGATTGGATATACTGCAGAAAATCCTCTGTATTTTGTAGATACAATAGGTATTTCGATCTTGATTCCTTGTGTATAGACAAGAATCAGTAAGACTCCAGCTGTTATGAGTAGACCAAATATACCAGGTAGTTGATTAGACCTGAAAAAGAGATTAGAAAAGTCATGTTGTAGCGCACCATGTATAATATTTGCAAATACACCCACTGGTCCTCCATCTCCTGCAGGTACTGGACTGAATAAACTCCAAACTACTTGTTGGGCCACACCGGCTGCAATAAACAAACTAATTCCACTACCAAGTCCCCATCCTTTTTGCACTAGTTCATCTAGTAACATGATTATCACAGATGCACCAATTAATTGTCCTATCAAAATGAAGATAGCTTCGTGATTTGGCATTCTCGGTCCATATACTGCCATTCCATACAAAGAAGACTCGGCTATGATTACAATGTAAGTAACAATCTTAGTTGCTGTTTGGTATAGTTCTCTGTCCTCTGGCTTTTTAAAATCGAGATGAAAAATCTCAGAACCTTTTAAAAGTTGCATCAAGAGTCCGGCAGTAACAATAGGTCCTATTCCAAGTTCTATCAGTGTACCTTGTTGTGAGGCAAAAATTACTCTGGCAAATGCGAGAAAGTCAAAGGACGGGGTAGATGCACCATACAAAGGAGTCTGGCCCATTATCATGTAGATGAATAATGCAATTCCACACCACATCAAACGGACTTGAAGTGAAATTTTCTTTTTCGGTTTTGGTACTTGTGGAATATAGACTTCAGCTTTTGAGATAATAGTTTTTAAAAAACCGGCAGAGGCTGTACCTTCTTCTGCTGTCAAGCTACTGCTTGCACCTCGCCACCAGATTGTTTTACCTTTTCTTCGGCGGAAGCAGAGAATTTTTCCACCTTAACAACATAAGCATTTTCAGTCTGTCCTCCTCCTAACAGCTTGTCATAGCCTAGTTCAGTAAGGTCTATCAATTTCTTTCCACCTTCCTGTTTTCCAGATTTTGCAAAGATATCATCCAAGTCTCTTACGCTGACCCATTTACGGACAAGATTTGGATGTGGTGGGTGAGTAGAATCATGGCCGAAATGTTTCGGATCAGTCATTAGCATTCTTATGAAATGATGTTTGTGTAAACCAGATTGACCAAGTCCTCCTTTGTGACCACTTGCTCTATGCTGACCTATTTGTCCCCAACCACAGTGTCTACTTCCTCGGTATTTTCTTGTTTTTCTAGCTCTTGTTGGCATGTTACATCATTAGCCTCACTTGTGCTAAAAGTTCTTTATGACTACCAAGAACTCCGCCTTCTCCATACATCTTCTTGGTGTTTCGTTTGAATCCATGTTTGGGTGGTGATAGAGCAAACCATGGCTTGAGTGGTTTTAATTTAGATAGTGTAACAGAACCTTCAGCAAGCGATTTTGCAAGTTCATCAGTATTTTTGAATCCTAATTGAGCCATATCTGCATCAGTAATCTTTTGATATCCACCCTTGCGCGCCTTTTTCTCCAACAATTCTTTTGTAGTGGATACATCAATTTCCTGCCATGATACATAGTGTTTAATTTTATCAAGCATTCCTTTTGTGTTATCTTTCTCTGGAATTATTGTAGCCCTGAATCTTTTATCCAAATTTAGAAGGTCCATTGTAGTGTTAGCCCAATAAGGAACATTGACAGTTCCCTTCATTCTAACTATTAAGAAAGCTTTACCCATATCTTCATTCAACCCTGACTAAATGTTTGTCTCAAACAGTCCAGAACAGCTCGTGATGTAGAAGTCATAGTGTTTGTTGACCCTGTACTTTTTGTCCATGCGTCCTTTAAACCGGCTAATTTTAAGAGATTTCTAATATTTCCACCTGCTACAAGACCAAGACCTCTTGGGCCTGGAATAACTTCCACTGTAACACTTCCGCCTCTTCCCCTGACTTTGAATGGAACTGAGTGATGTTGTTCACATCTACATTCCCAACTTCCACAACCAAGTTTTACTGGACTTACATTAAGATAAGCTTGATTTGTCGCCTTTTCAATTGCAATTCTCATTTGTTTTGATTTTCCTTGTCCTATTCCCAACCAACCATTTTCATCGCCTGCTGCAACGAGTGCTTTGAATCTAGTATACTCACCGTTGGTTGTTTGTTTTTGAACAATTCCAACATCTATTACTTCAGTTTTAATTCCTGGCAATAATTTTTTAATAATTCCAGCCTCTTGAATTCTATAACCATTTTCGTAAATTTCTTTCATCGATGTTATTTTATCAGTTGCCACTAGCGTCCCCAATTTTGTTCTTGGAGTCCATACTTGTTCTGGCTCTCTTCTTGGTGGTCTTGATCTTTGTTCTGTTCTACTCATTTGGATTTAACCTCATTATCTATTGCAGATTTTACTTTGTCAATTTCATTTGCAATTTTAAGATGCTTGCCACTAATCCTCTCTTCAGATGGAAAAGTTTCTGCGTCTGCTGGCACTTCTACGCCTGCATCTATTATTCCTTTCAATGCTGCTGCAATTCTTTGAGTATATTTTCTAGTACCAGTATAAAGTACAGCACTCTTAGTTCCACTTGCAAGTGCTTTCTTACCTGCCAGGTAACCAGTAAGATATGCTGCAGGTATACTCTTTCTAGATCCCTTCCATCCCTTATTTAGAAGCGATCGAGAATGTGCTGATGAAAGAACCTTGTCGCCTTCCATTTCAGGCTTGTGGATTTGTACAAGAGTATTTTCGTTAGATATCTGAACTGTGATAAAGTCTCGTCTACCCATAAGAAGATGTCTTCTTTTCTTATAGTTGGTCTTTTCATCCCTAGATCTACGTAATATTTGTGAATATGCCATCTGCTAAACCTATTTACAAAAAATTTTGGTGAAGCTCTTATAAACGTTAGACTCTGAGCAATGAAACCATCAATGCTTTTTGCGCGTGGAGTCTATTTTCTGCTTCATCCCATATTACAGATTGCGGACCATCTATTACGTCACCTGTAACCTCTTGGCCTCTTTTTGCAGGAAGACAATGCAAGAAAATTGCATCATGATTTGCTTTTTTCATCAAATTAGAGTTTACTTGAAAATGAGGTAGAAAGTCCTTTGTCCTATCTGTTGCTTGGTGATGAATTGAAACAAATGTGTCAGTTACCACAACATCCGCATTTTTTACTGCCAATACTGGATCGCTTAGTAATTGAATATCTATGGATTTTTTTGATTTTTTTATCACATCAGGATTTGGCTCGTACCCTTTGGGAGTTGCAATACTAATGTCAATAGATGTTTTTGCACACCCATAAATCATAGAATTACATACATTATTTCCATCTCCTATCCATGCAATTTTCAACCCCTGAAGCTTTTTCTTTTTCTCTTTAATTGTCATAAGATCTGCTAATATCTGACATGGGTGAAAAGAATCAGAGAGTCCATTTATTACAGGAACTGTAGAATTTTTTGCCAATATTTCTATCTCATCATGAGAATACACCCTAGCCATGATTACGTCAACGTATCTTGAGAGAGTTTTGGCAGTATCCTCTATTGTTTCACCACGTTTTAGCTGTAAATCATCTGCAGATAAATTAAGGGCATGTCCACCCAATTGAAACATTCCAGCTTCAAAGCTTACTCGTGTACGAGTAGAAGGCTTTTGAAAAATCATAGCAAGTGTTTTATTTTTTAAAAGAGGTTTTGAGATTCCTTTTTTCAAATCTTTTTTTATTTTTATAGCACTATCTATTATTCCAAGTAATTCATTTTTATTCAACTCATTTAGTGTGAGCAGATCTTTTGTTTTCACTTTCATTTCTTCATCCATCCAAATAACGAACGTTTCTTTATAGGCTTCTCATCGTTTGGCTCTTCCGTTTTTTCCGTTTCAGTTTTTAATTCAGATTTAGATTCTGTTTTTGGTTCATCTTTTTGTTTAGTTTTTGGTCGTCCTGCAGAAATCCACTGTCGAATATCAGATGCAAGTTTCCTTGCTTGGCCATCATTTTCTGGTGGTGGTACATCAAATAGATCAGAATATTTTTCAATATCTTTTGTAGATATCCCGGTAAATGGATCTTCAGATATTTCTTGTTCAGATGCTGGTTTTAGTTCAACTTTAGGTTCTGGTTTTAGTTCAACTTTAGGTTCTGGTTT
>CAZWSG010000033.1:0-7676 GCA_964636595.1 uncultured Nitrosopumilaceae archaeon
AGATCTCCTGCTTGTTTGCAGTGGAATCAATTAATGCATGCTTGATTATTTCAATGCCGTTTGACTTGTTGCATGTAAGCTCAAAGATTCCTCGTATCTCCACATGTGGAACCTGAATCTTTGCACCAAGTTCTGCAATTACGGTCAATGCCTTTGGGGGAATGCTGAGATTATCTAAAATGGTTATTCCTTTTGCTGAAACTTCTGAAAACGCGTCATATACTGAACCAAACTTGTCTACCAAGACATTTTCTAATTTTGTCATCTCGGATGCAGACAAGGTTACACGAGATTTCAGATTTTCAATGAGAGCCTCTTCTTTTTCGCCGCGTTTTATCTCTAAAAGTTTCTTCTTTTTTTGATCAGATGACACTTGTTTTAATGACAAGTCTATTTCAGAACGTCTCGGGTCTACACGTTTTACAAGTAGGACTTTTTTCTCTCCTGCCTTGAGAAACTTGCCTACATTTCTTATCCAACCTGTTGCAATTTCTGATACATGCAAGAATCCTTGGATGTTGTTGAATTCATCAAGACCGACATATGCTCCTTGATCTACTATCCTTGTTACAGTTGCAATAACAATCTCTCCCACTTCAGGAAAGTCTTGGACAGTTGTCGTCATAGCCTTCAAATTTAATGTACATAATTTAATGTTGTTGCTGACTAAAAGTCAATTCCTTTTTTTGCTTTTATTCCAGACTTGAATGGATGTTTTATTTCCTTCATTTCTGTAACAAGATCTGCTTTTTCTATCACTTCATCTTTCACATGATTTCCTGTAAGAACCAAGTTGACATCATCTGGTTTGCTTGAAATAATTTCCAAGACATCTTTTAGATTTACTAGTCCCAAATTTACTGCATAATTTATCTCGTCTAGTATTACAATATTGTATTTTTTTGAATTGATTTTTTCTCGTGCAACTTTGAGTGCCTCCTCTGCCACTTTTTTGTGGTCTTCAATTGGACTCTTGTCGTCTAGTATTCCAACAAATCCCTTGCCTATTGCTGTGAGTTCAAACTCTGGCTCTAATCTCTTAGATGATGTCATCTCTCCATAATGCCAAGAACCTTTGATGAACTGTATCATGCAGACTTTGTGGTCATAGCCTATTGCACGAAGAGCCATGCCAAGCGCTGCTGTTGTTTTTCCCTTTCCCTTTCCGGTGTACACTATGACAAGACCCTTTGACATGGAATATTTTTTTGTGCGCTAGGTAAAAAGATTGGGTTGGAAAACTAGGGTAAAACCACAGCTTAAAATGTTGCATGATAAAAATTTGAGTGATACCGATGGCCAAAAATTACAATTATGATGTGTTAGTTGTTGGAGGAGGTCCTGCAGGGTTGTCAGCAGCGTGGGGCGCTGCAAAAAAAGGTCTCAGTGTTGCAGTTCTTGAAAGAGATGAGGCAATTGGGCAAAATGTCAGAACAAGTGGTGTAACATGGATAAAGGAAGCAAAATCATTTGGAATTCCACCAGAGTGTTATAATGAAATTTCTAACTATGCTTTCTATTCTCCAAATAATTATGTAATAAAAAAAAGTGAGACTGCCCAGGCTGGAGTCTTGGATGTTAGAAAGACATACCAATTTCTTGCATATCAAGCCGCAAGTGCGGGGGCAGACATTTTCTTGAGGACAAGTGCAACTGATGTGATAAAAAATGAAAAGGGAAAACTAGCAGGTGTCAAAGCAACCTCGCTCAAAGAAGAACTTGTTTTTAATTCAAAACTTGTCATTGATGCAAGCGGTTTCTATTCTGTTGTTGGAAGATCTCTTGGAATTGTTTTGCCGTGGAAAAGATTTGGTGCAGGTGCAGAGTATGAGGCCTATGTAGATGAGGTCAGCCCTGACACGTGGTATCTCATGGTGGGATCACAGTATTCTCCTGCGGGCTATGCATGGGTTTTTCCTTTGGGAAAAAACAAGGTCCGCATAGGAGTAGGTGTTGGCAAGCCCAACTCTCAGGCAGATGCAAGCAAACTTTTGCTAGAGTTGCTTGAAAAAAAGCCAAAACCTTTGGATGACCTTGGTAGAATTGTTCCAGTAGAATTTCATTATGGACTGATTCCAAACGAAGGACTCCGTGAATCTACAATAGATGACAACTTGATAATGGTTGGAGACTCTGCAGGACAGGCAAATCCATTGGTCTTGGAGGGAATTAGATATGCAATTGAGTTTGGCAGGGCAGCAGGAAGAATTGGCGGCGAGTCTGTGGTAACGGGGGACACATCCAAGGAATCGCTCAAGGCATATGAAGAAACAATGAAAAAAGCAATAGGATCAAAGATTGCAGCTGCAGTAAAGGTGCAGTACAGGTGGCTCAACCTAAGTGACCAAGAATGGGACAAGGAACTTGAAATCATTGATGAACTCTCTGCTGAAGAATTTCTTGATTTTATCAAGGCAGACTTTGGCATGACAAGTATGCTAAAACTTGCAGCACACCATCCAAAACTTGCATTACGACAACTCTTTCAAATTATGAAAAACACTGGCAAAGACTCTGAGATATGAATATACCAAGAATTGTTGTTGCCGGTGCCACAAGCGGTGTAGGAAAGACATCTATTACAACTGCAATAATTCATGGCCTAAAGAAAAAGGGATACTCTGTCCAGCCGTTCAAGGTGGGGCCTGATTTTATCGATCCAAGCTATCTTAGTTCTGTATCTGGGAACATTGCACGCAATCTTGATTCTTGGATGATGGGAAAAAATGGTGTACTTGAAAACTTTGTACAAAATTCGCAACAAGATGTATCAATCATTGAAGGTGTAATGGGATACTATGATGGGTTTAGCGGCAAGTCAAGCTATGCAAGTACATACGACGTTGCAAATATCACAAAATCAAATGTAATTCTTGTCTTGGATGCAAGCAAGGCTGCTCGCTCTATTGCTGCAACTGCATTGGGTTTCAAACATTTTGAGAAAAATTCTAGAATTTGCGGTATAATACTGAACAAAATTGGAAGCAAAAAACATGAAATGCTGTGTAGAGATGCACTAGAAAAAGTAGGACTGCCAATACTTGGGGTGATTCCACGGAACCATGACCTTAGTTTGGAATCGCGACATCTTGGATTGATACCTGTACGGGAACAACAATCACTAGACAAAAAAATAAAATCAATTGCAAAATCACTTTCAGGTTTTATTGAAATTGATAAAATCATCAAACTTGCCAAAAATGGACCCAGCCTACCCAAGGCTCCTGTCAAAAGGAATGAAAAGATACAGACAAGGATAGCAGTTGCCCTTGACGAGTCCTTTAATTTCTATTATCAAGATAACCTGGATGAACTACGTAGGCTTGGTGCAGAACTTGTGTTCTTTAGCCCAATCTCTGACAAAAAAATACCATCTTGTGATGGAATCTACATTGGCGGGGGATTTCCCGAAGTCAAGGGAGAATTGCTTGAAAAAAACAAGACCATGAAAAAACTGGTAAAAAAATATGCAGAAGATGGCCTGCCAATTTATGCAGAATGTGGTGGGCTAATGTATCTGACAAAATCCATACGATACAAGTCTGGAAAATTTGCAATGGTTGGACTGTTTGATGCTGTAACAGTAATGGAAAAGAGGCTAAAACTGAACTATACTAGTGCCAAGATTGGAAAATCTCCATTTTCATTGCAATCCAAGACTCTCAAGGGTCACGAGTTTCACTATTCAGAACTTGATCTGTTGTCAAAAGATTCTAAATTTGCATATGACATGTCAATTGGAATTGGAATAAAAGACAAGAAAGATGGCCTGACTGTACACAATACACTTGCATCATACATGCATGTACATTTTGCTGGCTCTCCAATTGCTGCAAGCTTTGTAAAGTCGTGTATCTCTTATTCGCGAAAATAAGTTAGGAAGATTTTGCTGCAAGAATTTTGTATAATGCATTGACAATTGCAGATGCACATGGACTGCCTCCCTTTCTACCAATGTTTGTGATGTATGGTATACTGCTTGCACGAAGCTCATCCTTTGATTCTACTGCACAGACAAATCCGACTGGAATTCCAATCACAAGTGCGGGAGATGTGATACCTTCTTTTATCATCTGTATTACCTCGACAAGTGCAGTTGGTGCATTGCCTATTGCTACTATGCCATTATCCATCTGCTTTGCTGCCAATCTCATTGAAGTCTGGGCACGTGTCTTGTTGAGTTTTTTTGCTTCCTCTATTACAATAGGATCTGATATGCTGCATATCACTTGATTTCCAAATTTTTTCATGTTATCCTTGTTAAAACCGCCTATCACGCCATTGACGTCAACTATAATGTTGCAGCCTTTCTGTAATGCTCTAGTTGCATTCTGTATTGCATCCTTGTGAAATACTACCTTGTTATCTCTTGCAAAATCAAAATCTGCAGTGGAATGGATTATTCTTTTTACTATTATCCACTCATCAGGTGAATATGGGTGTGTACCAATCTCGCTGTCTATTATCTCCATGCTCTTGTCTTCAATTGACTGGCCCTTTTGGGTGATCATGTCTCTACCTCTTGGGCTCTCTCAATTATCAAGTCAATCATCTTCTGGTCTGCTCCAATGTGTTGTGTTATCAAGACTTGGTTCAACTTGTGTTTCTCTAAAGCTGGCTTCAAGTCAGCATTGATATCTGTTTTTACGTGTGCGCCCTCGTGTAAAAAGTAAAAGACAACCACTAGAACCTCGGGGTCTCTTTTTTTGCATGTTTCTATTCCTTGCTCTATGTTTGGCTCTTCTATTTCAAGAAAACAATAATCTACATTTCTGTACGAATGAGCAAGCTCATCTACTACATATTTTATTGACATTTTTGCATTAGGGTCTTTACTTCCATGTCCTATTACCAAGACATCTACCTTGTTGTCTTGGAGTGAAACCTTGCCCTTGTCAAGTGCTGACTTGATCCTGTTCTTGACTAGATTTACAAGTGTCATGTGCATGGACATTGGCTTTGTTACAAGAAATTTTACATCTGTTGATGATTGGTATTTCATAACTTCTGTAACGGCTGCCTTTACTTTTTTTCCTGGATACAAAAAGTATGGAACAATGGTAAGTGAATCAATGTCACTTTTTAGACATTTTTTAATTCCATCATCAATGAATGGTAATGTTACCTCAAGAAAACAATATTCTGCAAAAGCATAACCTCCTTTCTTCTGCACCTCCTTGCAGATGGATTCTAGCTCTTCGGCTGCTTCTCTTTCCTTGCTTCCTCTGTCTATTAGTAATAGGCCTCGTTTCAACTTGATCTCCTTGCTATTGCAATTGTAAGATTTGGAGGAAACTTTTGTTTTTGTACAATCAGCTCTCCACCAGATGCCTTGATTGCAGAAGCCTCTGATACACTTGGTGTGCCTTCAAATGTCTGTACAACATCTGATGGATTTGGTATGCTGATTGTAGCAAGTTCTGTCTTGTCAAAATATACTAGTGGTACATTCATTTCAATTGATAATTCCTGTAATCCCTTTACGTCTGCTTCTTTTTTAATTGATGCAAACTTGGCAACTGATCTTGGACTAATCTGGAACTTTGAGAGGCAAAAATTCATTCCTTCCTTGATAGTGTCTTTTGTAGTGTCCCAGTGTAGGCCTACTCCTACAACTAGGGTTTTTGGTCTGTAAATAACAACACGACCCTGAATCTCACTATTTTGTATTATCTTGTCTGATATGACAAGAAATCCCTTACAGTCTGATGATATCATCTCATCAAGGGACTTGAAAATATGGACATTTTTTGGGAGCTCTTTTTTTGGCATCCACCAATCTTTTTCTCCTGCATCTTGGAAGACTCCGATTTTTTCTTCATTTACCATGAATGCACTAACTTTGGTGACAGTTGAGACCTCATCAATCTCCCAACCAAACTCCTTTCCAACCAAGTCAACTGCAATTGTCTTGTTGACATCTGCTGCTGTAGTAATTACTGGGATGGCACCAAGAGTGGAACCTATTTTTTCTGCAAGCTCATTTGCCCCACCAAGATGGCCTGAAAGTGTGCTGATGACGAATTTTGCAGTGTCATCAATTACTACTACAGCAGGATCTGTTTTTTTATCCTTCATGTGTGGTGCAATTAATCTTATCACTGCACCAAGAGAGAAGATGCACACCAATGCTTCATTGTTTTGGAATAATTCTTGTATCTTCAAAGTGGTGGACTCGTCAAACCACTGGATCTCTTTTCCATCTTGTTTGAGCTTTGTTGGAGAAAATATCTTCCATGTAGGAAAATGTTTTTTGAGTAAAGTTGCTATCTCTATACCGTTTTTTGTTATTGCAATTATTGCTACGCTTTCCACAAGTTATTTTTTCTAGGTCTCAAGATATCTGTTACTCTTTGGATAGACTCCAATTACCTTGCCATCAAAATCAAACATGATTACTTCGATCTCAAACTTGTTATCAGAATAATTTCCTAACTGTCTGTGGGCCTCTTCACAGACTGTATCAAAATAACCCGAAATATTTTTTTCATTGATTATCTCAAATACGTGTCTTGCCGTGTTTGCTTTTTTTATGGCATCTAGTACATCTTGTGGAGCTCCACATCTTTTTGCAAGATCTGAGAGAAAAGCCATGTCAACTTTTGAGCCCTTGACATGGGTCTGCTTGACACCCATTGACATCTTGGCAAGTTTTCCTATGAATCCTGCTACATGTGCCTTTTTAATTCCCTTTTTGGCACACACCTGAACTGTATATCCTGAAAAGTCTCCCATCTGGACAAAACAATGGTCTGGCAGATCAAACAATTTCCTTGTAAAATCCTCGCTTCTTCCGCCTGTTGTTAGTATTACCGTATCGTCTCCCATTGCTCTTGTTACCTCAATGCTTTGTCTAATTGACGCTGCAAAAGATGCCGTAGAATATGGTATCACTATGCCACTTGTTCCAAGAATTGAGATGCCTCCTAGAATTCCAAGCCTTGGGTTGTCTGTCTTGATGGCAAGCTCTTTTCCCTTTGGAACTGATACCATTATCTTGATTCCGTTTTTTTCTAAAAGATTTCCTGCAATCTCTAAAATATTTTCATTGATCATTTTTTTCGGTGTTGGATTTATTGCAGCAGCCCCAATGTCTAGTCCAAGTCCTGGCTTGGTAACCCTGCCAACTCCCTCACCGCCGTCAAGCTCTATCTTGCCAATGTCTCCAGTTAGTGTAACTTGTGTTCTTATCTCTGCCCCATGAGTTACGTCTGGGTCGTCTCCACCATCTTTTATTACGGTGCATGTTGCACTTTGTTTTGAAAACTCGCAATTTGATATCTTGATTTGAATCTGTGATTTTTTTGGAAGAGTTACATTGACAAAATCAGTTTTATTTTGATTTATGATTGAAAGCAATGCAGCCTTTGCGCCAGCAGTTGCACATGTTCCAGTGGTAAAGCCTGTTTTCATATTTTCCTTTGGCTTGTCTTCTTCTGACATGAAATGGTTTCAACTCTCTTGCGTATTAATTCTTGATGTCATTTTAGTATGGTTGATAAAATTATCCATAATGCCATTGCTCCAAGCCCTCCATAAAGTACTAGATGTGTAGCCATTGGGGATCCCTCTTTTTCCTGATTGTGTTCATAATTTTGGGTATCTTTTGCTCCGAAATTGCGTCTAAACTCTGCAAAGTTTGGTCCAAAGTGAAACTCTTCATTTGCTGTCTTGTC
>CAZWSG010000034.1:0-7437 GCA_964636595.1 uncultured Nitrosopumilaceae archaeon
GCAAATGCTTTTGAGCGCTCAAAGGTTCTGCTTGTTACAAGAAAATCAATGTCTCTTTTTTTAAGAGATTTTGCTACAAGACTTGCTGCTTCTCCAGTTCCAATCAACAAGATATGTTTTGATTTTAGATCATCAATATTTTCTTCTGCAAGATTTACTGCCATGGAACCAATTGATATGCTTCCTTTACTGATTCCAGTTGCTTGACGTACACGCGTTCCAATTTTAATTGCCTTGTCAAATAAAGTATTAAGATTATCGCCTGAAGCCTTTATTCCCCTTGCAGTACTGATGGAATCTTTGACTTGTCCAAGTATTTGTTCTTCACCTATTACAAGAGAATCAAGACCAGATGTAAGTTTGAGTAGATGTGTGTATGCATCAGTTCCTTTGCTTATCTCAAGATTTTCTTTGAATGCATTTTCTTCCAGTCCTGCAACAGACGCCCATGTTTTTTTTATTTTATCAAGATCAGCAGAATTGGCACAACCAAAAAGTTCTACCCTGTTACAGGTTTGCAAAATAACACATTCGTGCAATCCAGAGTGTTGTAGAAATGATTTGTATGCAGAATCTAGATCTGGAAAAGTGAATCTTTCAAGCATATGAATTGGAGACTTTCTAAAAGTAACTCTAGCGTTGATTACATCACTTGTCATATGATATCGCCTAGCATTTCCATAACCCGCTTCTGTGCTTTTTTTAGATTTCCGTCTCGTATTAATTGTTTAACATGATTGTCATTCATGACACTGTAGAGAAACTTTCTTCGCTCGGGAAATGTGTGGATTTTGTCCTTTGCTGCCTTTCTTGCAAAATCTTGTAGTTTTATCTGATAAATGTCCTCTTTTGTTATTACTTTTTTGAAGATTTGTTCAGCCTGAAGTTTTAGTTTTCTTGCCATGGCAGGACTTCGACCTCCTGTAGACACTGCAATTTGCACAGTATCTGCTATGTTAATTACAGAACCAAATGCAAAGTCACTTACTTCTGGATCGTCAGCAGCATAAGCATAACAGCGCATGGACTTGGCCTGTTCTACAATTTTACGATTGAGTGCCTTATCATCAGTTGTTGCCAGTACCATGAATGGTTTGTATTTTTTTAGAAAACTTGCATTGGCAAGTCTCATTTTCTTGAATGATATTTTTTTTTGTTTGACATAATTTTGAATTTGCCTGTTTGTCGAATCACTGATAAGAAGAATTTTGCATTCCTGAGTCAACAAGGAATTTACTTTTTTTAGACCTTCGTTTCCCCCTCCCACTATAATCACCAAATCTCCTTTAAGATTTAGATCAACTATCAATGGATCTTGGCTGACTGGAAATGATATTTATAGATTCCATGAGAAACTAGGTAACGTTTTTAATTGTAAGACAAGGTTTTTAGCTTGACATGGACAAGATGGATAAAGAAATTCTAAATGAGATCCAGTGGACATTTCCATTAACTCCAAAACCATATGAAGTCATGGCAAAAAAATTTGGTCTGTCAGACCAAGAATTGATGCAAAGACTTGTCACACTCAAAGAGGCAGGAATAATCAGACAGATTAGCGCAATATTTGACACACGAAAACTAGGATACAAGAGTGCACTAGTTGCAATGGCAATAGACCCAGAAAAACTAGACCACATTGCAAATCAAGTAAACAAACATCCAGGTGTGAGTCACAATTATGAAAGAAATCATGAATACAATCTATGGTTTACCTTGGCAGTTCCTCCAGGATCTGATCTAAAGACAGAGATTGACAAATTTTCAAAGTTATCCGGAATTAGAAAAACAAGATTACTACCTACAATCAAGCTATTCAAGATAGGAGTAAAGCTTGAGATGGTAGAAGAGAAAAAATCAGACATTAAACCATCAGAAGAGAAAAAGAAGATCACAGATACCAAATTTATTGCAACAGAAGAAGAAAAAAACTACATACGAGAATTGCAAAAAGATCTAGAGATAGTTGAAAGGCCATTTTTAAAATCTGCCCAGAAACTTGGAATAACTGAAGAACAACTTCTTGAAAAGATAACAAAATATGAAGAAACAGGAATAATGCGAAGATTTGCAGCCATCTTAAGACATAGAGAAGTAGGCTTTACTGCAAATGGTATGATAGTATGGCAAGTTCCAGAGGAAAGAATTGAGGAAGTTGGTTCAAAGCTTGGATCATTTCCACAGATTAGTCATTGTTATCAAAGACCTGTCTACCAAGACTGGCCATACAGTGTATTCTCAATGGTTCATTGTAAATCAATTGAAGAAGCAGAAGACATGGTAAGAGAGATTCAAAAACAAGTCGAAGTAAGTGATTACAGAATTCTATTTAGCTCAAGAGAATTCAAAAAAACTCGAGTGGAATATTTTGTAGAGCACGAGTTTAAGATCGAAGATTTAATCACTGCATGATAACATCAAAAAATAAATTTCTAGGATAACTCAATCAGGGACTCTGTAAGAGATGTCAATGTTACCTTGATAGAGTTTACCTTGCTTTGATACATGAAGAACTTTTTGCCAGACAAATTTGTATCCCCTGAGATACGTACCAGACCAGATGTGTGAAGTCGTCGAACCCATCTATACACTTGAGTTAGTGGAACGCCAGACATTACACTAATATCCCATGCAGATTTTGGTTTGTCAATTGTAGACCTCAGTATACTCATGGCCTGATCATTTGACATGATTTTTAAAACATTGTCTGCATCTTTATTTTCAAGAATTCTGCCTTGCTGTAATACTTGCATGGTAGTGTACCAGACTACAAAAATATAACAAGAGTGGTTAGAGTGAATTCATTTGCAAACACTTGCAATCATTTGCAATTATTCATTCAACAAATTTGAATGACATCATGCCTGCGTTGTATTCAAAATCAACTGTTGTCTCTAAAACTTCACGAAAGATCAATCCAAGTACAGTAGTATGATAAAGCGACCAGTTTTCTCCAAGGTCATGTTTGATGATAAACGTATGAGCGTTATTTTTTATATTATGATTTATTTCAATTGATGAAGCACGCATTCGGGCCTCAAACCAAGAGATAAATGAATTCAGATTAAAGTCTCCACGCATGAACAATGCAGTATCTCTAACTACATTTTTTCCAATGCGTGTCGCCATGTCAACAACATGATCCTTTGTCAAATTTCCAAAAAGTTCTAAGATGATTGGCTTTGCAATTGGGATCATCCCCACCTTTGCTTCATACATGTCCCACTCGACATATCTTTTGAATATATGATTGACAAATGTGTTAAGACTGGTTTCTCGATGTTCTGATTCGGAGCGAAGTTTGTTTAATACATCTTCATCTATTCGAAACGTCATAGTTGATGTTTTCTTGGGATTAACAGCCACTACACTTTGTGAATCTTTCTTTGAATATAATTTGTTTTATTTTTCCAAAATTGTGGAAACATGACTTAGGCTGTTTGTACAGAAGCCTTTAGATCATAGGATGGCCATTGGTTGAAAAGTCCAACTATCTCATTTTTGTCAGCATCACTTAGATACTTGCCATCAGACATTGCAGAAAACATTTCAATTTCTTCTTCACTTACAACAGTAGGCAATACCGATGAGACAGGTTTTTGCGACAAGATAAACTTGATTGCAAGTTCTGTGATATTCAGTCCGTTTCTTTTTGCAATAGGCATCAATTGATCGACTTTCTTTAGCGCTTCTTGTATCCAATTGCCGCTTCTTACAGAACGATGATCTTTTTCGCTAACTTTGGTGTCTGCATTTACTTTGCCTGTTAATATACCAGAGGCATCAGGCACACGAACTAGGATTCCAACGTTACTCTTTTCTGCCTCATCAATTAACACATTTCCAGGATTTTGTTCAAGAATGTTATATACAGTCTGTACTGCAGCGGCATTTGTTATCTTCATTGATTCAAGTCCTTCTTGAGTCCACCCAATTGCAGGACCTAATGCAATTTGATAGCTTTTGATAATTCCTTCTTTTGTTTTCTTGTCTAGGAATTCAAAAATTTTCTTGTCACGTACGGTTGGAATCTTTGGATTGTGCAATCCATATAC
The DNA here is from genome assembly GCA_964636595.1 of uncultured Nitrosopumilaceae archaeon. Taxonomy (GTDB): domain Archaea; phylum Thermoproteota; class Nitrososphaeria; order Nitrososphaerales; family Nitrosopumilaceae; genus Nitrosotalea. The sequence goes on from CAZWSG010000034.1 coordinate 4,056, forward strand.
ATCGACATAATCAGTTTGTAATCGTTCAAGACTTTGCTTCAAGGCAAAATCAGTAAATTCAGTTGTGAATTTTTGAGGAAGTTCCTTGTGACCTATCTGTTCGTTTGAATAAATGTCATATCCATATTTTGTAGACAAGACAACCTGGTTTCTCATACCAGAGAATACCTCACCAATCAATTTCTCGCTTTTTCCCCTTCCATAAATATCTCCAGTCTCAAAATAATTAATTCCTAGATCAAATGCGCGTTTTAACATCCTCTTTGCTTCATCATCTTCTATTTTTTTGCCCCACCAGTCAAGTCCCAAAGTCCATGCTCCAAATCCAATCTCAGAAACATTGATTCCACTCTTTCCTAGTTTTCTATACTTCAATTTACAATACTCCTAAACTCTGATAATTTTTGTTGAAGCTCTGTATCATTTAGAACAGCTGAACCATCTCCAGTATTGGCATTTAATTCTATCCAAGATTTACAACCGCTGTACTCTGGAAGAACTGGAATCTCAGTAGAAGGAATCTTGTATACCTTGAGAAACATTGCAGTCATTGGTTTTTGCGGCATCCAGTTCATTCTCTCAACCACATACGAATCACTCCATATATGAAATCCTGACAACTCTTCAATTTTTTTCATGGAGGAGACATCATTTTCTGCAAGCACTTCGGCATAAGATGTGATTCTGTTTACACCATCTCTTGGTTTTTGCTCTCTCACATCTGCAAGATATCTGTAAAATTGCGATTTTAGCGAAGAATTGTCTTGGTGTTCATAGGTGGGAAAGAGTAGGAATTTTTTATCTTCAACCCTAAAACCAGACGCAGTCTCAAGTATTCCCCCCTTTCGAAGCAAAACTGTTTGGTCCCCATTTTCAAGTGCAGTTATTACCGTAGCCCACTCTTTTAGTGCCTTTATCATCCAAGACTCCTAATCAGAGGAATAATGTCTTTTTTGACACATACAATCATTGGTGTATCAACTGTAATGTATCCGCTGACTCGAGTTTCCCTCAAGTCCATTATCAAATCCTGGAACTTGTGCAAAGTATCAGTTTCAAATGCAAGCATAAAATCTTCATCATGAATTCCAAATGAATACGAAGTATTTAGTAAGACTTCGGGATACTTGTGTCCAACTTGAATGTGTTCTCCCATCATCTCTTTTCGTTTTTCAAGTGGCAATAGATACCATTCACGAGTTTTTATGAAAGGATATACAATTGCATATTTTTTTTGATCTTCACCCCCAAGCCAACCACGTTGTGTTTTACTATCTGCATACATTGACGGCCTGGTGCTAGATAGGTACACATGCGTAGGTACAATATATTTTCCAAAGACTGTAAGATATAGTTTTGATACAACATCCTGGATTTTTTCTACAGAATCAGATACAAACCAGAACAGAAATTCGGCATCGTCTCGTAGACCCAGAGTAGAATATGTTCTGTATTTTATCTGCGAGTTTTTGAGGACAATTTCTACTTCTTTTGCAGATTCTTCTTTTGCAAGATCTGCCATCCATCGCCATTTTGGATCTACCTTAAAAAATGAGAAATTGAAAAATTGTCTTGGCGGTTCGCTCATGCAGACTGGAATTATTGTTACCTTATTTAAAATCTAATCAAGTTAACTAGGCTTGATAAAACCAAAATCTGTATCGTATAATCATGTAATATCTTAAATTAGCGAAATAGAGCAGAGAAAACATGATGGGTAGAAATACCAAAATGGCAATAGGAATTGGATCTATCTTTGTCGCATTTACAATTGTAATGATTGTTCTTGTCATCCAATCATACTACCCATAGAATGTCCAAAAGTGAATCGGATCCATTAAATGATACACTAATTGCTTTAGAGACATGGTAATAATTAGACATCAACCAATAAATGAAATAGTAATTCATGAGCTTGTCAAAGTCAGCAGCATTGAGGATTTTCTAAGCATCAAAACAAATAACGTTCCCCTGGGCAGTTCTGCACCTCCAGCACGCTGGGCAGACGGAATACTATACGAGCCACAAGGTTTCCCACCTACGCCTGAGATAATCAAGGACCAGATAGAAGGTAAGATACATTTTGCTGCAATAGAGTATACTGAAATGCCACAGTACAAGCAATACTTGAAAAATAGTAACAACAATGTTCTCTTGCCAATAATTGACATGTCACATAATGAAGCAACAAAACAGATTGCACAATGGTTGAAAAACCAGATAATTACCAAGTGAAGGTATAGCAATCAAAAAACACCTGCGGAACAATCCGGAATCAAACTGGAACTTGGTTAAAATAAAATTGAAACGTTAATCAAGATGGCGTCTAAGAAATGTAGTTGATGGCAGTAAAATTTAAAATTGAAGAAGCTCGTTTTTTTCTGGAAAAAATAGAACAAGATTATACTAAAGTTCCCGATAATGAGTATTATCTGAGTGCATTTCTTTCATCTACTTACAGTATAAAGGATCATCTTCTGGAGGATTACAATAAGAAATTTCATTTTGAAATACATAACGACTTCAAATTCAAGGGAATTTTTGAAAAAAAGGCAAGAGAAGAAGCAATTAAAGGTAATATTATTCCATGTGAGTTTCTTTCATGGTATGAAAAAAAGGTCAAAACAATAGATGATGACATTCTTGGCAATATATTAAAAGCGAATAGACATAAAATAATACATAGTGAATCAATAAGCATCAAAGATCTTTCAGAAGATGCTAAATTTCTTGCTTCATCCGATGAACAATTCGAAATCTGGAAGCAAGCAAATCCATGGCTATCAATTCCGATTTTTAATGCAGTTGGTACAATATCAATACACATGGATCAATGTAAAAATATGCTAGCACTCATGGAAGATTTTGTTAAAGAAGCATTAGAGAAATTCCCAAATGAATTAGTAGATGTTAAATTTTAAAGGAATACAACCCCCGAATCTTAACACAAACAAGTTCAGTTAGCAAACCTCGACATCTTAACAGAAGTTATCATCAAAACACTTATTATTTGAGAATGGAAAATTTTGTCAAATGCCAAGCATAGATCAATTGAGCAGACCACAAAACAAGCTAGAACCAGTTGAAGGAATCATCGAAAGTATCAGCGACCCAAGAACTGTCAACCTCAAAACAGGCGGACAAGCTCAAGTTGCAGATGCAATGCTAAAAGATGAAACTGGACAGATCAAGCTTAGTCTATGGGATGCACAGATAAAGATGGTAAAACAGGGTTCTAAAGTAAGAATCGAAAATGGATACATTTCTACATTTAGAGGCGAAAATGCACTTAATGTTGGAAAGTTTGGAAAACTAGTAGTGTTAGAATTTTAGATATATCTACCACTAGACTGATTCTTTCCCTTTCTCCAATCTAGTACGC
>CAZWSG010000035.1:0-7384 GCA_964636595.1 uncultured Nitrosopumilaceae archaeon
CCTTGGGTGTTGTCATCCTACTGTAACTTTTCCAGTCATCCATGGGTGGACTGTACAAAAGTATGATGTAGTACCAGCTGTGGTAAATGCTTGTTGGAATGTTTTTCCTGGTTTGATGAGGCCAGAATCAAACTGTCCTCCAGGTGATGTATCACTTGGGTTGCCACTAGTAACTGTGTGCGCTGCAGCGTCGTTATTTGTCCAGACTACAGTTGTTCCAACCTTTACTGTACTGTCTTGTGGGTCAAAGTATTTCTGGGTTGCAGATTGTGTTGAAGCGCCTTTTGTGATGGTTACATTTGCAAATAGCGGAGCTGTTATTGTTATGTTTCCTGACATGATTGGATGAACGGTGCAAAGATATTGGTATGTTGTAGCATTAAGTTTTGATGTATCAAGACGGAATGTCTTACCTGCTGATATTATTCCAGAATCCCATGTTGTACCATCTGCACTTGTTACAGTGTGGCCAACTTTGTCATTGTTTGTCCACTCTATGATATCACCCTTGGGAACTGATACTGAATTCGGTGTGAAACTTGGATTGCCTTTTATTGATGCATTTACTGGGATGCTGATTGATATGACTGGTGCATTTGAAACTGGTACTGCTGTTGCGTTTGTTGAATTTTGTGGCATTGAAGTAAGATGAAATTGTGCACCTGGTCCAATAAAACCAAATGCTGTGTAAGAGCCAATTGCTACTACCATCGCTGCAACAAATATTGTTGCTACTGGCTTGAAGTGTTTTGGCATCTTCATTGAGAAAAAGGCAAGAACTATTGTTGGTATCAAGATGATTAGTAACAATCCGACAAATACTGTCAATGATGTGATTACCTTGTTCAAGCTCAAGGCATATGTTCCAACAGAGCCTGCTATGCCAAAGATTACAAGTGTAGTTGCCTTGGCACGCCCACTAGTGGATATTCCGCCACCACTTAGCATTCCTGCGGATAAGAAGATCAAACCGATAAACAAGGTTAAGCCTGAAAGAGCTTGCATTCCTGTAAGGAAAGTATTTGCAATACCCAAATATGATAAAATTACTCCTGCCAGACCAATCGCGGATAGTCCCATTCCTGGCATCATGAGGTCCCAGTCACTCATTTGTGGTTGTTCCATGAAGTGACATACTTAATTCTTTTGAACCATGTGGGGTAATCTTCGAAGAAATTAAATTCCCTGCAAATCAGCTATAGATCCGTGGGATTAAAGGAAGTTCTTGAAGTATCTAAACCGCGAATCATAGTTTTACTTGTCATAACAGCAGTTACCTCAATGTATGCTGCAAGCATATTGATCGCACACAAACCTATTGATGCCATCACACTTCTTCATCTTATCGTAGCAGGTGCACTTTCATCTGCTGGTTCTAGTGCTCTGAATCATTTCTATGATAGGGATATCGATCCATTGATGAAAAGAACCAGTACTAGACCGATTCCATCTGGGAGGATGGCAGCTCGTAGTGTTTTGATATATGGTCTTGCAGTTAGTTGTATTTCTGTAATTTATGCTTGGTTTACACTAAATCCTGTTTCTACTTTCTTTATCGCGTTAGGGATATTTTTCTATGTGATAATCTATACAGTCTGGCTTAAACGAAGTAATTGGTCAAACATTGTAATTGGTGGCTTTGCAGGAAGCTGTGCATCCATGGCAGGATGGGCTGCGGCAACTGGTTCTATGGATATTCTTGGTGCATTGGTTGGTACTCTAGTCTTTGTGTGGACACCTTCTCATTTCTGGTGTCTTGCAATGAAGATACGAGATGATTATGCCGAAGCCAAAGTTCCAATGCTTCCAGTTTTGATTGGAATGCAAAAGACGTCAAAGTATATTCTACTCAACACTGCAATTCTATTACCATATTCAATTGCACTTGTTGCATTTGGATTGGGATATGTCTATCTTGGAGTTGCACTAGTATCAGGTGGTCTCATGTTGGTTTATCACTATAAACTCACCAAGACTCCGACTTCGGACTTTGCATGGAAGGCATACAAGGTCACTGCACCATATCTTACAATCATCTTTGTAGGAATTGCACTTGATGCTGCATTTCACTTTCCAGTGATAAAATAATTATTCTGGAATTTCTTCTTCTTGTCCGACACCTGGAAATCCTGACTCGTATTCTTTTTCCAAGTTTTCCATGTTTTGTTTTTCTATCTCGTCTTCGTCTTCTATTTTTTCAGATATCTCTATTCTACGTTCATCTTTTGTTAGCCAGGTTACCTTGATGAGGCCATAAATCTCCAAGTTGAGTAGAGTCTTGTTAAACTCGTCCTCTGGAATTGAAATGCTAGCCTTGATGAGTGATTTTGACAACTCTGAATCGGTAAGCGAGCCTGCAATCTTGATCTTTTCATATATGGTATTTCGTAATGGGATGGCCATATCTAACCGTAAAATGCCTTGTCCATTGGTTTTGGTAATGCGTATGATATATTATCTTTAACTGTGGAATACCAGTCTTCAACATTTTTAGTAATAGATGGCTTGACATTTTTGAGTGCGGCAGAAAAGTCTGCACTACTAATTTTTTGGATATTGTTTCTCATGGCATTTACTGCAGCTTCTCTGCATACTGCAACAAGATCTGCTCCACTATATCCTTTTGTTGCCACTGCAATCTCTTTCAAATTGATATCGCCTGAAAGTGGCATTAGTTTTGTAAATAATTTGATTATCTCAAATCGACCTTTTTCATCTGGCGGTGGAACAAAGATCATCAAATCAAGTCTACCTGGTCGTATTAGTGATGGGTCAATAAGATCTGGTCTGTTTGAAATTCCTAGTACTATTACTCTAGATGCTCCTCCATCTTCCATCTCTGTAAGAAGCTGACTGAGTAGTCTTTCCCCTACTCCTCCTTCTTCATTTGATTTGAATCTTGCAAGTGAATCAAGTTCATCAAATATTATTATACACGGTGATGATGTCTTGGCCTTTCTGAAAATTTCTCTTATTGCTTTTTCTGATTCTCCAACCCACTTTGATAATATCTCTGGTCCTCTTACAAGTATCATGTTTGCACCACTCTCTGTTGCAAGAGCTCGTGCAAGCAATGTCTTTCCACATCCTGATGGGCCATACAATAATGCACCCTTTGGAGGCTTGATTCCCATCTTCTGGAATTTAGCCGGCTCTTTTATTGCAGTTATCAAATTATCCTCCAGAGTTCTTTTTGCATCATCCAGTCCGCCTACTTCTTTCCACCATACTTTTGGACTCTCCACATAGAATTCACGCATGGCAGTTGGTACAATTTCGTGCATTGCATCGTAAAAGTCCTGTAATGTTATTCTCATTTTTTGTAATACATCTGGCGCTATCTTTTCATTCTCGTTTTCAATCTCTGGCAAGAATGTTCGAAGTGCTTTCATTGCAGCTTCTCTGCATAGTGATTTGATATCTGCTCCCGTGTATCCGTGTAATTCAGCCGCAAGTACCTTGAGGTCTACATCCTGAAGCGGCATACCTCGTGTGTGAATTTGTAGTATCTCTAGTCTGCCATCTGCATTTGGTACTGTAATCTCAATCTCTCTGTCAAATCTGCCAGGTCTTCGCAAGGCGGGATCTACACTTTCTGGTCTGTTTGTTGCACCAAGTACTATGACATTTCCTCTGTCTGTGAGACCGTCCATCAAGGCCAAGAGTTGAGCTACTACTCTTTTTTCCACGTCTCCGTATGCTTCCTCTCTTTTTGGAGCGATTGCATCAATTTCGTCAATGAATATTACGCTTGGAGAATTTTCTTTTGCCTCTTTGAAAATATCTCGTAGTCTTGCTTCTGTTTCTCCATAATACTTGTTCATTATTTCTGGACCATTGATAGAGTAAAAATTGGCCTCTGATTCACTTGCTAGAACTTTGGCAATCAATGTCTTTCCACATCCTGGAGGACCGTACAACAATATTCCACTGTGCGGTTCTACATTGAGTCTTGTGAAAACTTCGGGATGCTTTAGTGGCAACTCTACAATTTCACGCATTCTTTTTGTCTGTGTTTTAAGACCGCCTATCTCGTCAAATGTAACTCTGACTTTTTTATCGATTGATGTTTCAGTAAGTATGGTAACTGATGTGCTTCGTTCTATTTTTACAACGGCTTTTGGTGATATCTTGTGAATCTTGAAATCCATGGAATTTCCAAGAATCATGACTGATATCTCATCCCCTTCAGAAAGTGGCAATCCTCGTAATCTGTTTTTTACAAAATCTGTAAATTCCTTGTCAACTGTTACATTTCCGTTTACTGGCATCAAAGTTACAGTCTTTGCTGGCTTGGCAGTTATTTTTTTCACATTTACCAAGTCATTGATTCCAACTCCTGCATTCTTTCTTGTTTGACCGTCTATTCGAATTACATCTGGTGTCTTGTTGTCATCATCTGCAGGCCAAACTACTGCGCAACTTGATCTTTTTCCAATAATTTCAACCATGTCCCCTGCTTCAACTTTTAAAAATTCCATTGCCTCTGGTTCTATTCTGGCTCGTCTTTTTCCAACGTCTCTTTGTTTTGCTTCGCCGACCCGCATTTGTAGCAGTTCGTCTTTTTTTACCATGTAGGCACCTACTTCATATCAACAGATGTTCTGCTCAAACCTAGTACTTCGAATTCTCCAACTCCTTCAATTCCACGTACTGCATTTTCAAGAGAATCCATTTGACCTTCCTTGTCATCTAGGGCAAACTCTGCATTAATGAAATATAGGCCAAAAGCAAGTGGCTCTTTTGTATATTTTGAAAGTACAATGCCTTCTTTTAATGATGAAGTGATCTTTTTTGCAACATCGTCTAGATTTATCTCAATTCCAGTTGGAAGAATTTTTGCTCTAAGTGAGAGTCGTGCCAATTTTTAAGGTCCTTCAAATGTGCATGAATTGCATTTGTATACTCTAGCTGATTCTCTGCAACTTTCACATCTCCAGAGCAATAGTGAGCCACAACTTGGGCAATTAAATTTTACACACTTATCGTTAGGCATTATTGGTCTGTGACAAGAACTGCACACAGGTAATGCTATCGTTGATGACATGATAAAAAGTCGATTTCTACCGAATTTATACCTTGCTTATTATTTTCAACTTAGCTCAGCAATCTTCTCAATTCATTTCCAAGAATTGCTTGTACTGCCTTGACCGATCCTTTTACACCAAGTAGTTTTGCAACTGATGTAGTATGAAAATCAAAACTTCCTTCTTTTGAGATCTCATCAAGTATCTTTGGTGTTATGGAACCAAATATGGAATCAATTGTTTTGTTGTCCATTCTCTCAAGAAGCGAACGAGCAAGAAGCATATTCTCAAATTCCTTGCCGAATTTTTTATTCCATTCTTTTTGATATTCTTCAAGTTCTGATTTATTTCCTGATTCTAAACATTTGGAAATTGCATTGCCTGCAAGAATGCCTCCGATTCCTGATGAATAAATTCCTCCTGCTGTTGTAGGTTTGGCCTGTCCTGCTGCATCACCTATCGTGATTATATTTCCTGCAACAAATTCTTTGATTGGTCCTTTTATCCAAATTGGAGCAAATATTTTTCTGATGGTGGAATGTTTTCCTTTTTTCTTGAGAAATTCTTCAATCACTTGAGCTGGGTTGATTCCTCTTCCAGCTACTCCCACCTTGGCTTCGTCTCTTCTAGTAGGTATGACCCATGCAAAAAATCCTGGATATTTTTCTTGGTCTAAATACACTTCAATTCTATCTTTGTCTATCCAGTCTGCAAAGACTTCGTATTGTGCTGATTGTAGAGTTCCAGTTCTATCTTTTTGAACAAGTGATGTTACACCTCTTGCATCTACAATGAATTTGCATTTTATATCGCCATCTGATGTTCGAACTCCTTCTTTTGTAATCTCGCGTAATGATGTTTTTACTCTAATCTCTGCTCCTTTGACTTGAGCCTGGTGTGCAATCTGCTTGTCAAATTCTCGTCTATCCAAGACTATGACTTGCTGATTTCTTGCATCAATTGTGAAATCTTTTCCAGATGGTGCTACAATCTTTGCAGAGCGTATCTTGTTGTCAAGTGTGGCCCTCATTGGTATTATCCCAAGATCATCTATTGCAGGGATACTAACTACTCCACCACAGTGTTCGGGAGTTCCTAATTCTGAATCTTCTTCTATTACTAGGACTCGGTGATTTTTGGCTGCAATCTCTCTTGCACACAATAGACCGGCAACACTTCCACCTGCGATAACTACATCATAATCCATGTTTTTTGTTTTCTACATATACACTATTAATTCAATACGGACTTGAAAAAATCTAGTTTTATTTTATGATGGGAAAAAATGGGTTAGTGACTGTGTCCGCAACCACACGAGTCATGACTTGCTGCGGCTTCATGATGGCCTCCCTTGTCTGAACACTTGGAACATTTGTCTGAACCAGTGGCAGAAAAGAATCCAATTCCGCATGATACGCATTTCATACCTGGCATGATCTAGTAAAATACTGCCGTTATTTATGGATATAATATGCAAATCAAATAATGTCTTTTTTGTCAAACACGCTGATTCAAAAGTTTAACATGTCCTAATGTCATTCCAAATTGATATGGGTACCATCAAACAGGTGATTGTTGTAAGAAAAGATCTTGGAATGGGTACTGGAAAAATTGCGGCACAGGTAGGTCATGCATGTGTTCTGGGTGCAGAGCATGTGAGAAAATCAAAAAGAGAATGGTTTGATCAATGGGAACGATATGGACAAGAAAAAGTTGTTGTCAAAGTATCTAGCATGTCAGAGCTTGAAAAAATAAAACGTGATGCAATATCACATGATTTACCTTGGTCTGAGGTTACTGATGCTGGCCATACCCAGATAGAGCCTGGAACTGTAACCTGTATATCAATAGGTCCTGCTCCTGAAGATATGATTGATAAAGTTACAAAAGATCTAAAACTTCTCTAGTCTGCTAAATTTTGTGTTCTCTGTCTTTTACCTTTACATCGTATGATGCAGTGATGTTGTCTCCTGCTTTTGCGTTACCACAAGCAATTCCGCGAATGTCAAAACCATCATTTGTTTCTATGGTACACTTGCCTCCGCCTTCTACGTATACAACTTTGACTGTCTCTGTAACCATGGACGGAATGAGATTCCAAAATGGGAATACAATAGTTGACATGACTACTATGGCTGCAATAATTGATCCATATGCCAGAAGCTTCTCATTCATACACTTGGTCGAATTACTCCGTTATTTAGAATTATTGAGTGTACGTTGAATCTTCATGGTTTTGACACATGTGATTTACCATGCATGGTAATCTTAGAAATATTATTATTCGTATAATTTCCGTTCAAGCATATGTTTGTGGTTGCAGCAGAAATTCAACTCAAAAAGGGCTCTGAAGGAGA
>CAZWSG010000036.1:0-7142 GCA_964636595.1 uncultured Nitrosopumilaceae archaeon
AAAATGAAAAAAAATTCCATAGTTTTTGCGCTAACCAACCCAGAACCAGAGATTAGTCCAGCCAATGCAAAAAAAGCAGGCGCTAGAATTGTTGCCACAGGCAGCTACCAATTTCACAACAGAGTGAACAATGCCCTAGTCTTTCCATACATCATGAGAGCAATCTTAGACCACGGAATAGCAAAGATAGAGACAAAGATACTATATGCCGCAGCCGTAGCAATTTCAAATACAATACCAAAAAAACAATTACACTATGATAACATCATATCAAATGTTGGAGATAAGAAACTTCAACAAAACATATCCAAAGCATTAAAAAAATTTTATAAAAAATAATACTTGTAAATCAATGCATTTTATCGATCAATATTTTTTATTACATGTGAGTTTTTCATAACTAATTTTCATATTACAAAAATATAATCAGTTCAAACACAAAATCATTTGTTGTAATAAAGACAGTTCCAAGTGTAGAAAGATTCAAAGAATTAGATAATTATTTTTTCAAGAATTACTTGGATTTTAGAGCATCCATTACTTTTTGCATGTCGTTTATTGGAACAATTTTTACGGTACTTGTAGTTGAAATTCCTACATGTATACACATTTGTTCTATATCATGAGCGTTTTCTGCATCCAATATTATTATCCATTCATGTTCAAGGACTGACATGTAAAAACCCAAGATTTTTTTGATGTGAAATTTTTTTTGTGTTGCTTTTATTTTCCTTTGTATTCCCAAGAATATTTTTTTACTGTTTTTATTATTCATTGGGCATAAATCAGGACTATGTATTGCAAAGACCCCAAATAACATGAAATACACTATTTTGGCAGTTCTAATAAATCTTAAGGAAGAGAGAGTTGCACACTGTTTTTGCCAAAAAAAAAACAAAAAAGACGTGAACCTGAAAAATTATTTAAGTCATAAAAACCAAACAAGTACATGATAAACCACATAATGATCCCATATGACAAATCAGAGTCGGCGACACATGCATTTGAGTATGCAGTGGATCTTGCAGAAAAATACAATTCAAGTGTCAGTATTATTTCATGTGTTTCAATACAGGCTCCAACGGATCTATATTTTGGTACAGCATACATTGAAACTACAAGGTTACTAAAAGAGGATGCAATGAAATCAACATCAGAACTAGAATCGCGATTAAAAAAATTAAAAATACCGTACAAAATCGAGATATTAGAAGTAAGATCAATTACAGATTCATTGGTATCATATGCAGAAACTCACAATGTTGATCTAATAGTAATGGGTTCACGCGGATTTGGTGGTTTTAAAAAACTACTCCTTGGAAGCGTTGCAAGTGGTGTGTCTCAGCATTCAAAGTGTCCTGTCTTAATTGTAAAATAACAAATGTACAAACAGAAAATTATTTCCTATATCTTGACACAAAAGTATTAGCAGAATCATCCAAGTCTCGCATAAACTGTTGGCGTAAAAGATTACCATATACAACCAGATCTCTCGCTAGCATATCTAATCGAGATTCTAGCTTGGGAGTTATTTTCCCATCTGCAAAATCTTCACTATCAATTATAGATACTCCATATGGCATGCTCCAACCATAGCATTGTCGTATTACAGTTCTCATTTGATCCATTGCAGTCAAACCTTTTTCATGAGATGCACAAATATAGCCAAATGTTTTTCCTGCAAACTCTGCCCAAAAGTAATCAAGGAAGTTCTTCATTACACCAGACATTGAACCATGATAATCAGGAGTAGAAAGAATCAAGGCGTCTGCCCATGTCACATCATCTTTTGTTTTTTTTATTTCAGGACTTGATTGATTTTCATTTGGATCATATAATGGCAATTTGTTTTGCTTGAGGTCTAACAACCGTGTTTCTGCACCATATTTTCTTGCAAGATCTAATGTGATAGATAACCCATTAGTACTAGAAGCATTTTCACGTAGACTAGATCCTATGCCCAATATTCTAAATGCCATACATACTCCATACTTTTCCAGGATAAATAATCTCGTTTTAGAATAACATATGACAAAGGTGTGACCAAGTTTTACAATCCCAAGTCAAATAATAGGAGATATTTACAAATACATTACAGGGAGAATGAACATAATTTGAAATTTTATATTGAATTTAATCCATGTAGAGAATGCAAAGACATCATCAGAGAAATAAATGAAAGTATGCCTGCAGACGATAATTCAAAGAAACTTTTACGACACATAACATACAATCACACAGAAGTAGTACAAGCAATAATTGAAGAACTTCCAAAAAAAGCAGACAAGGAAAACTTTCCTTGGTTTGGATAAATATCATACAGCAAAATGTACTTGATATTACTTGCATCAGGACACTAGAAAATATCTAATTTCCATACCACTCGATCGCAATTTTTTTGATCGCATCAAATGATTTTCGGATATTTTCAGATTGGATTTCATTTCCAGCATTCATACCTTCGTTTAAGATCCCACGTACATCGGAGAACCCCATAAATTGAAACTCTATTTTGGTAAGAGACAAAGCATGTTCCCAGTTCACCATTGGTCCACTAGTGTAAAAACCACCAGATGAGACAATTATTAGCGCTTTTTTACCACTCATCAGACCAGAATACTTTCCACCTATAGCATTCCAGGTTTGACCCTTTAACATGATAGAGTCAAACCATGCCTTTACAGGAGCAGGCATTGAGAAATTATGCATTGGAAAAGATACTACAACAATATCTGCTGATTTCACTTGACGAGTCATGCGATCCATTTTTTCCATAGATTTTTTTTGATCATCAGAAAGATCTTCTTTCAGATAATTTCTGTGAATATATGCACTCATATTCTCAACATTGAACAAATCAGGAACATCAATGCAGAGATCTAAAACTTCAATTTCAGAGTTTTTTATTTCATTTTTAAAAGCATCCAATAATTTTTTGCTGTTAGACTGTTCTTCCCGCGGAGTATACTTTACAAGTAATGTCTTCATACCTTATTACAAAATAAAAGATGTACAATATAACATTTCGAAAAAATATTCAGAGATATGATGTATTTTGAGATTGATCAATACTACGCTCTATTGCAGAATAGATAGGAGTTTCCAATCTACTCAAAGTCTTTTTCTTGATAAATCCTACTGTCATAATATCAGCACGGAAGATCAAGCTAAGAAACCAATCAAATCCAACTTTGATCTTTTTTTCACGTGTTGGCAAATGAGTCCAATAAAATGATCTCCACAAAAGCCATGCAGTAAATCCATGTACTTTTCTACCATTAAGAAGTGCAACCCCAGTTCTCTTGCCTATTGTAGCCATCACTCCTTTGTTATGATATAAGAATGGCTTCATTGAACTCATTGTGCCTTTAATCTCTGCAACCAAATTTTCTGATACCAATTCTGCTTGTCGTATGGCAATTTGTGCCGTAGTTGGATACACAGTATTGGTTTTGCTATCAACGAGATTAGCACAGTCTCCTAATGCAAAAACACTAGGATTATCCTTTAACCTCAAATATTGATCTACTACCAAGCGACCTGACTGACCATGTTCACACTTGAGTGTAGATATCAATGGGTCCACCGTGACTCCACCTGCCCAAATTAAGGTGGCACATGGAATTATTGTATTATCACTCAAAAGTACGTGATCTTCCCCAGCATCAACTGCTTTGGTATTTGTGATTACCTCAATGCCGGATTTTTGAACATGATCAAGTGCAAATTTACCAAGTTCTTCTCCAACCTCAGGTAAAATACCCTCCCTTGCAGACACGATAATAGTACGGATTTTCTTTGAATCAATGTTTTTGTAATAATTTTTTGTCGCATCTTGTAAAAAGTGGTGTATTTCTGTTGCAATTTCAACTCCAGCAAATCCTCCACCGACTACTACAAACCTTAAGAGCTGTTCTTGAAGAATTTGATCTTTTTCTTGATCAGCACATTCTAGTACACTGATAATATGATTTCGAATTGCAATTGCATCTTCTAGTGTTTTTATTGTAAATGCAAATTCTTCAATATTTATATTTCCAAAGAAATTATCTTTACTGCCAAGAGCAAGAACAAGGTAATCATATTCTAATACAGTTTCTTTTTGATCAAATATTCTAATTATAGAAACATGTTTATTTTCAATATCAATTGAGAGAATTTTTGCATGACAAAAGTTTGCAGTTTTACAAAAAGAACGAATTGGTGTAGTAATATCACTTGCGTGAAGCATACCAGATGAAACTTCTGGTAACATCGGAGTAAAAAGGAAAAAATTATCTTGACTTACCAGAGTAATTTCAACATCGTTTCTTTTTGATTGTTTTTGTATTTCATGCAATACGTTACTTCCAGCAAATCCCCCTCCAAGTATCAATATCCTCGTTTTTGTGTGATTATTTGTGTTAAATTTTCTTATCATACCACTAGACTACTCCACATATCCAATAAAAAGATAAAAGGAATGCGCATTATACATACAAAATTTATTGTTAATGTATCAATAAACCAGTAGCTTCTTTGAGATGAACAAACCTGTAGAAAATATTTGTGTAGACATGTTGAGAGACCTCGTGCCTATATTGCCCATCAAATATTATACTAGTTTGATAGAATTACTCATAGGCACATGATAGCCATAGTGTCAACCATGTCAAATCAAGAAAATTACAGATGGAACAGAATCAAATTAAAGCAGGAGTTATTCTCACATATCAAGAGTCAATCATGAACAAAGACAAAGGCATCTGCAAAGGACTATGCAAAGAACACAAAATTAGAAAACCAAGAGATGGTACTAGTCGTTATTTGGCAGGCCAAGTTAGATGCCAGATCTGCGGAGTCTTTATGTCAAGAGAAGCATGTCATGACAGAGAAGACAGACCCGTAACAGAAGATACAGTGGACTTGTATTGTAGTTGCTGCAATTGCATGGTAAGATCAAGACCTAGAAATAAACCGGGAATAAAATCTAACAAGACCCCACAAGAAGAATATGATCAGTTAAAGGAACTACGAAAAAAGTATTAGAAATCACCTAGATTTTACAGCGATTAATCTTGTCACTTTGATACAAACTTTCCAAGTTTAGTAATGCATCATGATATCTTGCTCTATTTGCAATTTCATGCTCTATTTTATTGATCCCATTTTGTACATTTGTAGAATCATGAGATCTTGAAGGATGAAGGGCATGTAATAGTTGATGAACAAGAACAATTGTCACCATCCTCCTATTGTCTCGAACATCATAACCTAGCATGTCATGAACACATATTTTGTAAGATGGTTGACTAGGCAGATCCCTGATCAGATTGATATCACCTGATGCATTTCCATTGTTTTGTATTTTCACACCAAAAATCTTGTCTGCAAAGAATTTTGCACAATCTATGAAACTCCGGTCATCAGGTTTTTCTTGATGGTATTCTATTATCATATTTTGTGCATCTTTGAGACAATCATGCAACCAGTAAGGAGTATCTACTACAGCATGAATCACAGGTACATTTACTTTTTCCACATTAGATGCCACTTGCGTAACTGGTTGATCTAGAGTTTTTTTCAATTCGCCATTTGAATCCAGTTCTTCCAGATTGGAGGATGAATCAGATTTAACATATTCCACATTTTGTAACATGGTACATTGATGTCTATGTGGCAAGATATGATCTCTGCAATAGACATATCCACACAATTTACAGAGGTTACTCAGAGTTTCGTCTATTTTATGACCATCATATGTGCAATATTTGTCCGTGATGAGGAAGTTAAATCCATTAAAAATAAAGATGATTGTTTACAGATTTGACTAAAGTGTATATGACATGTGAGCGCAACAAGTTTCGAGTGTAATAATACCAGATTTTTAAAGAACGATAATTTGTACCCGTACATAATTCTTGAAATAGTTGAGTGTAAATGTTGTCAATACGGCTTCAAACAGGTACACATGTCATAGTTTCTGTTTAAGGCAATACTGCAAATATTTTTTCATGTTTTGGACAGTATTTTAACAATTTCATGAAAAAACTCTACGCATGGTTTATCAATAGTACCGGACGAGTTTAACTATGCCAAGAAAAGAATACAAGACAATCACGGTAAAAGTTGATGCATTTCAGCAATTTGCCAAGGCAGTCAAAAAAGCAAAACAGGAAGATCCAGAATTGGATAACAGTACATTTCTAATGTTACTAATGAGCAAAAATCAAAAGATCAAGAAACATCGTTCGTAGAATACCTGAGAATACACAAATTCATTTGTGTAAATAATTCTCAAAAAAAACTTTACAAATCAAGGATCAGATACTAGCCTTTTGCACCAACGCCCACTGATTCGCTCAATAACAAAGTAAGGTGTCGAGGAGTTGTAGAATTAGTCATTGTTGGCACATTGGAAATAGTAGAATTTACCCCAGTAGAAACAGATGTCATGTTCCACACTTTAGAAAGAGAAACATGCACATCAAACCCAGTCAAAACTCCCGTTAACAGCGAAACAGTTTCTTGTTTTGCATTTAGATCGATTGAAAATCTAGCAGTATCACCTACTTTGAATGCATCAGTATCAGTAGCATCAACAACAGTAGAAGAGAGACAGATAGGAGTAGATGAATCACATGTCAGACTAGGAGACATTAAAACATGAACTAGACCTCTTCCCACAGGAGATTGGATAATTATCGTGCCATTGTTTCCATTTACTATGGTCCACATTATGACACCATGAAAGTTACTATTTGGAGACACCGCACCCTTGATAGAAAAATTTGCAGTTTGTGCATATCCTACATGCATTAGGGGTAACAAAGCCATATTGAGAATTAAAAGTACTACAGAGATAGTAAGAAGTTTTGATGCCAATTGTCTAACATAAAACATCATAGTCTAAAAACATATAGCATGAAATTTTGCAAACTATACAGGTTTCATCAATATTTTACCAAACAGATTTCCTTTCAACATTTTTGTATGAGCCTCTACTGCATTTTCAAATGTATAAATCGAATCAACTATCGATTTTAGTTTCCCTTTAGACATCCAAAAAATTCCAGATTCAAGCTCAGAACGTGTTCCTTGAGTAGATCCCAAAATATTAGTACCTTTGAAAAATATATGTCGTAAATCAGACATTACATCAT
>CAZWSG010000037.1:0-6906 GCA_964636595.1 uncultured Nitrosopumilaceae archaeon
TTTCAGAAAAAGATTTACACAAATTGATTGCAGGCTCTGAAGGAACACTTGGAATAATAACATCTGCAAAACTTGTCACATATACATCTCCAAAAAACACCTTGCTCCATGTGATACACTACAAAACACTATCAGATGCAGCAAGAGATGTTCCAAAGATACTAGAGCTAAAACCATCTGCAGTTGAGATTATAGACTGTAACATAACAAAGCACATCAAGATGAAGATGTCAAGTACAGGGTGCCTTCTTTTTGTAGAGTTGGATGATATCAAATACAGAGAGCAGATTTACAAAATCACATCAGGCAAAATAATCAAGACAGAGTCAAATTCTGTAAAAATTAAAAAGATGTGGAGTTTTAGAAACTCGGCTTTGGCATACAGCTTGCAAAGCATAACAAAAAATGAGACAATGCCCACACTCATTGAAGATGCAGTCGTTCCAGTGAAAAGACTGCCACTCTTGCTGAAAATATTGGACATGATTTGCAAAAAATACAGCCTCAAAGTCATTGTCTACGGTCATGCTGGAAATGGCAACCTACACATGAGACCAATTCTCAAGCAAAAGGATCTTGGAATAATCAAGACTATAGCAACCGAGTTTTTTGCAGCAGTGATAAGCATTGGTGGAAGCATAACAGGTGAGCATGGAGATGGTCTTGCAAGGTCAGAGTTTGTGAAATTACAATATAATGTCAAAACATATTCTATTTTCAAAGAGATCAAAAAACAGTTCGACCCAGAAAATATTCTAAATCCCGGCAAGATAATATCAAGTCAGAGCACAGTGACTAGAAACTTGAAGATTTGATCATATCTAGATACGATTACTTGATCCCAGTGCCAAGTGGAACATCGTCAGTCACAGTAAGCCAGAACGGTTTGTCGTCAGAGTCTGCTGCCAAAAGCATTGCACCAGATTCAATTCCAGCAATTGTTCGCGGTTCAAGATTTACAAGTGCAATTACTGTCCTACCCACAAGTTCTTCTGGCTTGTAGTATTGTGCACCGCCAATGATAACATCACGCTTTTCATCTCCGAGATCAATTGTTCCCTTGATGATTTTTGATTTTCCTGGAATTTCTTCAACTGAAATTACTTTGGCCACCCTCATGTCAAGCTTGGAAAAATCATCGTATGTTATCAGTGCCATGACAATTTAGATATCAAGAGGATTAAAATTGATTTCGAAATCATGCAGGTTTATTTTTGTAAAGCCAACTTGCATTACAACATAAATATGAAGTAAAGTGATTTACTACATGGTTCAGATCCAGGCCTCTGTTGAAATTGATGCATCAATTGACAAAGTTTGGAGCATTATCGCGGATCTTGATTCAGAACCCAGGTTCTGGAGAGGAACAAAGGAAGTACGAAATATCTCAAAGGAGGGAAATACCATAACACGAGAGGTCACAATTGCATTCAAGGATTCAAAATGTATGCAGACTATAACACTACATCCAAAAGAAAAAATCGAGATTCAATTTACAAAAGGAGTAATCGAGGGAACAAAGACACTCACACTTGTCCAAGACGACAACAAGATAAGACTAGATGCACTCTGGGATATGAAATTAACAGGTATGATGGGAATGTTTACCGGGATGATAAAAAAACACATCCAAAGCGGTTCTGAGCAGGCCCTTGAAAGCATCAAACAAGAAGCACAGAGATAGCAAAGATGTTTCTAGTAGACATAGCAAATTATCTTCTTGCAGTTATTTTGCTGAGCGTTTCTGTTGCATGGATATTTTTGATAAAATCAATGTGGATTACATTTCGTGACTCGCCATTTCTTGACAAATACAATTCAAAGCCACACCACACACCCAAAGTATCAATCATCTTGCCTGCAAGAAACGAAGAGACGTTTATTGAAAAATGCATCAATTCCTTGCTAGACCAAGATTACGAAAATTATGAGATAGTTGCAATTGATGACATGTCAGATGACAACACCGGAGAAATAATTGAAAAAATTGCAAAGAAAAACTCCAAAGTAGTACATGTCAAGGCAGCACCCAAGCCAGAGAAATGGATTGGGAAAAACTGGGCATGCATAGAAGGATTCAAAGTATCATCAGGAGAATTATTGTTGTTTACAGATGCAGACACAATCCACACAAAAAAGACAATCTCACTTGCAGTAGATCATCTCTTAAGCGAAGACCTGGATGCACTCACAGTTGTTCCAAAGATGCTTTGCCTTGACTGGTGGACAAAAATAACTCTACCAGTATTATCAACATTTTTGCATACAAGATTTTCAGCACTAAGGGTAAACGATCCTTCCAAAAAGACAGGATATTTCTTTGGAAGTTTTTTCATCATAAAAAGAAAAACATACGAAGCAGTTGGAACACATGAAAGCGTAAAAAACGAGATTGTAGAAGACGGTGCGCTAGGAAAAAAAGTAAAGGAACAGGGATTCAAGCTAAAAATGGTACGTGGAGAACATTTGGTAGAAGCAGTATGGGCAAGAGACAGAGCCACACTATGGCATGCACTCAAGAGACTGATGATTCCGCTTTACATCCAGTCAAGCAAGATGGCAATAGGAATATTTTTTGCAGTGTTATTTTTGTTGTTTGTTCCGTTTCCAGCCCTTGTCTATTCTGCAGTTTATGTAAATCTCTCCATATCGTTTGAGGTCTTGCTTGTTGCATCATTGTTATCATCAGGATTGGTGTATCTAGGTAGTACAATGGATGCAAAGAAGGGACTAGGTCTTGGATTCTCACATGCATTGTTTACCCCACTTGGTAGTGCAGTAATTGTGTCAGGATTTGCAAGTGGAATTTTGCATGCAAAGAAAAATGATTCAGTCACTTGGAGAGGAAGAACGTATTCAATCTCAGAAACGGTGCAAAATCCAATTAGCTTGTGAGTAAGGATTATACAGTAACCTAAGATTACTCCATGTACTTGGACAAGACTACAGCAATTTTAGGTGGAGCATATGGAATAGTTGTTCTAGTCATAGTATTTGCATTTGTACTTGAAGAACAAAAAATAGATCTTACACAGCAGACCTCGATTCTAGGAAGTCTTGTCCCATCAAATACCGGAAGTCAATTGAGTCTTGCAGATCTTTTTGCAAAATCACAAGACGGTGTTGTGCAAATTGTAGTTCGCAAGACAGGTGATAATTCTTCAGACAGAGCAATTGGTTCAGGAATTGTATACGATCTTGGAGGACACATCATCACAAGTAATCACGTTGTAGACGATTATCAAAAGATACGAGTTGTATTTCATGACGGACAATCATATTCAGCCAATGTCAGTGGTACTGATGTATATGCAGACTTGGCAGTAATCAAAGTGAATGCAGACCCACAGGTGTTGCACCCACTGCCACTAGGGGACTCGTCAAAGCTTCGCATAGGAGATGCGGTTACTGCGATTGGTAGTCCATTTGGTCTGAGCGGTTCAATGACATCAGGGATTGTAAGTCAGCTAGGAAGAATTCTCAATCCTCCAAATCTCCAGTCATTTTCCATTCCAAATGTAATCCAGACAGATGCTGCAATAAATCCAGGAAACTCTGGCGGTCCGCTTTTAAATGACCGCGGGGAGGTGATAGGAATCAACACCGCAATTCAAACCGATACTGGCGAATTTTCAGGAGTAGGTTTTGCCATACCGTCAAACACCATGAAGAGAATTGTCCCAGTGCTAATACAAACAGGTCATTACAAGCACCCATGGCTTGGAATATCAGGAATTACAATTGACCCAGACTTGGCAGATAGTTTGGGAATCTCCACACATACAGGCTTTTTAATTGAAAACATAGTATCAGACAGTCCAGCTTCCAAAGCAGGTCTACATGCATCAAACCAGACAAAGACAATAGATGGAGTCAAGTACAAGTATGGTGGAGATATCATAACTGGAGTAGACAGTAATCCAGTATCAAAGCTAGAAGACCTTTTGAATTATTTGCAAGATAACAAGTCTGCAGGCGATAAAATGATCTTACATATTGTCAGAGACAACAAGAACATGGATGTAACCATCACATTGCAAGAAAGACCATACAGTCAATAAAGATATAAAATAAAATTTTAATGACAATTTATAATATTAGGAACATTGTTCGTGATGTATTTATAAAATAGTCTTTTCACTAGAAAACAATTGAAATTCTGGCTGATCTCCATTTTCATATTTTCTGGCGTTGTGATATTGCCATCATATGCAGAACCAGTAATGAATGACACTGGATTTACAATACAGCGTTACGTTACAGGCATTTGTTGCAGTCCAACTACAATGGCTTTTGAAGGAAATGACATTCTAGTTTTATCAAAATCCTCAGGACAGGTACATTTGTTTAGAAATGGAATCTTGCAAAGCAATCCAGTACTTCAAGAAAATGTTACAAGCATTGGCGAACAAGGAATGCTCAGTATAACAACACTTGGAAACAAGGTCTATCTGTATTTTACAGAATCAGATAAGATGGGAGGACATGCACTTGGTAAACGTGTCTACAGTTATGATTGGAACGGACAGAATCTTGTCAACAAGACACTTGTAAAAGATCTACCGCAGACCCAGACATATCATAACGGTGGTGCAATGGTGACATCTAAGAATGGTTCCATATACATGGTAGTAGGAGATGCTGGAAGATTTGGAAAATTACAAAACCATCCAACAGGAGATCCTGATGATACATCAGTTATTTTCAGACTTGTCCCACCAGGCCCATACTATGCAATTGGAATAAGAAACAGTTTCGGACTAACAATTGATCCTGTTACAGGAACCCTTTGGGATACAGAGAATGGTCCAGATTGGGGAGATGAGGTCAACATGGTTCCCCCAGGCTTTAACAGCGGATGGGATGTTGTAGCAGGGCCTGCAAACAAGACCCAGCTTGCAATGATGCCAGTCTACCCAGGGTATACATATCACGACCCACAGTTTAGTTGGCAAAAAACTGTAGCACCCACAGGTATTGCATTTACACCCACACAAGGATTTGGAAAATACCAGAACAGTGTGTTTGTTGGAGATTGCAACAATGGAAACGTGTATCGATTTCAACTAAACCAGAATAGAACTGGCTTTGTCTTTAATAGTCCAGATCTTGCAGACGATGAAGTAAACATTGGTGATTCCATGAAGGAGATAGTATTTGCAACAGGATTTGGTTGTATCAGTGATGTGGTCACAGGGCCTGATGGTATGTTATATGTAACATCATTGTCAAATGGAACAATTTACAGAATAGTTCCACAGAATAGTGCTGAGGACATATTTGATGGCACTAATCTATACATATCAATTGCAGCAATTGTTGTAGCTATCGCAATAACATATACAATTCGTAGAAAAAAACATGTTAATCAAATAAATGCTTGAAAAACTTATAAAAAATCACAAAAAAAATTACTTGACAATTACTTGACATTTTAGAGAAAAAAATTAGATTTTATCAAATAACAATTAAAAAATAAAATGATGAAAGTTGAACAAGCATATCATTTTCACAGTTTGTGCCCTAGTACTAGGATTTACAGTTATAATGTCAAGTATCCATGTCTCTGAATCCATGTTAGCCAACCAGATGCTAGTAACAGTAAGAGCACAGACTGATCCAATAGTAGAGGACGAATTTCCAACAATAGTTGGCACCGTATATGACCAAGCCTACAAGCCAATTGCAAACGCAAACGTATTGATTGAATACAGTACAATCATAGTTACCACCACTACAGACAACAATGGCACTTTCAAGTACCAGTCAGCTATACCTTCAACCCATGGAATTTACGAAGTTGATGCAACCGTGACAAAAGATGGTTATACAAAAACTATGGCAAATTCTACATTTACCGTAGTACCAATACAAACTGCACCAGTAGTGGTAAAAACAATAACAGGACTGCCAATCCAGTCAGGAAATTATACAGTATATCTTGGCAAAGTTGCACAATGGAATCTAGAGACTACATGCATGGTAGACTTTGGTACAAAATACATGAGATTTTTGAAGACATGTGATCTATACAACATGGCACCAGAGGATTTCCAGACAGACCAGCCAGTAACACCAATGGTTTCAGTAATACAGGACAACGACGCATACAAACTCTTTCCAGAAAATGTCTACATGACTGCAGCTGGCATGGATAATAATACATTAGATACATTTGTGGCAAATACATATGCCAACTATACTACACCATAAACACACTAGTGATACATAGTAGAATCCTGACAAAAAACTAGAAAATTATTTCAAAAAAAACTTAGGGGTGCAGTGTGCCAGTGCATAAGGCAATGACATGACTTAGTATAGATACAACATCAATCATCTTCGAATATCATATAGACAAACTAGTATTTTAAATTTGATCCAAATTATATGTAATATGCCACGAAATCTCAATTAACATTGTTCAGGAACAAAGTGTCGCAATTTTTTATTAACTAGATTTGCTTGAGAGAGTATGTCAAGACAACCATACCGCTCAGAGCTTGGAATGATTTCAGATGTTCTACAGGTTGCAAAAGAATGTGGCAGACAAGGAACCATAATTACCACCATAGCAAGAAGAGCCAATCTATCCCACTATGCTGCAACAGACAAGTGTCAGAAACTCATAGACTTTGGACTTATGGAAGCAAAAGCTGACAAGAGAAGCACTTTTTTTGTCATCACTGAAAAGGGAATATATTTTTACGAAGAACTGCAGAGATTTACAGAATCAATGCAGGCAATCAGAGTCCGGTACTAGATCATACTGATTAGACAATTTTCTTAAAAAACAATATAACAAAAGACTTGATAAATGTCAATTTAATAAAATTAAATTTTTAATTTTCAGTCTATGCTACGTTGATTGTAGTTGTCAAAGGCGGCGACAATGCGTTTGGATTG
>CAZWSG010000038.1:0-6271 GCA_964636595.1 uncultured Nitrosopumilaceae archaeon
AATCTCTTCCTTGTCGCTCAAAATCGGTATTGCTTGAGACAAATCTAGTTTAAGTCTTATGACATGCCTACCGGATATCATGCCTAGATAGACGTGTATTTAGAACAAAATTCAGGTTTTGACGGTTTTAGGCACTTTTTGCCAACAATATATTTATTAACAATTTTAGAGGGAAAAATTACAGATAAGTATGACAAAGATAGACTCGACAAGCATTTCAAGTATTTTGTTGCTAGTCGAGCTTGTGCTGTAAGATACAGCAGTTTTCGGAGATAGAAAATTATGGAAAAAATATCAGGTGCTAGGTCTTTGATGATCGCTTTGGAAAAAGAAGGCGTGGAAATTGCCTTTGGGTTACCGGGAGGTGCAAACTTGCCAATTTATGATGAACTCTACAAGAGTAACATTCGTCATGTACTAGTAAGACACGAACAATCTGCTTCACACATGGCAGACGGTTTTGGTAGAGTAAGCAGAAGACCAGGAGTATGTTTTGCAACATCAGGTCCAGGTGCAACAAATATCGTTACAGGAATTGCAACAGCACAGGCAGACTCGGCGCCAATGGTTGCAATCACAGGTCAAGTTCCTTCAAAGATGATAGGACGTGACGCATTTCAAGAAAGTGACATTATCGGAATTACAAACCCTATTGTAAAATATGCATTTCAGCCAATGAGTCCGACAGAGATTCCAGAGGTTGTAAAAAAGGCATTTTACATTGCAGCAACAGGAAGACCAGGTCCAGTTTTAATAGATATTCCAAAAGATGTGCAACAAAATGAAGCAGAGATTCATTTTCCTTCTGAAGTAAAAATTAGAGGATATCATCCATGGGTTGACCCAGACATAACAGCAATTGAGAGAGCAACTGAGATGTTACTATCTGCAGAAAGACCAATAATTCTTGCAGGTGGTGGTGTAATAATATCAAGTGCATTTGCAGAACTCCAATCAATTGCAGAATTGCTCATGATACCAGTTGTAACAACATTCAAAGGAAAAGGATCATTTCCAGAAAACCATCCACTCTCACTTGGACCAATAGGAATGCATGGTCATGCAGAAGCAAACAAGATGATGACAGAAGCAGACTGTGTTCTTGCATGTGGTTCCAGATTTTCAGACAGGTCAGTTGGTACATTTGAAGAGTTTGAAAGAAACTTGAAGATCATACACATGGATGTAGACCCCGCAGAGATAGGAAAGAATCAGACCACAAATGTGGCCGTAGTAGGAGATGTCAAGACATCACTTAGAATCATGGTAAAGATGCTAATCCAAAAAGCAATCAAGCGAAACGGAGAGAGTGCATGGCAAAAAAGAGTAAAAGAGACAAAAGATTACTATAGAGAGAATCTCAAGATTCACCCACATCCACTTGCAGCATCCAAAGTTCTTAAAAAATTAAGAGAAGTTTTACCTGCACAGTCAATTGTAACTACCGAAGTAGGACAACACCAAATGTGGGCATCATTATTCTTTGATGTGATACATCCAGGTACATTTTTCAGCTCAACAGGTCTTGGAACCATGGGATGGGGATTCCCAGCTGCAATAGGCGCAAAAGCTGCAAAGCCAGATGTTCCAGTACTAGATATCGCAGGAGAGGGAAGCTTCAACATGACAGAGAACTCACTTGCAGTATCAGTCTTGGAAGACTTACCAGTCATAGTCCTATTGTTAAATAATTTCACACTTGGAATGGTAGCCCAATGGCAGAGAACATTTTATGATAGAAGAATGATTGGAGTAGATCTCAAGAATTGCCCAGATTATGTCAAAGTAGCAGAAGCATATGGTGCACAAGGAATACGAGCTACAACAATCGACGAGATTGGAAAAGCAGTCCAGACAGCTTTGAAGAGTAATGTTGCTACAGTCATAGACATACCAATAGATCCACAAGAAGATGTGTTACCATTTGTAGCTCCTGGAACGTCGCTCAAGGACATGATATTACCATCCTAGTGAATACCATGTGGTCAATAATTTCTGTCCTAGTTGAAAACAAGCCAGGAGTCTTGTTCAAGATTACAAACTTGTTTAGATCAAGAAACTATAACATCGATAGCATATCAGTAGGAATAACTGAAAATCCCGAAGTATCAAGAATGACAATCACAACAGAAGCAGATGAAAAACAACTCAATCAAATAGTAAAGCAGTTGGACAAATTAATTGATACATTAGAAGTAAAAGTATTAGAGGAGAAAAAGAGTATATACCGAGAGCTTGTCATGATGAAACTAAAAGTATCAAAACCAACAGATATCAAAGAGATAACAGACCTTGCAAATGCATTCAAGTGTGATGTACACGACGTTAGAAAATCTTCAATCATAATAGAGATCACTGCTACACCAGACAGAGTTAATGCATTAGAAGACCTTGTCAAAGGATATGGAATTTTAGAGATGGCACGAACCGGAATATGTGCATTAGCAAGAGGACATGGAAATGAAGGTTAGAATTTTCGACACTACATTGAGAGATGGAGAGCAGACTCCAGGAGTAGCCTTGACTCCAGACCAAAAGATTGCAATAGCACAAAAACTTGATGAGCTTGGAGTGGATGCAATCGAAGCAGGATTTCCAATCATATCAGACGGTGAAAGACTAGCAATAAAATCAATAACAAGTGCAGGATTAAAGGCAGAAATCTGTGGCCTAGCAAGAACCGAAAGAAAGGATATTGATGCTGCTGCTGCAGTTGGTTTGAATTACATTCATACATTCATTGCAACATCAGACATACATCTCCAATACAAACTAAAACTAACAAGAGAGCAAGCTCTAGCTAAAGCAATTGATGCAGTACAATATGCCAAATCACTTGGCTTGAAGGTTGAATTTTCAGCAGAAGATGCTACAAGAACAGATAGAGAATTTCTAAAAAAAGTATTCAAGGCAGTGACAGAGGCAGGTGCTGACAGATTAGATATTCCAGATACCGTAGGATATTCCACTCCACAATACATTGCAGAGATTACAAAGGATACAATTGATGCAACACACCTACCAGTAAGTGTTCATTGTCATAATGATTTTGGATTAGCAGTAGCAAATGCAATATCTGCAATACAGGCAGGTGCGCAATGTGCACATGTCACAATAAATGGAATTGGTGAACGAGCAGGAAATGCATCATTAGAGGAGCTTGTCATGGGATTACAATGTCTACAATTTGATAAAAAATATGAAACAAACATCAACACTAAACTTCTCTACGAAACATCTCGATACATTTCAAAGATAGTTGGAATTCAAGTCCAGCCAAACAAGGCAATTGTTGGAGAAAATGCATTTGGGCATGAATCTGGAATCCATACCCATGGTGTCCTAAGTAATCCATTAACGTATGAGCCAATCAGCCCAGAGATAGTAGGCAGAACAAGATGGTTCCAAGTAGGAAAACATGCAGGGGCACACGGCATATCAGCAATGCTTGAAGAATATGGCATCCAGCCTTCAAAGGATCAGACCCACGAGATACTAGAGAGAGTCAAAAAACTCGGAGACCAAGGAAAGCATGTAACAGACGTGGAACTTTTAGGAATTACAGGCGAGGTTATGCAGCAACCAGGATTAAAGAGACTTGTCCACCTAGTTGGTTTTTCAGTATCAACAGGAATTGGAAACATGCCATATGCATTCGTCAAGTTAAACATAGAAGGAAAAGACTTTACCAGTACTGATTACGGTGTAGGTCCAGTAGATGCATCAATTAACGCAATACAAAAAATTACTGGTGAGATATCAAAAGTGAGAATAAAAGATTACAAGCTTGATTCAATCTCGGGAGGTTCAGAAGCATTGTGTGAAGTTACAATCAAGGTAGAAGATCCATATGGTAACCAGGCTTCTGCAAAATCAGTAGGTGAAGACATTGTCATCACAAGTGTACAGGCAATGATAGATGGAATAAACAGAATCATGCTCAAGAAAATACTCAAACAAAAAAATCTGGGACAGTAAATGTACAAGATAGCACTCATTACGGGTGATGGCATAGGTCCAGAATTATCAGAATCAGTAATTGATGTACTAGGTACCATAAATGACAAACTTGGAATTAAAATCGAAGTTACAAAATTACAAGCAGGAGATGCAGCACTCAAAAATACTGGCAAAGCATTACCTGATGAAACAATAGAGCAAATAAAAAAATCAGATGCATGCCTCAAGGCCCCAGTAGGAGAAAGTGCAGCAGATGTCATTGTAGTATTGCGAAGACTGTTAGACCTTTATGCAAACATCAGGCCTGCCAAATCTTATCCAAACATGCCAGCATTGAAGGAAAATATCGACATGGTCATAGTAAGGGAAAATACTGAGGATCTATACACAGGCATGGAGTTTGAGGTTGGTGAGACCATCATTGCATTACGTTCAATTTCAAAGAGTGCATCAGAGAGAATTGCAAAACATGCATTTGCCACAGCAGAACAACGTAACGGAAAAAGAAAGGTCACTTGTGTACACAAATCAAATGTAATGAGAAAGACAGATGGTCTATTTGCAAAGACCTGTGAGCAAGTAGCAAAGAATTATCCAAGTATTACATTTGAACACATGTACATCGATGCCTGCGCCATGAATCTAATAAGACAGCCTGAATCTTTTGATGTCATTGTAACCACAAATTTGTTTGGCGACATATTATCAGACGAGGCATCACAAGTAGTTGGCGGGCTAGGAATGGCACCTGCTGCAAACATTGGAGACAAGTTTGCATTGTTTGAACCAGTTCACGGGGCAGCATTTGATATCGCAGGAAAACAAATAGCAAACCCATCTTCATTCATCTTGTCTGCAAAGATGATGTTTGAATGGCTCGGAATGAAAAATAACGACAAGTCATGTCAAGATGCTGCAAGAAAGATAGAGAATGCAGTTTACGGCATAGTCAAAGATGGAATAAAGACAAGAGATATCGGCGGTAACAAGAGTACAAAAGAATTTACACAAAATGTGATATCGCGTATCACTTGAGATCAGACACAGGCGGTTCTCTTGACCAAAAGAACATGGCAAGACTAATTGGAATCATGATCATCACTGCAACCCCAAATGAAATCCAGTAAAAAGTTGGATCAATTCCCTTTATCAAAGGAACTGGAAATACAGTATAGGCCCATACAAATGCAATAAACCCAAGCAGAACCTTATTTTTCTTGAAAATTCTCCAACCAAGTTTTCTTTTTGCAATATAGCAACGCTTGCATCTAGTTCTATCATCTGTCATGCATGACGTACAACAATGTTTGTCACAAAAGTAACAGGTTCTATCTCCAAATTCCGAACCGCAAAAATCGCATTGTCGCACAAGTTATCTTGAATTTTGTCAAAATTTATCTTTTTATGGAAATAACCGTTCTGGGTCACGAGGATACAGGACTACTTCACGCACATTGTCAATTTGTGTAAGTACCGTCATCAGCCTATCTAGCCCCAATCCCCATCCAGAGTGAGGAGGCATTCCCCAGTCAAACGCACGCAAATGGTCTTCAAATTGTGCGGGGTCTAACCCTTGTTCTGCCAGTCGAGATTTTATTTTTACAGGATCATGGAGCCTTCTTCCACCAGATGACAATTCAAGATAGCCATATTGAAGGTCAAATGACTTTGAAACTTCGGGATCATCATCTTTTTCATGTATGTAAAATGGTTTTAGTTTTAGTGGCCATTCAGTTAAAAAGTAAAATCCAGAATGAATCTCACCGAGTTTTCTCAAATGTGAGTCAAGTAGATCATCTCCAAATGAAAGAGCAAGTCCTTGTTTGCCAAGCTCTTCAATGGCTTGTTTGTATGTAACTCTCTCAAAAGGTACATTTGGTTTCTTAATTTCTATACCCAAGGCCTTTTGCTCTTGCACACACATCTTTTCCACATGTTCAAATACAGAGACTACCAAATGTTCTAAAATTTCCATGACATCAGTGTAATCCATGAATGCAGATTCAATGTCGACACTTGTAAATTCCGTCAAATGTCTTACAGTATGAGATTTTTCTGCCCTGTAAAAAGATGAGATTTCAAATATTCTTTCAAGACCTAGTGTAAGTTGTTCCTTGTAAAGTTGTGGACTCTGTGCAAGATATGCTTGTTTGTCAAAATAGTTTAGAGAAAATAAATTTGCTCCCCCTTCACTTGCACTGCCAATAATTTTCGGAGTGTTTACTTCAAGAAATCCATGTTCTGTCAACACTTTACGAATACAAAGAAGAACATGATGTCGTATTTTAAATATTGAAGCAGTTTTTTGATT
>CAZWSG010000039.1:0-5480 GCA_964636595.1 uncultured Nitrosopumilaceae archaeon
TACGTAGAAGAGGCATAGTTCCAGAAGCTATTCGGAAATTTGTTCTTTCTCTTGGTTTTACCAAATCTGATACCATGCCACCATTTGAAACACTTGAATCATTTAATAGAAAAATAATTGATCCAAAAAGTGTAAGACTGTTCATTGTTCTTGATCCAGTAAAATTAACAGTTACTAACAACAATCTTACCGAAATTGAGATTTCTAATCATCCACAAAATGACATGGGTAAGAGACGAATTGTAATAGACGGAAATTTCTACATACCTGATAATGATGTCAAGATGTTGAAGATAGGAGATGAGATAAGATTGCTAGAATTATACAACATAAAGATAACAAAGACGGGGTCAGAGATGGAAGGAGAGATTACTGGTACGGGTTACAAACCAGATATTCCCAAAGTTCAATGGATTTCAAGAAAGAACCCTGTAAACATAGAGGTCCTAATATCAGATGTGTTGTTCATAAACGACCAGTTTAATGAGAACAGTTTACAAATCAAGCAAGCTATCACAGAACAGTACTACTTAGAGTTAAATGTGGGAGCAGAAATCCAGTTCGTAAGATTCGGATATTGCAGAAAAGATTCTGCAAATCAAGCGATATATACACACAAGTGAAGAAAATGAAAATTGCAAGATTGCTTAAACAAAATATGGAAACATATGCTTTTGTCAATGGAGAAAAGGTTTTGACAAGAGAGAGTATGACATCACAAACTGGAATTCCCATACCACAGAGCATTAAAGATTTCTTGTTTGACGGATGGTATGATGAGATAAAAAATAATGTAAAAAATCTAAACTATAATGAAAATTTATCAGAATTCAAATTTCTTCCACCGATTCCAAATCCATCCAAAATAATTTGCCTGGCTTTTAATTACAAAGATCATGCAAAAGAACAAAACTTGATTCCACCTGATGAGCCAGCAATAGTAATAAAACCCAGAACTACACTCAATGGAGCAACATCAGATATAGTCTGTCCATCTTTTGTATCAAAGCTTGATTATGAAATTGAGCTTGCAGTGATAGTTGGTAAAAATTGTAAAAACATATCAGAAAAAGAGGCAAAGGACGCAGTTTTTGGGTACATGGTCTTAAACGATACGTCTGCAAGAGACATACAAGCAAAAGATAAACAATTCACCAGAGCAAAAGGCTTTGATACTTTTGCACCATGTGGTCCATGGATAACATCTGCAGACGAGATACCAGAACCGCAGAATCTCAAAATGATAACCAAGGTAAACGGAGACATTAGACAAAACTCGTCTACATCAAATATGCATCTAAAGGTCTATTCGATTGTATCATTGTTAAGTAAAGCAATGACATTAGAAAAAGGCGATATCATATCAACCGGAACACCGGCTGGAGTCATGCTAAACAAACCAGATGCAGTATTCTTGAAGGATGGAGACAAGATAGAGATGGAGATAGAAAACTTGGGTAAAATACAAAACACAGTGAGATTTGTTTAATCTAAAATTCCAGGGATTTCATAACAGACATTAAAATTATTAAGAGTCAAAGTTCCTCATTTATCATGGGAAAGATAATTGTTGGCAAAGTAAGTGACTTTGTACCAGGCAAAATACAGAAAGTTACAATAGACGGTAAAGATCTTCTTGTTGCAAACATAGATGGAAATTACTATGCAGTAAACGATACATGCACACATGCAGGAGCAAGTCTTTCCGAAGGAAGTTTGGACGGATCAGTCATCACATGCGGTTGGCATGGAGCAAAGTTCGATTGTAAAACAGGCAATCTCTCTGCCTTTCCTGTCAAGATAAAAGACTTGAATTCGTATAAAGTGATAGTAGAATCAGAAAATATCTTTGTTGAAGTATAGTGCAAACTTTATAAAATAAGCTCAATTAGCATTAGCTTGAATGGTACAATGGTCGAGAAAAAAGATCCAAATATTGACACTTTGAATATGGCCCTCAACACATTAGCTGAAATTGCATCAAACCCTTCCACTCCAAGAAACATCAAGAAAGATTTGACTGACCTTGTTGCAAACTTGAAAAAACAAGATTCTCCTGTCTCTGTAAGAGCCGCAAATGCCATAAGCCTTCTTGATGACATATCTCAAGACCCGAACATGCCATCATACGTCAGAGTTACTCTATGGCAAGCAGTTTCAGCCCTTGAGAGAATAAGAGAATAAATTTAGTGTAGATCATAATTATTTAATGAAAATCGAGGAATACCTGTCATCGCTTCCAAGTTCCATAATAAGTGGAGAGGATGTAGAATTGTCTGATGATGCATTAAGAGAAATACTCAGATTTGCAGAAATTACAGAAAATGATGTATTTTATCACCTAGGATGTGGAAGTGGCAATAGCATTAGAATAGCTTCACAGGAATTTGGAGTAAAGAGATCTATTGGCATAGACAACAACAAGGAGAAAATATTGCAGGGTGAGAAACTACTTGATGAGAAGAATGTAACAAATGGATCAATCAGACATCAAGACATAGTTGATGCAGACATTAGTGATGCGAGTGTAATACTTTTTTGGTTTTCAGATGAGAAAATAATTGAAAAAATGATTTCAAAGTTTCAGGGCCTTAGACCTGGATGTAAAATAATAACCATATGGGGACCCCTTACTGGGTACATGCCAAACAAAGTAGACTTTCCATACATTCTAAATATAATACCATTCAGGAAGGCAGAATCATTACGAGATCAAATGCTTGCAATATTTGATACAGACTGTATTGACTTTGCTGTTGCGTGGGAATATTCAGATAGATATTCCAAAGCTATTGGTTCGAGAAATTTGGAGAACGACAGATTTGTGACAATACTTCAGACGCTTGTAATATGGATAAATGCAAAAAATCTTGGAATTGCATGCGGAGATGAAATACCTGAACCCGTAAAGAGTTACATAGGAATTCTCAAGACTTTTTTTAACATAGAAGTTGAACATTTGCTTGACCACTAGACCAATTATCAGTCATGTTTTTATTCACAAATGTTACATGTCTACATAATGCAAGAAAGGATAAACATCAATGTATCAGCTACAGATTATGAAAATACTAGCAAGGCAATCATATCTACACTCGGTAATGTAGAGAAGATGGTTCATGGAGAAAATGAATTCATAGTAACTGACTCAGAATTTGCCTTTGGATGGCATTTTTACGTGGTTTGTGTCAACAAGTCCCTGGTAAAAAAACTGTCAGACCAAATGGGACCGGACTTTGAAAAAATAAAAGGAAAGGGATTAGAACACAAGTTTTTGACATGGTTGAGTGAAAAGGTCAGCCAAAAAAATCTGAAGGTCAAACTAGCCATCAAAGAAGAGATGGAATCAAGCAAATTTGGAATATTTTGATATTTTAGATTTTTAATTCACATACACTGCAAAATATTAAAGGCCCTTGAGGGGAATCGAACCCCTGTCCGGGGATCCACAGTCCCCTATACTCGCCACTGTACTACAAGGGCCACATAAAGAAAATCGTTTTCAATCCAGTATTAATCTTAACTCAACTAGACAGATGCCAATTTTTAGTTATATGCCTGTATCACTTTTTGTTACAATTAGAGATTTATGGGTTGATTATTCCTCTACCGATTATCTTTCCTTCTTTTAGCATCGTTAGTGCCTCTGTTGCTTGATTGAGCTTGAATCTGTTTGAGATTACCGGTTTTATTATTTCTCGACGAGCAAGTGAAATCAATTCTATCATATCAGTCATAGAACCGGTGTATGAACCCATGATCTTGTATGCTCTAGTAGGCATAGTTACAAGATTCAATTGCAGAGAACCACCAAATAATCCTACAAGAACAACACGTGCTCTACGCCGTAGTATTTGCATATCAGTTTCTACAGATTTTGTAGCGTTAACAAAATCAATTACAGCATCAGAGCCCAAGTTACCTGTCAACTCCATTATAGCTTTTACAGGATCTTCCTTGGCAGAATTAATAGTAAAATCTGCACCACTTTGTTTTGCAATCTTTAATTTATCATCATTAACATCCAATGAAATTATCCTTGCACCACTGATTGCTTTGGCCAACTGTATTCCCATCAACCCAAGTCCCCCGGCACCCACAATCACGACGTTATCATCGGGGTTTAATTTGGCAGTCTTGATTGCACCATAAGCAGTAAGAGCAGAACAAGACAAAGGAGCACATACATCTGTGTCCATGTCATTTATTTTTGCTAGATATTTGTAGTTTGGAACAAGAACATATTCTGCATAACCACCATCATTGTAAACACCCAAAGATCTAGGTTTGTCGCAAAGATTTTCTTCACCCACTCTACAAGCAGGACACAAACCTTCACCTATCCAAGGAAACACCAGAACTTTTTCATTCTTCGTAAATCCCTCTACATCTTCACCCATACTTTCTACTGTTCCGGCTACTTCATGTCCAGGAGTCAACGGATACTTTACTCCCCTATCAGTTGTTTTCATGAATGAGCCAGCAGGACCCTCGTATCCACCATCCCACAAATGTATATCACTATGACATACACCTGCAGATCCTACTTTAATTAGAACTTGGGAACCTCGAGGTTTTGGAGTTTCAAGAGATTGAATTTCAAGAGGTTCTTTTACGTTAACTATTCTTGCAGCATTCATGTATTGAGGTTAGCAACATGTCATATAAGACAGTTTTGTGGACGGAATATATCATCAATCAACCAACAAAAAGATCTTCAGATCAGATCGTAACATGTTTTACCAATATTTTCTGAAAATCAAGGTTAGGTTTATTAGCAACAGAAAAACTAATCGGAAATATGAAGATAAGAATGTGGTGGATTTCCATGGGAATCGCTGCAGGAGTGGTCTTTTATGCCATGCTATATCTTGGTACAGTTCTCTGTGTTCCAATGGAAAACGCTCCGTGTGTATCATTTTTGAAATAGGTCTACTGCCTTAGATTTATTTAAAACCAGTTCAAGAATACATCATGAGTTGCTCTGGAGAAACTGTTGAAATTGAGAACGAGTTTATTCAGATCAAACCAGTTATTCTGAATCAATTAAAAAAGGCAAAATATGGAATTTCTGATCATGCAACTGTAGAATTATGCCATTGGACAAAAAAATCATTCAAAGATGACGGTCAATGTTACAAACACAAGTTCTATGGAATTTCAACTCACAGGTGCATGGAATTTTCGCCAGCTGGAATGTTTTGTGAAAATAGATGTGTATACTGTTGGAGACCAATGGAGTTTTACAGTGCTCTAAAAATGCCAATAGAAAAAGTTGCGCCCCCAGAGATCATCATGACTAACTTGATGGAAGAGCGAAGAAAATTGATCATGGGTCATTATGGAGATCCAAAAAGTAACAAGGAAAAACTTGATGAGTCATTACTTCCCAGTCATTATGCAATTTCATTATCAGGTGAACCTACCATGTATCCACAATTGCCAGATCTAATAAAATATCTAAAGAATCTGCAGAATAC
>CAZWSG010000040.1:0-4937 GCA_964636595.1 uncultured Nitrosopumilaceae archaeon
CTGATTATGAGATGGGAGTTTGGATCAGGTCTGCTTTTACCTCAGGTTCCTGTTGAATACGGATGGAATGCAGAAGAGTTTCTAAACCATACTTGTGAAAAGGCTGGAGCTCCTTTCAATTATTGGAAACAAAAAAGTGTCAAGATTTTAAAATTTGAAGGAATTGTTTTTAAAGAAATAGAACCAAATGGTCAAGTCAAAAGGCTAGAGCTATAGAATTTTTCCTTCAATTGCGTCAAGTGTAACTTGGTTATTTTCTTGCAGCAAATCATAATCATGTTTATCGATAACAACTAGTGGAATATTGGATATTGCACATCCAGATGCTGTTGTCAAGTCAGCTTTTAGACAGATCATGGCAAGTGGTGCACAGTTGTTGTATTTCAAAGAATATAGCGTATATGCACCGACACTACTTCCCACACCAAAGGGAAATGCAAGAATTTTGTTGCCAATTGATTTTCCAAAAAGATCATGTTTTTTATCGTGCACCAGACCTGTTTTCTTATCAATTCCTCCAAGAAAATTTATTGGATTTTTAGCCACAAGTAATGAGCCTTGTGCTTTTCCTCGCACAATTACTTTGGCATTCATTTTGTTTCCTCTTCTACAATTCTTTTGAGGCTCTTTAGATTGACATCAACTTTGTTAGAAGTTTTCAAATAATATGCACCTTTTACACTATTTGTAACAACAGAATCTACCTCTTTGTTATCAACCAAGGGAGACAAACAAGTACAACAATCAAACAAGAGTTCTCCTCCTGCTCGCTCTATTTCATTTGCATATCCCAAGTCTCTTATTTGTCCTTTAATTGCACTGGGACAGAAGATCATGCAACGTTTTTGAAATGATCTTCCTTTGAGCATCAAAGTCAAGTCAACAATTTCTTCAAGTCCAAGTTGAGGACTACCAAGTGTTATCAAATCTCCTTTCTCAGAAGTATTTAGCTCATCATGAATTTTTTGCATTTCATTTTTATCAAAATCAATTTTTTCGCCTTCTTCGTCTCCAAATGTAAACATGCCACATGCTCCAGATGTACCCATACCTGCACACAAAGACTTGCAACTACGCCTGTCTAAATTACTCACACCAGATATAGCAACAGAACTGCCTGCAACTTTGCCTGCAAAA
This sequence comes from uncultured Nitrosopumilaceae archaeon, assembly GCA_964636595.1. GTDB lineage: Archaea > Thermoproteota > Nitrososphaeria > Nitrososphaerales > Nitrosopumilaceae > Nitrosotalea. Next base: position 1,138 of record CAZWSG010000040.1, read on the forward strand.
TATCCGAGCATTCCATAGGTCAATTCATCACGTGGCTCTACTTTCATACGAATTGTCAGGTTTGGTTTTCTGACATCATCATCTCGTAGATCAGAGCATGGACTTTTTCCTGTAAGTGCACTTGCAAGTGCACTAAATGCGCCTTCTTTGTTTGTCTTTAGTCCAGAGAAAGAGTTTGCATAAATTGCAGCATTACTTTCTGCAAAAGAAACATGAGTTCCTTGCTTTGGAACATCAAAAATTTCATACGGAATACAAGAATATGATGGAATTGCTCCCATTTTTTCATACGAGTCTTTGATACTGCGTTGATTTTCAATGAATTTGTTATCTAGGTTATATCGTGAAACTGAATCAAAATCAAATCCCATTGGATTTACTGTTGTTTTTACTTTGAATTTGGCATCTGTACTTAGAGATGAAAGAAATTCTTTTCCTGCATCACCTATTGTATTGTAATTGACTCCAGACAAATGTGCCCATTCTATTGGAATTAATCTATCAGCATTTGACGCTTCACCAATTGCTACAAGGGTTCTATACGCAAGGGCAAGAGTCTCTCCTTGTTTTCCGTCAAGTGCATCCTCTTCTTCTTTTGTTAATTCCAATACATGATTTTGTTATAACAGATATAATACTTGTGTGGTCAATACAAGATCAATTGGAAAAGATTGTAAGAATTTTAGATGGTATGATCTCAACAATGAATTCGGTCAAACCACCTCGTATGACAGCACTCAGAGAGTTACGTGAGGCAGAAAATGGAAGCCCTCTAAATATTCTGATAGGAACAATACTTTCTGCTAGAACTAGAGATGAGAGCACCGCAGCTGTAGTTAAAGTACTGTTCTCAAAATATAAAACTGCTCGTGCACTTGCAAGCGCAAAGTTATCAGATGTTGAAAAGATAATCAAACGAACTGGTTTCTATCATGTAAAAGCAAAGAGAATAATCGAGGTTGCATCAATTATAGATTCAAAATATTCAGGCAAAGTTCCTAAAACTATGGAAGACTTGTTGAGTCTACCAGGAGTAGGAAGAAAGACTGCAAATTGTGTTCTAGTTTATGCTTTTGATGAACCTGCAATACCTGTTGACATACATGTGCATAGAATTTCCAATAGACTTGGACTAGTACAAACAAAAATTCCAGAAGAAACAGAAGTTGAGTTGATGGAAAAAATTCCACGTGAATATTGGATTAGAATAAATGATACTTTTGTCATGTATGGTCAGAATATTTGCAAACCAATTTCACCAATGTGTTCTGTCTGTAAGATAAAAAAAGACTGTAACTATTACAAGATCAAAAACTAGGATGATTTATTCTCAGAGATCTTTTTTGCTTCTTCTGAAGATCTATTCTTAGTTTTTAGCAGTACAACAATCAATACCAATGTTACTGCAAGTACCATAAACGGCATGTAGAATATTATATTTTGAGATGGATCGCCAGATACAATACTAAAGGTCAATGCTCCAGAAGTTACTGGAGGAGGATCAGAAGCAGAGTTCATTCCAGAAACAGTAAATTCCCTCATTGTAAAACCAGCAATATCCAAGTTAGAAACTGCCTCTTTTTCTCCAACACTGACAGTTAGACCACCGCTGCTTGAATGAGTTGCAGTGATAAGCATGCTAGGACCCCAACCAAGCTGTTTTTCATCATGAATCATAAAGTATCCATCTTCAGGAGTATTTACTGCCACCCAGAATCGATAGTCGGGTTGACCTCCCATTCCAATTTCTATAAACTTGGGTGTGTGAATATCCTCATACAACCTTATCACTACATTACCTTCTTGATCTGTATACTGGAGTTTGTTTTGCATTTCAATTTCCCAATTGGTTACATGCTCGTGATCAAGTTTGAAAAGTGTAGCATTTTTGGCATATACATTAAACGCACTATATGGAACATCAACTGAATCATAACGCTCAGACTTGTTCATTGTTGCTTCTTGAGCATAAACAGGCAAAATGGAACCTGTTAACAAAAGTACAACGAGCAAGACACGCATGATCTGCAATTATATCATTTCAATAAAAATCTAATCCACAAAAGGATTATCTAATTTCGTTAGTACTTGGAATACCTCTGGCCTCATCATATACTCAGATGGGTTCTGTTTACCAAGAATCATTGCTCTAAGTTTAGTTCCGCTCAGACTTTCTTGGTGTTCTGGACCATGTGGACAATTTCGTTCACTTGCAAATGACAAACATTTTCTACAATAGAAAAATGCTGGAAAGAAAATTGGTTCTATGCCAATATCAGGATACGAATCAAATATTTTTTGTGAAGCAAACGGATCATAGTATGTACCTACACCTGCATGATCTCGTCCTATTATGATATTAGTACAACCAAAGTTTTTTCGCATAATAGAATGGTGTATTGCTTCTTTTGGTCCTGCATATCTCATTTCAGTATGCAAAGTACCAAGATAACATCTGTTTAGAGGGTAATAATGCGATATGAGAGTTTCATAAGCAGTAACGATTGCTTCGTCTTTGTAATCTCCAGATTTTTTCTTTCCTACAAGAGGATTAACAAACAATCCATCGTGAGTGTTAAGAGATGCTTTTTGAAGCATTTCATGTGCTACGTGTGGAACATTTCTTGTTTGAAATGCCACAATTGTTTTCCATCCTGCTTTTTGGAAAAAATCTCTTGTTTCAACAGGAGTCTTTCTGTACCTTCGGATTTGAGTTTCATCTGATCTTTTTACATAATCAATTTTTCCACCGACAAGAAATTCTTTCATATTCATGGTTTTTGCTACACCAGGATGTTTTAGATCAGATGTACCATAGATTTTGTTTGAGACAGCACTTTTATCAAAATTGTAAACATCTTCTACATGCAAGATAGCAAAATTTTTGCCATTCACATTCAAGGCAACATCTCTTGCATCTTTCATCTTTGTAGCAGTATCCTTGTCTACATCAAGTACTATTGGAATTGTCCATGGTAAATCGTTTGCAAGCCTACCCTGAGAAACTACTTTATCAAAGTCTTCTTGCATTAAAAATCCTTCAAGCGGACTAAAAATTCCATCAGCAATATTTTCTATATCATTTGCAAGATCAGCATTAACGGTAATTGAAAACAATTGGTTTGGATCTTCTTTTGTAATCCTGTTTACTAGTTTTCCACCATGTGGTTTTGCTACGCCAATATTTGTCATGTATATCACTTGTTATGGTCTGCATGCAATCCGCATTCTTTCTGTAAATCAGATTCCCACCACCAACGTCCAGCTCGTAATGATTCTCCAGATTTGATTGCACGCGTACATGGTTCACATCCAATACTAGGAAATCCTTTGTCATGTAATTTGTTATATGGAATATCGTTTTTCTTGATATAATCCCAAGTTTGTTCCCAAGTCCATTCTATTATAGGATTTATCTTGATGATGGAATTATGTTGTTCATCTAGTTCAAGTTTATTTGCATTTGATCGTACCTCAGTTTGATCTGCTCTCAATCCTGTAATCCATCCATCCAATGTTGAAAGAACTCTATTTAGTGGATGTACTTTTCTTATACCACAACAAAGTTTTCTGTTGCCTACACTATCATAAAATAGATTCATTCCATTTACTCGAACCATTTGTTCCACTTCGTTCTGGTCTGGAAACATTACTTCTATATTCATATTGTATTTCTTGCGAATTTCATCCATTACATCGTATGTTTCCTGATTAAGCCTTCCAGTATCAAGAGTAAAGATTCTTGATTTTGGGTTTATTTTCATCATCATATCAATTACAACTACATCCTCTGCACCAAA
>CAZWSG010000041.1:0-4735 GCA_964636595.1 uncultured Nitrosopumilaceae archaeon
ACACATGGTAGAAGAGATTTGGAAACAGCTGCAACTGATGCACTTGTTGCAAATGGCTTTACCAAAGAAAAGATAGTTGCTGCAAAACCAGATGCAGTGGGAAACGTAGGCGATTACATGGCAATGCTTTGGATGCCACCGACTCCTGATCAAATAAAGATCCAAAAAATAACAAAGGTAGAGCAAGTAAAAGCAGAAGGCATGATAGGACTCTGGAAAGGAGTCTCAAAGGAAGACCTTTTCGCAATACCTCTGAAATAATCAAGTTATTTTTTCATATCATCAGATTTATTTTTATCAAAATTACAGCACATCTTGTACAAGTGCAGAGATGAAACTCTCAAACTCTGAATCCTGAAATGTTATAGTTTCAACTTTGTCTTGTGTTATCGCAGCCTTGACTGCTTGCAAGTGATAGCATTGTCGTCCCTTTTCCATGGCGTTATAGTAATAGTCTTCACAGGAACAATATCCAAGATCAGAATCAAGCCAGTGTTCATTGTCTTTTCCAACCACAGTCCAAATCTTTCTGTTGCTTGGCTGGAACAAGTGCAGTTTTACACCATTTGATGATACGATTGAATCTACATTTCCTGATTCTTTCACAAGAATTTAATTGAAAAAAGAGAGGTATATCTTTGATGGTCAAGACAAGAATTGTTCCTTCCCAGCCTGCACTGGTTCTAGAAGATACACAGAGATTTCTTGTTGTTACAGATTTGCATATCGGGTTTGAGATTGGCATGATCTCAAATGACATAAACGTCAGACCAGAAGGCATGATTGAAGAGATCCACTCTACTCTGGACCACTTGATAAAATCTGAAAAACCTGACAGTCTCATCATATTAGGAGACGTCAAATCAGGCATTGATTCCATCTCAAAGATAGAATGGCAAACAGTGCCAATGTTTTTTGAGATTGGAAAAAAGATCAATACGCTAGTTGTTCCAGGAAACCATGACGGAAACTTGGCCAAATTAATTCCAGATTACATATCCATGACTGGTCCATCAGGCCTAGTCATTGGAGATACTTTGCTCACACATGGTCATGTCATGCCATCTGAGAATTTCTCACATGTTGACAGGATAGTGATGGGCCATCTCCATCCAGTATATTTTCAAGAAGGCTCTGTACTTGATGGACAACGATTATGGGTATCAATCAAGACCAAAAAGGGAAACATCTTTCCATCAACCAAGGGGGATTTGGAAATAATAATTGTGCCATCTTTTAACAAGTATTTTTATGCAACACACAAACGATATCACAAAAAATCAATCTCGCCAATACTTGAGAGAATCAAACAGGACAATTCTGCCAAGGTTGTGACACTTGATGGCTCTATAATCGGAGACGAGGCTTTACTTGAAAATATAATCTAGTCTACTTTTTCATATGACTCTAGCGGTTTTCTAGTGGTGTCATTATGCTGCAACCATTCTAGTGTCTTTGCAAAAGAGTCTGCAAGCTCTGTTGTGATTAGTACCGGAATTCCAAGCTCGACTGCTTTTCTTCTTATTTGATATTCATCATACAACATGCCAACATATTTTTCAAGTGTCGAAGTACTTGGCACATTTATGATAAAGTCAATTTTTTTCTCATATAGCAAATCAGCAATGTTTGGTTTTCTCTGCGGTTCACTAATCTTGTATACAACTTCAACATCACCGATTCTCTTGTCTGACAAGAATTCTGCAGTGTGCTCTGTTGCAAGTAGATTGTATCCAAGACTTTTGAGTAACAGTGCAGTCTGCAACAGTTTTTCCTTGTTCTCAGATCCGCCTGCACTGATTAGTACCGAGCCCTGTTTTGGCAGTGAATATCCCACAGATGTAAGGCCTTTGGCTAGCGCATCATAGAAACTATCTCCAAAGCAAGCCGCTTCTCCAGTAGATTGCATTTCAACGCCAAGTATGATATCAGCCCCATCAAGTTGCATAAAGGAAAACTGGGGAACCTTTATTCCATAATGGTGAATCTTGCGCCACCTGTCCTTTGCAACAATTGGCAATTGTTTTCCAAGCACTGCACGTGCTGCCAAATTGATAAGATTCATCCTGACAAATTTTGAGACAAATGGCATAGAGCGAGAGGCTCTGATGTTAAGTTCAATAACATAGACTTGGTCTTGGTTTATCAAAAATTGCAAGTTAAACGGCCCCTTGATTTTAAATGCAACTCCAACTTTTTTTGTATAATCAAGTATTGTGTCAACCACCTTGTTGTTCAAAGTCCAGGGCGGAATACACATCATGGAATCACCAGAGTGGACACCAGCACCTTCAATGTGTTCAATCACTGCACCAATTATCACATTTTCTCCATCTCCTACACCATCAACTTCGGCTTCAAGTGAGTTTAGCATGAATTTTGTTATGACAACAGGATAATCAGGAGAGACGTTTGTTGCTTCAGCAAGATATTTTTTGAGTTGTGTTTCAGACCAAACAACTTTCATTGCAGCTCCACTTAGTACGTAAGATGGCCTTACAAGAACTGGATAGCCAACTTTGGTTGCAAATTTTTTGGCATCTACAAGACTTGAAAATGCTTGCCATGGCGGCTGTCTGATATTTAGCTCATCAAGTACCTTGCTAAAGATTGAACGGTTCTCAGCCCTGTCAATGTCTTCAAACGATGTTCCAATTATTTTTATTCCATTTTGTGCAAGTTTTGGAGTAAGGTTGTTTGCAGTCTGTCCTCCCACCGCTGTAACAATGCCATCAGGTTTTTCAAAATCTGCAATATCTAATACTCGCTCTAATGTAAGTTCTTCAAAGTATAATCTGTCACAGATATCATAATCAGTTGATACTGTTTCAGGGTTGCAATTAATCACAGATACTTCTTTGACACCATTTTCTTTTAGGCCCCATACCATGTTGACAGTTCCCCAGTCAAACTCGACACTACTTCCAATTCTATAAGGACCAGCACCAAGTACTGCAATTTTTTGCGAGTCAGATTTTACCTCAAGGTCGTTAGATTTTCCGCCATATGTAAGATACAGATAGTTTGTTTTAGCAGGCCATTCTGCTGCCAAGGTGTCAATTCGCTTTACCACAGGCGTAATTCCTGCCTCTTTTCTTATCTTTCGCACCTCTAGATCCTCTTTTCCAACCAGTCGTCCAATCTGCTTGTCAGAGAATCCAAGTTGCTTTGCTTCACGTAGTAATTTGCTGTCAAGTGGAGCAGTAGACTCTTTGAGTTTTTTCTCAATTTTTACGATATTTTCAATTTTTTCAATAAACCAGGGATCAATCACAGAGAGTTTGTAGATTTGCTCAATTGACATTCCCTGTCGTAATGCTTCTGCAACATAGTACAAGACATGGTCATCAGATTTTTGCAACTTGTTTTCAATTTCTTCAATATCATATTTTTTATCAGAATTGCGATTTGCAACAAGCCCATCATTTCCAATCTCAAGCATTCGTATTGCTTTTTGCAGAGACTCTTCAAAGCACCTGCCAACTCCCATTACTTCTCCAACTGATTTCATTGTAGGACCCAAGTTACGATTTGCAAGTTCAAACTTGCTAAAGTCCCATCTCGGATGCTTGCAGACAATATAATCAAGGGATGGCTCAAAGCATGCAGTTGTAGTTTTTGTGATTCTGTTTACAAGTTCTGGCAGAGTATGTCCCATTACAATTTTTGCAGCCATGTATGCGATAGGATATCCAGTTGCTTTGCTTGCAAGTGCAGAAGAGCGAGAAAGTCTTGGATTCATTTCTATTGCAACATACTTGTCAGAATATGGGTCCAGTGCAAATTGTACATTACACTCTCCAACAATTCCAACATGTTTTGCAGCACGCAATGATGCAGAGCGCAACATTTGGTATTCAAAATTGTTCAATGTCTGAGATGGTGCAACTACAATGTTATCACCAGTGTGTACTCGCATAGAGAGAACATTTTCCATGTTACAAATGATTACATTATTTCCAGTGTAATCTGCCATGACTTCGTATTCAATTTGTTTCCAGTGTCCAATGTATTCTTCAATTAGTACCTGTCCAACAAGACTTGCATTAAGACCCCTTGTCACAATTTCATGGAGTTCAATTTCGTTGTGTGCAACTCCGCCACCTTTTCCTCCAAGTGTATACGCAACACGTATGATTACAGGATAGCCAATGTCTTTTGCAACTTTGGTTGCCTCTTCAAAGTTATAGACAGTCCTACTTTTGAGTACAGGTACGTTACATGCAATCATGGAATCCTTGAAGAGTTGCCTGTCTTCTGTGGCCTGTATTCCCTTCACCTGAGTTCCAAGTACCTTTACGCCATACTTTTTGAGAATGTCAAGTTCAGCCAGTTTTACTCCACAGTTGAGCGCAGTTTGGCCTCCAAAGCCAAGCATTAGACCATCAGGCATCTCTGCTTCTATGATAGATTCTACATATTTCGGATTGACTGGAATAGAGTAAACCTTGTCTGCAAATCTTGTATCAGTCTGTATTGTTGCAATGTTTGGATTTACAAGAACGCTCTTGATTCCTTCTTCCTGGATGGCTTTGAGGCATTGGCTACCGGAGTAGTCGAATTGACGGTCATTTTCTGACTTTCGCCTGCTTCTCCGATTTTAATGGCCCCACTGCCAAGAACTAGAATCTTCTTTAACGACTCATCTTTTGGCATTGTCCTCCCCTATGAGTTTCTTGAGCTCTTCAAAAATAAACATGCAATCAAAAGGTCCAGGTGATGCTTCTGGATGAAA
>CAZWSG010000042.1:0-4269 GCA_964636595.1 uncultured Nitrosopumilaceae archaeon
CCAGAGTTTGCAAGCTTGACAAAGTTTGCCGTAGTCTTTGGTGCAATGTTATCAAATAATTGGAATTTTATCTCTCCGAATTTTGTATCAATCACTGCAATGTTTTTGCCACTACCTGCAGTGGTTACAGGTTTTATTATAGTGGAATTACCTTGCAATGTACTTGAGCTATTTACTTGTGGTGTACTTGTTCCAGATTGAGGCTTGTAATCTGGATTAACTTGGTAAATCAATACACCTGAAAAGACACCCGAATCTTTTCTATCCAAGCTTGGAGATGAATACACTAGACGTAGTGGTCCAGTTCCATTTGCTGGATACTTGATGGTCTTTGAGTAAATTGCAGTATAGCCTGTAGTATAGCTAGGTGACTCGTTGTGAGTATTTGGATCATAGTATGTTACTGGAGTAAACGGGAACATTTGGCCAAGCAAAGTATTTTGCCAGAAATAGTCAGTTGGTGTAAAGTCATCGTCTTGTAGATATTTAGTCGAATCAAGGCCACCTATCTTCATGAACCATTGTTTTTTGCTCTCATCTCCTCCGCCTCCAAGTATGTAGAGGTCCTGATTGCTTGAGGTAAACTTTTGGCCTACAACATAAACTAGGACATAGTTTGCTCCTGCCTTGTTTAGCATGTTCCATGCTTGGTCAGGAGAGCTCATGAGAATTCTTGCGATATTTGCAATCACATTTGTATCAATTGTAGCATTGTCAGCAAGTGTTGTTCTTCCTCCAAGGGTCTGGATCCAATATCCATAGTCCCACCAAGATGCAACTACAGAATTTGTCGGAGTGTTATTTTTAAGCCAGTTCATGGCATTAGGCCAGTCATCAGTAGCAATTGCAAAGTTTGATCCCCCGTTTAGAATTGTAGGAGGAGATTTTGTTATTGCAACCCAGTTTGCGTTTGCAGGATACAAAGCTGGAACAACTAGTAATGCTACAACTACTGCAACAAACGCTATCTTTGGAACTCTACCAAGTATGTCAATTGTCTTCTTTGTTGGAGTTTCCTTTCTTCCTCCTTTCTTTGATGTTTCTATAACTTGGACTGGTTTGTGGTCGTCTCGTTTGAAAATTTCTGCTACAAGCACTGAAAGACCTATTGATGAAAGTATGATTACAGAAGTTGCAGTAAGTAATTCTAATCTAGAGAAGGTAGAGCCCGCATATGCACCGGCAATTCCAATTATCAATGCAAAGATAATCATCTCATTTCTAAGCGAAAATCTTGATGCACCTGGGTCTCCATTCTTTTTTCTAAACACAAGCCAGATTCCAAGGCCTGCAAAGATCATCAGCACTGAAAAGTAGCTAAAGTTTTGTGCAAGTGTTGGAGTAGCATGCTCTGCAACAGAGTCAACCAGCGGATCTTCTGAAGTCAAAAATGGATTCATTGCATTAAGGTAACGGAAGCTTACAGAGCCAAAGGAAGTTTCAGCCAAGACTGCACCACCTATTATCAACAATGCAGCCATGACAAGCAGGCTGTTGCGCAGGCGATGTTGTTCTTTGCTATACTTTTGAACGAAAATTATTATGACAAGCAGTATGGTAGGGCCAGTCATTGCCAGTCCCCTTGCGCCAAATACAAAAGATGGTCCTGGTCTTGCAAACAGTCCTCCAGATATTATCATGGTTACTGCTACAAACAATGGAACTGCCCAGAGTAAGAAATTATGATCTTTTCGTAGGAAAGGCAGTGCAATAAAGAACAGGCCAAGCGGTAGCAAGAAGAATTCTATTCCACCCCAAGATGCAAAGCCTATTGCAAGAAAGAATCCACCACCAACTAACTTTGATATGGCAATCTTCTTGTTTTGTGATTTTATCGCACTAAGAAACAGGTATACTCCCAGCAGTCCATAAAACAGGCCAAGAGGTTCAGACTTGAACCATCCAATTGTTCCCCTGACTATGATTGGAGGAGATAGTGCAAAAAATAGTGATGCAAAGAGCCCCGCACTAGTACCAGCCAAAACTCGTACTAGAGCAAATATCACTATTGCAGTCATTGAACCAAAGACTACAGGGAAGATTATTGTAAAGTCATAAAGACTCATTCCGCCGCCAAATATTTTGTACAAGACAGCATCTGTTATATGCAATGGAACTTGCGAGGTGGAAAAGACATCTCGTCCAGTTGGATACCAACTCATGGTATCGTGCCAATGAATGTATGCATTTAGTCCATTATCAAGCAAGTATTGAGTTGCGCGATAATTAAAGAATGGATCAAACTCGTTTAGTTGAAAACCATAATCAGCAGCCTGGGATCTAACCATTGCAGAAATAGAAAACGAAATTGCAAGAATTCCAATTACTAGAAGATGCCTCAAGTGGAAATCAAATTTTCGCACTCTGAACAGTTTGGCATCTTGGATCAAGTTAATTTTTGGGTGAATGTATTCTGTTTATAAATCCATGGCGGAGAGATTTGAAATTATTCGTGATAAACAACACACTGGACCATGAATTGCAAGTCATGCCTGCAAAGATCTCAAGTAACATGCGGTACGTGTTTGTAGTTACTCTTTTGTAACAATTTGAACATCACATGATTTTACCAGTTGTTTAAAATCATGGGCATCTTTTTCGCTACCAACAATTGTTCCATAATGCATCGGGATTGCAATCTTTGGTTTTATCTTCTCTATTGCATTGGCTGCCTCTTGTGCTGTCATAACATATGTTCCACTAACAGGTACAAGAGCAATGTCAGGCCTAAGATCAGACATTTCAGGAATCATGTCAGTGTCACCAGCATGGTATATCGTAACACCGTTCATTGATACCATAAAGCCTAGTTTGCCATCTTCTTTTGGATGAAATGGCTTTTTGGTGTCAGGATTTATCTTGCTCAAATTATATGCAGGAACTGATTTTATGACAACTCCATGAATAGTCTTTTCTTGGCCTGGAGAGATGCCAATTTTTTCCTTAAAGGGAAATCCCTTCAATACGTCAATGCATTCATTTGCTGCAATGATTATGGTATCACTTGTTGATACGTTTTTGATATCATCAATGTTACAGTGATCAAAATGATTATGCGATATTAAAATCAAGTCAGCTTTTTCTTGTTTTGTTATTTTGAATGGATCAATGATTACCTTGACATTTGCTGCAAGCAGAAAAGAGTCATGACCAAGCCATTGTATCTTGATTCCCTTGTATTCAAACATGATTCCAGTTTTTGTTTTGCCAAAATTAAAGTTTGCTTGGCTCAAGTACAATCTTGTCACTTGAAATAGAAAGGACCGAGCCACCACTTTGTTTTATTCTAGACTTGAGCTCAGAATCAATTGTAGCAACTATGCCACCATTTTCTTTTACATAAGATACCAAAGCATCATCAACAGTTTTTCCAGAAATTGTTATCGTTGGAAAATTTTTAATAATTTTTAATGCATTCTGGACAGAGCTTTTTTTTTATCATCAAGTGCTAGTCGTTCCAGTTCTTGTACAACCATGTTTGGTACAACGTATTCCAAGGCCCCAATCTCTGTCTCCACATTTGAGATATTTTTTATCCTCGTAGAGGCAACAAGTACAAGAAAACTAGAATCACAAATTACCTTAACCACTTGATACACCAGCACCAATCAGTCGCCATCTTTCAGATATTCTTCGACTTATTGCCACCTTGCTGTTCTCAAAGATGCATACAGGTCTTTTGAACTGTAGTTCAACTGTCTTTCCCCTCACACTTGTTACTTTGGATAACAATGGTGCAGTACCAAGACTTAGTCTCAGGGACTCGCCTGTCTGGATTGCAGAGACCTTGACTTCTTCACCAGAACCCACTGCAGTATCAAACAAATTTACTTCAATTTTTGCATTGTAAGAATTTTCTGGTAGAGTACCTGGCTTTCCTATCACAGAGCCAATCAATGAATCACTTCGAGTCATTGTAGGATCAAGTTTGGTTGCAAGTGCAATCAATCCACCAGCCTTTACTTCCTTTACTATACCTGCGCCAGTTCCAAGAGATGCAATTTCTGTAAATATTGATTCATATTTTCCAGTCTTTTCATTTGCAAGACCAGGCTTTATCTCAATTTCATCGCCCACCTTGAATATTCCTTGAATGATACTTCCTCCAATAACTCCACCCTTGATGTCTTTTATTTTGGTTCCAGGCTTGTTGATATCAAATGATCTCAATACATGCATTACAGTATCTTTTTTATCATCACGTTCAGGAGTAGGTATTGCCTCTTCAATGGCACCAATTAATGCATCAATGTTTAGTTTTGATTGTGC
>CAZWSG010000043.1:0-3730 GCA_964636595.1 uncultured Nitrosopumilaceae archaeon
TGAAACCAGATGGGTTTGTGTTTAGAGTCTTGTTTTCTCTAATTACATGTTCCATAAGGTATGAAGGAGATGCTGGTGTCGGACCTGTACTTACACAGTTTGGCAAGTTGCCAGATGTGATAGCACCGGTTGTACCATGTGCGTTAGTGCCAGTAATGTCTGTATGATTTATCGAACCATAGCCACCGTTTGCAATGGTATAGCCTTTAGTGTCTGTGAAAGTTACACCTGCTTTTGGAGCAAATGAACTTGTTGGTGCACAGAAGCCACCAAAGTTTAGACCTTTGCCTGCAAGTTCTACAGTGTTACCTGCAGCAATTGCTTGATTTCTATCCGCAAAGTACGCATACCAATTTCCGTCTGTGCCTTGAGCCATTCTCAATCTCTTACCGTTGACGGTTACGACAGGTTCACCATAAGCCTGGTCTAATCTGTTTATATCAGGATCAGCCACGACTACTTGGATTACTTGAGGACCGGCAAAGTAGTTGTTGAATTGAGAGTTCTCAGCAGAGACAAACAAGTTTGCGTTTGTTGAAGTTTGTGCAGATGCGTGTGGTAATGCGTTTGGCATTCCAACGACTGCACTACTTGCAACAAGTATTGTTAATAGTGTTAGACTAGTTATTTTTCGTATTGTTTCGTTACTCATGTTATTGTACTCAAACGATTTTTCTTTATTATTAAAAAATATGATACATTCATCTAATTAACAAAAATTTGTTTGTCATACATACATCTGTAAAAATTATTTATTCACATTATCATTTAAGAAATTGTATCACAACAATTGATCGATCAAAAAAATAAATTTTTAGCATATAACATCACTAACCATGTTACTTAACAAGGTATCATAACTCCTTATAGATTCTCAAGTAAAGACACAGTATGAAAAAAATTGTAGTTTTGCTGCAAGATAGTACAATGTCAGAATTACATGTGGACAAAATTAAAAGCACATCTAATTTCCAATGAAAGATTAGAGGTATCGAATAAACCTTGGATGAACATGAAAATAATTTAAAAAGAGTCTTAGACTATATAGATTCTCATCCAGGATGTCATCTCAGACAAATAAAAAACGAATTAAAAATTGCCATGGGAACTGTTCAATATCATCTCAATAATCTTGAGAGATCAGGGAAAATAATTTCAGAAAGACAAAATTGGTTCAAATGTTATTTCATATCAGGTCTTTTTAAAGAAAGCGAAAGAAATATCCTGAAGGTTTTAAACCAAGAAACATCAAGACGAATATTATTGTTTATTTTGGAAAGAAAAAAACCTACACAGAGTGAAATTGTAGACGAATTACACATGGCAGCGCCCTCAATTCATTGGCACGTAAAAAGACTAGTAGAATCACAAGTAATACTAGAGTCCAAAGAAGGCAAATATACTAGATATCAGATTGTGGGAAACTCTAGTCAAATTATAAAAATATTAAAGCAGTATCACCCATCATTGTGGAACAAGTGGAGTGATAACATAGCAGAAATGTTCCTATCTTTTGGTACCAACGAGGATAAAAAAAATGGTTAATCCTCCATTCATGTTTGGGCCGGGAATCTCTGAAATATTTACAATTACTCAATTTGCAATCATAGCTTTTGCAATATTACTTGCAGTAATTACAATAAATGCACATAAGACAACAGGCCTAAAGAGACTAAAATACATCATTGCTGCATTTGGTCTATTTGCTTTTAATCACATCATTAATCTAATTGATGCCAAGTTTGCAGACATCATACCTGATGATGTAAGATTTGCCATAGTTTCATGTGGAACCTTAGGCATCCTTATTTTGATCTTTTTAGGAATCATAAGAAAATAGGAAGAGTTTGCAACTATGTACAACGATAAATGCACACTCTTCCTATTGATTAGTAAATGTAGCATTTTACATATTAAATTTGAGATACAGTAAACTAAAGATTAAAAATAATTTTCCCATAAACAAGATACATACAATTAGACAAATGTACGTTAGATCAAGAATTGGAATGCATGTTTACTACATAGATTAATAACATATAGAAAAATTATTTTAGATAAGCATGAATTATTCTCAAGTTATCAATACAGCCATCAACATTAAGATATGTTATAGCAAGTCTTGACTGGATCTTAAGCAACGATATATTTGATTCACCTATTTGTTCAAGATAAATCAGATGAATTTTTAACGTGGGCAAGTATGTGACCTTGAATATACTTTCAATGGTAGACATGCCTTGAATCTTACCAAGATTTTCTTTTTGGAGTCTAGTCATCAATACAACAAGTTCTTCAGTTGAATTCTCCATAGCATGTAATTCTTTTTTGATTTGTTCGCTTGTACAACCATGTTTTTCAAAACTATGCAGTTTTTCATACGATTCAACCATTTTGTTTATGCCAGAAAGTATCTGTTCGATCAAATGCCTAGTCAATGTATCAAGACATTCAACTGTTCATCATTTACATGTTTTCTCAACAATATAGAAAAATCTGATAAAAACTTGTGAGCATAATGAGTATCATACCAAGTATTTTTTAGATCAATAATGATTCCATTACACATAGCCCTGAATTTAGTAGCCCGTAAGAAATATTATCTCAAATTGTATGGCCAGAGCATGGGACTTTTCAAGAAAAAAGAAGTACCTGCTGAAACAAAATGTAAAGAATGTGGTCTTGAGCTTCATGATCCAGTAAGACTGAATAGACATATGAAAAAAGCACACAAACATGCATCACAGAGAAACTTTGATGAACCAGGAACCAGTACCGGTGGAATGTGGTAATGACATACAAGAATTTCAGCAAAAAATGAGGCAGATGAATAAAACATGGTTACATTAGACATCATCAATAATTTAGCAAATTTTGTAATCCAGACAATATCAAATACAGGGTATCTTGGGATTTTCTTTTTAATGGTAGCAGAGAGTTCGCTCATACCAATCCCAAGCGAGATAATCATGCCATTTTCTGGATACCTAGCATCAACTGGAAAACTTAATCCAATTTTCATAATATTTGCAGGTTCAATTGGAAATCTAGTTGGCTCACTAGTAGCATATTTTATTGGCGTAAAGCTTGGCAGAGAATTTATTTTAAAATATGGAAAATACGTACTTTTGAAAAAATCTCATTTAGAATGGACAGAATCTTACTTTAAAAAATATGGAGACAAATCTACATTTGTAAGTAGACTATTGCCAGCAATCAGAACATACATTTCATTACCAGCAGGTGTAGCAAAGATGAATTTGAAAAAATTTTTAATCTACACTTTTGTCGGCTCTATCATATGGTGTACCATGCTAACATATGTTGGCAGTACATTAGGAGATCAATGGACTAAGATAAGACATTACTCAGATTACATTGATGGTGCAGTCATAATAGGACTGGTCATAATCATAATAATCATAGCTAAAAAAAAGAATATCTAAACCAAATAACAATTAACGATCTTTATACTTGCTCAACTCTTCTAGAATTATCTGAAGTATTGTTTCGCTATCAAGTAATACACATCTAATATCATTTTCCTTGCATGCATTTCCAATCTCTACATCTTCAGTTACAACAATCATACCATTGTCATGTGCATACTTTATGACAGAATAATCACTTGACAGTTTTTTACCCTCTATTATTAGTTTTTTCACGCTAAATGCGTCATAGCCAAATTCTTTGAGTTTTGTATCAAATCCATCATACATCTCATCAACTA
>CAZWSG010000044.1:0-1948 GCA_964636595.1 uncultured Nitrosopumilaceae archaeon
AGCAAAATAAAGCAATTTTACTAGTAAAAGAAAGATCAAGTTCAATCTCTAATGTAGCAAAGGCCATTCTTGAGATATCATATACCGGTATAACATCCATCGAAGATCCGGTTATTCAGCCATTATTAGAAAAATATAATGCACGTACAGCACGAGAGAGTGGTGTTTTTTTAATGGACATCATTGGAGAAAAAATAAAGGTCAATCCACAGTCATCAATTCAGGCAATTGCCTCGTCATTGTTTAATGAATCAAAGAAACAGATGAGGGCAACTGATACAATTAATTTAGAAAAGAAAAAAACTGAGAAAAGTTTGGAGCTTGTCAAAAAACAAGCAAGCATTGCACAAGATTCTATTGTATTTGCAGTTCAAAAAAAGAAGGAATGGTTTGAAAGATATCGATGGTTTATCACTTCAGATGGTCGCCTAGCAATAGGAGGACGAGATTCTTCCTCAAATTCCGCAGTAATCAGAAAACATCTTAACAAAAACGATATGGTGTTCCATGCAGAGATTGTAGGATCTCCATTTTTTCTTTTAAGAGAAAGTACAGAGCATGATATGGCTAGCGTAAAAGAAGTTTCGCAAGCTACCGTGTGTTTTAGCAGAGCATGGAAAGCAGGCATATACGGATTAAATGCATATTGGGTGAAACCAGATCAGATCAAGACTGCTGCACCAAGTGGACAATTCATTGCAAAAGGATCATTTGTCATAGAAGGATCTAGGAATTTTGTACAGGTAACTACGTTACAGCTAGCAATTGGCCTATACGAAAAAGATGAAAGTTATCTACTGATGTGTGGAACACCGCAAGCAATCAAGAAAAATTGCATATACTATATCACAATAGAACCATCGGGAGTCGACATGGCAGAGTTTGCAAAGAAAGTAAAACTAGAATTCCTAAAGTTCAAAGAAAAAGAGGAAATAGTAAAAGCAATCTCACTTGATGATTTTACCAGAGTACTTCCGACAGGTGAGAGTCACATAGTGGAATCAGGACATGGGGAAGCATACTATTGAGCACACATAAACCAAATTTTATTGTGGATTCAATGTTAGGCAATTTGGCAAAGAAATTAAGAATTCTTGGATATGATTCAAAATATTTCTCCTCAATTGAGGATAATAAATTAATTTTGATAGCAAAAAATGAAAAACGTATTATCATAACAAAAGATGAACAACTTACTAAAAAAGCAGAAAAACAAGAGAGCGTATTTGTTCTCATCAGAGGAAGTGATGAATTAGAACAAATTATGCAGATAAATGCAAAAATTAATTTTGGTACATTTGTGATAGATACAGACAATGCTAGATGTATTGTATGCAATGGAAATCTACAATCAGTTGAAAAATATCGAATCATAGGAAAAATTCCAGAAGGAATACTAGAACGAGAGAAAAAGTTTTGGATATGTGATTCTTGTAAAAAGATTTACTGGGAAGGAACTCATTTTGAAAAACTTCAAGAATTTGTAATGAAACTAAATGACAGAATGAATTGAATATATCAGATGAAGATGGTCAAACACTGGTAAAAACTGCGCGCCTAGTTGTTACAGAATATCTCAAAGAAGAAGAAAAAATAGAATTATCAAAAGAGATCAAATCCAAGTTTGCATTCAAGTCAGGAGTATTTGTAACACTGGATAAAAAAGAAAATCTTAGAGGATGTATAGGATTCCCCATGCCTAATGAAATATTACATCAATCTCTTTTAGATGCAGCAATTGCATCGTCTACGGAGGATCCCCGTTTTCCACCCGTAAGATTTGAGGAATTAGATGAGATTACATTTGAAGTTACCGTACTTACTCCGCCTGTTGAGATAAAAGTCAAGGATACATCTGAATATCCTAAAATGGTTAAGGTAGGAAGAGATGGACTGATTATGAGATGGGAGTTTGGATCAGGTCTGCTTTTACCTCAGGTTCCTGTTG
>CAZWSG010000045.1:0-1684 GCA_964636595.1 uncultured Nitrosopumilaceae archaeon
ATTGAAATAATCAAGCATGCATTAATTGATTCCACTGCAAACAAGCAGGAGATCTTGGTTACGTACATTGGAGCTCCCAAGTATCGCATTACTCTTACTGCACCAAACTTTAAGGAGGCAGAAAAGGAACTAAAACCAATTCTTTCTTCTGTCCAAGATGCCATAGAAAAGAAGGGAGGCACCTTCAAGTTTACAAGGGAAGAGTCCAAGAAGACAAGAGAAGGCTAGAACAATGCACTTTCAGATGAGAAAATGCACAGAATGTAAAAAATACACCCTAAAAGACCAGTGTCCCAAATGCGGGCATCAAACTGTTACTGTACATCCAGGAAAATATTCTCCAGATGACAAGTACGCAAGATATCGTATTTCAGACAGATACAAGTAAAATTAATTTTAATCAAGTGTTCTTTATTTTTTGGATACATGAAAAGACTGAAAATAGGTTTTGGTATTACGTAGATATTGACAATAGAAATTGTATAGTGTATGCCACCGGGTATCTTATTATACCTAGATGTTGTAATTACAATATGGTTACAGACGAAACATTAATTCTAGAAGGAAGTGAAGTTGACAAGTTTTTAGAATATGATCAGCGAGAGTTGTCTGTAGATGAGAAACAATCTCTAAAAGAAGCCCATGATTTGTATAAGAAATATTGTAAATCCTAGAACCACTTAATAGATATTGTTTAAAGCACATATGTGTAGATTTTGAAATAAAACCAATAACTGATGTTGAACAATTAAAAAAATTAGATTTTACAGAAGATGGAATCACAGATCCATTGGGAGTAAATGAGTTTGTCCAGTCTAAAGCATCGTCATATCATAAAAATAAAATAACAACTATTTGGGGAGTAACTTTCCAAGGCGCCCTAGTAAGTTTTTTTACAATTTCAATGTTTTCCATACAGACAAAAAAATTGGGAACAACTGAACATGTTATGGATGCATCATCAATTCATTTGTATCCATCAGTATTATTGGGGCAATTGGGTACAAATAGAAATCATCGGAGAATGGGCATAGGCAAAATAATGGTAGATTTCTGTGTAGGATTAGCTCAAGAGATTGGCGAAAGAATTGCTTGTAGATACATTGTACTGCAAACAGATCAAAATAAGACTAGTCTCTATGAAAGCAAAGGATTCATGCAATCACCAAAAGCACCTAGTGATGGAAAAATCTGGATGTATAGAAGAATAGCATAGTTACAAAGTTCTTTTATTTTGTAGAGTTAGATGATTCTATACTAATTTTGGATACACGTGCAGAATCAGCATCTACTGGTTGATTATTGTCAGTAGTTGTCTTAAGTGATGCAATTTGGTCAACAACATCTTGGCCAGATATGACTTGTCCAAATAGAGTATATTGACCATTTAGCCATGGAGCATCGCCAAGTGTGATAAAGAATTGGGAGCTTCCACTGTTTGGATCTCCACCTCGTGCCATACCTACCATGCCTTTTGTAAAGTTCACACTGTTAGTAAATTCTGGAGGAATTGTATATCCTGCATCTCCAAGTCCCCATGTGCTTCTATCACCTTTTATTGTATTTGGATCACCGCCTTGTATTACAAATCCCGGCATTATTCTATGAAATACAGTTCCATCATAGAAACCAGAGTTTGCAAGCTTGACAAAGTTTGCCGTAGTCTTTGGTGCAATGTTATCAA